>JAODMO010000030.1 GCA_025464995.1 Microbacteriaceae bacterium
GTGCCCGCTCAGGGGTAGTGGTCGGGAAGGTCGTTCTCGTAGAGGATGACGCCTCGGTCGCCAGCCTGGTCGAGCGCCGCCGCGACGGCCTCCGTACGGCGGTCGAAGGTGCGCACCGCCGACGAACCGGCACCGGCCACGAGCGCCGCGCGGTTCGTGCGGGCGATCGCGAACAGCAGACCGCCGGCGGCGGCCACGGATGCCGCGAACGCCTCGTTGCGCTCGGCCTGCACGTGTCCGAGCTCGACCATGCCGGGCGTCACGACGACGAGCGGGCCGCCACGCTCCGCGGCTATGGCCGCGGCCCCCTGCAGGGCGCGCTCGGCGCCGACGGGGTTCGAGTTGTACGTGTCATCGATGACGACGACGCCGCTCGCGGCGTACTGCACCTCCGCGCGGTGTGGCGAGTCGGGCAGCGCGCCCAAGCGGTCGGCGATCGTCGCGAGCGGGATGTCGAGCGCGTGCGCGATGCCCACGGCGACGGCGAGGTTGACGGCGTGCCCGACGCTCGGGATGACGACGGCCGCGGTGGCGACGGTGTCGCCCTCGATGACGGTGACGGTGCCCGCCTCAGCGTCGACGATGACGTCGGCGTCGACCCCCGGGTCGGTGGACACCGTGATGACGCGCTTGCCCTCGTTGCGGCAGCGCTCCGCTAGACCGGCGAGCTCGGGCTGGTCGAGCGGCAGCACGACGGTCTTGGCCTTCTCGGTGATCTCGGACTTGGCCTGGAAGATGACCTCTCGGCTGCCCATGCGGGCGAGGTGCGCCTCGCCGATCGTCGTGATGGCGGCGATGTCGGGAGGGAAGCTCTCACTCAGTTCCCGGATCTCTCCGGTCCCGTAGACGCCCATCTCGGCGATGAACACCTCCGTTCCCGGCACGACACGGTTGTTGACGGCGCTCGAGAGCCCCATCAGGTTGTTGAAGCTCGCGGGCGACGCGACCGCGGCGAAGCTTCCCGAGAGCACGTGCGCGACATACCCCTTCGTGGAGGTCTTGCCGTACGACCCCGTGATGGCCACGATGGTGGGCCGCACCTGCTGCAGGCGCTTTCTGGCGCTCAGCATGTACTTGCGGGAGAGACGCTTCTCGATCGGCTTCATGATGGCGAGCGCGACATCCGTGATCGGTGCCGCGAGCAGGAGGGTGAGGGCGATTCCCGTCGGGCCGAGCACAGAGTTGAGCGCGGCGGAGAACAGCGCCACGAGCACCACCCAGGCCACGAGGAGTCGCTTGAGCCGCGCGGTCCAGGCGAGCTTCGCGCTCGTTCCCCGCACTCCGAGTCCGAGGGGAAGCAGCGCGACGACGACGATCGCGACGATCGCGAGCCAGCGCAGCGATGGGATGAGCGAGAACGGCACGAGCACCACGACGAGAGCCGCGAGCACGGCGTTGACCGGGCTGACGCGCACCCACAGCCAGCCGAGGCGCGAGACCCAGGGCGCGATGTAGTGCTCGCGCTGCGCGACGCGCAGCCAGCGGCCGGCGATGGGCACCGCGGCGACCACGCCGAGCAGCAGCGAGAGCAGGGACAGCTGGTTCATGCGGATACCTCGTCGATCAGGGAGAGCAGTTCTTCGCGCACGGCCGCCCGGAGGTCGCCCTCGAGCAGGTGGCCGGCGCCGGGCACGACGCGGAAGGTCGCGTCGCGCAGGAGTTCGGAGGCGGCGCGGCCGGCGTCGGCCGGGGCCGCGGTGTCGTTCTCGCCCCACACCATGCGCACAGGCGCGGAGATGGCGGCGAGCTCGTCGGTGTAGGTCTCCCCCACGACGCGGACGAGGATGTCGCGCATGACCCCTTGCGCGGCGAGGTAGTCGGCCGAGCCGTGCTTGCGTCGCTGCTTCTCGAGCACCGACGCCGACACGAGACCGGCCCTGGAGAGCGCCCGCACGACGCGGAAGCCGAGCGCGGGTCGCGGCGCAGCGACGAGGCGCACGAGCGGCACGCCGGTCAGCACGATGCCGCGCACGAGCTCGGGGTGCTTCGCAGCGAGGTGCACGGCGACGCGGCCGCCGAAGGAGTGGGCGACGAGGATGACGGGGCCGAAGCCTGCGATGGCGGCGGCCACCTCGTCCGCGTAGTCGGCGCTTCCCCACGCCCCGGCCGGCTCGGGGGTGATGCCGAAGCCGGGGAGGTGGATGGACACGGCGTCGAGGCCGCCGACGATTGCGGAGAAGTCGGCTCCGGTGCGAGCCCAGCCGTGCAGCGCGACGACGGTCGGCGGTGTCGCACCGGTCTTGTCTGCCAGCAGTCGCCCGTCGGCGAGAGCGGTGATCACGCTTTACTCCCCCTGCGGCATCGGATCGGTTGTGAGGTGCGGTGCGATGTCGCGCGGGTTCATGGTACCCGCGAGCACTCCGGCGACCTGGGTCACGATCGGCATGTCGACGCCCTTGGCGAGCGCGAGCTCGAGCACGGGCCCGACCGAGGAGAGGCCCTCCGCGGTCTGGTTCATGTGCTTGATCACGTCGGAGAAGCTGTAGCCCTGCCCGAGCAGCCTGCCCGCAGTGTTGTTGCGTGAGAGCGACGACTCGCACGTCGCGATGAGGTCGCCGAGACCCGCGAGGCCCGACAACGTCTCCGGCCGGCCGCCGTACGCGACGGCGAAGTCGGTCATCTCGACGAGTCCGCGAGTGATGATGGACGCCTTCGTGTTCTCGCCGTAGCCGACGCCGTCGACGATGCCGATGGCGACCGCGATGAGGTTCTTGAGCACCCCGCCGAACTCGGTGCCGATGACATCCGTGTTGACGAATGAGCGGAAGTAGGGGTTGGTCGCCGACATCGCCACGAGCGTCGCGGTCGCGAGGCTCGCCGAGGAGACGACGGCGGCGGTCGGCTGCTCCTTCGCGATCTCGAGCGCGAGGTTGGGCCCGGAGACGACGGCGATGCGGTCGTCGGCCACGTCGAGCACCTGGGAGATGACCTCGCTCATGCGCAGCCCGGTGCCCTTCTCGACGCCCTTCATGAGCGACACGATGATCGCATCGGCCGGGATGAGGTCGCGCACGGCGGCGAGATTCTCACGCAGAGACTGGCTCGGCACCGAGAGGTACACCTGCTCGGCCCCGTCGAGCACATTGGCGAGGCTGGAGTGCCCGCGCAGGTTGCGCGGCAGGTTGATGCCCGGCAGGTAGTCGCTGTTGCGCTTCGACTCGGTGATCTCGCGGGCGAGCTCGGGGCGCCGCGCCCAGAGCGCCACATCCGCACCGCCGTCGGCGAGGATCTTGGAGAACGTCGTTCCCCAGGAGCCGGCACCGAGAACGGCGACCTTGCTCGCTTTCGCGTCGAGAGTGAGGTGATCGCTACTGTTCAAAACGCCCGGTGTCCTTCTGGTTGTGTTGCGAGGGGTCCCAGCGTTCGGCGGGGGCCTTCTCGCCGCGAAGCTGTTCGAAGAGTTCCGTGATGGCGTCCATCACGACATCCGTCGCCTGCATGAGTGTCGCGGTGTCGAGCTTGCGGCCGGCGAACGCCGAGAGGTCGACCGGCGGGCCGAATCTCACGTTCACCGTCTTGCGCGGGAAGACGTTGATCTTCTTGCCGTAGCGCGGCATCACGAGCTGCGTGCCCCAGTGGGCGACAGGGATGACGGGGATCCCCTGCTCGAGCGCGGTGCGCACGGCGCCGGTCTTGCCGCGCATGGGCCAGAGGTCGGGATCACGGGTGAGCGAACCCTCCGGGTAGATCACGACGGCGAGGCCCTGGTCGGCGATCCGCTTGGCGGCGGCGAGCGGATCGCTGCCCCGCATCGATCCCGCGCGCTCGACCGGTATCTGGCCGGACGCGCGCAGCAGCCGGCCAATGATCGGCACGGAGAACAGCGACGCCTTCGCCATATAGCGGGGCATCCGCCCCACCTTCCACATGGCGACCCCGATGATGAGCGGGTCGATCTCGCTGTAGTGGTTGGGGGCCAGCACAAAGGCGCCGGTCGCCGGCACATTCTCGACGCCGGTGAGCTTGAGCTTCGCGAGGACGCTCATTGGCGGCACGGCGATGCCGGCGAGGAGCCGGAAGATGGGGGTCTTCTCGGATCCCGTCGGGCGCACTGCTGTCACTTGAGGGCTAGCCTTCGTAGACGAAGTCGGCCCCAAGCGCGCGAAGCTTGTCGATGAAGTGCTCGTAGCCGCGGCTGATGATGCCCACGTTGCTGATCGTCGACTGACCCTCGGCCGTGAGGGCAGCGATGAGGTGGCTGAAACCACCGCGCAGGTCGGGGACGCGGATGTCGGCGCCGTGGAGCTTCGTCGGCCCAGTGATGACGGCCGCCTGCTCGAGCGGACGGCGCGGAACACGGCGCGTGATCGACTCGAGGCCGTCCTTGTGCACCACGATGTCGGCGCCCATCTCGATGAGCGCGTCGGTGAAGCCGAAGCGGTTCTCGTACACGGTCTCGTGCACGACAGAGACGCCCTCGGCCTTCGTCAGGGCGACGATGAGCGGCTGCTGCCAGTCGGTCATGAAGCCGGGGTGCACGTCGGTCTCGACGACGACGGGCTTGAGCGGCGTGCCCGGGTGGTAGAACCGGATGCCGTCTTCGTGGATGTCGAACTTGCCCCCGACCTTGCGGAAGATGTTGAGGAAGTTCATGAGCTCGGCCTGCTTGGCACCGCCGACGAAGATGTCGCCCTCGGTCGCGAGCGCGGCGGACGCCCAGCTCGCTGCCTCGTTGCGGTCGAACAGCGCGCGGTGGTTGTAGCCCTCGAGCTTGTCGACGCCCTCGATGAAGATGACCCGGTTGGGCTCGACGTTGATGATCGCGCCCATCTTCTGCAGGATCGCGATGAGGTCCATGATCTCGGGCTCGATCGCCGCGTTCTTGAGCTCGGTGACGCCCTTGGCGAGAACGGCCGTGAGCAGAACCTGCTCGGTCGCGCCGACGCTCGGGTAGGGCAGTTCGATGTCTGCACCGGCGAGGCCGTGGGGCGCCGTGAGGCGGATGCCCTCGTAGCTCTTGTCGACGACGGCGCCGAACGCGCGGAGCGCGTCGAGGTGGAAGTCGATGGGGCGGTCGCCGATGCGGCATCCGCCGAGGTCGGGGATGAGCGCCTCGCCGAGGCGGTGCAGGAGCGGGCCGCAGAACAGGATCGGGATGCGGCTGGAGCCCGCGAGGGCGTCGATCTTGGAGAAGTGCGCCTTGAGCACGTTGCTCGGATCGAACGTCAGCTCGCCCTCCGCCGTCTTCGTGACGGAGACGCCGTAGGCCTCGAGCATGCCCGTGACGACGCCGACATCACTGATGTCGGGCACGTCGCGCAGCACGGAGGGGCTCTCGGCGAGGAGTGCCGCGACCATGGCCTTCGTGGCGAGGTTCTTGGCTCCGCGCACTTCGATGCGACCACGCAGCGGTTTGCCACCGTTGATCACGATCTTGTCGGACTTCAATCCGACCCTCTCACCGGCCTTGTGGGCGTCTTGCACCAGAGAATTCATTCACCAACACCTTCACTGCTTGTTTCGCGGACTGCGGTCTATCGTTCGGGCAGGGTCAGTGGTCGCCAGCTTTCGCGGCGAGCTTCGAACTCCGTTATGTGCGCTTCATCCCGCAATGTCAGCCCGATGTCGTCCAGGCCTTCGAGTAAGCGCCATCTAGTGTAGTCATCCACTTCGAATGGCACTGTCAGGTCGGCGATACGCACCTGACGTGCAACCAGATCGACGGCGACCTCTATTCCGGGTGCCGCCTCGATGAGCGCCCAGATCTTCTCGACCTCGGGCTCGGTCACCTGGGCGGCGAGCAGCCCCTGCTTTCCGCTGTTGCCTCGGAAGATGTCGCCGAAGCGCGGGCTGATGACGGCGGTGAAGCCGTAGTCGCGCAGCGCCCACACCGCGTGCTCCCGGCTCGAGCCGGTGCCGAAGTCGGCGCCGGCGACGAGCACGCGCCCGCCCGTGCCGGGTGCGGCCGCGTACGGCGGAGTGTTGAGAACGAACTGCGGGTCCTGGCGCCACGCGTAGAACAGTGCGTCGTCGAACCCCGTCTTGGTGACGCGCTTGAGGAACTCCGCGGGGATGATCTGGTCGGTGTCGACGTTCGAGCGCTTGAGGGGAACGCCGATGCCGGCGACGGTGGTGATCTTGTCCATTACGCCGACACCTCCGCGCCGATCGGCGATCCCGTCCCTGAGCTCGGCAGCCCGGTCCCTGAGCTTGTCGAAGGGCCACTCTCCGCGATATCCCACGGCGATGACAGCGTTCCACGGATGGCGGTTGCCGCGGCCACGAGTGGAGACACGAGGTGCGTGCGACCGCCCTTGCCCTGTCGCCCCTCGAAGTTCCGGTTGGAGGTCGACGCGCAGCGCTCACCGGGTGCCAGCTGGTCGGGATTCATCCCGAGGCACATGGAGCAGCCGGCGAAGCGCCATTCCGCCCCGAACTCGGTGACGATCTTGTCGATGCCCTCCGCCTCGGCCTCGATGCGGACGCGCGCGCTGCCGGGAACGACCATGACGCGCACGCCATCCGCCTTCTTCTTGCCCTGGATGATCGAGGCGAAGGCGCGCAGGTCTTCGATCCGGCTGTTGGTGCACGACCCCATGAAAACGGCGTCGACGCGGATGTCTTTCATCGGCGTGCCCGCGGCGATGTCCATGTACTCGAGCGCGCGCTCGGCGGCCGAGCGCTCGTTCGGGTCGACGATGTCCTCCGGGTTCGGCACGGGCTGGCTCAGCGACACACCCTGCCCCGGGTTCGTGCCCCAGGTCACGAAGGGCTCGAGCTCGTTCGCGTCGAGGTAGACCTCCGCGTCGAACACCGCGTCGTCGTCGGTGGCGAGCGTGTCCCAGTAGCGCACGGCGTCGTGCCAGTCCTGGCCGGACGGGGCGTGCGGGCGACCCTCGAGGTAGTCGTACGTCACCTGGTCGGGCGCGACCATTCCGGCGCGGGCGCCAGCCTCGATCGACATGTTGCAGATCGTCATGCGGCCCTCCATCGAGAGCGCTCGGATGGCACTGCCGCGGTATTCGAGCACGTAGCCTTGACCGCCGCCGGTGCCGATCTTCGCGATGACCGCGAGGATGATGTCTTTCGCCGTGACGCCGGGGCGCAGTTCGCCTTCGACGGTGATCGCCATCGTCTTGAACGGCTTGAGGGGAAGCGTCTGGGTTGCGAGCACGTGCTCGACCTCGCTCGTTCCGATGCCGAACGCCATCGCGCCGAAGGCGCCGTGCGTTGAGGTGTGGCTGTCGCCGCACACCACCGTGATGCCGGGCATGGTGAGTCCGAGCTGGGGGCCGACGACGTGCACGATGCCCTGCTCGATGTCGCCGAGTGAGTGCAGGCGCACACCGAACTCCGCCGCGTTGTTGCGGAGGGTCTGGATCTGGGTGCGGCTCGTCAGGTCGGCGATGGGCTTGTCGATGGCGAGCGTCGGGGTGTTGTGGTCTTCGGTCGCGATCGTCAGGTCGAGGCGACGGACGGGACGGCCGGCCAGGCGGAGGCCGTCGAACGCCTGCGGGCTCGTCACCTCGTGCAGGAGGTGCAGGTCGATGTAGATGAGGTCGGGCGAGCCATCCTCGCCCTTGACGACCAGATGGTCGTCCCACACCTTCTCGGCCAGTGTTCTGGGCCGGACAGTACCGGAGGGAGTAACGATTGTCATTGCAGCGGTCCTTCTTGTTCTCGAGTGGTCAGCCAACGAAAGAACTCCGCGACGAGGTAGGCCGTGACTAGGCCTCGTCGCGGCGACGAAGGAGAAGGAGTCGCTCGAAATGCATCCTTGAGGGTACCACCCGCCCGCCTGTGCCGCGGCTGTGCCGCGCGAGGCTCAGGCGGCGACGGCCTCGGCCTCGAGCAGCCCGATGACGCGCGCCCGGTCGCCGCCCTCGGCGGCCGCGGCACTGCCGAGCCGTGCGAGTGCCTTGACGATCGCCTCCCGCTCCGCGCGTTCCTTGGCTGGATAGACGTTGCGCCAGACCTTGGCGGCGTGGATGACGGCGGCCACGAGGATGGCACGGTCGGCCACGTTCCCCTCGCCGTCGAGCACCGCCGCGTCGAGGGCGGCCCGGCTGCCCCCGAGCGCCGCGAGGCCGGTCGCGGTGAGCGGCGCCTCCGGTTTGCGTTCGGCCGCAATCATCCCGAGGCCGACGAGTCGCTCGACGATCGGGGCGGTCGCGCCCAGGTTCGACAGGCCCCAGCCGAGGCTGCGTTGTTTTCGCTGCGCAGCGAGCAGCTCGAGGGCTTCTGCAAGCACGGGGTTCTGCGGTGCCTGCCCATCGACGACGAGGGAGTGCGACGTCGACCTCCGGGGCCGCTCGAGCGTGACCGCACCGGCGTCGACGAGATCCACGATCTTGGAGGCGGAGATCGCCTGCACCTCCGAGCCGTTGACCTTGCCGTTGCGTAGCAGCGCACCGCCGAGCGGCTCGTAGTGCAGCACGAGATACACCTCCTCGGCGAGCGACAGCGCGTCGGTCGTTACCGCGTCGCCGAGGTCGGCATCAGCGGGCATCCGTGCCGCCGCCCGACTCGACGGAGGCCCGGCGGTCGTCGCGCCTGATCTTGAGGAGGCTCGCGATCGTGGCGATGGCCATCGACGCGATGATGACGGCGAGCGAGGTCCACGTGTTGATCTCCGGCGCCCAGTCGACGTGCTCGCCGCCGTTGATGAATGGCAGCTCGTTCTCATGCAGGGCGTGGAAGAAGAGCTTCACGCCGATAAAGGCGAGAATGAAGGCGATGCCGTACTTGAGGTAGACGAGCTTGTCGATGAGGTCGCCGAGCAGGAAGTACAGCTGGCGCAGACCCATGAGCGCGAAGATGTTCGCCGCAAAGACGATGAACGGGCTCTGCGTGATGCCGAAGATGGCCGGGATCGAGTCGAGCGCGAAGACGATGTCCGTCGTGCCGATCGCGATGAAGACGATCAGAATCGGGGTGAATATCTTCTTGCCGTCGACGACCGTGCGAACCTTCGCCCCGTCGTACTCGTCTGTGATGGCGATGCGCTTCCGCAGGAACGCGATGAGCCTGTTCTCGGTCTCCTCCTCGTCTTCATGGCTCGTGAACGCCTGGTTGATCGCCGTGTAGATGAGGAACAGGCCGAACAGGTAGAACACCGCGCTGAACTGCTCGATGATCGCGGCGCCCGCGACGATGAAGATGCCGCGGAAGATGAGCGCGAGGATGATGCCGACCATCAGCACCTCCTGCTGGTATTTCCTCGGCACCGAGAACCTCGCCATGATGATGACGAAGACGAAGAGGTTGTCGATCGACAGGCTGTACTCCGTCAGCCAACCGGCGACGAATTGGCCGGCGTGCTCGGCGCCGCCCACGAAGAACATGATCACCGCGAAGACGAGCGCGAGCCCGACGTAGAAGGCGACCCAGAGGCCGGATTCCTTGGTCGACGGAATATGTGGCCGACGGTAGGCGTGCACGAGGTCGGCGATGATGATGAGGATGAGCACGGCGTAGGAGCCGATTTCGAACGCAAGGGGCAGTTCGACGTCCATGGAGTGTTCCGTTTCGGAGGGGGATGGGCAGGCGGAAACCCGAAAGTCTCTCCCGCAATCCCGTCGGAATTGCCGCTGCGACCGGAGCCGCGGCAGTGGAGCTCGTGTTGACGATCACAGCGAGGTGGGATACTCCCCTTCGCAGCCCACAACACTACATCAATCCCCTGCCCCAGACTCGGTCACGGAGCGCTGCACGGCGATTACGGCGACTCGCGACTCCGTTTGGTAGTGCCCGCGCTCGAATTGGACGTACTCTTTCCTTCAGTTGGCTTCACGGCCGCCTTCGCTGTTGCTCTTGTTCGCTTCAGCCTGACAACAGCCCTGACATACGGAGACTTCGCGTGGGAACACTCTCTTACGACTCAAGTTACAAAGCGGAATTCGACGATCGCGTGCTGGCGCACCTGCAAATCGTGATCGGCGCGAAGCTTCGTCGAGGCGAGTCGTTCCACTTCAGCTGGCGCAACGAGCAGGTGACGGGCCAGGGGCGCACGACCATCTGGCTGCACCCCACCGTGCCGCTGATCTACTCCTACCTCGGCAGCCGTACCCCCACGATCAATCGCCTGTGGATCGAGGCGCTCATGACCTCGGCGAACAGCGTGGCCGGCCTGCAGATCGTTCCCGAGCCGTCGGAGAGCACACCGCTCGCGACCGACGACGAAGCGCTTCCCGCCCCGGTCAGCCTCCCCGGCGCGAAGGCCGCGAAGACGTCGGCCTGACGACATAGGGCCCCTGACGGGATTCGGTACAGTACCGGCCGGTGAGTGGCAAGGTGTTGCCGGGCCTCACACTCCGGCAGAGTCTGGCTTGATGAAACAAGTGACGTACGCAGGAGCGACATTCGTCACCGGCACGGACATCGCCGATGCCCTGATCGTGCTCGCGACGACCCTCGGTCGGCATGGAGGGTCCGTCGCGGTGCGGGTGCCCACCGTCGACGCCGACAACGGGGTCAGGTCGCTGGACATCGTCTTCGGGTCGACGAACGGCCTCATCGCGGTCGAGCTGTTTCCCACCTTCGACGAACTCGTCGACATCGAGTGCGTGGCCACCCTCGGCGAGCGGTCGCGGCAGATCTCGGATCCGCGCGTCATACCGCCGATTGAACAGCCTCCCACCGGCTGGGCCGACCCCGATCTCGACGACTGGTCGGAAGACCGGTAGCCTGCGGGGAGTGGAGAACCGAGCGGAACGGGCGGTAGAAGACGGGCTGCTCATCAGCCGGTCGACTCTCGTGATGGCGACCCGCAACTACATCGTCGTGGGCGCACTCCGCAACGGACGGACCCTCACCGATCTGGACGTTCCGGCCTACGTCTCGGACGAACTGCGCCGGATGTCGCACGAGCAGTACGCCTACGCCCAGCGCACGGAGATCGACGCCATCGCGGCGATGCACGCGGTGGGGGCGCTGCGTCACCAGCACGACTACCGGCCGGTCGATCACGATATCCTGACCGAACGGTCGCTCGTCTACGAGACACTCGCCGGCAGACTCCTGGAACTCGCCGACGACGAGGACTACGCGCGGACGGTCGCCGACGACGCACGGGCCGCCGCGTGGCGCGAGGTCGGTGGCGTGATCGAGGCGCGGCTCGACCTCCAGGCGACGGCGCCCGTCGACCCCGATTATTCGCGACTGCGGAAGACACGGATGCGACAGCTGCGCGAGGTCGACCTGCCCACACTCGAGCCCGACTACTCGCGGTGGCAGACGGACTAGTTGTAGTGCCCAGCGAGCATCGCCGGCGTGCCTGCTTCGAATTGCGCGACGGGGGATTTCGGTGAGCCGATCGGAGGCGTAGTCTGCGGCGATGGATGACACCGGCAGAAACCCGAACTGTCCCGAGTGTCGGAAGCCGCTCGAGGTCGCCGGCACAGAGAATCACCCCTACTGGTGGTGCCCAGCATGCCGGGTCGCCCGCCTGTGAACGGGGATTCTGCGCAATACGGGTCGATGTGGACGCGTCGGGACTTTAGGCACTAACCGCGCCCGATCAAAGCCGTCACTCTGGGTTCCTGGCCACCGCGGCCCGATCCCAATGGAGGCCTCACATGACTACCGCCACGCAACCCCGCAGCACAACCCCGGCCGCTTCGGCGGTACTCGACCAGCCGCTCGAGGTGGTCACGACGAAGAGCGGCCGTCGCAGCCTCGCCGTGCTCAGGCTCGCGACGGGGTTCATCTTCCTCTGGGCCTTCCTCGACAAGACGTTCGGCCTCGGCTTCTCGACTCCCGCCGAGCGCGCCTGGATCAACGGCGGCACCCCGAGCCAGGGCTTCCTCAACAGCGAGGCCGTCACCGGTCCGCTCAAGCCCTTCTTCGCGACGATCGCCAGCCCGACATCCGACGTGCTCTTCATGCTCGGCATGATCGCGATCGGCGTTGCGGTCATGCTCGGCATCGGTACCCGCGTGAGCGCGGTCGCCGGCAGCGTCATCATGGTGTTCATGTACCTCGCTGAGTGGCCCTTTGCGGCCAACGCCGCCTCGACAAACCCCCTCGTCGACTACCACATCATCTACGCGCTCTCGCTCATCGTCGTCGCCGCCCTCGCCGGCGGAGACACCTGGGGCCTCGGTCGCACGTGGAAGGCGCTGCCGATCGTGCGGAACAACCGCTGGCTCGTGTGACGGTCGTCCCGCAGCCGGGCGCTTGAGGGTGGAATTCACGCCCTCGCGCCCGGCTCCGTCGTTACGTGGAGGATCGCCGCCTGGGTGCGTCGGTGCAGGCCGAGCTTGCTCAGCATCGTCGACACGTAGTTCTTGACCGTCTTCTCGGCGAGAGACAGCCGGTCGCCGATCTCACGGTTGGTCAGCCCCTCCCCGATCAGCGCGAGGATCTGTCGCTCCCTCGGACTCAGCGAGTCGAGTCGTGCGTCGCCACGCTCGATCCCCGCCATGCGGGCGAGCACCCTCTTCGTGAGCGTCGGATCGAGCAGCGAGCGGCCGGCTCCCACGTCACGCACGGCCTGCACGAGGTTGCTGCCGAGCACGTCCTTCATCAGGTAGCCCGCCGCCCCCGCGATGACCGCGGCATAGATGGCGGCATCGTCGTCGTACGAGGTCAGCATGAGGCACCGGATGCCCGGCTCCACCGCCCGCACATCGCGGCACACATCGACTCCGCTGCCGTCGGGGAGACGGACGTCGAGGATAGCGACATCCGGCTTCGTCACCAGAATGCGCGCCCGTGCCTGGGCGGCGGTCGCGGCCTCGCCCACCACCTCGATTCCGGGATCGGACGAGAGCAGCCCCGCGATGCCGCGCCTGACCATCTCGTGGTCGTCGACGAGGAAGACCCTGAGCATCAGACCGCCACCCTGACGTCGTCGGCCTCGTCGAAGGGCACACTCCAGCTCATGCACGTTCCCTTCGTCGTCGACTCGAGGCTGAACACGCCGCCGCGGCGCGTCGCCCGGTCTTCCAGGTTGGCGATCCCGCTGCGCCGCTCGCCGACCTCGAACCCGACCCCGTCGTCGGTGACGTGCAGCACGAGCACCCCACCGCCGACCGACAACTCGATCGACGTCTGCCGGGCGGCGGCGTGTTTGACGACGTTGGCGAGTGCCTCCCTCGTCACCGCGACGACATCGTCGGCGAGCTCATCGGTCACCACCAGGTCGACCGGTCCGGAGAAGCTGACCGCCGGGGTGGACGGGAACCCGGGAGACATCTCGTTGACCAGGTCGATGATCCGATGACGGGTCGTGGTGCGCGGCTCGTCGTCGCGCACGTTGAGAGCGAAGATGGCCGTGCGAATCTGCGCGATGCTCGAGTCGATGTTGGCGACGGTCCTCACCACGTCGGTGGCGACGTCGCGTGCCGCAGCCTGACCCGCGATGCTGTGCAGCTGGAGGCCGGTCGCGAACAGCTGCTGGATGACGTGGTCGTGCAGGTCGCGCGCGATGCGGCCGCGGTCTTCGAGCAGCACCATGCGCTGGCGGTCGGCACGTGCCGCGGCGAGCTCCATCGCGACGCTGGCTTGGCCCGCGAAGTCCGCCGCCATCTCGAGATCGGCGACGGCGAACCGGGAGGCGCCGGAGATCCGAGCTACGAGCAGCACGCCCTGGGCGCTCGCCGGGCCGACCAGGGGAACGACCATCATCGGCCCGAGGGTGCGGCCGTCGCGCAACACGGGTGCGTCCGCGCCCGAGTCGGCGATGAGCTGAGGATGCTCGGCTCCGAGCATGCTCCGCAGCGACGATTCACTCGAGCGCAGCGTCGTTCCCTCGACCCCCTCGCTGTCGGCTCCGCGCGCCCGCTCGATGACGAACTCGCCGGCGTCACCCGTCGGCAGCAGCATCCACACGACGTCCGCCTCGGCGAGGTCGAGCACACGCGTGGCGACGGTCGATACGGAGTCGCTGTGCTCCGCCGACAACAGCGTCGACGTGATCTCCGCGGACGCGGCCGACCACGCCTGCCGACGGCGGGTCTCGGCATACAGCCGGGCGTTGTCGATGGCGATGCCCGCGGTGGCAGCGAGCGCCGTCACGAGCTGTTCATCGTCGGCGCTGAACAGTCCCGACTCCTGGTTGGTGAGGTACAGGTTGCCGAACACCTCGTCGCGCACCTTGATGGGCACGCCGAGGAAGCTCCGCATCGAGGGGTGCCCGGCGGGAAATCCCGCCGAGCGAGAGTCGTCGGAGAGCACGGGCAGACGGATGGTGCGGGGGTCGTCGATGAGCGCACCGAGCAGCCCGTGCCCCTCCGGCAGGTGGCCGATGTGCGCGATCAGCTCGTCGGGCATGCCGACGGTGATGAACTGCTCGAGCCGCCCGTCGGGCGACACCACCCCGAGAGCCCCATACTCCGCGCGCACCAGTTCCACGGCCGATTCGACGATCCGCCGCAACACCACGGGGAGGTCGAGTTGCTGCACCACTGCCTGGTTGGCCCGGAGGAGTGCGCGGAGGCGACCCTGCGTCGCGCGGACGCCTTTGGCTTTGGCGACGAGCACGTCGAGCGCCTCGTCCAGCTCGCTTCTGGTCTCGTCTGGAAAAGTGAATTCGTGCCCGTCGGTCATACAGCTCCCGCCTCGAATCATCGTGCGTGGCGGGGCTATGACCGCGATCCCGTCGTGCAGGAGCTTACGCCCCCGACGTTCCACGATGAGGACCAAGTGCCCTATCCGCTCCATACCGCCTGACAGATGCTGGTACCGATGGCACGAGGAGTGCGGAGCCCGATGGTGCCGCCGGGGAAGGCAGGTCGATCATGGCATCGGGAATCGTCGTCGGAGTCGACTTCTCGCAACCGAGCCGCGCCGCGCTCGAGTGGAGCGCCGGCCGTGCACGCGCCGCCGGCGCCGCGCTGAGCATCGTGCACGTGAGCCACAGCAGATCCCACGGGCGATCGGGCACCCCCGGCCGAGACGGCGCGCACCTGCTCACGGGGGAACGGGCTCGAGCCGAGGCGCTCGGCGCGACGGTGGACACCGAGTTGGTCGAAGGCGACCCCTTCGGGTCGCTCGTCGAGGCCTCCCGCACGGCGGCGCTCCTCGTCGTCGGCACGCACAAGACCGGATTTATCCAGGGCCATGCGTTCGGGTCGCGCTTCCTCGGCCTGACCGCGACCGCACTCTCCCCCGTTGCGTTCATCCCGAGCGTGCCGCTTCTCTCGCGCAGCGGTGTGGTGGTGCTCGTCGACGACTCGACCTGCGGCCGGCGCGCGGTGGGTCTCGCGGCGGCGCACGCGGACCTTTTCGGCGAGACGCTCACCCTCGTCTACACCGAGGCAAGCGCGGGCGACGATGCGTTTGCGAGCCCCGACGGTCGCCACGACGGTGGGGCACTCGAACGGGCGACCGAGCGCGTCCACGCCGAGACGCCGAACGTGACGACCACGGCCCGGCTCTCGCGGCGCGGCCTCGCACTCGACCTTCTCGCCACGACACTCCTCGCCTCGGTCGTCTTCGTCGCCCATCCAGACGCACGTCACACCGTCGGTTCGCCCGGCGCGAAGCTCGTCCACGACATCATCCTGAATCTCGGCGGACCGACGATCGTGGTGCCCGGCGACCGCTAGCCGGTCGCTTATACGACACCGGGCCCGCCGATTCAAGGCCACGGTGCTTCCGTGACTGATCCGGCCGTTTCACCGACTCCTAACCAGAGGCGTAAACGCGCCCGTCCGGAAGAGAAGAGAGAAATCTGATGATCAACACCAACAACGTCAACGACCTCATCGGCGCCACAGTCTACGGAAGCAACGACGACAAGGTCGGCACGGTCGGCCAGGTCTACGTCGACACCGAGACCCAGCGCCCGCTGTGGCTCACCGTCAAGACCGGTCTCTTCGGCACCGCGGAGAGCTTCGCGCCGCTCGAGGGGGCCTCGTTCGACGGTGACACGGTGCGCCTGCCCTTCGAGAAGTCCTTCGTCAAGGACGCACCGCGCATCGCCGACGACGGCGCCCTCAGTGTCGAAGAGGAGCAGTCGCTGTACGCGTACTACGGCAACTCGTCGGCCACGTCGACCGCGTCATCCGGCGACCGCACGACGAACACCGGATATGACACATCCGGACCCACCACAGACGACGCCATGACCCGCTCGGAGGAGCGCCTGCACGTCGGCACGGAGACCGTGCAGACGGGCAGGGCACGGCTGCGCAAGCACATCGTCACCGAGATGGAGACGGTGACCGTGCCGGTCAGCCACGAGGAGGTGACGCTGACCCGAGAGCCCATCACCGAGGCGAACGTCGGCGATGCCGTCGCCGGACCCGACCTCAGCGAGGAGGAGCACGAGGTCGTGCTCACCACAGAGCGTGTCGTCGTCGGCAAGGAGACCGTGCCGGTCGAACGCGTCGCGCTCGGCACGGAGACCGTGACCGAGCAGCAGCGCGTGAGCGAAGAGGTCGCCCACGAGGAGATCGAGCTCGTCGAGCCCGGCACCTCGCAGGCCGACAACCGCGCCTGATCCACGGCGATGGGCCGATGGGTGACCCAAACACCCGTCGGCCCCGCGCCGACACCCCCTAACCACTCGACCCATCCGAAAGGTCCCCCGTGAACTTCCCCGCCGCACTCCAAAACGCCCTGGCTGCCGTTGCCATCTTCGTTCCCCAGGCGCTGCTGTTCCTCGTCATCCTCATCGTCGGCCTCATCGTCGCCAAGCTGCTCGAAAAGGCGCTCTCGAAGCTGCTCACCAAGGTCGGCTTCGACCGTGCCGTCGAGCGCGGCGGCATCAAAAAGGCACTCGCGAACTCGAAACTCGACGCCTCCGACATCATCGCCAAGGTGCTCTATTACACGTTGGTGCTCTTCGTTCTCCAGTTCGCGTTCGGCGTCTTCGGCCCGAACCCGGTGAGCGACCTCCTCGAGGGCATCATCGGCTTCCTCCCCCGCATCATCGTGGCGATCATCATCGTCGTCATCGCATCCGCGATCGCGGCTGGCGCCAAGAGCCTCATCGAGAACACCCTCGGCGGGCTCTCCTACGGAAAGGTGCTCGCGAACATCGCGGCCATCTTCATCCTGTTCATCGGAATCACGGCCGCCCTCAACCAGGTCGACATCGCCACGACCGTGACCACTCCGATCCTCGTCACCGTGCTCTCGATCATCGCGGGCGTCATCATCGTTGGCGCCGGTGGCGGGCTCATCAAGCCGATGCAGGCCCGCTGGGAGACCTGGCTCAACCGGGCAGAGGCCGAGGCTCCGAAGGTCAAGCAGCACGCAGACAACGCTCCGAGCATCCGGGAGCAGGCAGAGTCGGCGACACAGCAGGCCAAGTCCGCAGCCGCGCCTGCCGCCCCGCGTCGCAGCTGATCGACGGGCCGATCGGTCGACCGGCCGATCGGCCCGGATGCCGGCTCCCTCGCCCTGGGGAGTCGGCACGTCGGCACCGGCTCTCCTCGCGTCGCTTCAACGTGCCGTCACGGGACGAAGTCGGATATCGTCGGCAACACCGCATCCGGCCCCGCGCTGGGGCGGGTGCAAAAAGAATTGAAAGGACGCTGTGGTCTCGGTTCCCGGACGCGACTCACTGAGCGACGCCGACGATCGCACGGTCGCCAGCCGCGCCGTCGACGGCGACATCCGCGCATTCGAGGTGCTCATGCGACGTTACGGCTCGCTGATAAACGCCTACGCGGCGCGCATCGTGCGCCCGTCAGACGCCGAAGACGTGGTGCAAGACACCTTCGTCACGGCCTGGCAAGAGCTTCCCAACCTCGAGAACCTCGCATCCGTGCGCTCGTGGTTGATCACGATCGTCACGCGGAAGAGCGTCGACCGGCTGCGGTCACGACGCGAGCAGATCTCGATCGACGACCACGAGGTGGAAGACACCTCTGACGGCCCTGAGGCCGCCGCGGCCGCGACGTCGTTGGACGAGGCACTCGCCCAGGTGCTCGCAGACCTGCCGGAGGACCAGCGCCGGTGCTGGGTTCTCCGCGAGATTGCTGGCTATGGTTATCAGGAGATCGCCGACGAACTCGGATACCCCGTTTCGACGGTGCGTGGGCTGCTCGCGAGGAGCAGGAAGACGCTGGTGCGAGAGATGGAGGCCTGGCGATGAACGACACCCACGACGAGTCGACAACCGCGCCCCTCGATCACGAGGCGTTGGACGCCCACACCGTCGAAGAGCTCAGCGACTACCTCGATCGCGGACGCGAACCGCGGGATCCCGCCATCGAATCCTCACCCGCGGCGCAGCACGCGCTGGCCGCCCTCAGTCGGCTCCGCGCGGTGGCACCCCGAGTCATGGCCGCGGATGCGCATCGCTTCGCGCCGAAGAACGAGAACTGGATCAAGCGGATCCTCGACCAGATCGGCGTGCAGGCACACGCGGGGCGCGACATCCCGATTCCCTACGACGTGGATGGCGCGGTGCTGTCGATCGCGGAGGGCGCCGTCCGGGCGCTCGTGCGCGACGCGGGAGACGAGACGGAGGGGCTGCTGGTCGAACGCGTGCGGCTCGAGGGCGATGTCGAGTCGCCCGAGGCGCACGTGGAGGTGCACGTCATGGTGTCGACCTTCGACGGCCTCGACGAGAAACGGGTCACCGCCGCGTTCAGCGAGCGTGCCCTGGACGCCCTTCAGAAGCACACCACCCTCAGGATCACGAGCATCACCGTGCGTGTTCACGACACCGATCTCAGCGCCGAGGAGGGCCAGGCCAAGTGAACGACGACACTCCAGACGACGTGCCCACCGAGCTCACGAAGCTCCTCCGCAACGTCGAGGGCGTGCACACCGTCTACGCGACGACGCCGCTCGTGACCGCGGTCGTCGGTGCGGTCGTCGAGGCGGTGCGCAACGACTCGGTCGGGATGCACCTCGTGAGCGTGCACGAGCACGACGGCGTGGCCGAGGTGGTCGCGTGCATCGGCGTCTCTACCGACGAGCCGGCGCCAGTGATCTGCCGCAGGGCGCACGACGCGCTGCGTGACTACTTCGTCGAGAGCGGTCGACCGGCCCCGACGAAGATCGAGGTCAAGATCGGGCGGGTCAGCTAGAGGCAGCCGGCTGCTCGCAGGAGACTCGAGGCCCGGAGACAAAAAAGGCCCGGATGCCAATGAATCATTGGCATCCGGGCAATTGTGACCCCAACCGGATTCGAACCGGTGTTACCGCCGTGAGAGGGCAGCGTACTAGGCCGCTATACGATGGGGCCGCAAGCAACTAGACGAGTATGCCATACGCCCGGGGTGCCCACAAACCGAGGCCCACTCGGGTTCATTGGGCATCAGTTGCGGGGCCGGGTCGATTCAGCCGAGACGGGCATCGCACATAGACGGAGCGGCTCGACACGTAGACGTAGCGGCCCACGACCACGTGTCCACCACGATGTGCCACTCCCCCGCCGCGCTCGCCTCCAGACCACCCGGCAGGGTGCGGTCGCCGACGGAGTCGTGGCGTCGCGGCACGGCGCGGCTCGCGGGTTCCGCGGTTGAGCACCGTCACGTCGCGGCCGCGCGCGAGCGCCTCGTGTCGAGCACCGCGCGGGTGAACTCCCGCGGCGACTGCTGCGGAACATTGCAGCCGAGCCCGTACCGGTGCCGGTACCGGTACGAGTGCACGACCACCATGTCGGCGACCAGTCGCGCCACAGCATGCCGCAGAGCTCGTCGCGATTCGCCTCGAGCCCGCGACGACCGCGTTCGGACTGGAGGTAGAACTGGTACCAGTAGGTCTTCTCGTGTGCGGGAGGCGCGGGTTCCGGCGATGCCGCGATGTTCTGGATGTTGTACCCGTCGACGGCCACGAGCCCGGTGACGCGCTCGGGCCAGAGCGCGGCGACGATGCACGCGGCGCGTCCATCCCAGTCGAACACTGCTCGACCGGGATGTCGAGCACGTCGGTGCTCACGAAGGTGATGTCGCCCTGTAGTGCGGTCATCTCCTCAGTCTGGCGCGCCCCTACGACGACGGATCGAGGCGGACCGCCGAACCCGACACGACGATGCCGCCCTCTGCCGGGATCGTCACCGTCAGCACGCTGGGCCGTCCGACGTGAGTGCCCTGGTGGATCACAACGGTCGACGGGGGGAGGCCGAGCCGGCGCAGGTATCCGCCGACGGATGCCGCGGCAGACCCCGTCGCCGGGTCCTCCGTGATCGCGCCGACGGGAAAGAGGTTGCGCGCCTCGAACTCGTGGGGCCCGATGGCCCGCAGCGTCGTGACCGTGCCGGCCCAGCCCTCGGCATCCATGAGTGCGCGCAGGGCGACCGGGTCGAACCTGAACCCGTCGAACGCCTCCCGCTCGGCAAACACCACCACCGGATGCCAGTTACCGGCGTACGAGAGCAGCGGAGGGTAGCCGGGGTGGAGGGCGGTGCGATCGACGCCGAGCAATCGGAGCAGAGACCCGAGCACGGCGTCGTCCAACTCTGCGGCCCGGGGCTCGACGCTGGTGAAGGAGGCGGTCATCACGCCCTCCTCGACAGTCGTCTCGATGCGGATCGGCCCGACCGGGGTGTCGAAGTGGAAGGCGCCCTCGCCCTCCCGCTCGGCGAGGGCGACGGCGGTCGCGATGGTCGCGTGTCCGCAGAACGGCACCTCGGCGAGAGGCGAGAAGTAACGCAGGCGACTGCGTCGGGCATCCCCGCCGATGATCCGTTCGATCACGAATGCGGTCTCGGCGTAGCCCACCTCCGTCGCGATGCCCTGCATGGCCGCATCGTCCAGACGCGACGCGTCGAGCACGATTCCCGCGGGGTTGCCACCGTCGGGTGTCGCGGTGAAGGCCGCGTACCGCAGCACGCCGTCGAGTGGGGTGTCCATGTGTGCAATGGTCGCAGGGTCGACACACTCACGAAACGGCCAATCCGCAAGCGGTGGCTCAGCCGCCGGCGAGCACCCGCAGCGCGCCGGGCACGATCTCGATGTCGACGGGCAGCAGGGAGACCCGCTCACCGTCGGCGTACGCGGCGACACCGTCCGCCTCGATGCGCACGCGCTTAGCCCGCCGGATGCTGACGCGCGGGTCGGTCACGTGGGTTCCCGCGAACACCCGTGGAAACACGCGCATGAAGGCGACGCGCGAGAGCGGTGTGACGACGAGCACGTCGAAGAGCCCGTCGTCGACGAGGGCGTCGGGGGTGACACGCATACCGCCGCCGATCGACTGGTTGTTGCCCACGGCGACGAGTGCGGCATCCGTCACCGTCTCGACGCCGTCGAGCACGAGGCGATAGCGGATGGGGCGCAGGCGGGCGAGCTCGATCACGAGGGCGACGAGGTAACGGCTCTTGCCGCGCGGGCGCCTGAGCCGGTTGGCGCGCTCGTTCACAATGGCGTCGAAGCCGGCGGAGAGCACGCAGGCGAACCAGGTGGTGGCGGTCTTTCCCGTGGCGTCGTCGGTGTGGCGGATGCGCCCGGCGTCGATCGGCCTGGGCGGCAGCGCGAGGGCCCGCACGAGCGCCTCGATCGCGGCAGCCGTGTCGCCCACGGGCAGCCCCAGGCCTCGGGCCATGTCGTTGCCGGTGCCCGAGGGGATGATGCCGAGCGGCACGCTGGACTGCGCCAGGAGGTTGACCCCCATGCTCACCATGCCGTCGCCGCCGACGACGACGAGGGCGTCCGGCGCGTCGGCGATCGCCGCGGTCGCGGCGGCGCGGAGCCGCTCGAAGCTCGGTTCGCTGAGGCTCGTCACGGTGTGGCCGAGGTCGCGCAGCCTGCGGACAACGGCGGGGCCGACATTCCGACTCTTGCCGAACGACGCCGAGGGGTTGATGGCCACGACTATCGTCAGGGGCGTCGAGGTCGGCACGGTTCATTGTGGCAGAACGTGGAGTGGTCACCGGGCGGGTCGATCGACGACGCCCACGCTCGCGTCGTCGGGCACGACGACCACCGTCGTGCCCGGGCGGCGGCCTCGCGGGAGGCGAGCACGAGCTCCGGCGGAATGGGCAGCCCCGCTCGGGGGCGACGCGCTGGCTCGCGACCGTGAGGCGTCAACCGGTCACCGTGGCTGCCGTGCCACGGCCAGCGAGCAGCTCGTCGTCCGACGTCGCTCCCGCCGACACCGCGTTCCGTTGCCGATCGTCCGCTCGCGGCCGCGCATCCGCCCCTTGAAGATCTTGCTGCGGGGCAGCGCCCCCTTCTCGATATCCGTGATCATGTCAAGAGGGTACCCCCCGGGGGTATACAGTGCAATGCTTTGCGCCGAAGCGCAGGTACTGTCGCCACATGAAGCTGACCAAACACGAGCACGCCGCTCTCGTATTCGACATGTCCCACGACACCCTCGTCGTCGATCCCGGTGCCTTCACGATGCCGCTGACCGAATTGCGCAACGTCGTCGGCATCGTCGTCACGCACGAGCACCCCGATCACTGGACTCCCGAACAGCTCGACCGCATCCTGACCATGAACCCCGATGCCAAGATCTTCGGACCTCAAGGCGTCGCACTCGCCGCCCCCTCATACGGAATCACCGTCGTGAAAGACGGCGACGAGATCACGGTCGGCGAGTTCTCGCTCAGGTTCTTCGGCGAGAAGCACGCGGTGATCCACTCGTCTATCCCCGTGATCGACAACATCGGCGTCATGGTCAATGACACCGTCTTCTACCCTGGCGACGCGTTCACCGTGCCGCCCGTCGCGGTAGACACGCTCGCCGTGCCCGTCGGGGCGCCGTGGCTCAAGATCGGCGAGGTCATGGACTACGTGAAGGTCGTCGCCCCGCGCCGATCCTTCCCGAGCCACGAGATGGTGCTCTCGGTCATCGGCAAGAACATGGCGAACGATCGCGTCGCGTCGGTCACGAGTGCGGGCGGCGGCGAGTTCTTCCCGCTCGAGCCCGGCCAGTCGCTCGACCTGTAGACCACGCACGACAGGATGCCCGCCTTCGCTTCGGAGGCGGGCATCCTCATGGTTGTCTTCACCCGTGAGCTGGCCGACGCGGATCGGTGGTCTCGCCGCGCGTCTCCGCTCGTCGACGTTCAACCCTCCCAGCCAGCCGCCGCGCGACGAACCCCTGCAGCACGACAGCGATGAGCACCACCCAGCCGGCGATCGACCGCTGTTCGGCTGTGGCCCACACCCAAGACCACACCGCGAGCGCCACCTCGACGACCGTCGCCCCCCAGTACACGTAGGAGAAGGGTGCGGTTGTAGTGGCCTCCCGGTAGGCGCTGCGTCGCCGGGTCACTCGCTGCTCCACGTCAGGCATAGCACCGTATGTATGCCAGGTGCGGGTAGGAGACCATGTTGGCCTGCCACACCCGCACCCCCGTGCACTGTCCGCGCGACAGCGCGATGTTCGCCTGCGCCCATCCCGAGATCAGTAGGCCCGCACACGCGGCGGCTCCCGGACCGAGGAAGCGACATGCGATGCCCGGGGAGAGAGCGCTCGCGGCCAGCAGCCGGGTCTCGTTGCGCGTGAGCTCGAGCGTGCACCACAGCCCGTCACACCGCACGCGCGGGTCGGCAACGACGGGGTAGGCAGCGCCCGTGTGACTCACGCGCTGGGTGAGGATGTTGCGGCTGACCGAATACGACGTCGAAAGCTCGGCACCGTTCGCGTCTCTCGCCCACGCCGGCACAATCGAGTTCACGAGGACACCCGAGGACGAGTAGACCTCCACTCCCCCGTCGGCGGCGAGTTTCAGCACCGCGGGCCGGCCATCGACAGTGAACATGAACCGGTAGGCATCCGGTGCCGTGGGGCCGCTTATCACCACGTACCCGGCGTTGCCGCCCGTCTCCGCGCTGCTGAGCGCGAAGGCCGACTCCGGGGTGTTGCCGTAGACGGCGAGCCCGCCGGGGCTCATCGCTTTCGCGGCGCGCGCCACCATCGGCTGTATCCGCAGCGTGTTCGCGCCCGTCGCAACAGCCAGGCCCGACTCAAGGGACACCGCTGCGGTCGAGACCCCGGATGCCGCCCCGCCTGGGCGGGCCGCATCCGGGCTTGCCGCATCCGGGCTTGCCGCATCCGCGCTTGCCGCATCCGGGCTTGCCACATCCGGGCCGACGAGCCGGTCTCGACTCGCGGCCGACACGCCGACGTCGACGACCGCGCCCGCATCGCGAAGCACCTGCTCGACGGCGGCCGGATCGACGCCGGCCCGCCTCATGCCGCCTGTATCGGTGCCACCAGCATGCGTGCCGAGCGCATGCGTGCCGACCGCTCGCGTGCCGACCGCATGCGTGCCGACCGCATGCGTGCCGACCGCGCCGACGCTGCCACCTGCGTGTGCCGGGGTGGCGGCTAGCGTCGACGCGACGACCACCAGCGCGACTATGGCCGAGACGTACACATTTCGCCTCGAACAGCTCATCGTGCGTGGGCCATCTACGCCGCTTCTCGCGGCGCCGATCTTGTTGTGATTCACAGAATTCCTCCCTCGTTGTCAACGGATCCCGGCACGGCTGCGACGTTAACTGAGGAGGTGACTCGGCGGGGGCGAAAGCACGAAACCCGTCGATAAATACGCTCGCCCTGTGGAGAACTCGAACGTGAGCAGCCGACGTCACCCCAACGGGGGAATGTGCGGCGGGTAATCCGCTACATATTCTTGTGTGTGCGTCCGATCCGCCGTTTCAGGTGCCGCTGAGGACGCTCCCGGCACGCCGACCCTCGTCGCGGGTGTGCTTCCCCGACGACGATTGGCTCCTCCCCGATGAACGGCTCCCTTCCCTCCGGCGTGCGCTCACGACTCCGTGCCAGCCTTCGTCCCACGGTTCTCCTCCGGTCTGCCGCTGCGGCCCTCTCCGTAATCGTCGCGATGCCCGTGATCACCATCGCCTCGATGTTCGCGCTGAGCCTGCTCGCGCCATCGCTGATCACCACGGGTCAAGGGGCGCTCGCGCTCGGCGTCGGCAGCAATGTCGTGCTCTACGGCGTCTCCGCTCTCGCGCTGCCCCTCGGCGTGCTTCTTGTCGCCCTCGTGAATGTGCACGCCCACTACGGCGCGACTCGACCCGCCCGCAGGGCTGTCCGGCGAGCGGTTGCGGCCTTCCCCCGTCTCGCGGCAGCTCTCGCGCTTCTCCTTGTGGCGCTGGCCTCGTCTGTCATCCTCTGGCCGATCGTCACGATGGCATTTCTCATCCTCGCTGCGACACTCATCGTGCGCTCGGTCCGTTCCGGAGCACCGACCGAGGGCACTGGAGTAAAGCGATTCTGGAGTCGAGTCACCCCCGGCGCACGACGGGCTCTCGTCTGGGCCGTCCCTTGTGCACCTCTCGTCGCTGTCATCGCGATGGGCGTCGCAGTCTTCCCCGCGATTCTCATCGCTCCGAACTCGATGCGCGGCCTTCTCTGGGAGGCGTGGCACCGCGTGCGCACCCGCCGTGGGGCGCTCGTCGCCTTCGCGCTCGCGGCACTCCTGATCGGCGCGATCGCGAGCCTAGGCGGTGTCGCGGCGGCCGCCTACCTGGATCCCCACGACAGCACCGACGTCGACGGCGCATTCCTTGCCTCGCTGGCCGCCCTGGTCATCGCGATGGTCGTGCTGCAGGTCGCCACGGGCGCTGCTCTCGCCGTGCTCACTCCGGGCGCGACGACTCCCGATGCGCCACGCCGGCCCCGGGCGAGTTTCCGCTCGGTAGGCGCGCTCATGTCGCGCGGCACGCGCCCGGCGCTCGGCCGCACCGCCATGGTCGTCGTGCTCGCCGTCATCGCGACCCTCGCTCCGCTGCCCGCGTCCGCCCAGACCGTCACCGATCCGACCCTCGTCGCACCGGAGCTCACCCTCACAATCGACGGGGTCGACGCCTCGCCGCTCATCACTGCCTCCGTGATCGTCGCGGGCGCCGACGGCTCGGGTTCCGTGCAGTTCCTAGACGGAGAGACGCCCCTCGGTGCTCCTGTCGCCCTTGCCGTCGACAGCCAGGATGCGTCCCGGTTCACCGCCGTGCTCGCGCCGCTGCCCGTACTCGCCGAGGGCAGCCATGAGATCGCCTTCGTCTACGCGCCGGCGAGCGCCGCCGTGTCCGCTGCCCGCTCGGCCGCCACGGCCTACGCAGTCGGCATGAAGCCCGCACCCGAGGCGACGCCCGCACCCGAGGCGGTCACACCGCTTGCCGCCACCCCGCCCGCCGCGCAGTCCAAGGCGCCAGAGCCCCAGGCCGAGCCAGCGCCGATCAAGGCGTCTTCCCGCGACGCGCCCACCGAGGTCAGCGCCACGGTCTACAACAGCGTGACCATCGGGTACTCGCTCGACATCGCGGCGCAGGTCACCGCGACGGGCTCGCCCGACACCGTCGTGCCGGGCACAGTGCTCCTGTTCATGAACGGCAAGCAGTTCGCGGAGATCCCGACCTCCGCGCCGGGAGACTTCTTCTCCCTCTCCACCGAGGGCTTCACAGCGGGCGACGCCACGATCACGGTCATGTATCCGGGAGCCCCCGGCTTCGCACCATCCGAGACGACGGTGGACATCTTCGCCTACAAGGCGAACACCTCTCTCAACAGCTTCATCTTCACGCCGGAGGACTTCGAACTCACGTGGGGCGAGACGCAGACGCTGAGCGTGACGGTGACGTCGAGCGTCGACGAGGCCCGCACTCTCGAGTTGCTGAGCTTCGAGAACGGCGCATTCACGCTGCTCGACACGGTGCCGTTCACGATCGTCGACGGGTCCGCACAAGTCACGGCCGACTTCACGAAGCGCCTCTCGGGCGGCGAGGCCAAGTACGCCGTTCGCGTTCCCGAGACGGACCAGGCCGAGGGATGGGGCGGCGAATACTTCACGGCGACCATCGCCGCGGTCGAGACCACGACTACCATCAGCGCGACCGGCCCCGACGGCACCCCGAGCACCGGCGCCATCGGGATGCCCGTGACGCTGACGGCAACGATTGCGTCGCCCGCCTCCGACTCGACACCGGCGAGCGGCCTGGTGCGCTTCACCTCACCCGGCCAGTACTTCGCGCCCGTCCTTGTCGGCCCGGATGGCACCGCCTCGGTCACCTACACACCAACGTCACGCACCCCCGTCGTCATCGACGCCGAGTACGTTCCCAACTCCGGTATTGATATCTACCTCCGCTCGACCGGCACGGTGACCCTCGAGCCGGGCGGCTACGCTACAGATCCCGCATCGGCGCAGTGGCACGGCGCACTCACCGTCACCGACACCCGCCTGACCGTCAGCTACCCGGCCGCCACCGGCGTCGCGCCGCCGACCGGCACCATCGTGATCCTCGACGGCGCGGGCTCACCCGTGCCGATCTCCCTCGGCCTCGGTGATCCGCAGACCAGCTTCTCGCTGTCGGGCGGGGCCGTCACTCTCCTCGTACCGTCGGACGGCGGCGAACTGCGCTACCGGGTCGCGTACTCGGGTGACGACAACTACACGCCGCGCACCGACGCGCTCCCTGTCGTGACCGTGCGGAAGCCCTCGATCTCGCTCGACACCCCGCAGCCCACGTACCTCGGCGAGCAGAACCTCTTCTCCGTAGCGCTCACGGACGTCGATCCCTCGCTCGTCCGCGACGTCACGATCTACGCGACGGATGCAGCGGGCACGAGCAGCGTCGTCGGCACCGTGCGGCTCGACCACGCGGGCGTCGGCGGCATCCGCGCCTCACTCCCGCTCTCGGGCCCGACGACCCTCACCGCCCACGTGCGTTTCACGCCCGCGAGCGGCCTCTCGTCCGTGTCATCCGCACCCCGGGTCGTCACGGTTCCTGCGGCGACCGGTCCGGCGGTAAGCACGAGCATCGACTACTCGACGATCTTCAGCGCAGGGCGCCGCGACGTCGGCGTGACGGTGAGACTCTCCCGAATCGGCGAGCCGGTCGACGTTCCCGCCGGCACCGTCGTCACGATCACCGACGACCGCGGCGTAGAGGTTGGCTTGGTGACCATCACGACGGCGAACACCTCCGGCTCGGGAACCGTGAGCCTCACTCGTTCGAGCACCCGCGGCCTGGTCGCGACCGTGCCGTATGGCGACGGCGACGCGACTGCCTCGAGCCCTGCCGTAACCGTGGAACCGCCGACCCGCCAGACCGTGACGACCATCTCGACGACTCACACCGCCGCGACAACCGGCAATCTCATGAGGGTGGATGTTGCGGCGCGCGTCTTCGGCACTCCGCTCGACAGCACCCGCAGCATCCCCGTGACCGTGGAGATCGACGGCATCAGGCGCCAGGTCTCGCTCACCCGCACAGCGGAGCAACTTGATCTCGGCTGGCTCGGTTCCACCGCCTTCTACGCGGGCTCTGCGACATTCACGCTCACCGAGGCCGGGCGCCGCCCGTTGACCGTGACCGGCGCCGGCAACGGAACGGACATCGCGCCGATCTCCTACGGCTACGCCGTCTTCGTCGATCGCCACACGAGTGAGCTGAAGATCGACGGGCTGGCGGGCGCTGTCGGCGGCAAGGCTTTCACCGTGACGCCCCGCGTGACCGTGCCCGACACGGGCGCACCGGCCCCGTCGGGAACTGTCACCCTCACGGTCTGGCCGTCGGGCCGGTCGTGCGAGGTCGCTGTCGGGCAGCCCTGTGCCCTGCCCGCGGGCGCGGCGACCGGCGGCATGAATACGGTCACGGCGAGCTACCCGGGCGACGCCCACCATCTCCCCGACGCCTTGACCGAGGAGTTCAGCGCGGCCGGACGTACGACCCAGCTGACCGCCGGGTTCAGCGTCGCTCCGTCCGGGTGGATCGTCGGCGAGACCGTCACCGCGACGTGGAAGACAACAACCTCGGGCACGGCGCCGGTCGGTTGGGTATACGTCGACATCGACGGGGTCAGGTGCGGCGGGCCCGCCGCGAGCGGTGCGTGCGACTTCGCGGTGCCCCCGGCGAGCATGACCCTCGATGGTCCGCGCCTGCCGTACAGCGTCACCTTCACCTCGGGCGACGACGCCCCCTCGAAGAGCGTCACCGGACAGGCTCGCCCCCGCTACTGCTCGGTCGTGTGGGTGCAGGGCGACGCGAAGCTCGACCTCGCGGGAGCCGAGAAGTGCTCCACGCGGGGCACACCCGGCGTCATCGAAGGCAGCACCGTGCGACTGAGGCCCGGTGCCATCCCCACCAATCACGTCTTCGACACCTGGTACTTCAACAACACGCCCGTCACAGGCGCACCGGGCCGCGGCGGCGCGACGGCCTTCGTGATCACGAAGAGCGGCTCGTTCTTCCCCACGACGAAGTGGGCGCCGAAGTGCTTCACGCTCACCGTCGCTCCGAACACAGCCATTGCGGCGGGAACCGTCACGCGCAGCGACGTGAAGGGCTCCATCACGGTGCTCACGATGCCGAACTGCGCCAGCCCCACGGGCCCCACGGCCGACGAGCGCACCGACCTCGCCGCAGGAAAGCCGCGGTACGCCGCGGGCACCGTCGTCGATGTGCGCGCCGAACCACAGCTCTACGAGAGGCCCATTCGCTTCTACGACGTCGCGGCGTTCACCGGTGTCGTTCCGGAGCCTCAGTTCCGCAATTTGGCACGGGTCACCATGACGGGCAACCGCGCCATCGGCGCCACGTTCGCCGTGCCCGACTGCCAGCCGGTCACGTTGCTGTCAAGCCCGGGCGGCAGCGTCTCGGTCGTCTCCGCTACCCGACCGGCGTCGAGCGGCGCACTCAAGCCGGCGAACGGCGCCTGCACCACCGTCTCGGGTGCGCTGGGCTTCGTACCCGACACTGTGCTCGACGTGGAGGCCGTGCCCGAGACTGGTGCAGTCGTCTCCAAGGTCGCCGCGACGACCAGCTACCCGTCGCCCGCCGAGCTTGCTCCCGCGGTCTCGACAACGGCCAAGGAGACGGGCACGGTGGAGCGCATGAGCGTCACGGTCGCGCCGCGGGCCGAGACGTTCGTGCGCGCCGTGTTCGGGTACAAGGACTGCGTCACCGTGGTGCTGCGCCAGACGTGGCCCGCCGGCAGCGGCGGCGGCCGAGACCACTCGCTCATGGGCTTCACCGAGAAGGAGCAGTGCGCGCCACCCGTCAACTCGCCGCAGAAAACGGAAAGCGGCTTCTACAGCAAGGACGTCACGTACTCCCTTCTCTCCTCCGCATACGTCAGGGCCGAGGCCGCCTACGACTGGCTGGGCTACCACGGCACATTCGGAGGCGAGAAGGCCCAAATCTCCTGGTCGCTGACCCACGGGTCGACGACCACGGTCTCCGCTGACTGGGCCAAATCCTTCACGTTCGACCCGGTGCTCGGGTACGTCGGCCGCGACGGCGACACGGGTGGCCCGGCCATCTCTCTGAGCAAGCTGCCGCCGTCGGAACGCACCGTCGTCATCTCGGGCGCCTACGTTCGCAGAGACTGCAGCCGTCCGTACGTCTCCAATCCCTTCAGCGTTCCGTACCAGCAGCGCACGCTGTCCACGGTCCAGAAGTGCAAAGATCCGACGACGTTCGCACCGGGCGAGACCGTCGAACTGCGCGCCGCGCCATCCGTCATTCCCACTCTCGCCCCGGCCTTCTCCGCGTCGGCGCCGGACGCTAACGGCGGCCGCTTCTACTACAACAGCACCACGATCACCGTCGACTCTCGCGCCATGCTCGCGCTCGAGTACTGCGCGGCATTGCCGCTCACCGTGCGCACGCGCGACGACAGCGGCACGTACACGACGCTGAACAGGACGCAGTCGGCCGCGCTCATCGCTGACGACGGAGGTTGCGCACCGATGAACACCCGGCCGGGCGGCACGGTCTCTACCGGGCTCACCCCTCAGGCGGCGTATCAGTACTCGTTCCTCACCACACCTGCAGCGATGCCGAAGTTCACCGTCGATGCCCAAGGCCGCTCGGCGCCCGCAACACTCGACCTCGCGGCGAACTGCGTGACCGTCAACGTCGGTGACCGCACGTCGCGTAAGACACCGGCCAATTGCCCCGGCGGAGCCTCGAACCGTTTCCTCAAGGGCACCGTCGTGCAGTTCCACGGCGACGTGCACGACGATGAGGGCCTCGACGGTTGGAACGGTGCCGACGAGCAGCAGGGCGTCACCGCCTGGGTCGTGGCCGAGACCGACCGGCACGTCGAGGTCGACATCGACTACCCGAGCATCTGGGAGAAGATCGGCAACGCGTTCAGCAACCTGGCCGCCCGCATCGTCGCCGCGGCCGTGGTCGTGGCGACCGGCATCGCGCTCGGAAAGGCGATGCTCCTCAAGATGGTCAGCGCCGGGCTCAAGGGCATCGGCACACTCGTGTCGATCGCCGGGGGCGGCGACGGCATGCTCAACGCCATGACGAAGTTCGACAACGGCGTCACCGCGGTGCTGGGTTCCGCGACGCTCCTCGGCACGTGTCTCAGCACGTCGGCCCGAGGTTCCGGCAACCTCACCGACCTCCCGAGCGGCACCCTGACGCCCAACGGCGTGACGGCGGTAAACGGTGGCATCGCCGCGACAAACGCGGGACTCACCAAGTTCGGCGAGGTGGTCGGCACGAAGCAAGGCGGGGCGCTCGTGGGCAGTCTGGCGACTGCGGCAGGAGCCGCGCGCGGAGTGGTCGACGTCTTCGGCAGCAACGTGAACCTCTATACGCGGCCGGCTGCCCAAGTCTGGACGACGATGGGCAACGACCTGGGCGGCTGCATGGAGTCAGGAATGCGCGCGAACGCCGACCTCTTCATCAGTCGCTAGCGGGCGCCGCCAGCTCCTGTCGAACGGCTCTGTAGCGGCCGGCGGGTTCTTCGTGGTGGGCGCTGCGGGTTCGATGTTCATGACGAGGCTGCGGTCACGGGCGGAGAGCTCCGGGCGATTCACCGTCGCCTGGGCGTCGATCGCTGCGATCCTCGCATGGACGGCCGCTCGTCGAGCCTTCCCCCATGTCTCGGGCGTCGCAAGCGCTGCGACGAATCCGACGACCCCGAGGCACCGAAGAGCGATCTGACCGTCAACCAAACGCGCAGCGAGCCGTGCGGCAGCGTCCTCACGAAGCGCCGTGCCCATCCACACCGGCGAGCGCGGACCTCAGATATCCCCATCTCGGGCTCAGGCGGGCATGGCGAGGAGTCGCGCGCCGTTGGCAGCGGTCAGATTGCGGTACACCTCGGCGCCCACCCGATCGGACACTCGCGGCAGGAAACGGAGCGGTAAGTAGGCAAGCCCGGGCATACCGCCGTAGGCGACATAGCGGCTGCGCCGGGCGACGTCGCCGCCGAGCACGATCCGCTCCCCGGCGCCCGCGGCTACCGCGGCCTCGAGGCAGTCGAGGATCGCGGAGTCGGGGGCGTCCTTGTGCCTGGCCATGCCGTCGTAGCCCAGATAGGAGCCGCGCTCGGCGAGCGAGGCGTGCAGGCCGGGGTCGAGGTTGCGGTCGATGTGCGCAAGCACCACGCGGTGCGGCTCTACACCCAGTGCGCCGAGCAGGTCGAGAACTTCGTGAGCAGCGGAGCCGAAATCCAGATGCACCATCACGGCGCACCCGGTCTGACGGCTGGTCTGCGCGACTGCCTCCAGCACGTTGCGCTCGAACGCGCCGATCGCCCAGTAACGGATGCCCGCCTTGACGACGCCTGCCCGAACCGGCGACCCGTCTGGCGCCCGCGCCAGTGAGCCGTCGGCCAAGAGGAACCCTCGCGTCACATCCGCGATGAAGCGCTCAGCGTGAATCTCGGGAAGCTTCGGGTAGTGGCCGCCATGGTGCGCGCCCGTGGTGTGCACCACAGTGAGGCCGCGTGCGGCGCTGATTCGGGCCACCGCTTCAACATTGCGCCCGAGCCCGACCGGGGTTGCCTCGATCATCGCCTGGACACCAGCGGCGCGCAGCAGTCCGGCCTCAGCACCGGAGAGTTCCTCGTCGTCGATCTCGTCACCGCCGAGCAGCGGCGACGACTGGAACAGGTGCTCGTGGTAGTCGAGCACCCCCAGCGAGTGCGGCGCGACGTCGCCCAGCACCGTGCGGACGATCACAGTGTCTCGAACCATCCCTCGAGACGGGTGTAGACGTCGACGAACCGCTCGTACTCGCCGCCGTAGCGGGCGTGCCTGGCCGCATCCGGCTCGCGCCGGTCGGTGCGGCGGGAAAACCCGGCCGCCGCGTCGAAGGAGTCGAAGATGCCGACGCCGACACCGCCGACCACTGCCGCGCCGATCGCATTGGCCTCGTCGACTAAGTCGCGCGCGGTCACCGGCACGCCCCAGACGTCGGCGAAGATGTCGAGCAGCAGCCCGGAGTGCGCCGCCCCGCCGATCGCATCGATGGAGCCGATCGCTGTGCCGTTCTCGGTGAAGGCCCGCAGCCCGGTGTAGAGGTTGAAGGCCACTCCCTCGAGCACAGCGCGGGTGAGGTTGGCGCGGTCGTGGTGCATGAGCAGACCGACGAAGGCGGCCCGCGCCTTCGGGTTCCAGTACGGCGAGCGCTCGCCCAACAGGTACGGGAGGAAGAACAGGCCATCCTCGGATGCCGCGGCCCCGGCCGCTCCCCCGAGCAGCTCGGCGAACCGGTCGCCGCTGTTCGGCGACAGCAGCTGCGTCACCCACTGCAGGGAGGCGCCGCCCGCCTGCATGGTGGCCGTCGGCACGAACTTGCCCGGGATGACGTGATTGAAGCTCATCGACCGCATGAGCGGGTCGTGCAGCGGCGCATCCGCGCTCACCGACACCCAGGAGGATGAGCCGAGGTAGGCGTATGCCCCGCTCGAGGCGTCGACGATACCGGCGCCGAGCGCGGCCATCGGGCCGTCGCCCCCTCCGATCACGACCGGGGTGCCCTCCGCCAGCCCGGTCTCCTCGGCCGCCTGGCGGGTCACCGTGCCGATCACCATCGTCGACGCGACGATCTCCGGGAACAGCTCGGCCTTGAGGTCGGCCGCGTCGATGAGCTCGGCCGACCACGTGCCAGCCGCCTGATCGTAGGCGTTGGTGCCCGAGGCATCGGAGGGGTCGGTCACACGCACACCGGTCAGCCGGTAGGCCAGGTAGTCCTTGGCCTGCAGCACGGTCTCGACGCGCGCGAACGCCTCCGGCTCGGTGTCGCGCAGCCACATGATCTTTGAGAGCGAGTAGGTCGGGTTGAGCCGGTGGCCAGTGATGGCGTAGCCGCGTTCCATGCCGACCCGGTCGACGAGGGTCTGGGTCTGCGCGCCCGAACGCGTGTCCGCCCAGATTATCGCCGGCCGCACCGGCTCGCCGGCGGAGTCGACCGGCACGACGCCCATCATCTGCCCCGAGAACGACACGGCGTCGATCGCGGACGCCGCGATCCCCCCGCGCTCCAGCAACTCCCGATTGGCGGTCGCCATGGCAGCCCACCAGGCGTGCGGATCCTGCTCGGCCCGTCCGCCCGGCCCGAAGTCGGCTGGGTAGCCGATGGAGACCGACGCGACCATGGTGCCGTCGTTCGAGACGAGCGTCGCCTTGTTGCCAGTGGTTCCGAGATCGTGGGAGATGATCACGATGGTCCTTTCAGTCGTCGGATGTGTCGCACTGCTCCTCCCGCTAGCGCAGCGAGAAGCCGCCGTCCATGAGCAGTTCCGAGCCGATGAAGTAGGCGGCGTCGTCGCTGAGCAGGAAGGCGACCGCGCCCGCCACCTCGGCGGGGGTGGCGAAGCGGTCGATCACGATGTCGCGCTTCCAGGTGTCGTGCATATCCGCCTTGAGGTAGTTGAGCGGGGTGTCGACATAGCCGGGCGAGAGAGCGTTGAGTCGCACCCCGCGCGGCGACCACTCCACCGAGAGAGACTTGGTGAGGGCGGTGACCGCCGCCTTCGAGGTGTTGTACGCGCTCTGGCTCTGCGGGTAGTTGACGACCGCATTTCCCGACATCGACGCGATGTTGACGATCGCCCCGCCCCCGCGGGCCAACAGCTCGCGGCCGAAGGCCTGGCAGGTGATGAACACCCCGCGCAGGTTCACCCCGAGAACAGCGTCGAACTGCTCTATCGGCATCGATTCTGCTGGCACATTGTCCTCGACGATCCCGGCGCTGTTCACGAGGTCGACCGGGCGGTCGTCCTCCGCGTACAGGCGGGCGACGACGGATGCGACGGACTCGGGAGACCCGAGGTCCATCTCGATTCCGACTGCTCCGTGCGGCAGGGTGTCGACGCCGCGGCGGTCGAGGCCGTAGACCTCCGCGCCCTCGCCGAGTAGACGCTCGACGATGGCCTGGCCTATACCGCCGGCCGCTCCGGTGACGGCGACTCTGCGACCGGCAAAACGAGTGGATTCAGTCATGGTGCGTGTCCTTCACGGGGTTAGAGCGATGGGGAAACGAGGGTCTTGATCTGCTCGGAGTCTTTCAGGCCGGCGAGTGCTTCGCCGAATCTCTCGAGGGAGACCTCGGCGGTGATCATCCCGTCAGTGGAGACGACGCCGGACTGGAGGGCGAACAGCGCCCTGCCGATGCAATTCGCCTGGGCGAAAGAGCCCTTGATAGTGAGCTCACGGCTGAAGATCTCGTAGGGCTTGATCGCGGCGAGCGCGTCCTCCCCCGCGAGGCCGTAGACGAGCACCGTGCCGCCATTCCGCGTCAGTGAGACCGCGTGCTCGAGCACACTCGTCGACCCGGTCGCCTCGATGACGGCATCGAAACCGAGTGGCGCGATCTCTCGCAGCTCCGCGACGCCGGCCGCGGCATCCGCTCGATCGATCTGGACCGTGTGGTGCGCGCCGTGCTGTCGCGCCAGCGCGAGTTTCGTGGCGGTCGGGGCGGCGACGGTTACACGAGCTGCGCCCGCCATGCGCAGCAGCTGCGCGAGGATGAGGCCGGTGGGCCCCGCGCCGAAGATCAACACATCGGACGCGGGCTTCAACGCGAGCACGTCGACCCCGTGCATCGCGCAGGCGGTGGGTTCGCTGAATACAGCGATGTCGGGGTCGAGGTCGCCGATCGGGTAGAGCTTGCCCGCCGCCACGACAACCTGCTCGGCGAACCCGCCGGCCGCGTTGCAGCCGAGGGAGACGAAATTGGAACAGTAGAGGACAGTGCCGCGTCGGCAGGCATCACAGTGCCCGCAGAAGACGGTGTTGTCGACGACGACGCGGGTGCCCACGGTGGGCCAACTCGCCCCCTCGCCGAGTGCGACGACCTCGGCGACCATCTCGTGGCCGGGCACGAGCGGGAACTTAGCGATGAACCCGCCGTGCAGGAGGTGCTCGTCGGTGCCGCAGACACCGGTCTTGATGATGGACAGGAGCGCCTCGCCCGGCCCGGGCCGCGGGGCGTCGACGGTCTCGACCTGCCAGCGCGAACCCTCGCGGAAGACCACGGCCCTCACGCGTGAACTCCGGGGGTCATGCGGTCCGAGTCGATCGACATCGAAATCTCCTTTGATTCGGTTCTCGACTACTTGATAGTGAAACTACCAAAGTGCCGCTGCGTTAACGCCATGCTAGCCGACTTTCCCCCGAATTTGCGGGTGCAGGGCCATGTCGGGCTCGATTCTTGTAGTATGACTACATTCACACCGCTCAAGGAGGAGCTGCATGTCGCACACTGACCAGTCCATCGACGTACCGACGCTGCTGGAGATTTCCGCGTCGGGCGCCCTTGTAGGCAGCACCCGTCGCTACGAGAAGTTCTCAGGAGAGATGGCAGGCGTCTACCTCGACGAGGCCGCCTGGAAGGCTGAGGTTGCCGGGAAGGGCGCCGACAACCTCGTCTATTCGGTGAACGAGCACAAATACCAGAACGGGCCGGGCGCGCTCATCGTGGGTACGAGCTGCGTTCTCCCCGGGTCGTATGGCGACGAGTACGCGGTGACGCGCGGCCACCTGCACGCCGTCTCCGACCGTGCAGAGCTCTACTACTGCCTGAGCGGCCGCGGTGTCATGCTGCTCGACACAGTCGACGGCGGCACCTCGGCCGTCGAGCTCGCCCCCGGACAGGCGGTGAACGTACCCGGCCACTGGATCCACCGCAGTGTGAACGTGGGCGACGAGCCCTTCGTCACCCTGTTCTGCTACTCGGCCGACGCCGGTCAGGACTACACGATCATCGCCGAGGCTGGCGGCATGAAGAACCTGGTCGTACACGACGGACCAGACGGATGGACGACGGTTCCGAACCCGAGGCACACCGGCTACCGCTCGGAGCCCTCGGCATGAGCGCCTCGGTGATCGCACGGCTCACCTCCGCGCGGATCGTGCCCGTGGTCGAGATCGCCGACGCCGACTACGGCGTCGCCCTCGCGCGTACCCTCGCCGGGGCCGGCCTGCCGATGATGGAGGTCACCCTACGCACCCCGGCCGCCCTCGACGCGATCCGCGCGATCGCGTCCGAGGTGCCCGACTTCCTCGTAGGCGCGGGCACCCTTCTCACCACCCGCCAGCTCGAGGACGCCGTCGCCGCCGGCGCGCACTTCGGCGTCTCCCCCGGTTTCAGCGCTGCGCTCTCCGGTGCCGCAGTCGCCGCCGAGCTGCCCTTCGTTCCCGGCGCGACTACCGCGACCGAGATCCTCGCCGCGGCCGAGAGCGGCCACAGCCACCTCAAGTTCTTTCCTGCCGAGCAGTCAGGCGGCGCCGCCGCGATCGCCTCGCTCACCGCGCCATTCGCGGCATTGGGCATCCGCTTCATGCCGACCGGGGGCATCCGCCCCTCGAATCTCGACGCGTACCTCGCCCTGCCGAGCGTCTTCGCAATCGGCGGCACGTGGATCGCGCCGCGCGACGCTATCGCCGCGGGCGAGTTCGAGGTGATCGGCGCCGCGGCCCGCGCCGCCGTCGCGACCGCGGCAGCGGCCCCGCCCGCCGCCTGAACCCGCAGCACGAGAACACGTCCCGCACGGGACTCGACCAGCACTCGATTTCAACCAGCACAGGAGAGCACGACATGCCCCGCACCTTCACCTTCGACACCCTCGAGCCCGCGACCCGGCCGACGTTCTACTTCGTCGGTGTCACCACGGGCGGCTCGTCCATCCGCTCCGTCTTCCCGCGCTGGGCTGAGGCGCTCGGGCTGGGTGACGTAGAGCTGGTGGGAATCGACCTGGCGCTGCACGCCCCGGACGAGCAGTACCGCACAGTGGTCGAGTTCCTCAAAGCCGACCCGCTCAGCCTCGGTGCGCTGGTTACAACGCACAAGATCGACCTCTACCGGGCGGCCCGCGACCTCTTCGACGAGGTCGACCCGCTCGCCGAGCTCATGGACGAGGTCTCGAGCCTCTCGAAGCGCGACGGACGCTTCATCGCCCACGCGAAGGACCCGATCTCCTCCGGCTACGCGCTCGACGCCTTTCTGCCCAGCGGCTACTTTGCCGAGCAGCCGACCGATGTCGTCATCTTCGGCGCGGGCGGCTCCGCCATCGCGATCGACTGGTACCTCACCCGAGGGGCCCGCGGCGCCGACCGGCCCGCCCGTGTGATCGTCACCAACCGCAGCACGCCGCGTCTGAAGACACTCCGTGCGGTGCACGAGGAGTCGGATGCGGGAGTGCCGCTCGAGACCGTGACCGCACCGACTCCGGCCGATAACGACGCCGTGCTGGCCGGGGCGAGCGCGCGCAGCGTCGTGATCAACGCCACCGGGTTGGGCAAGGACGCTCCGGGCTCGCCGCTTTCCGACGCGGTGATCTTCCCCGAGAGCGCGGTGGTCTGGGACCTCAACTACCGCGGCGACCTCGTCTTCCTCGATCAGGCCCGCGCCGCCGAGACGGAACGCTCCCTTCGCGTCGAGGACGGCTGGGTGTACTTCATCCACGGCTGGACCCAGGTGATTGCAGAGGTCTTCAACATCGAGATACCCACCAGCGGCCCCGTGTTCGACGAGCTGTCGGCCATCGCGTCGGGGACCCGGGCCTGACCGCCGTGCGCATTCTCGTAACTCCGCGGTCGATGACCGCCGCTGGGCTCGCCTCGGTCGCCGAGCTCGCCCCCCTGACCGAGCGCGGGTGGGAGCTGGTGGCGTCGCCCGCAGGACGCCTGCCCACCGAAGACGAGCTGGTCGAACTGCTGCCCGGCATCGACGGCTGGCTGGCCGGGGTCGAGAAGATCTCCGCCCGTGCCATCGCCGGTGCCGACCGTCTCCGGGTGATCAGCCGCAACGGCGTGGGCGCGGACGCGGTCGACGTGCCGGCCGCCGAGGCCGCCGGGGTCACCGTGGCGCTGGCCCGCGGGGCCAACTCGCGCGGCGTCGCAGAGCTCGCGCTCGCCCTGTCGCTCTCCTGCCTGCGTGACCTCCCCCGCTCCAATGCCGCTATGCACGACGGCGGCTGGGAGCGCTCGCTCGGACGCGAGATGCCCGACATCACCCTGGGCCTGGTCGGCTTCGGCGCCATCGGTCGCCTTGTCGGGCGCTTCGCGACCGCGCTCGACGCGCGCGTGCTGGCCTTCGACCCCTTCACCCCCGTCGAAGGCGCCGAGCCCGCGACACTCGAGCAGATCTTCGCGGATGCAGACGTGATCAGCCTTCACAGCCCGCCGCCCGCCGACGGCTCGCCGCTCGTCACCCGTGAGCTGCTCGCCACCACACGCACGAGCGCGGTGCTCGTCAACACGGCGCGCTCGGCCCTGGTCGATGACGTCGCCGTGTTGGAGGCGCTGGAGAGCGGCAGGCTGTCGGCATACGCGGTCGACGCGTTCGATTCCGAGCCGCCCGAGCTCACACCGCTGCTGCGGCATCCGCGCACCATGATGACGCCCCATCTGGGCGGCTTCACCGCCGCAAGCACCCGGCGGGCGACCGAGCAGTCGGTGGCCAACCTGATCGCTACGCTGGAGAGGTAGCACTACCGCTGGGAGCGAGAGCATGGTCATGGCACAGGACAGCAACCCCCCGCTGCTCGAGCACCTCAAAGACATGATGGGCACGCTCCGCAATTCGGAGCGCAAGGTGGCGCAGCTCGTCGCCGACAACCCCAGCTTCGTGCTGACCGCCACCATGGCGGGTGTGGCGGAGGCCGCGGGCGTGAGCGAGCCCACGGTGATGAGATTCTGCACCAGCCTCGGCTTCGTCGGGTTCCAGCAGTTCAAGATCTCTCTGGCGCAGACGCTCGCGCTGGGCATCCCGGCGACCCTGTCGACGATCGACCGCGACGACACGCTCGAGGTTCTCTCGACGAAGATCTTCGACCACACCATCTCGAGCCTCGACCGCGCCCGGCGCTACCTCGACCCTGTGCAGATTGAGCGGGCCGTGCAGGCGATCCTCGACGCCTCCTCGCTCAACCTCGCCGGTCTCGGCGCATCCGGGCTGATCGCCCTCGACGCCGAGCAGAAGGCGCCGCTGTTCGGCATTCCATGCTCCGCACCGACCGACCCGCACCAACAGTTCATGGCGGCGGCCCTGGCCGGGCGCGGCACCGTCACGATGGTGATCTCGAACGCCGGACGCACCCAGTCAATCCTGCAGGTCGCCCAGACGGCGCGCGCGAACGGATCGACGGTCATCGGCATGTCGGGCGACGACAGCCCGCTGCTCGAGCAATGCGACATCCCCCTGATCGTGAAGACGATAGAGGACACCGATGTCTACACCCCTACCGTCAGCAGGCTCGCGGGTCTCGTCGTGGTCGACATCCTGGCGACGGCCGTGGCCCTGCGCCGCGGCGCACGCCACATGGAGCGCCTCACCGAGATGAAGGAAGGACTCACGCGCTTCCGCCGCAACGACGCCTGACCTCTCAAGAAAAAAGGAGCGGGCCGTCGTCCACCACGGCGACCGCCCGCTCCTGCTCGGCCGCAGCTACCGGCCGAGGGTCACTCCGGCGCCCGTGACGAGTACCTTGATCTGATCGCCGTTCGCCGCCGCTGCGAAGGCGTCGGCCGTGCGCTCGAGCGGGAAGTCCGCGGTGATCATGCCCGCGGCGTCGATTGCGCCCGAGGCAAGGATCGCTATCGACTCCTCGTAATCCTCTCGGGTGTAGGTGGCGGCGCCTTGCAGGCGCATCTGCCGCTCCTGGAGCTCGAACAGCGGGAACTGCACCGGCTTGGCCGGCACCCCGACCACGACCACTGTCCCGCCGCGCTGCACCATGTCTATGGCAGATGCGATGGTCGGCTGGATCGAGACGCAGTCAAACACGACGTCGGCGGTCTCGCCCAGTTCGGCACGGACGGTCGCCGCGAGGTCCGGGGCGGTGGCGTCTACTGCGACATCGGCGCCCCGCTCGAGCGCTCCGCGGCGCTTGCTCTCGAGCACGTCGGTCACCACGATGCGCCCCGCACCGTGGGCTCTCGCGGCGGCGAGCACCAGCAGCCCTATGGTGCCCGCTCCGATGATTACCACCGACTTCCCGATGAGGTCGCCCGCCAGGCGCACCGCGTGCACCGGGGTGGAGAGCGGCTCGATCAGGGCGGCCAACCTCAGGTCGAAGCCCTCGGGGATCACGTGCAGGCGCGACGCGTCGACGGTGAACAGGTCCGCCATACCGCCCTCGCGGAACCCGCAGCCGAAGAACTCCAGGTTCGCGCAGATGTTCGAACGGCCGGTGCTGCACATCTTGCAGTGCCCGCAGGGAAGCGTGGGCTCAGGAGTGACCAGCTGGCCGACAGCGACAGTGTCGACCGCCGAACCGATCCGCTCGACGACCCCGACGACCTCGTGGCCGGGGTAGTACGGCGGCTTCATCGTGGGGTGGCTGCCATGCAGACCGTGGAGGTCTGAGCCGCACACGCCTGCGACGCGTAGCGATACGAGCGCCTCGTGGGGCGACAGCTCGGGGAGCGCCTCCTCTACGATGTCCACGACACCGGGGGCGGAGATGAGAACTCGGCGGCGCGTGAGGGAGATGGTGGTCATGCGGCCCTTTCGGTTGTAGCGAAAAGCCGGGCCGGCGCATCCGTCTCGATGCGTCGGCCCGGCGGCGTGTCGACTAGAAGACGCTGCTCGCGTCGTAGTAGTCGGCGATGTTGTCGCAGTTGATGCCCGCAGCCTCGGTGTACTCCTCGGGGTCGAAGTCCGACGCTTTCGACTCACCGGTGGCGAGTGAGATCGCGATCTCGAACGCACGATCGGTGGCCAGAGACGGCGAGTTGAGGCCGGTGGACACGTACTGCGAATCGCAGCCCTCGTTGATGATGGCGAGCGCTTCCTTCTGTCCATCGGCGGATGCCGCGACAAGAGTGGACGTGTTGCCCTGGTCTTGGAGCACCGTCAGTGCGCCGAGCGCCATCGAGTCGTTCAGACCGAAGATCAGGTCGAGGTCGGGGTTGGCGGCGAGCATGGACTCGGCTGCCGGAACAGCCTTGTCCTGCGCGTAGTCGGCGACGGCGGAGGCCGCGAGGTTGACGGTGAGACCGCCCGCCTCGAGTCCGTCGAGGAAGCCCTGCTGGCGGTTCGGGCCGACGACGATGTCGCCGGGACCGCCGGTCAGGACGCCCACGTCTATGGTGTCGCCTGAGGTGAAGCGCTTCGCGGTGAGCTCGCCGGAGAGCTTGCCCACAGCGAGGTTGTCGGAGGAGACCGAGGTCACGCCGACACCCTCGATGCCGGTGTCGATGAACAGCAAGGGCACCTCGCCCGCGATCTGCTCGAACTGCGCGCGCTGGGTCTCGGGGTCGAGGGCGTTGACGATGAGAACGTCGGCTCCCTGCGAGAGCATGGTCTGCGCCTGGTCGAGCTGGGTGACGGCGTCGCCGCCGGCGTTCTGGAAGAGGAGCTTGAAGCCCTGCTTGTCGGCGATCTCCTCGGCCATGGCCTGCATAGCGGAGTAGTACGGGGCGTCGAGCTGACGCTGGAGGAAGCCGACCGTGATCTCCTTCACGTCCTTCGCCTCGCCGCCCGATCCGCCGGCATCCGAGTCCCCGACGGTGCCACAGGCAGCCAGGGTGAGGAGCACGGCGGCTCCCGCGATCACGGTGGTGATTTTCTTCATTGTCATCTTTGACCTCATTTTTTCGACTAACTGTGAGTGGGTAAGGAGTGGAACGGACTAGACGAGCTTGGTGACCTTTCTTCTCTTGGCGAACTGCACGGTGGTGAGGAACACGGCCACGAGGATGAGAGCTCCGCGGAACGCGTCCTGCAGGTAGGTGGAGACGTTGAGCAGCACCAACAGGTTGCTGATGACGGCGAAAATCAGGGTTCCGACGACGGCGCCGGAGACGCGGCCCCTGCCGCCCACCAGGCTCGCCCCGCCGATCACGACCGCCGCGATGGCGTCGAGCTCGTAGAGGCTGCCGGCCGTGGGCGTTCCGACTCCGACGCGGGAGGCGAGGAGGAAGCCCGCGAAGCCGACCATCGCGCCGGCGAGTATGTAGACGCCGAGCAGCGTGGACTTCACGGGAACGCCCGAGGCGCGCGCGGCCTCCTTGTTGCTGCCCACCGCGTAGATGCGGCGGCCGAAGACTGTGCGGCGCACGACGAAGGCGAGGCCGACGGCGATGCCGAGCCAGAGGATGCCGATCACCGGGAATCCGGCCACGGTCGCCGTGGCGATGCCGCGGAAGTCGTCGGCGGCCGGGGTGACCGGGATGCCCTCGGTGAAGGCGTAGACCAGGCCGCGGGCGAATGCCAGCATTCCAAGGGTCACGATGAAGGCCTCGAGGCCGCGGAAGGCGACCAGATAGCCGTTGATCGAGCCGATCAGCGCACCGACAACGAGCGAGACGAGGATCGCCGTCGGCACACTCGCGCCGGAGAACAGCCCGGCGGACATGACCCCGGCGAGCCCGACGACCGAGCCGACGGAGATGTCGATACCGCCGGTGAGCACAACGATGAACTGAGCCAGCGTGACGATGCCGATCACCGACGCCTGCAGGATCAGGTTGGTCAGGTTGCGCTGGGTGAAGAAGGCGTCGGTCGCGAAGCCGGCGATGACCAGGAGCACGATCAGGATGTACAGCGGGTACTGCTCCTTGGCCCACGCGACGAGTGCGCCGCGGTCGAAGCCGCGTCGCTCGCCCGGAATGCCGAGGGAGATACTGGTCTGATTGGTCTGGGTCATGCGATATCTCCTCCGAGGGACGCCCGGATCAGGTCGTCTGTTGTGCTGTCAGCTGGGTAGTACTCGCCGACGAATCGGCCGTCGCGCAGAACGAGGATGCGGTTGCAGAGCATCAGCGCCTCCTCGGCCTCGCTGGTGATGACCACGACGCCCTTCTGGTCGTCTGCGAGTGCGCGGATGATCGTGTAGATGTTCAGGCGGGCACCGACGTCAATGCCCTTGGTCGGTTCGTCGAGCAGTACCAGGTCGGGCCTGGCCTCGAGCCACTTCGCGATGATGACCTTCTGCTGGTTGCCGCCGGAGAGCGTACGCGTGAATGTCGACGCACCGCCCTTCACCTGGTACTCGCGGATCATCTCGCCGACGCGCTTGTTCTCGCGGCGGCGATTGATGACGCCGAAACGGGAGAAGAGGTGCGGGGTGGCCAGCGTCAGGTTCTCGCCGTTGGTGAAGTCCTTGACGAAACCCTCACGTCGGCGGTCCTCTGTGAGATAGGCGATGCCGAGGCGGAGCGCGTCTCGGGGGCTCTTCGCGGTGATCTCCTCGCCGTTCACGCGCACCGTGCCCGAGTCGCGACGTTGGTTGCCGGAGATCGCGCGGGCGATCGAGCTCCGGCCGCTGCCGACCAGTCCGTAAATACCCACGACCTCGCCGGGGCGCACCAAGAAACTCACGTTGTCGGCGGATCCTGAACTCAGGTTCTCGACCTCGAGCACGGGCGCGGCGGTGGAGACGATAGGAGCGGGTGACTCGAGGGCGCTGACCGCCTCGCCGATCATGAGGGTCATCACCTCAGCCGGTGTCGTCTCCGACGTGCGCACCACGCCGACGAGCTTGCCGTTGCGCAGTACGGCGATGCGGTCGGCCATCGCGAACACCTCGGGCATGCGGTGTGAGACAAAGACTACTGACACGCCCTCGGCGCGCTCACGATCGACGAGCGCGAGCACGTCTTTGAAGTGCTCCTCGGTGGTTGAGGCAGTGGTCTCGTCGAGGAGCAGCACTCGGTGCGGGTTCACCTGCGTGCGGCTCAGCGCAAGCATCTGGCGGAGCCCCGGGCCGAGATCGCTGCCGAGACGGCCGAGCGCCACGTTGTCCAGGCCGACGGCGTGCAGGGCGGCGCGCGTCGCATCAGCCTTCTTGCGACTGATGAGCCCCCAGGGGCGCACCTTGCCCGCGGAGCTGAGGTTCTTCAGCCAGACGTTTTCGGTGACCGTGAAACTGTCGATGATGACGGGCTCCTGGTGCATCAGCAGAATGCCTGCTTCGTCGGCGTCGGCCGGACCGTCGATCGAGCCCTCGTAGCCGGAGATGGCGATGGAGCCGCCGGAGGGCAGCTCCTGGCCGGCGAGCATGCGCGCGAGGGTTGACTTCCCCGCGCCGTTGGCTCCGCAGATCGCGAGAACCTCTCCCGCGTACCCCGTGAGGGTCACGTCGTCGAGGGCCTGAACGCCCGGGTAGCTCTTGGAGACGTTGCGCGCCTCGAAGGCGACCGTTCTCGTCTCTGCATGGGCTTGCATCCAGTGGCTCCTTCGCGCACAAACCACTAACCGGCTATGTAGTGGTACTACGCGATATTAGATGTGAAAAGCCCTAAGACACAACTTTCAGCCATCAATCGATGCGATCTAGTAGTTTCGCTACCCAAATCCGACGCGCTGTCGGCTTGCTGGTCGAACGTCAGTGATCAGGCCGGTTCACTGCTGACTAACGCCCGGAGGGGTCTCCAGCCCATCAGCGATCTCTCGCCACGACTGTACGAACGGTCCGTATGCCGTCTTGATTTCGACTCCCACCGGGAGCTCGGGGCATTCGTTCTCCCCATTGGTGCCCCAGTTGACCCAACCTGACTCGGGGCGTTGGACGATCTGGAAGGCGCCAGACGGTTTAGATGTCCACCAGACCATTGCACGGCCTTTTTCGGCATCGAACTCGACCGTCTTTGACGCGGCGCCGGGGAAGATCGTCTGTTCGGGTACGGCTGACACATCGATGGGGTCGGCCGTTATACCCCAGGTGCGATCTGCGGCATCCGCTAACCGATGCGATGTCTCCCTCACCGCATCAAGCCTGGTGCGGATTTCGGACTCGTCGAGTGCTCCCTCCCACGAGCAGAATAGCCTCCAGTAC
>JAODMO010000021.1 GCA_025464995.1 Microbacteriaceae bacterium
CCGACCCTCGACGCCGAGGGCAAGAACACCGTGCGCACTCGCCTGCTCGAGCACTTCGAGGTCGTCGGGGTGGACGACCCGCGCGTCGTCGCGGCTCGCCGTCGCCTCACGGCGCTGCTCTACTAGCACGAGCCCGCCACACGACAGAACGCCCGGGCCATCGCCCGGGCGTTCTGTCGTGGGTGCTACTACTTGCGCAGCTTGAGCCAGAGGCCCGCAAGCGGCGGCAGTGTCAGCTCGGCCGAGGCCGGTCGCCCGTTCCACGGGGTCTCGGTGGCGGTGACGGCGCCGAGGTTGCCCACGCCGCTTCCGCCGTACTCGACCGCGTCGGTGTTGACGACCTCGTCCCAGATTCCCGCGAACGGAAGCCCGATGCGGCGCGGCCCGACGGGGGCGCCCGAGAAGTTCATGATCACCGCGATGGGGTTGCCCTCGTGATCCCAGCGCAAGAACGAGACGACGTTGTTCTCGGCGTCGCCCGCATCGATCCACTCGAAGCCGCCGGGCTCGTTGTCGCGCTCCCACAGCGGGGCCTCGGCGGTGTAGGTCGCGTTGAGCTTCATCACGAGGCGGTGCAACCCCGCGTGCACGGGCTGGTCGAGGATCCACCAGTCGAGGCCGCGCTCCTCGCTCCACTCCGACGGCTGCCCGAACTCGCTGCCCATGAACAGCAGCTGCTTGCCGGGGTGCGCCCACATGAACGCGAAGTAGGCGCGAACGTTCGCAAGCTTCTTCCACTGGTCGCCCGGCATCTTGCCGAGCAGCGAACCCTTGCCGTGCACGACCTCGTCGTGGCTTATCGGCAGCAGGAACTTCTCGGTGTACGCGTAGACCATGCTGAACGTGATCTCGCCGTGGTGGTGAGCGCGGTACATCGGGTCCGTCTCGATGTACGAGAGGCTGTCGTGCATCCAGCCCATGTTCCACTTGATGCCGAAGCCCAGTCCGCCCGCGGCCGTGGGCTCGGTCACTCCCGGCCACGCCGTGGACTCCTCGGCGATCATCACGATGCCGGGACTGCGCTTGTAGGCGGTCGCGTTGACCTCCTGCAGCAGGCTGATCGCCTCGAGGTTCTCGCGGCCGCCGTGGATGTTCGGCAGCCACTGTCCCTCGTCGCGCGAGTAGTCGAGGTAGAGCATGGATGCCACGGCGTCCACCCGGAGTCCGTCGATGTGGAACTCCTCGAGCCAGTACAGTGCGTTGGCGACGAGGAAGTTGCGCACCTGCGACTGCCCGAAGTTGAAGATCAGCGTGCCCCAGTCCATCTGCTCGCCGCGACGCGGGTCGGAGTGTTCGTAGAGCGGCTCGCCGTCGAAGCGGGCGAGCGCCCACTCGTCCTTCGGGAAGTGCCCGGGCACCCAGTCCATGATCACGCCGATACCGGCGTTGTGCAGGCTGTCGATGAGGTACTTGAGCTCGTCGGGGTGGCCGAAGCGGCTCGTCGGCGCGTAGTACCCGGTGACCTGGTATCCCCACGATCCGCCGAACGGATGCTCGGCGAGGGGCATGAACTCGATGTGCGTGAAGCCGAGCTCGCCCACGTACTCGATGAGCTGGTCGGCGGCCTCACGGTAGCCGAGGCCGGGACGCCACGATCCGAGGTGCACCTCGTACACGCTCATGGGGGAGTTGTGCGGGTCGGTGGCGGCGCGCTTCTCCAGCCACGCGGCATCCTGCCAGTCGTAGCTCGATTCGAGCACCCGCGAACCGGTCGCGGGCGGCACCTCGGTGTAGCGCGCCATCGGGTCCGCTCGAGTGACCCAGTCGCCCGACTGGGTCAGCAGCTCGAACTTGTAGACGGTGCCGGGCTGGACGCCGGGAACGAAGATCTCCCAGATGCCGTTGTCGTCGAGACGACGCATGGCGTGGGCGTTGCCGAACCAGCCGTTGAAGTCGCCGACGACGCGCACCGACTTGGCGTGCGGTGCCCAGACGGAGAAGGCGGTGCCGTCGACGCCCTCGTGCGGACGGAAGTGCGCGCCGAGCACGTGCCACAGCTGCTCGTGCCGCCCCTCGCCCCACAGGTACAGGTCGATCTCGCCGAACGACGGCACGAAGCGGTACGGGTCTTCGGCGGTCCAGGTCGGACCGTTGTCGTAGTCGCTCTCGATCACGTAGGCCTGTGAGGGCCCCTCAACGTGGCCCTGCCACAGGCCGTCAGCCACGTGGTCGAGCGCGACGCGCGTGCCGTCGGCCCGCACGGCCGTGACGGCCGCGGCGAGCGGACGAAGAACCCGGATGACGTGGCCGTCGTCGACGGGATGCTGGCCGAGCGTGTCGTGCGGCTGGGGGTGGCTTCCGGAGACGAGGGAGGCGATCAGGCCGGGATGCAGGTCGGGAAGAGCTCGGGCCTGGGTCATGAGTTGCCTTTCGGGTACTCGACGCGGAGGATGTGGACGGGTTCGGTGAAGGCGTCGAGCCGCACGTAGTTGTCCACCCCCCAGTGGTAGGTCGCGTGGGTGATCAAGTCGGTCACGGCGAATTGGGTGCCGGGCTCGATACCGAACCGCGTCGGGTCGAGGTGCACGGTGGTCTCGCGCACCGAGTGCGGGTCGAGATTCGCGACGACGATGACGGCGTCGGGCTCTCCCGTCGCCGTGAACTCGCCGGCGGTGTACTTCGAGTACACGAGCATCGAGTCGTCGCCGCTCCAGTGCACGTCGAGGTTGCGCAGCTGCCGCAGCGACGGGTGGGCCGCACGGATCTCGTTGAGCCGACGCAGGTACGGAGCGAGCGAGGCACCGTTCTCCTCGGCGAGGGCGAAGTCGCGAGGCTTGAACTGGAACTTCTCGTTGTCGATGTTCTCCTCCGAGCCGGGCCGCGCCACGTTCTCGAACAGCTCGTACCCCGAGTACACGCCCCACGTGGGGCTCGCGGTGGCCGCGATCGCCGCGCGCACCTTGTAGGCCGGCCGCCCGCCGAACTGCAGGTACTCGGTGAGGATGTCGGGGGTGTTGACGAACAGGTTCGGGCGGAAGGTGTCGCTCGTCTCCGAGGACAGTTCGGTGAGGTAGGTCTCGAGCTCGAGCTTCGTGTTGCGCCAGGTGAAGTACGTGTACGACTGCTGGAAGCCGACGGCCGCGAGAGACTGCATCATCGCCGGGCGGGTGAACGCCTCGGCGAGGAAGACGATCTCTGGATGCCGCGAGTTGACCTCGTGCAGCAACCACTCCCAGAAGTGCAGCGGCTTGGTGTGCGGATTGTCGACGCGGAAGATCGTCACCCCGACACCGATCCAGTACTCCACGATGCGGAGGATCTCGCGGCTCAGCCCCTCGAAGTCGTTGTCGAAGTTGATCGGATAGATGTCCTGGTACTTCTTCGGCGGGTTCTCCGCGTACGCGATCGTGCCGTCGGGCAGCGTCGTGAACCACTCCGGATGCTCGGTGACCCACGGGTGGTCGGGGGAGCACTGCAGCGCGAGGTCGATGGCGATCTCGATGCCGTTCTTCTTCGCCCGGGCGAGGAAGTAGCTGAAGTCCTTGATCGTTCCGAGCTCGGGGTGGATGGCGTCGTGACCACCCTCGGCAGACCCGATGGCCCACGGCGACCCCGGGTCGTTTGGACCGGCGTCGAGCGTGTTGTTGGGGCCCTTGCGGAAGCGGCGGCCGATGGGATGGATCGGCGGCAGGTAGACCACGTCGAAACCGAGCGCGGCCACCTCGGGGAGTCGCTTGGCGGCCGTGCGGAAGGTACCCGACACCCACGAGCCGTCTCTGCGCTGCTTCGCGCCCTCGCTGCGGGGGAAGAACTCGTACCAGCTGCCGACTCCGGCGCGGGAACGCTCCACCCGCAGGGCCAGTTCCTCGCTGCGCGTGACGTGGCTGCGGAGCGGGTGTGCGGCGATGTGGCTCACGAGCGCGGGGTCGGTCGCGGCGGCCAGGCGCGCGGTGGGAGACAGCGACGTGTCGGCGAGGGCGGCCGCGGCATCCGTCACCGCCGTCGACGGAGCGGCCCGCTCGAGGAGTTCGAGTCCGATCGCCAGCATGACGTCGACGTCGACGCCGGCCGGGACCTTGATCTCGGCGTTGTGCAGCCACGTCGCCCAGTCGTCGGTGAAGCCCTCGATCCGATATGTCCAGAAACCGGGGCTTGCCACGAGGGCGCGAGTGTGCCACGAGTCGGTTCCGGGCGCACCGGGGTACAGACCGTGTCGCGTTTCGACGCCGGAGGGAGACGTCAGAACCAGAACGCCGCCGATCTGGTCGTGTCCCTCACGGAAGATCGTCGCCGAAAACGGCACCACTTCTCCCGCGTAAGCCTTGGCCGGCCAGCGGTTCTCGGGCTGCTGCGGCCTCAGGAAGCGTATGGGTATGCGTCCGATCCTGGACTGGAATCGAGTAGGCACTGTGGGGGCGGGCGCCGCGGCCACAGTGCGTGTTCGTGTAGTCGCCACCTTCCGACCGTACCCCCTATTCGCGCGCGATCGCGGCACCGATTGCGAGCAGTCGGCGTTATGGGGGACCATGCGTGTACCCCCGGACTGGGGTGGATGCTTTTGCATGCATTTCGGGTACCCTGAAAAGGAAGATATCCGTAGTGTTCCTCAGAACCCACCGCCGGGTCCTGAGGGGCATGGACAGAGACACCCTCGGACTTCTGAATGTCCGCGGACCCGAACCGCGGACTGGTTGCAACGTAGGGGAACGCCATGGATGGCGGGCTATCGCTCACACGGAAGCCGGGTTGCGGTAATCGAACGAACCAAAGGAAGACCATGTTTCCTCGCAGACGCAGACGCATCCTCACCATCGCCGCCGCCTTCGCCGTATTCGCCGCCCTCGGCGCCGCAGCGGCCACACTCCAGGGCATGGAGACCACCGCCGGCACGGACGCCGAGTCGTCCGTCGTCCAGGACGCGATCCGCCCCTGAGCGAAGCACGACGCGCTCCGTTCTCCCGGGCGTCCGCGAACATGTCCTAGTGTTGTCGCGTGAAAGCCATCCGCAGATTTACCGTCCGCACCGTCCTCCCCGAGGCTCTCAGCGGACTGGAGGAACTCGCCACCAACCTGCGTTGGTCGTGGCATCACCCCACCAAGCAGCTGTTCGCCTCCATCTCGCCGACCGAGTGGGAGCGTAGCGGGCACGATCCGATCGCCGTACTCGGCGCCGTGGACCCCGCGCGCCTCACCGAGCTCGCAGCGGACGACGACTTCGTCGCCAGCGCCAATGCGCTGCGTGACGAGCTGCACACCTACCTCAGCGAGCCACGCTGGTACCAGTCGCTCACCGACGCCCCGCCGTCCATCGCCTACTTCTCGCCCGAATTCGGCATCGCCGCGGCGCTTCCGCAGTATTCGGGGGGGCTCGGTATCCTGGCCGGCGACCACCTGAAGAGCGCGTCCGACCTCGGCGTACCGATCATCGCCGTCGGTCTCTTCTACCGTGCGGGCTACTTCCGCCAGGCGATCTCCCGCGAGGGCTGGCAGCAGGAGACGTATCCTGTGCTCGATCCCGACGGGCTTCCGCTCAGCGTGTTGCGCCACCCGGACGGCCGCGCCGCCATGATCACGCTCGCCCTTCCCGACGGTCGCGCGCTCGCCGCGCGCATCTGGCGCGTGCAGGTCGGCCGCGTGAACCTCCTGCTGCTCGACACCGACGTGCCGGAGAACGACGACGAGCTGCGCTCGGTCACCGACCGCCTCTACGGCGGCGGCGGCGAGCACCGCCTGCTGCAGGAACTGCTGCTCGGCATCGGCGGCGTGCGCGCCATCGGCGTCTTCACCGAGCTCACGGGCGCACCCGAGCCGATGGTCTTCCACACCAACGAGGGCCACGCCGGCTTCCTCGGACTCGAGCGCATCAGTGACCTCATCGGCGGCGGCCTCTCGTTCGCCGAGGCGCTTCAGGTGGTGCGGGCCGGCACCGTGTTCACGACGCACACGCCCGTGCCAGCGGGGATCGACCGGTTCGAGGCATCCCTCATCACGCGGTACTTCTCCACGGAGCTGCTGCCCGGCGTCGACGTGACGGACGTGCTCGCCCTCGGCGCGGAGAACTACGAGGGAGGTGCGCACGACACCTTCAACATGGCGGTCATGGGCCTTCGTCTCGGCCAGCGCGCCAACGGCGTCTCGAAGCTGCACGGCGAGGTCTCCCGCGGCATGTTCGGCGCGCTCTGGCCGGGCTTCGACCAGGAGGACGTGCCGATCACCTCGGTGACCAACGGCGTGCACGCGCCCACTTGGACCGACCCGCTGCTGCTCGACCTGGCGAAGTCGAAATTCGGCGCGGGCGACACCACCTCGTGCGACTGGAACTCGCCGGCGATCTCCGACGGCGAGCTCTGGCAGGTGCGCAACGCCATGCGCACCCAGCTCGTCGGCGACGCGCGTCGCCGCGTCGCAGACGCCTGGCACGAGCAGAACCCCGGCGTCGGCGACCCCATCTGGTACTCGTCGCTGCTCGATCCCGACATCCTCACGATCGGGTTCGCTCGCCGCGTGCCGACCTACAAGCGCCTGACGCTCATGCTGCACGACGAAGACCGCCTGCGGTCGCTGCTGCTGCACCCGACGAGACCGATCCAGATCGTCATCGCGGGTAAGTCGCACCCCGCCGACGACGAGGGAAAGCGCCTCATCCAGCGTCTCGTGGAGTTCGCGTCGGAGCTCGACGTGCGTGAGCGCATCGTCTTCCTTCCGAACTACGACATCGCCATGGCCCAGCTGCTCTACCCGGGAACGGACGTGTGGCTCAACAACCCGCTGCGCCCGCTCGAGGCGTGCGGCACGTCGGGCATGAAGGCGGCCCTCAACGGATCCCTCAACCTGTCCATCCTCGACGGCTGGTGGGCCGAGTTCTACGACCAGGAGAACGGCTGGGCCATCCCGTCCGCCGACTCCGCGGGCGACAGTGCCGAACGCGACAAGCTCGAGGCCGACAGCATGTACGACCTCATCGAGCACCAGATCGCGCCGCGCTTCTACGACCGTGGCGCCGACGGGGTTCCGCACCGCTGGGTCGAGTCCATCCGCCACACCCTCTCCACCCTGTCGCCGGAGCTGTCCGCCGACAGGATGGTGCGGGAGTACGTCGAGCGCCTGTACATCCCCGCGGCCGCCGCCGAAGAGGAGATCAGCGCGGGCGCCTACCAGCCGGCGCGCGAGCTCGCGGCGTGGAAGACGCGCGTCGCCTCGGCCTGGTCGGGCGTGCAGGTCACCCACGTCGAGTCTGGCGGGGTGGACGCCGTGCCCCAGGTGGGTGACTCGCTGCACGTGCGCGCGCAGGTCGAGCTCGGCGGCCTGAACGCCGAGGACGTCACGGTGCAGGTGGTCTACGGGCGGGCACGTGACGGCGACCGCCTCGTCGACACGCACCACACCGACCTCGAGTTCGCGGCGGCCGCCGGCGAGACGTCGACCTTCGCGGGCACCGTGCAGCTGGGCCGCGCCGGCAGCTTCGGGTACAACGTCCGTGTCGTTCCGCGCCACCCGCTGCTCGCTTCGGCGGCGGAGATGGGGCTCGTCGCGGTCGCCGTGTAGCGGTCGCTGGGCCCGTCGAAGCTCCTATTCGCGCGCGATCGCCGCCACGCTGCCCCCGGTGATGCGAAGCAGGTCGGCGGGCGCGAGCTCGATGTCGAAGCCGCGCCGCCCCCCGGAGACGAAGATCGAGGGGTAGAGCTCAGCCGTCTCGTCGAGCACCGTGGGGTGCGGCGTCTTCTGTCCGATCGGGCTGATGCCTCCGACGATGTAGCCGGTCTTGCGCTGCGCGACGGCGGGGTCTGCCATGACCGCCTTCTTCCCTCCGATGGCACGAGCGAGGGCCCGGAGGTCGAGCGTGCCCGTGACCGGCACGATGGCGACGACGAGCGAGCCGTCCACCTCGGCGAGCAGCGTCTTGAACACCTGCTCGGGGTCGAGGCCGAGGGCGGACGCCGCCTCGGTGCCGTAGTTCGTGTTCGCCGCGTCGTGCTCGTAGGCGTGAGGGAGGAACCGGATGCCGGCCGCCGTAAGGGCCACCGTCGCGGGGGTGCCCCCCGCGGCATCCGTGTGCTTGCTCATGAGTCCTAGTGTGCCCGAAACAGCTGCATGGAGGTACCGACGACCGTGCGCTCGCTGCCCGGCGGGAGCGGCGGGTGGCCCAGCGGCGGCTCGGTGTGCGACGAGTCCCAGATCAGCTCGTACCCCGTGACGCCCTCGTGCTCCGGCAGCGTGACGGTGACGGGCTCCTCGAGACCGTGCACGACGAGCAGGATGCGGTTGAACTCCTCGACCTCGGGGGTCGAGGCGGCGAGGTACTGGAGCGTGCGCTCGGCGGGGGAGTCCCAGTCGGCGTCCGACATCGAGAGTCCCTCCTTGTTGTACCAGTCCATCTGGTTCGCCGAGGGCACCGTCTCGCCGAAGGTTCCGAATCGCACCGGGCGCAGGGCGGGGTTCTCCCGGCGCAGCCGGGCGAGTGTTCTCGAGACCTCGAGCATGCCGCGCTGCCACTCGTCGTGCTCCCACGCCATCCAGGTCAGCTCGCTGTCGTGGCAGTACGCGTTGTTGTTGCCACGCTGGCTGCGACCGAACTCGTCGCCCGCCGTGATCATCGGCACACCGGCCGAGAGCATGAGGGTGCCGAGCATATTGCGCTGAGCGCGGCACCGCGCCTCGCGGATCCCCTCGTCGTCGGTGGGCCCTTCGACCCCGTGGTTGAAGGAGTGGTTGTTCCCGGTGCCGTCGCGATTGTCTTCGCCGTTGCCGAGGTTGTGCTTCTCGTTGTAGGCGGTGAGGTCGGCCATCGTGAAGCCGTCGTGCGCGGTGACGAAATTGACGGATGCCAGCGGCCCACGCTCGCGCGTGAAGACGTGTGCCGATCCCGCGAGCCGCCGGGCGAACGAGCCGATGCCGTTCGAGGCCGAATCTCCCGCCCGCGCGGCCCCCACATCGGTGAGCCAGAAGTCGCGGGTGCGGTCGCGGTAGCCGTCGTTCCACTCCAGGAAGCCCAGTGGGAAGTTGCCGACCTGCCAGCCGCCCATGCCGACGTCCCACGGCTCGGCGATCATCTTGACTCCGGCGAGGGCGGGATTGGCGACGATCGCGGCGAGGAGGGGGTGCTCCGGGTCGTACTCGACGCCGTCGTCGCGGCCGAGGGTGACGGCGAGGTCGAACCGGAAGCCGTCTACCTGCACCTCGTTGGCCCAGTACTCGAGCGAGTCGAGCACGAGTTGCTGCGCGGCCGGGGCGGAGAAGTCGACGGTGTTGCCGCATCCGGTCACGTCTATATAAGTGCCGTCCTCGGTCTGGCGGTAGTACGACGCGTTGTCGATGCCGCGCAGGCTCGTCGTCGGCCCGTCGGCCCCCTCCTCCGCGGTGTGGTTGTAGACCACGTCGAGGATGACCTCGAGCCCCGCCGCGTGGAGGTTTTTGACCATCGTCTTCACCTCGCGCAGCACGTCGCCCGCGCCTCCCGCTTGCGCCGCCCTGGTGGCGTACTCCGCGTGCGGGGTGAAGAAGTTGAGCGTGTTGTAGCCCCAGTAGTTGGTGAGGCCCTGCTTGATCAGCCGTTGTTCGCTGATCGACTGGTGGATGGGCAGCAGCTCGATCGCGGTTATGCCCAACCCGGTGAGGTAGGCGATCGTCGCGGGATGGCCGAGTCCCGCGTAGGTGCCGCGGAGCGCCTCCGGCAGGTCGGTGTTGAGCTTCGTGAGGCCCTTGACGTGCGCCTCGTAGAAGACGCTGTGGTCGAGGGGGATGGCGGGCTTGGTGACCCCCTCCCAGTCGAAGGCGTCGTCGAGCACGGTGGAGCGCCACTCGCCCGCGGACGTTCGCGCGAGACCCCGCGCGTACGGATCGACGAGGTCGAGAACCGGATCGAAGCGGTGGGTCGGCCCCGTCGGACCGGTGGCACGGACGGTGTAGAGCGCCCCGGCGACCAGGTCAGGCGACTCGGCAGTCCATACGTCGTTCTCGTCCCGTCGCATCGCAACGGCTGAGGAGAGCCAGTTGGAGTCGCGCTCGTCGTACAGGCAGAGTTCCATGGCCGTGGCGTTGGCCGACCAGACCTTCAACAGCCCCCCGGTGGATGTGGCGCGCACGCCGAGCGTGCCGGAACCGGGTACCAATGACATGGGTCCCACACTAAGCGCCTCGTGGGTCATGCTTGTTACATGCCCATCTACCTGGACCACGCGGCGACTTCGCCGATGTCGACGGAGGTGATCGCCGCCTACGCCTCGGCGCTCGCCGTGGTCGGCAACCCCGCGTCGATCCACAGCCAGGGCCAGAATGCCAAGCGCATGCTCGAAGAGGCCCGGGAGCAGGTCGCCGCTTCGGTCGGCGCCGACTCGGTCGAGGTGACGTTCACCGGCGGCGGAACCGAGGCGGTCAACCTCGGCATCAAGGGACTGTGGTGGGCGCGGGAGGGCAAGCGGCGCATCCTCGTGCCCATGGGCGAGCACCACGCCACGATCGACACCATCGAATGGCTCGAGAAGCACGAGGGCGCGGTCATCGACTGGATTCCGATCGACGACCTCGGGCGTATCGACCTCGTCGCCCTCGACGCCGCGCTCGACGACGACGTCGCGCTCGTCACGCTGCTCTCCGCCAACAACGAGGTGGGCACCATCCAGCCCGTCGCCGATGTCGCCGCGCTGGCGGCGAAGCACGGCGTGCCGGTTCACGTCGACGCGATCGCCGGCTACGGCTACCTGCCGATCGACTTCCACGGGCTCGGCGTCGCCGCCCTCTCCATCTCGGCGCACAAGATCGGCGGGCCGGCGGGAATCGGGGCGCTCGTGATTGCGCGCGGCGCCACGATCGTGCCGTTGTTCCACGGCGGCAACCAACAGCGCGCGCGATCGGGCACCCAGGATGTGGCGGGTGCCGTCGCCTTCGGGCTCGCCGCCCTCAGCGCCACCGCGAGGCTCGACGAGCACGCGGCGCGGCTGCGTTCCCTCCGCGACCGGCTCGTCGCCGGCATCCGCACCGCCGTTCCGTCGGCTCACCTGCGCGGGGACCCCACGGTCGGCGGCCGGCTGCCCGGCAACGCCCACTTCACCTTCGACGGCTGCGAGGGCGACTCCCTGCTGTTCCTGCTGGATGTCGCGGGTTTCTCGGTGTCGACCGGCTCCGCCTGCCAGGCCGGTGTGCCGGAGGCGTCGCACGTTCTCACCGCGATGGGGCTCAGCGAAGCGGATGCGCGCGGGGCGCTACGGATGACCCTCGGCACGCACACGACGGAGGCGGAGATCGACTCCCTCGTCGCCGCGCTGCCCGAGGCGGTGGAGCGTGCGAGCCGCGCGGGCCTCGCCGAGCGTCGACCCACGTTCGGCCGCTGAGCCGTCAGGCCTCCGACGCGCGCACGGGCGGTCGGGGCGACGCGCCCGTACACTGGAACTCATGAGAGTTGTCGCGGCGATGAGTGGCGGAGTGGACTCCGCGGTCGCCGCGGCCCGCGCCGTCGAGGCCGGCCACGAGGTGGTCGGGGTGCACCTCGCCCTGAGCCGCATGCCCGGCACGCTGCGCACCGGCGCCCGCGGCTGCTGCACCATCGAGGATTCGATGGACGCCCAGCGCGCCGCGAACATCATCGGCATCCCGTACTACGTGTGGGACTTCTCGGAGCGGTTCAAGCTGGACGTGGTCGAGGACTTCATCGACGAGTACGCCGCGGGCCGCACCCCCAACCCGTGCATGCGCTGCAACGAGCGCATCAAGTTCTCCGCCCTGCTCGAGAAGGCGCTCGCGCTCGGATTCGACGCGGTCGCGACCGGCCACTACGCCGACATCCGCACCGACGCCGACGGCAACGCCGAACTGCACCGCGCGGCGACCTGGGCAAAAGACCAGTCGTACGTGCTCGGCGTGCTCACGGCCGACCAGCTCGCGCACTCGCTCTTCCCGCTCGGCTCGACTCCGAGCAAGGCCGAGGTGCGCGCCGAGGCCGCCGCGCGCGGCTTCAGCGTGGCGAACAAGCCCGACTCGCACGACATCTGCTTCATCCCCGACGGAAACACCCGTGGCTGGCTCGCCGAGAAGGTCGGCGCCGAGCAGGGCGATATCCTCGACCGCTCGGGCGTCGTGCTCGGCAAGCACGAGGGCGCACTCGCCTTCACCATCGGCCAGCGCAAGGGGCTGAACATCGGCTACCCCTCCGACGACGGCATGCCGCGTTTCGTGCTCGAGGTGCAGCCCAAGACGAACACCGTGGTCGTCGGTCCCAAGGAGGCGCTCGACCTCGGCGAGCTGGCGGGCAGCAGCTTCACCTGGGCGGGCCTCGGACCGGTCGAGTCGGGCATCGCCACGACGCTGCCGGATGGCTCGATCTCACCGTTCGAGTGCGAGGTGCAGATCCGCGCCCACGCCGACCCCGTGCCGGCTGTCGTGTCGATCGAGGCGGGCGAGATGGTCATCCGCCCGAGCGACCCGATCAACGGCGTATCGCCCGGCCAGACGGCCGTCGTCTACGTCGGCACGCGGGTGCTCGGGCAGTGCACGATCGACCGCACCGTGAGCGCCGTCCCCGTTCCCGCCTAGGCCCCGCCCGCGGCGATCGCGCTGTCGGCCGCGTCGCGAGACGTCACGAGCGGCGCGCGCGGACGCATCCAACCCCACGTCGCTAGGCCCACGGCCACGACGATGGCGAACGTGTCGACGAAGAGCCGCCAGACGTCGTGGGCGAGCCCGCCCGCGACGAGGATGTAGTACCGGTTGTCCGTCTGCCCGCCTTGCGTGAAGGGGTTCACCGGCGAGTCGCTCGTCAGCAACCGGACGGCCTCGAATCCGATCGAGATCGCGAGCCCGATCGCGAGGGCTACGAGCGTGCGCACGATGACGTGGCTCACGGCCTGCAGCGGCCGCAGCGGTGCCGCGAGCCAGAACGACAGGTAGACACCGACCGCCATCGGCAGGATGCGCCCCGCCGCATACGGCACGATCGACTGGAAGGCGGGCCCGGCGTAGTCGAAGCCGTCGAGCGACTCGAGGGTGCTTCCCTGCGTATAGACGACGCCGATCACGCCTTCGGCGACGCTCACCACGAAGGCCACGAAGCCGAAGGCCAGCGCCGCAAGCGCGGCGGCGCGGGGGTGCCGCGCTCGGTCGGGGATGACTTCCGTCATGGGATCCTCTCGTGCGCCGTCAGGGCGGCGCGGTACACACCGGTGTGATGACGCTCACCCTATCCGCGGGGCGCGGCGCGGCAAAGGATTCCTCGGGATTTCGCGTGTCGCGTCGGGACTTACTGCTCTGGGGCCCCCGTGAACCGCGGCGTAGCGTCTGCACCATAGCGCGGCATCCCCGCCACGAGAGGGAGATCGACATGACCATCACCGACAACGCCCGAGACGGCCTCCGCGACGGCACCGAGAACAGCGCGGCCTGGCGGTCGTTCACCCCGGGACCGTGGCAGGACGCGATCGACCTCCGCGACTTCATCCAGCGCAACTACCTGCCCTACGCCGGCGACTCCTCGTTCCTCACCGGACCGACCGACCGCACCACCGCGATGTGGGCGAGACTGACCGCGATGTTCCCCGAGGAGCGCGCGAAGGGCGTCTACGACATCGACGCTCTGACACCCGCGACGATCACCGCTCATGCGCCCGGCTACATCGACGAGCCCAACGAGCTCATTGTCGGCCTGCAGACCGACGCGCCCCTCAAGCGCGCGATCATGCCCTTCGGGGGCTGGCGCATGGTCGCCACCTCGCTCGAGACCTACGGCTTCGCGGTGCCCGCCGAGCTCGAGAAGATCTTCACGACCTACCGCAAGACGCACAACGACGGCGTCTTCGACGTCTACCCGCCCGCCGTCAAGCGCGCGCGGCACAGCCACCTGATCACGGGTCTGCCCGACGCCTACGGCCGAGGCCGCATCATCGGCGACTACCGCCGCGTCGCGCTGTACGGCGTGAACGCGCTCATCGCGGCGAAGAAGGCCGAGCACGCGCTGCTCGACCTCGACTTCTCGACGGAGGAGATCATCCGCTCCCGCGAGGAGAACGCCGAACAGGTGCGGGCCCTCCGGGAACTCCTCCAGATGGCCGCGAGCTACGGCTACGACATCAGCGTGCCGGCGCGCACCGCACGCGAGGCGGTGCAGTGGTTGTACTTCGCTTACCTCGGCGCGGTGAAGGAACAGAATGGCGCGGCGATGTCGTTCGGACGCAACACGGGCTTCCTCGACATCTACATGGAACGGGATCTCGCGGCCGGAGTGCTCACCGAGGCCGGTGCGCAGGAGCTCATCGACGATCTCGTGATCAAGCTGCGCATCGTGCGCTTCCTGCGCACGCCCGAGTACGACGCCCTGTTCTCCGGCGACCCGACCTGGGTGACGGAGTCGATCGGCGGCATGGGGGAGGATGGCCGGCCGATGGTCACCAAGACGGCCTTCCGCTTCCTGCAGACGCTGTACAACCTCGGGCCTGCTCCCGAGCCCAACCTCACCGTGCTGTGGAGCGACGCGATGCCGGCGGGCTTCAAGCGGTTCTGCGCGCAGGTGTCGATCGACACGTCGGCCATCCAGTACGAGTCCGACCCGCTGATCCGCGAGGCCTGGGGCGACGACGCCGCGATCGCCTGCTGCGTCTCGCCGATGCGGGTCGGCAAGCAGATGCAGTTCTTCGGCGCCCGGGTCAACGTGGCCAAGGCCATGCTCTACGCGGTCAACGGAGGTCGCGACGAGCTGACGGGCGAACAGATCGCCCCGGCGTCGACCCCCATCGCCGGCCCCGTGCTCGACTACGACACGGTGTGGTCCGCCTACCTCGGCCTGCTCGAGTGGCTCGCCGAGACCTACGTCGACGCGCTCAACTGCATCCACTACATGCACGACAAGTACGCCTACGAGCGGCTCGAGATGGCCCTGCACGACGGCACGGTGCTGCGCACCCTCGCCTGCGGCATTGCCGGGCTGAGCGTCGCCGCCGACTCGCTGTCGGCGATCAAGTACGCCACAGTGCGACCCGTGCGCGACGCCACCGGTCTCGTCGTCGACTACGAGATCGAGGGCGAGTACCCGGCATTCGGCAACGACGACGACCGTGTCGACGCCATCGCCGTCGAGATCGTCGAGCGGTTCATGGCGATGGTGCGCAGGCACCCCGCCTACCGCGGAGCGACCCACACGCAGTCGGTGCTGACCATCACCTCCAACGTCGTCTACGGCAAGAAGACCGGCAACACCCCCGACGGCCGCCGCGCCGGCATGCCGTTCGCTCCCGGCGCCAACCCGATGAACGGCCGCGACACCCATGGAATGCTCGCCTCGGCGCTCAGCGTCGCGAAGCTGCCGTACGACCAGGCGCAAGACGGCATCTCACTCACGACCACCGTCGTGCCGAGCGGGCTGGGCCACGCCAAGCCGGAACAGGTGAGCAACCTCGTCGGCCTGCTCGACGCCTACGTGGGGTCTGACGGCTACCACATGAACATCAACGTGCTCAGTCGCGAGACGCTCGTCGACGCCATGGAACACCCGGAGAACTACCCTCAGCTCACCATCCGCGTCTCCGGCTACGCCGTCAACTTCGTGCGCCTCACGAGGGAGCAGCAGCTCGACGTGATCAGCCGCACCTTCCATACGGGGGTCTAGCGATGCGCACCCCGGTCTCGATCGAACTGCATCACTCCGAGATGGAGGCGATCCGCGACGGTGGCGTCGCCAGCGTGCACTCGTGGGAGCTCGTGACCGCGGTCGACGGGCCGGGCACCCGCATGACGCTGTTCCTCTCCGGATGCCCGCTGCGCTGTCAGTACTGCCACAACCCCGACACGTGGAAGATCAGAGACGGCCAGATCACCACCATCGAGGAGATCCTCGCGCGCGTCGACCACTACCGACCCGTGTTCGCGGCGACCGGCGGCGGGCTCACGATCTCCGGGGGAGAGCCGCTCATGCAGCCCGCGTTCGTCGAGCGCATATTCGCGGAGTGCCGAGCGCGCGGAATCCACACGGTGCTCGACACCTCGGGCTATCTCGGCCGACGTGCATCCGACGCACTCCTCGACGCCGTCGACCTCGTGCTGCTCGACGTCAAGTCGGGCCTGGCCGATACCTACCGGGAGGTGACGGGGCGCGAGCTGGCCCCGACCGTCGAGTTCGGCGGACGGCTCGCCGAGCGAGGCATCGCGGTCTGGGTGCGGTACGTGCTCGTGCCCGGCCTCACCGACGCGGTAGCCAACGTGGATGCCGCGGCGGAGATCGTCTCCCGCTGGCCCAACGTCGAGCGGGTCGAGGTGCTGCCCTTCCACCAGATGGGGGAGGACAAGTGGGAGCGCCTCGGCGAGCCCTACCGGCTGGCCGACGTCTCGCCGCCGACCGACGAACTGCAGGAGCGGGTGCGCGCGCAGTTCCGGGCGCGGGGAATCGTGACCTACTGATCAACCCCGCGGTGATGTCGTCGGCTGTCCGTAAACTCGGATCGTGGCAGAGACCTATGCACCCAACGAACTCGAGCAGGCGCGCGGCGAGGCGCAGCAGCTGACGACCCGCATCCTCGAGCTGCGCGACGCCTACTACGACCGCGACACGACTCTCGTCTCCGACGCCGAGTACGACGCCATGATGCGTCGGCTCGAGGAGCTCGAGCGCCTGTTCCCCGAGCTGCAGAGCCAGGACAGCCCGACGCAGAGCGTCGGCGGGCGCGTCGACGCCGTGCTCTTCGACCCCGTCACGCACGTCGAGCGCATGCTCAGCCTCGACAACGTCTTCTCGATCGAGGAGTTCCAGGCGTGGGCGGCGAAGGTGGAGCAGAACTCCGGCCGGCCGGTCGACTACCTGTGCGAATTGAAGATCGACGGTCTCGCGATCAACCTGCGGTACGAGAACGGCGTCCTCACGAGCGCAGCGACGCGCGGCGACGGCCGGGTGGGTGAGGACGTCACCGAGAACGTCGCACTCATTCCCGTGATTCCGCGCCGTCTCACGGGCACCGGGCACCCGCCCGTCGTCGAGGTGCGCGGCGAGGTGTTCTTCCCCGTCGAGTCGTTCAACGAGCTGAACGCGCGACAGCAGGAGCTGGGTGAGCGCGTCTTCGCGAACCCGCGGAACGCCGCATCCGGCTCGCTCCGGCAGAAGTCCGAGGGCAAGAACGCCGCCGGTCTCGACCTCATGCGCGCGCGGCTTGGCCGACTCCGCATGCTCGTGCACGGCATCGGCGCCTGGGCCAACCCGCCGGTGGAGTCGCAGAGCGCGACCTACGACCTGTTGACGAGATGGGGCCTGCCGACGAGCCCGTATTACAAGGTCGTCGACTCGGCCGCGAAGGCCGTCGAGTTCATCGAGAACTACGGCGCGCACCGCGACACCGTCTCGCACGAGATCGACGGCATCGTCGTGAAGGTCGACGAGCTCGCACTGCACGAGGAGCTGGGCGCGACGAGCCGTGCGCCCCGCTGGGCGATCGCCTACAAGTACCCGCCCGAGCAGGTGCAGACCAAGCTGCTCGACATCGTCGTGAGCGTCGGACGCACGGGGCGCGCCACACCGTTCGCCGTGATGGAGCCCGCGCGCGTCGCAGGCTCGGTGGTGCGCCAGGCCACTCTGCACAACCAGGAGGTCGTCAAGGCCAAGGGCGTGCTCATCGGTGACACCGTCGTGTTGCGCAAGGCGGGCGACGTCATCCCGGAGGTGCTCGGGCCGGTAGTCGAGCTGCGTGACGGCACCGAGCGCGAGTTCGTCATGCCGACCGGCTGCCCCGAGTGCGGCACCCTGCTCGCACCCGCGAAGGAAGGCGACAAGGATCTCCGCTGCCCCAACGCCCGCAGCTGCCCGGCGCAGGTGCGTGGACGTGTCGAGCACGTCGGCAGCCGCGGCTCGCTCGACATCGAGGCGCTCGGCGAGGTCACCGCGGCCGCCCTCACACAGCCGCTCGTTCCCTCGACGCCGCCGCTCGAGACCGAGGCGGGCCTGTTCTCGCTGCGGGTCGAAGACCTCTTTCCCATCCGCGTCGTCGTGCGCGACAACGAGACGGGCGAGATCAAGCTCGTGGATGCCGCACCCAATCCCGACGGAACGCCGGGCGAGTCGGTGCCGAAGGAGGTCGCGCCCTTCCGTCGCAAGCGGCAGAAGAGCGACGGGCCGTTCGATCCCGACTCCGAGAAGTTCTCCGGCGACGCCGAATTCGTGCCGTCGAAGACTGCCCTCGAGCTCATCGCGAACCTGGAGATCGCCAAGACCAAGGAGCTGTGGCGCATCCTCGTCTCGTTGAGCATCCGGCACGTCGGCCCGGTCGCGGCTCGGGCGCTCGCGGGCTACTTCGGGTCGCTCGACGCCATCCGCACGGCGTCGCGCGAGGAGCTCGCCGCAGTCGACGGCGTGGGCGGCATCATCGCTGACGCGTTGATCGACTGGTTCCAGGTCGACTGGCACATCGAGATCCTCGATCGCTGGGCGGCCGCCGGTGTCCGGTTCGCGACACCCGGGCACCCCGGCCCGGGAGCGGCGACCGCCGCGGACGGGCCGCTCGCCGGAATCACCGTCGTCGCGACCGGCAGCCTGGAGGGCTTCAGCCGCGAGGGCGCACTCGAGGCGATCATGGCCGCGGGAGGCAAGGCGGGGTCGAGCGTGTCGAAGAAGACGCACTTCGTCGCCGCCGGGCCTGGTGCCGGGTCGAAGCTCGGCAAGGCCGAAGAGCTGGGCATCCGCATCCTCGACGCGGCCGAATTCGCGCGCCTGCTCGAAGGCGGCCCCGCGGCTGTCGCGCTGCCGAAGGACGCGCTGCCGGAGAACGCGCTGCCGGAGGAGACGGCCGAGGCTCCGGTCGCCGAGCCGGACGTCGCCGCCGAGGTCGACGGCTAGTTGAGCACGGCCGGTTCGTAGCTCCCGAAGGTCCACTCGACGCCCTCGAGGTCGAGCACCCTCGCGTGGCGCGTCATCCACTCGGTGTACTCGGGCGGCACCTCGGGTGTCGCACCGCCGGCGACCGCTCTCGCGTACAGGGCGTCGACATCGTTGACCATCAGATAGATGCCGTGACCGGTCGGTCGACGGACGAGCACGGCGTGGTCGTCCTCCTCGTTGCTCGCCACGATGACGACGGCGTCGTCGAGACGCGCCTCGGCGTGCAGCACCTGGCCGTCATCGCCGTCGATGCGGCGCACGATCTCGAAACCGCACGCTCGCAACCACGAGAGCGCCGCCGGTGCATCACGGTAGCCGAGGTAGGCGAAAAGTCGAGCGGTCATGCGAGCACTGTACGACTGCGGTGGGGTCGCGGGAAGCCCCATTCGTCCCGCGGTGTGCCGAGGACAGCGCCTGCCACGAGGAGCTACCGGGTCAGCGGACGCTCTTCTTGGGCAGCAGGGTGAAGCGCAGCGAGACCTCGTCGCCGGAGAGGGTCAGGATGTCGCCACCGAGGGTCGAGCCAGTCACGGCCGAGAGCGCGGCCAGGTACCGCGTCTCGAGGGCATCCCGCTCCTCGCCGCACGACATCCTCGTCTGCGCCATCGGCCCGAGGGCGATCGTGTCGCCGTCGATGGTGATGGAGCCCGAGTAGCGGTTGCACGGGGCCTGCCCCGCGACCTCGGCCCCGTGGACGGCCAGTGTCACGGCGACCCCCGCGACGGGCAGCGACCCGTCGGCGTCGCTCGCTTTGGCCAGCTGCCACTCCCCGTTGATGCCTGTCATCGTCGTCGCCCCCGTGTCATCGCCCGGTCCGACCTCGCTGCCGGCTCCCGCCGCACATCCCGTGAGGGGGAGGGCGAGGGCACCGAGCACGGCGAGAGCGGGTCTCATACCTCTATTGACGCACGGCACGGCTGGATCGTTGGGGTTGCCCTGTCACTCGTCGTCTTCGGACTCGAAGGCCAGCGAGTATGAACCGCCGCGAGTGGAGAGGGTCAGCACTCCTCCCGCAAACTCGGCACGCACGGGCTCGCTCGTCACGAATGACTCGAAATCGGCGAGGCCGGGGGTCGGCGCGGGGCATCCCGACTCGTCGACGCGCAGGTCGGTGACGCGCAACTCCATGGCGTTCTCGAGCTCGTAGTCCGCCTCGAAGGTGCGGCACCCCGCGGTGCCGGTGACGGTGTCGCTGTCCGCCATGGTGATCGAGGTCGTGCCGATCGTCGATCGCACGGCCGCGGCATCCAGCGGCCCCGCCTTCACGTCGCGCAGCGTCCAGGTCTCGTCACCGCTGACGCTGTCCACTCCCGTCGGGGTGGGAACCGCGCTCGCGGATGCGCTCGGCGGGAGCGGCGTCGGTGACGAGATCAGCGGCGCCATGGTGCAGCCGACGAGCACCAGGGCGGAGAGTGCGATGAAGGGCAGGGGTGCGCGCATGCGAGTCCTCAGGTTCGGGTCACCCTCCACTCTCGCAAACCCTGCGCTCCAGTCAAGGGGGTCGGCTCGGCGTGCCCGTCGGCGCCCGTGCCGGTATCGTCGGGGCGATGACAGGCAGAAATGGGGCGCTCGCGGCGGTGGCGGGGCGTGCGCTCGCGGCGGTGACGGGCGCCATCATGCTCGTGCGGCGGCCGCGGCCCATCCACTCCCGGGGCGTCGTGCTCAGCGGCAGTGTGCGCTGGCTCGCCGGGCCGCGGCGCCGGGCCGCCGGCATCCGGTGGATCGACACGCCCCCGTCCGGCGGCACGCAGCGCGTGACGGCGCGGGTCTCCCGCGGCGTCGGCCTGCCCCCGCAACTGCCCGACATCATCGGGCTCGCGCTCAGGTTCGAGACTCCGGCAGGCCCGGCCGACGTGGAGTTGTCGTCGACGGGCTTCGACGTGCCGGGGCGGTACATGCTGCTGCCGCACCGTTCGGCGTCGAGCCCCTGGTACAGCACCCTGCTGCCGTACCGCGGTTCGCTCGGACCGGTGCAGCTGGCCGCGCGCACTCGGCGCCCGCTCGACCTGCCGCCCATCGACTCCGACCTCGCCGAGCGGCTGACCGGCGAAGACTGGCTGCTCGACCTGTACTGGGCCGACGCGCGGTCGCGCTGGCGCCGCTTCGCGGAGCTGCGCCTCTCCGCCATCGAGAGGCCCCCCGCCGTCGTCGACGTCTCTCCGGCCACCGAGGTCTCCGGCCAGGCACTGCGTTTCGACGCGGTGCTGCGACCCCTGCCCGGCGCCGAGTCGTACCGCTGGGCGGCCGACCTCCGACGCCCGGCCTACCGGCGGGCGCAGGAAGGCGGCGGGCAGCGCCCGTCGGCGCGCAGCGCGGCCGAATCGCTCACTCGAGCGACTCGAAGACGAGCCGCACCGCGCTCTTCGTGAGCGGCCCGCTCACGCCCGAGAGGGACAGCCGCTCGCCGCTGAGACCGCCCGCGCCGACGGCCTCGAGCGCCGCGAAGTAGCGGGACTCGAGCACACCGAGCTCCGCGGGGTCGCAGCCGCGTATGGTCGACGCCATCTCCGAGAAGTCGACGGCGCGTATATCCTCGGTCAAGGTTCCGCGGTAGGTGTTGCACGGCCCCTCGCCGGAGAAGGAGTCGCCCTCGATGGTGAGCGTGATGGAGCTGCCCTCGAGATCGAGCCTCCCGCCGCCATCCGTGCCGTCGATGAGTCGCCATTGCCCCTCGATTCCGTGCGTTCCGCGGGGCGCGGTCATGTGAGCCGGCGACATCGGCAGGCATCCGGTGAGGGCGAGCACACCGGCGACGGCGAGTACCGCACGCATCCCTCGCGCTCCCTCCCGCGTCCGCTTCACGCCCAACACGGTACGCGGGCCGACCCGTGCTGCGCCAGCCCCGAACCGTGTCGTGGGCTATTCGGCGTCGCGTCTGGCGCCGTCGACCCTCTCCGTGTCGCGCACCGTGCGAAGCTCGGCCGTCGTCACGTCGGTCGGCCGCTGCCCCGGCTCCCACATGTGGTTCACCGCTGCCGTGACCGACGTGTCTGCAGCCGCGGCGGACGCGAGCGCGCGCTCGAGTCGGCTCTGGCGATGCCGCAGCCACAGGCCGAGCACGATGATGAGCACGAGCGCGAGGTAACAGATCGCGGCGAAGGGGCGGGTGAACAGCGCCGTCAGGTCGCCCTGGCTGAGCTGCAGCGCTCGCCGCAGCTGGGCCTCCGCCATCGGGCCGAGGATGAGGCCGATGACGAGCGGTGCGATGGGATAGCCGTACTTGCGTAGGAAGTATCCGACGATGCCGATCACGAGCAGGATCACGATGTCGACGATCGAGAAGTTCACCGCGTAGGCGCCGAGAGCGGCGAAGGTGAGGATGCCCGCGTACAGGTACGGTCGTGGGATCTGCAGCAGCTTCACCCAGATGCCGACGAGGGGCAGGTTGAGCACGAGCAGCATGACGTTGCCGATGTAGAGGCTCGCGATGAGCGCCCACACGAGCGCCGGCTGGTTGGCGAACAACTGCGGGCCCGGCTGGATGCCGTATGACTGGAACGCCGTCAGGATGATGGCCGCCGTCGCCGTCGTCGGCAGGCCGAGCGTCAGCAGCGGCACGAGCACGCCCGCGGCCGCGGCGTTGTTCGCCGCCTCCGGGCCCGCGACGCCCTCGATCGCGCCGCGCCCGAACTCGTTCTTGTGCCTGCTGAGCTTCTTCTCGCTCGCGTACGACAGGAAGGTCGCGACATCCGCCCCGCCCGCCGGGATGGTGCCGATCGGGAAGCCGATCGCGGTGCCGCGGAGCCACGGCTTCCACGAGCGACGCCAGTCGTCCCTCGTCATCCAGCTGCGCCATCCGCGGGTCACCGGAACGAGCGCGACCGGGCCATGGCGCAGCCGGCTGGCGACGTAGAGCGTCTCTCCCACGGCGAAGAGGCCGACGGCCACGAGCACGACGTCGATGCCGTCGGCGAGGGGCAGCAGGCCGAACGTGTAGCGCTGCTGGCCGGAGAGGATCTCGGTGCCGACGAGGCCGAGGAAGAGCCCGACGCCGAGAGAGGTGAGTCCGCGCCAGACGGAGGAGCCGAGGAGCGCGCCCACGGTGATGAAGGCGATGACCATGAGGGCGACGTAGTCGGCGGGTGCCAGGTTGACGGCCCATTTCGCGATGATCGGCGCGAGCAGGGTGAGTCCGAGCGTCGCGATGGTGCCGGCGATGAACGAGCCGATCGCCGCCGTTGCGAGCGCCGCCGCGCCGCGCCCCATCTTGGCCATCTTGTTGCCCTCGAGCGCCGTGACGATCGACGCCGACTCCCCGGGGGTGTTGAGCAGGATGCTCGTGGTCGACCCTCCGTACATGCCGCCGTAGTAGATGCCCGCGAAGGTGATCAGGGCGGCGGTGGGGTCGAGTGCGTAGGTGAGCGGCAGCAGCAGCGCCACCGTCATCGCCGGGCCGATGCCCGGCAGCACGCCGACGGCGGTGCCGATGAGCACCCCGAGGAAGCCGTAGATGAGGTACTCGGGCTGGAGGGCTGTCGCGAAGCCCTCCAGCAGGCTCATGATGTTGTCCACGTCAGCCTCTCAGGGTGCGCAGGATGGGGTCGAGCCAGGCGAGGGCCGGACCGGAGGGAAGGGAGAGTCCGAGCAGGCCGCCGAAGAGCACGTAGACGACGAGGCCCATGGCGAGCCCGACGAGAAGGGCCACCCACCAGCGCTTGGCGCCGAGCGACCACGCGACGCCGCCGAACAGCACGGCGGCCGCGAACGGCCAGCCGATGATCTCGATGAGGGCGATGTGGGCGATGCCGAATCCGACGATCTTCGCGAGCGTGATCCAGTCGGTCTGCGAGTGCGAGTCGATGTCCTCGCCCTCATCCTGCTCGGCGAGGCGGCCGCGCACGATGCCGACGATCACCATGACCGCCGAGACGACGAGGATGGTGCCGACCAGGAACGGGAAGACGCGCGGGCCGACCTGCGTGCCCGTGGCGGGCAGCCGGATGGCGAAGGCGCCGACGAAGACGAACACGCCCAGCGCGAGGGCGAGCCCCGCGAAGATGTATTCGCCGACCTTCGAACGGGATGCGTCGACCGGCGCGATACCGGGGGTGGACATGCTCAGCCGACCAACCCGATGTTGGTCAGCGTCGTGGTGACCTCGGCGATGTTGCTGTCGAGGTAGTCGGCGAAGTCGTCTCCCGTGAGGAAGGCGTCGGCCCAGCCGCGCGTCTCGAGTTCGTCGGTCCACGCGGCGCTGTCGTGCAGCTCGGTGACCACGTCGATGAGGGCTTGCTTGTCGGCCTTGGAGATGTCGGCCGGGGCGAGCAGCCCGCGCCAGTTGGTCAGCACGACGTCATAGCCCTCCTCGGTGATCGTCGGCACGTCGGGCAGGTTCTCGGCCGGTTCGGCGGACGACACGGCGAGGGCCTTCATGGTGCCGGCGTCGATGTGCTCGATGAACTCGCCGATGCCCGAGATGCCCGCCGAGGCGTTGTTGCCGAGGATGAGGGCGACGGCCTCACCGCCGCCCGAGTTCGGGATGTAGTTGAGGCTCTCCGCGATCTCGGAACCGGACAGCCCGGCCTCCTCGAGCATGAGGCCCGCGAGGATGTGATCGGCGCCGCCCGCCGATCCGCCGGTGACGCTCACGTCCTGTCCGTTGTCGACGATGTCTTCGACGAGGTCTTCCAGGGTGTCGTACGTCGAGTCGGCGGGAACGACGACGACGAGCGGTTCCTCGGTGAGGCGTGCGATCGGCGTCGTGTCCTCCATCCGGTTCTCCGCGGCGTTCGTCTCGACGGCCCCGACCATCACGAGCCCGGTCACCATCACGGTGTGCGGGTCCTTCTCGTTGGCGAGCGAGGCGAGCCCCACGGTTCCGCCGGCGCCGCCGATGTTGGTGACGGGCGCGCTGTCGACGATGCCCTCGCCGGTGAGCGCCTGGGCGACCGAGCGCCCCGTCTGATCCCAGCCGCCGCCGGGTTCCGCAGGGACGATGATCTGCAGGTCGGTGACCGCGGCGCTGTCGGACGCGTCCGACCCTCCGCCGCCTTCGGTCGCGGGGCTGCTGCAGGACGCCAGGGTGACGGCGGTGGCCGCGGCTGCAATGACAAGTGCGAGTCGTCGCATGGATCTTCTCCTCGTTGAGTGTCCGCCTCGTTGCGAACGCGATGATGCTGTTGAGCACGGTAGCCACAGCACGCGTCCCGCCCGGTGTTTCGTAACTATTGGCCACAGATCGAGCCCGTGGATACGGGACTCGGCTGGCTGCCCGCCGCCGAGGGGCGCGACAATGGGGGAGTGAGAGCAATGTCGCTTCGGTTCCAGCTCCTGCTGCTGCAGGCGCTCATCGTGTGCGCCGTGGTGCTCGCCACGGGCATCGTGGCCGCGAGTCTCTCCGAGCGGCAGGTGCGCGACGCCTTTCTCGACCGGATGATCGGCGTCGCGCAATCGGTCGCGACCCTTCCTGCCATCCGCGACGCCTTCGACGACGACGACCCTTCCGCCGTCATCCAGCCCGTCGCCGAGGTCATCCGCGAGGCCTCAGACGTGACGTACGTCGTGGTGACGGATGCCGTGGGCATCCGTTACTCGCACCCCGATGCGGCGCGCATCGGCGAGCGGGTGTCGACCGACCCCTCGGTGCCGCTCTCCGGAGAGATGTTCGTCGGGACGCAGACCGGCACCCTCGGCGAGTCGTGGCGAGCGAAGGTGCCGGTGCGGTCGGCGCAGGGGGACGTGATCGGCACGGTGTCCGTCGGCATCCTCGAGTCGGCGGTGCGCGACGACTTCCTCGGCGGCCTCGGCGGTCTCGTCGCGGCGCTCATCGCGTCGGCCGTTGTCGGCATCTTCGGCGCCGCATGGGTCACCGCCATCATCCGTCGTCGCATCTACCGCCTGGAGCCGAAGGAGATCGCGTCGCTCGTCGGCTCGCGCGAGACCATGCTGCATGGCATGAGCGAGGGTGTCATCAGCGTGGACGAGAGCGGCACGATCGCGCTCGTCAACGACGCGGCGCTCGAACTGCTCGATCTCGAGGACGACCGGCTGACCGGACGTCCGGCCGCCGACGTGCTCGACCCCTCCCTCGTGCGGGTGCTCGAGCGGGGAGAGGCCGGCGGCCAGCTCGTGCTCGCGGGCGAGCGCGTCCTCGTCGCCCGAAGCACCGGCACCGAGCTCGAGGGGCGCACGGTCGGAGCGACGCTGCTCGTGCGCGACCACACCGAGCTGCACCAGCTGCTGCGGGAGATGGACGGCGCGCAGTCTCTCACCAACGGCCTGCGCGCCCAGGCTCACGAGTTCGCCAACAAGCTGCACGTGATCTCGGGGTTGCTCGAGTTGGGGCTCGTCGACGATGCACGCGAATTCGTCGAGCGCACGAGTGCGGGCGGCGCCTTGCGGGTGCCGGGCGAGGACACGATCCGGGAGCTGCCGGAGCTCGGCGCGCTCCTGCTCGTCAAGACCAGCCACGGGCGCGAGCTCGGGATGTCCATCGCCATCACGCCGTCGCCACCGTTGCCCGCCTCCTTGCGCGCGGATGCCGCGGCGACCCTGCGCGGTGACCTCGTGACGGTCGTGGGCAACCTCGTCGACAATGCCCTCGAGGCGTGTTCGGCGGGCAACCGCATAGACCTTGGCTTCGTCATCGACGACGATCGAGTGCGTGTGACCGTGGCGGACGACGGCAACGGAATACCCCCCGACCAGTTGGAGCGCGTCTTCCAGGCCGGGGTGTCGTCGAAGGTGCTGGCGGATGACGGCTCGGGAGTGAACTACCGGCGCAGGGGCATTGGGCTCACGCTCGTGCGGAGGACCGTGTTGCGCGCCGGCGGCACGGTGACCGCCGGGCGGTCGGTGCTCGGCGGTGCCCTGTTCACGGTCGAGCTGCCACTCGGCGACCTCGCGGCCGTGCAGCCCTTGCCGGTGTTCCCTGGAGCGCGAGCGTGACGGTCTCGGCTGCTCTCCGCACGATCATCGTCGACGACGACATCGAGGTGGCGTCGCTGCACGCCCGCTTCGTGGCGGCGCATCCCGCGTTCTCGGTGGCCGCCACGGCGCACAACGGGCCCGCCGCGCTGCGCCTCATCGCCGAGCACCGCCCCGACCTCGTGCTGCTCGACTTCGACCTCCCCGGCCTCTCGGGCCTCGAGGTGTTGCGCGACGTGCGCGCGCTCGGCGGCGTGCAACCGGAGGTGATAGCGGTGACCGCGGCGCGCGACGTCGACAGCGTGCGCCAGGCGCGGAGTGCCGGCATCCAGCACTACCTCGTGAAGCCGTTCACCGCCGCCAACCTCAACGCGCGCCTCGACGACGTCGCCCGCGACCGGCTCGCGCTGGTGCAGTCGGGAACGCGCGACGAACTGGCACAGCGTGACATCGACGCACTCATGCGCATAGGCTCCCGCCCACGCGCCCCGCTGCCGAAGGGGTTGAGCGGGGAGACCCTGGCCACGGTCGAGTCCGCGCTCGGCACCGCGCCGAACAGCTCGGCCGCGGAGATCGCCGAGCTCTCCGGACTGTCGCGGGTGAGCGCCCGGCGCTACCTGGAGTACCTCGTCACGGTGAACCGCGCGCTCAAGTCGCTCGACTACGCCACGGCGGGGCGCCCGTCGACGAGGTTCAGCGTGGCGGGCTGAGCGACTTCCGGGTGGCGCCGTCGCCCGCGACCAGGACGAACGAGCCCGCGGCTCCTTCCCGCTCGATGAGCAGCGAGTCGCCGACGACTCGAGCCTCGAAGGCTTGACCCGGCGCGTCGGACACCCCTGTCTCCTGATCGCCCGAGGCGTCGAAGCCGCGGCATCCGGCGCTGCCGTGCAGGGTGCCGTTGGACGCGAAGTCGAGTTCGCCCTGGCCCTGCAACGGGAGGTCGCGGCCAGCGGTGGCGACCTGGTCGAGCGTCCACGTCGACCCGACGAGGTCGGACGGCTTCGTGTCGCGGAGCGGCCGCCCCGGACGAGCGGCGCAGCCGCACAGCCGCATGACCCGGAACGCGATCGACAGGGCGAGTGCTCTCACGAATGGACCTCCTATCGGCAAAGACGTTCGACGCGACAGGAACGTTGGTCACTCCGCATCTGCGGTCGCGCCTCTCGGGCTGCGGTTAAGATGGAACGTCACTCGCGCGAGCCTCCGCCGGCTCCCCATCCCATGGAGTTCCATGTCTGAATTAACGACCGACGTCGTCTCGCATCTCGCGCATCTCGCGCGCATCGCGTTGACGCCCGAAGAGATCGAGACGCTTTCGGGCGAGCTCGGCGTCATCCTCGACAACGTCGCGAAGGTGAGCGAGGTCGCGACCCCCGACGTGCCCATGACGAGCCACCCCATTCCCCTTGTGAACGTGTTCCGCCCCGACATCGCCGGCGAGACCCTCACGGCCGAGCAGGCGCTCGCCGGGGCCCCCGAGCACGACGGTGCGCGCTTCAAGGTCTCCGCGATCCTGGGCGAGGAGCAGTGACCATGACCCTCTTCACCCTCAGCGCCAGCGCGCTCGCCGGCAAGCTCGCGTCGGGCGAGGTCTCCTCCGTCGAGGCCACGCAGTCGCACCTCGACCGCATCGCGGCCGTCGACGGCGACGTGCACGCCTTCCTCCACATCTCCGACGCGGCCCTCGAGACGGCCGCCGCGGTCGACGCCAAGCGCGCCGCGGGCGAGAAACTCGGGCCCCTCGCCGGCGTGCCCGTAGCCATCAAGGACGTCTTGTGCACGATCGACATGCCGTCGACCGCGGGCAGCCGCATCCTCGAGGGCTGGGTGCCGCCGTACGACGCCACCGTCGTCGCTCGACTCCGGGCGGCCAACCTCATCCCGCTCGGCAAGACGAACATGGACGAGTTCGCGATGGGGTCGAGCACCGAGCACTCCGCCTTCGGGCCCACCCACAACCCGTGGGATCTCGAGCGCATCCCCGGAGGCTCGGGCGGCGGATCGGCCGCCGCGGTCGCCGCCTTCGAGGCGCCGCTCGCCCTCGGCTCCGACACCGGTGGCTCCATCCGCCAGCCCGCCGCCGTGACCGGCTCGGTCGGCGTCAAGCCCACGTACGGCGGGGTCTCCCGCTACGGCGCGATCGCGCTGGCCAGCTCGCTCGACCAGGTCGGCCCGGTCTCGCGCACAGTGCTCGACGCGGCTCTGCTCCACGACGTGATCGGCGGTCATGACCCGCGCGACTCCACCTCCCTCCGCGACGAATGGCCGAGCTTCAGCGCCGCGGCTCTCGCGGGCCAGAAAGCCGAGAGCCTCACGGGACTCCGTGTCGGCGTCGTCAGGCAACTCGATGCTCCCGGCTTCCAGCACGGCGTGACGCAGCGCTTCCACGAGAGTCTCGAGACCCTCGCGGCGGCGGGCGCCGAGATCATCGAGGTCGATGCACCCAACTTCGAGTACGCGGTCGCCGCCTACTACCTGATCTTGCCCGCCGAGGCGTCGAGCAACCTCGCGAAGTTCGACTCCGTGCGTTTCGGGCTGCGGGTGAACCCTGTGGGGGGAGGGACGGTCGAAGACGTCATGGCCGCCACGCGCGAACAGGGCTTCGGACCCGAGGTCAAGCGCCGCATCATCCTCGGCACCTACGCGCTCAGCGCCGGCTACTACGACGCCTACTACGGCAGCGCGCAGAAGGTGCGCACGCTCATCCAGAGCGACTTCGCCGCGGCCTTCGACAAGGTCGACGTGCTCGTCAGCCCCGCGGCGCCGACGACCGCGTTCAAGATCGGCGAGAAGATCGACGACCCGCTCGCGATGTACCTCAACGACGTCACGACGATCCCGGCGAACCTCGCCGGGATCCCCGGCATGAGCCTGCCCATCGGCCTCGCGCCCGAAGACGGGCTTCCCGTCGGCATCCAGATCATGGCTCCCGCCCGCGCCGATGCGCGCCTTTACGGGGTGGGCGCCACGCTCGAGCGACTGCTCGAGGAGAAGTGGGGCCACACCCTCATCAGCCGTGCCCCCGACCTGACCCAGACCGAGATGCGCGCCGCAACAGAAGGAGCCATCTGATGGCCAAGGCCGAACTGATGGACTTCGACAAGGCACTCGAGCTCTTCGAGCCGGTGCTCGGCTTCGAGGTGCACATCGAGCTCAACACGAAGACCAAGATGTTCTCGGACGCGCCCAACCCGGCCAACTCCGAGAACCAGGGCGCCGAGCCGAACACGCAGATCACCCCCGTCGACCTCGGGCTCCCGGGCAGCCTTCCGGTAGTGAACGAGCAGGCGGTGAAGTTCGCGATCAGCCTCGGGCTGGCGCTCGGTTGCGAGATCGCACCCTCCAGCCGCTTCGCGCGCAAGAACTACTTCTACCCCGACCTCGCGAAGAACTACCAGATCAGCCAGTCGGACGAGCCGATCGCCCACGACGGCAACGTCGAGGTCGAGCTGCCGAACGGCAAGGTCTTCCAGGTCTCCATCGAGCGCGCCCACATGGAGGAGGATGCCGGCAAGCTCACGCACGTCGGCGGTGCGACCGGTCGCATCCAGGGCGCCGAGTACTCGCTCGTCGACTACAACCGCGCGGGCGTTCCCCTCGTCGAGATCGTCACCAACATCATCTACGGCGCCGAGGGCGACGCACCCGAGCTGGCGAAGGCGTACGTCTCGACGATCCGCGACATCGCGACGGCGCTCGGCATCTCCGAGGCGAAGATGGAGCGCGGAAACCTGCGCTGCGACGCCAACATCTCCCTGTCGCCCCGCGGATCCGGCAAGCTCGGCACCCGCACGGAGACCAAGAACGTCAACTCGCTGCGCAGCGTCGAGCGCGCCATCCGCTACGAGATCCAGCGCCAGGCGGCCATCCTCGCGAAGGGCGGCACCATCACGCAGGAGACGCGGCACTGGCACGAAGACACCGGCGTGACGAGCGCCGGGCGTCCGAAGAGCGACGCCGACGACTACCGCTACTTCCCCGAGCCCGACCTGCTGCCCGTGCAGCCGAGTGTCGAGCTCATCGAGGAGTTGCGCGCCGCGCTTCCCGAGGCTCCCGCGGTGCGTCGTCGCCGCCTCAAGGAGGCGTGGAGCTTCACCGATCTCGAGTTCCAGGACGTGCTCAACTCCGGCCTGCTCGTCGAGGTGGAGGAGACGGTGGCCGCCGGTGCCGCGCCCGCCCAGGCGCGCAAGTGGTGGACGGGCGAGATCGCGCGCCTCGCCAACGCGGCCGGTGTCGACGCGTCATCCCTCGTGTCGCCCCTGCACGTGTCGTTGCTCATCGCGATGATCGAGAACGGCGAGCTGACCGACCGGCTCGCGCGCCAGGTGCTTGAGGGGGTCGTGGCCGGCGAGGGCAGCCCCGCCGATGTCACGAAGGCCCGTGGGCTCGTGGTCGTGTCCGACGACGGCCCGCTCATCGCGGCGATCGACGAGGCGCTCGCGGCCCAGCCCGACGTGCTCGAGAAGATCCGCGACGGCAAGGTGCAGGCCGCGGGCGCCGTCATCGGCGCGGTCATGAAGGCCATGCGGGGCACGGCGGATGCCGCGCGCGTCCGCGAGCTCGTGCTGGAGCGGGCGCAGCAGCAGTAGCCGGCGTCGCGCGCGGCATCCGACAACTCAAGCGAGGTCTCGGTGTCGCTGCGCGATGGCTGCGGCACCGTAGGGATAGTCGGAGACGACGGGCGCGCTCACCTCGGTCAGCAGCCGCAGCTGCGCGGAGTCGAGCGAGACAGACGCCGCCCCCAGATTGTCCGAGAGCTGCTCGACGCTGCGCGCGCCCAGGATGACGGACGTCACGGCGGGCTGCGCCTCGAGCCACGCGAGAGCCACCTGGGCGGATGTCGCGCCCAGCTGCTTTGCGACGTCGGCCACGGCGTCGATGATCCGCCACGTGCGAGCCTGCTCGTTGCGCGGCCCCCACGCCTCCATGCCGCGTTCGGGATCCTCGCCCAGTCGCGTCGAGCCGGTTGGATCGGTGTCACGCCGGTACTTCCCCGTCAGCCAGCCGCCGCCGAGCGGTGACCAGGGCAGCAGGCCCATGTCGGCGTCGATGGCCGCCGGCACGATCTCCGACTCGATCTCCCGCACGAGCAGGTTGTACTGCGGCTGAAGCGTGACCGGGGGAGCGAACCCGCACGACTTCGCGACATGAACCGCCTTCGTCAGCTGCCAGCCGAGGAAATTCGAGAAGCCGTAGTACCCGATCTTGCCCGCGCGGATGGCATCGTCGAGGAAGCGCAGCGACTCCTCGAGCGGCGTCAGGGCGTCCCACGCGTGCAACTGATACAGGTCGACATGCTCGGTACCGAGGCGACGCAACGAGTCGTCGAGAGCCCGGGCCAGGTGGCGGCGGCTCGTTCCACGGTCGTTCGCGTCTGTTCCCATCGCGAACCGACCCTTGGTCGCGAGCACCAGCTGCTCACGTTCGGAGGGATGAGCGGCGAGCCAGCTGCCGATGATCTCCTCCGACACCCCGGCGCTGTAGACATCCGCCGTGTCGACGAACGTGCCGCCGGACTCGACGAAGGTGTCGAGCAGGTCGTGGGATGTCGCCTCGTCGGCCTCCGAGCCGAACGTCATGGTGCCGAGCGCGTAGGTCGAGACGACCGCTCCGCTGTTTCCGAGAGTGCGATAGTGCATGCGGGGTTCCTCTTCCTGTGTCGAGACGTTATGGCTGAAGTTGTGCACCCGCGGAACGAGAGACCCGCAGGGTGACGATCTGGAAGGCACGAAGAGCGAGCCGGACCCCGGTTCCGTCTTCGGACTGTACTGCGTCGGGCGAGACCGCTCTCTCGAGGAGATCCGTCTCGATGACCGAGCCTGTGGCCAGGCCGAAGCGCACCGCGCCGGTGGTGCGAGAACCGCGCGCTTCGTAAAGCCGAACGATGATGTCGCCCGACCTGTCCTCGGCGAGCTTGACCGCTTCGATCACGATCGACGGGTTCTCGCTCACGATGAGCGGCTCGAGGGCCGATCCGCTGGCTTCGCGGAGAGGGAGGTTGATGCGGTACCCCTCGTCCACGGCGCCCAGCACGTCGGGGCTGAGCCCGATCGACGTGCGCAGCGTGTGCACCCCCTGGTCGGCGGTCGGGTCGGGGAACGTCGGCGCGCGAAGCAGCGACTCGCGCACCGTCGTCGTCGTGCCGCCGCCGTCGCGGGTGCGTCGGGTGATGTCGTGGCCGTACGTTGAGTCGTTGGCCACGACCACGCCGAAACCGGGCTCGCCCACGAACACCCACCGGTGGGCGCATGTCTCGAATCGTGCCGAGTCCCACGAGGTGTTCGCGTGGGTGGGGCGGTAGACGTGGCCGAACTGGATCTCCGACGCGGCCCGGTCGGTGTGCACGTCGAGCGGGAAGGCGAGCTTGAGCAGCTTCTGCCGCTCGTGCCAGTCGACGGTCGTCACGATGTCGAGCGACGACTGGCGCGGTGCGAGGCTGATCTCCTGGGAGACCGTGGATGATCCGAAGGAGCGGCGCACGCGCACGGTGGCCGATCCCGAGCCATTCGACACGAGTTCGACCGAGTCGGCCTCGACCAGCTCGGTGCCGTTGCGCTGGTAGTGCTCGTCGAGGTCCCATGCATCCCACTGTGTCGGGGTGTCGCGGAAGAGCTGCAGCACGTTTCCCCGGGCTCCCTCGGGAATCGCCTCGCGACCCGTGGCGACATCGACGAGGGATGTGAGCAGCCCGCGGTCGTCGATGACCGCGCGCACGACGCCGTTCTCGAGTGTGAACCCTCCGCCGAGCGGCTCGGCGCTGGCTGGTTCCGCGTCGGCCACCGGTGCCGCCGAGAGAGCCGGCACGCCCGCGACGGCGAACGGTGATGCGTTGAAGCTCACCGGGTCGCCGCCATCGGGCCCCGCGAGGGCGGCTATGGAGTGCGAGATCACGTCTTCCAGCTCCACTGCCACTGCGGCGTGGGCGGCTTCGGCGACCTGGTGCACCCAGGCGATCGACGTGCCGGGCAGGATGTCGTGGAATTGATTCAAGAGCACCGTCTCCCACACGGCCGTGAGCCGGTCGTACGGGTAGACGGCTCCCGACCTGACATTGGCGGTGGTCGCCCACAACTCCGCCTCCCTCAGCAGGTGTTCGCTGCGTCGATTCCCGGCCTTCGTGTTGGCCTGCGAGGTGTAGGTGCCGCGATGGAACTCGAGGTACAGCTCTCCCGACCACACGGGCGGTGTGGGGTACGACCTCTCCGCCTCTTCGAAGAAGGCGAGCGGTGTCGCGATGCGAACGGTCGGCGAACCCTCCAGCGAGCGAGTGCGCTCGGCCGCCGCGAGCATCTCGCGGGTCGGGCCGCCACCACCATCCCCGAAGCCGAATGGAACGAGGGACACGTTGGAGGCGCCCTTCTCGTTGTACTGGCGCTGCGCGCGCGCGAGCTCTTGGCCCGAGAGCACGGAGTTGTAGGTGTCGACCGGGGGGAAGTGGGTGAACACCTGCGTTCCGTCGATGCCCTCCCACGAGAACGTGTGGTGGGGCATCACATTCGTCTCGTTCCAACTGATCTTCTGGGTGAGGAAGTACTTCGACCCCGCTGCCGTCACGATCTGCGGCAGGGCGGCGGTGTACCCGAACGAGTCGGGAAGCCACACCTCGAGGGGCTCGATGCCGAATTCGCGCATGAAGAAGGTCTTGCCCGCGAGCAGCTGCCGCGCCAGCGCCTCTCCGCCGGGCATGTTGGTGTCTGACTCGACCCACATTCCACCGACCGGCACGAACCGGCCCTCGACGGCACGCTCGCGGATCCGCTCGAAGAGCTGTGGGTAGTGCTGCTTCATCCACGAGTACTGCTGCGCGGAGGAACACGCGAAGATGAAGTCCGGGTCTTCGTCCATCAGGTGCAGCACGTTGGAGAACGTGCGGGCACACTTGCGAATGGTCTCACGCACCGGCCAGAGCCATGCCGAATCGATGTGCGCGTGACCCACGGCGACGATGCGGTGAGCGCTCGCATACGCGGGCTGTGCGAGGACGGGGGCGAGGATGCCTCGGCCGACCCCCGCGGTGCCGCTGATGTCGTCCGGGTCCATCCGGTCGGTGACCTGCTCGAGTGCTCGCAGGATCTCCGCTGTGCGCGGCAGGTCCTCACCCAGCTCCTCCATGAGGCCGAACAGCGTCCAGACGTCGCGGTCGAGATTCCACACCTCGAGGTCGAGGAGAGCCACGTCGAGTCGGCGCAGCCGGTAGATGGGATCGGTGCCGGCGGTGGCCTTGTCGCCCACCGCCGTGGGCTGGAATGCCCAGTCGCTGCCGACGTCGGGATTCGACGCCGCCTCGATGTACACGTCGATCGTGCCGCCGGGCCCCACTGTGAGCGGAACGTAGTTGTTGAGAGGCTCGATGGCCTTCAGGATGTCTCCCTCGGGGTCGAAGACGAGTCCCTCGGCCTGGAACCCTGGTTGACCGGAGAGAAAGCCGAGGTCGACCAGCAGCTCGGTGCGGGTCTCGAGGGCGTCGAAGTCGGCCCACTGCGCCGGAACGACGCCCGTGACGTGAAACCACGTTGTGCCCCATGGCTTGCCCCACGATTGACCGACGGCGAATGGGACGAATTCCTGGTCGACGGCCTCCGCGAACGGCACCGGTTCGTCGGGCACCTCCCAGGCAGACACGGAGAGCGGGGCCGAGGTGCGATACACAGCGGGCGACACCCGCTCGCTGAGAAAGCGGCGGACGCGAGCGCGGATGAGGACAGAGTTGTTGTGCACGGTGGAGCTCCTTGCGGTGGTGGTGGTCAGCCCTTGACGGCGCCGGCCATGGCTGATGATCCCCCGAGCACGCGCGATACGAAGACGTAGAGCGTGATTACCGGGAGGGAATAGAGGAGGGAGAACGCCGCGAGTTGGCCATAGGCCACCGTGCCGTATTGCCCGAAGAACGCGAAGATGCTCACGGCGGCCGGAAGCTTCTCGGGTGACAGCAGCAGCACGAACGGCACGAAGAAGTTGCCCCATGCTCCGATGAACACGAAGATGAAGACCACCGCGAGCCCGGGCCGCATGAGCGGGATGACGATGCGCGTGAGGGTCTCGAGCATGGATGCGCCATCCATCCACGCGGCCTCCTCCAAGGTCACCGGAACGCTGTCCATGAAATTCTTCGTCATGTAGATCGCGATCGGCAGGCTCGTCGCCGCGAGGAAGAGCGTCGCTCCGAGCAGTGAGTCGATGAGATTGAACGCCACGAACAGGGCGTACACGGGAACCATCATGGCGGTTATGGGCAGGCAGGTGCCGAAGAGGACGCCGTAGAGGAACGGCTTGTTCACACGCATCCTGTACCGCGACAGCGGGTAGGCGGCGAGCACAGCGACGCTCACCGTGATGAGCGCACAGCCACCGGCGAGGAACACACTGTTCAGGAGGGGCACGAACGCCGTCTCGGGCGTCATCACGTCGATGAAGTTCTGCAAGGAGAAAGTCTCCGGCAGCTTGATCGAGAGTGTGGCGCGGGTATCGACGGAGGCGAGCGCCAGCCAGACGAGCGGCAGGGCGAACGCAGCGGTGACGAGCAGCAGCACCGCGTTCGAGGCGAGCTTCATCGAGCGCCTGCTTGGTGATGTCATTCCCATGTCAATCGACTTCCGGCTTGAGCGCACGGATGTACGCGATGGAGAAGATGGCACCGACGATCAGCATGATGGTGGCGATCGCCGTTCCGAATCCGAGCTTGCCGAATTGAAATGCCTCTTGAAATGCGAGCACGGGGAGCGTGGAGCTGTCCGTGCCGGGGCCGCCGCCCGTCATGACGAATATCAGGGTGAACACTGACAGCGTCTGCAGCGTCGTGAGCATGAGATTGGTCGAGATGCTGCGCCGGATCATCGGGAGCGTGATGAACACGAGCCGCTGCCATCCGCGGGCACCGTCGACCTCGGCGGACTCGGTGACCTCGGGCGGAACGTCTTGCAGGGCGGCGGAGTACACGAGCATCGAGAACGCGGTGCCACGCCAGATGTTGGCCAGGATGACCGACAGCATCGGCAGCGCATACAACCAATTGGGGCCGTCGATGCCGATTCCGGAGAGCATGGTGTTGAGGGTGCCGGTGTCGTTGAAGAACGCGTATGCCGCGAACGACGCGACGATCTCGGGGAGGACCCACGCGGTCACGACCACGGTGCCGACGAGCGAGCGGATGATGCGGCTGGAGGACCGCATCAAAATCGCGAGGCCGAGCCCGACGACGTTCTGGCCGACGATCGCCGACGCGATGAGGAACACCAGGGTGAGCAGCACCGACTTGGGGAAGTCCGGGTCGGCGAAGAGGGCGGTGTAGTTGCGCAGACCGACGAAGGTCGAGTTCTGGGCCGATGCCCCCGACAATGACGAATCGGTGAGCGACCCGTAGAAGGAGCTGATGACGGGGCCGAGGAGGAAGACCGCCAACAGCACCGTCGCGGGCAGGAGGGGGATGCTGCGCAGCAGCGAGCGGCGCGTTGCGGTGGTCGAGCGGACCGGCCGAGGGGGCGGCTCGTGGCCGGGCACCCGGTCAGACCGCACCAGTGTCGGTGCAGACATCGATCACTCCCCGCTTGTCGTGTTGTCTTCTCCGACGATGCCGACCACCGCGTCGTCGTACGCCGCGGCGGCGTCTTCCGGGCTCTGCTGGCCGGTCATGACCGACTCCATCGCCACCGTGATAGCGCTCGAGATTTCGGCGTAGTCACTGGTTGCCGGCCGGAAGTTCGTGACCTCGACGATGTCGGAGAAGAATCCGAAACTCGGGTTCGCCTCCTGGTAGGCCGGGTCTTTCGAGACGTCGTCGCGAACGGCGATCTGGCTCGCCGCGACGTCGTACGCCTGCGAGTTCTCCTTGTTGAGGGCGAGGGAGATGAAGTCCCACGCAGCATCCGGGTTCTTCGACTTGGCGCCCATGGCGAGCGTCCAGCCGCCCGACATGCTCGTCGCCCCCGGCTCGTCGCCGGTCTGCGTCGGCATCGCGGCCTGGCCCATGACGTCGCTCCACTCGGGCCAGGGCGCCGTGCCGGTCTCGAGCCACGTGCCGCTGAGCCAGGAACCGTCGATCCCCATGGCGAGCTTGCCCTGCGGCATCCACTCGGCCGACACGAGGTTGCCCACGTTCTTGTCGAGCGCCTGCTCGGGAGTCGGGCCGAGATCCCCCTGGTAGACGTCTTCGATGAACCCGAGCGAGTCGACGAAGCCCTTCGACCCCGTCACCCACTTCTTCGAGTCGGTGTCGTACAGCGTGTCGCCGGTGCCGTAGAGGAGCATCTCGAAGCCCTGCATGGTCGCGGCCTCTCCCTGCGCCTTGCCGGAATACACGTTGAGCGGTGTGACGTCGGGGAGTTCGTCCTTGATCGTCGCGGCGGCGTCGAGCACGTCCTCCCACGTCTTCGGCTCGAACGGCACCGGCAGGCCGGCCTGGGCGAAGAGCTCCTTGTTGTACCAGATGGCACGGGTGTCGGTGCCCATCGGGATGCCGTAGGTCTTTCCGTCGCTGCCGAGACCGGCGCTCTTCGCGTTCTCGTAGAAGTTTCCCCATTCGTCCCACTTCGCGGTGTAGGCGTCGAGTGCCGCGAGGTATCCCGCGTCGCTGTCGGGCTGCACCCGGAAGGTGTCTTCGTACATGACGTCGGGTGCCGTCGCAGCCGACTTGTTCATGAGGGCGAGCTTCGTCGCGTAGTCGTTCTCCTGGGCCTCGATGGGCACCAGCTTCACCGTCATCCCCTTGTGGGCGGCTTCGAACTCTGCCTTCACGGCTTTCATGTGGTTGTCGACTTGGACGAACGTGCCGAACTTCTGGTATGCGACCTTGATGGTGTCCGACTGGCCGCTGGATTCCCCGGCCGAGCAGCCTGACAGGATGAGCGCTGCGACAGCACCTAATGAGATGACCGTAACCGTCGATATTTTCATGGAATCCTCTTTGAGTCCGTGGTGCTGGTTCCCTCGGCGCCTTCGCCGGTGGCAGTGCGTTCGTATAACTAAACCTGTTGGACTAATTCCTGTCAAGAGAAGCCGTCGTTCGGCGCGACGGTGTCTCGCAGGCGGTCAGGGGGCGATATAGAGCGTCGACGACCGTGGAGACAACGTCGCATCGAGTACGAGGCACGCGGCACCGACCGCTGCCACGTTGTCGCCGACGGTGGATTCGGCGACCGTGACCGGCCCCGTCGTCATCAGCGCGGGCGATCGGTTGATCAATTCGACGACATTGCGCGACACCGCCGTCGAGATGCGCTGCCAGTAGGGGCCCCCGAAGACGACGTGGGGGATGTCGAGCACGTTGACGATGGTAACGATGGCATCGGCCATGTGGCGCGCCACTCCGTCGAGCAGATCGACCGCCCGCTCGTCCCCGGCATACGCCAGCTGAGCGACGCGGGAGAAGCTCTCGTCGACGACGGCCGTCCCGAGTGGAACCGCGGGGGAGTCGAGGAGGCCGGCCGCGATGGCGCTGCCGACAATCGTCTCCGGGCTCACCGCGTCGCCGAGGCAGCCACGCCGTCCGCAACGGCAGACGGGGCCGTCGGGATCGACGATGACGTGCCCCACGTCGCCCGCATTGCTGGTGGTGCCTCGAAGGACCTCCCGGCCCAGTACGATTCCCACGCCGACTCCGGTGCCGTAGTAGAAGAACACGAAGCTGTCGCGCTCGTGTCCCGTGCTCGTCCACAGCTCGGCCACCGCCGCGCTGGTGACGTCCTTCTCGAGTAGGACGAAGAGCCCCGTCGCCTTCGCCAACTCGTCGCGCAACGCGACGCCGTGCCAGTTCGTGAGAAGGGGTGGATCGAGCACTATGCCGCGATTGATATCGATCGGACCCGGTGACGCGATGCCGACACCGAGAACGCGAGACCGGTCGATCCCGGACTCCTCGATGATCGCCTCGATAGAGTCGCGCATCTCAGCGACGACGGTGGCGGGGTCGACCGCGGAGGTGGTGTGGGTGGCGCTGTGGGCGAGGATCTCGCCGTCGATGTTCAGCAGTACGTAGTTCGTCACGGCAGGGTCGATGTGCACGCCGATCGCGTAATGGCCCGAAGGATCGAGTTGCAGGATGGTGCGCGGCTTGCCGACTCCCAGATTCTGGATGCCTGCCTCACGGATGATGCCCGCATCCAGCAATCGGCGCGACACGTTGGACACCGTCTGGGCGCTGAGTCCCGTTTGTTCGGCAATCTCGACGCGGCTCAGCCCCGCCGGGGTGCGACGGATGGTGTCGAGCACGACCGTCTGGTTGAATCCGCCGAGTGCGCGGAGATTCGAGCCTCGTTGCATCCTGTCTCCTCGCCTCGTGCGCAGGGTGCCAGTATGCCCTTCTCGCTGGCGGCCGCTCAACTGGCCCGCTCACGTCGATGCCGGCGCATCCTCGATACGACCACGTCCCTCGTCTACCATCGTCTCGTGGATGGTGCACCGTCACGACCCGCGTCATCTTCATCCAGGCGCCGGTGCCGGGGCGCACGACGAGGGGTTCTCCGTCGACTTCCGACGGATGCCGAAGGAGGACGACGATGTCGTGCCGTTCGCGCACCGCGACCTCCACGCGGCCGCCCTCCCACGCTCGATCACGCGGACGACGTCGGGTGGGCACCAGCTCGGCGACGACCTGCGGATGATCGCTGCCGACATCCGCGCGACCGTATGAGTGTTGGCGTGCGCCGCTCACGCGTCTTGCAGCGCGAAGCTCACCGCCTCGTCGATCGAGAGGTCCGGCGCGAGATGGAGTCGCTCGACCGCGACTCGTGCATCTTCCGTTCGGCGGCGAGCTCCTTGAGGGTAGAACTGACGAAGACGCGCAGCCGTTGATCGGGCGTTCGGATACCACCCGAGGTGGTTTTCGTGCGTAGATTGTGGCGCTTGCAGCGCGCGTCTACCCCTCCGGCGTGCGATGCCTGGCGGGATCAGCCGCGGTCAGGCGGGCGGCCACACCCCGATGATGATCGCCATGATGACGATCGTCACGAACTCATGCGCGATGTTGAGCACCGTCAGTCCCGACGGGCGGCCGTCGAAGGCGTCGTGGGTGATGAACCGTGCGGCCGTGAACCCGGCCCACAGGATGATGGCCGTGACGAGCGCGTTGAGGAAGAAGCTGCCGCCGTAGAAGTCGAGCGAGATGAAGGCGGCTCCGGCCAGCACCCACGCGGTGATGAAGCTCACGATGACCGTGACGGCGATCGGCCACGTGGCGTCTTTCGCGTTGCCCGACGGCGTGATGTTGGCCTGCTTCATCCAGTAGTTGCCGAAGACGCGCGGGGTGTACCAGATCGAGCCGACCACCATGCTCGAGAGCGTCGCGAGAAACACGGCCCAGTAGTTGATGTCGGGAACCATGGTCCCCCTCCTTCGCTTCGTTGACCACAGTGTAGGACTTCCGTGCGCCTATAAGCCTATGGCTGATATCACGCAGCTATAAGCCATTCAGTTAAGGGCGGTGAAGCGGAGGACTATGGCGACGACGAGCACGAGCCCCCAGCTCGCGAAGCTGCCCACGAGGAAATACTCGGCCTTCGACCCCGCGGCGTCGTCTTTCGAGATCTCCGGGAAACGGATGATGCCCTTGGCCGCCACGACGGCGGCGATGGCGGTGAACTCGCCCGAGAGCGCAAGGGTCAGCAGGAAGATGCGTTCGAGCGGCCCGATGAAGCGTCCGCCTTTCAATGGCGCGAACGGCTCTGCGGCCGCCGCGACGGCGGGCCCCGCCGCCCGGCGCGACCACCGGCGCGAGCGCGGTGCCTCGACCTCCGTCGGCACGGGTGCCGAATCGGCCTGTTGCGCTTCCGACCCTGTGCCGCGCAGCGCCGCTCGCACGATCACGTTGGCGGTCTCGAACAGGAAGAGCACGCCGCCCACGGCGAGGGCGAAGGTGCTGAACGACACCTCGTCGAGGGCGGTGTACGGCAACCGGGCGTACCAGCGGGTGAGCCATCCGGCCGGCGGGGCGACCGCGGGGCCCGCGACGAAGACGACGACGACCGCGAGTGCCAGCCCGCGGACGGCCCAATAGGCGGGGCGGTCGGAAGTCGCGCCCGTGCGCCGGGCATCGGGCGCGGCCGACGCGAACGGCGCAGTGGCCACGATCCAGGAGACGAGGGCCGCGACCCCGACCGCGTTCCACCACCAGTCGAGACCGGTGCCCATAGCGCCGACTACGAAGACGGCCGCACCGGCGAGCGCGGCAGGCCAGAGCCCACCCGGCGCACGCGACCGCATCAGGTCGGAGACGCCGAGCGCGGCGAGGAGGAGGGCGAGGAGGATCACGCGGCACCCCCGAGGATGAGGGTCTCGCTCGCGAGCAGGGCGGTCGCGCCGCTGCGTGAGAGACTCTGCGAGACCGCAGACTGGGAGATGCCCTCCTCGCGGGCGAGCTGCGCCTGGGTGCGCTCGAGCAGCTGTCCGAGCAGCAGCCTCCGGGCACGCGGCTGCATGGCGCCGACCATCTGGTCGCGGCAGAGGAGGTACGCGTTGACGAGGTGCTCGGCCGGGACGCCCGCCGGGGGCGCGTCCGCCGACGGTTCCGGGTCGGCGGAGTCGCCGGTAGCGAACCACGTGCGCACGAAGCCGAGCCGGGAGTACTCGTGCTCCCGTGCGGTGCCGATCGCCCTCCGCGCCGACCACCAGGCCGAACCATCCTGAATCGACCCCACCGCACCGGTGCCGACCGTGCGCAGCTCGCCGAGCCCGATGCCGAAGCGGCACTCCGCGCCGTCGGGGAGGCGCAGGCGCACGAGGAGTGTCGCACGCAGCGCCGCCGACAGGCCGGTGTACGCGCCCTGGAACTCGTCGCCGACGGTGGGTTCGAGCGGCTGCAGCGCGGGCACGAGTCCATTGACGTCGCGGAGCACGTCGACGACCTCTGCCTGCAGCGCCCGGCGATCGGGATGCGTGCGTGACCGCGAGATGTCGACGATGACGGCGACGGCGTATCGCGATTCGTCGAGCTGCGAGCGACCCATATCGTAAGCTTAGCGCTTATACCGGGCCGATATAAGGCCCAAGCTTATGTCGCCGCGTGTCGCGGCGATCGGGGCGGGCCCTCGATCTCGACGGCGGGCCACATTCCAGCCGACGGCTCACCCGGGCCGACATCGATGAGCCGCACCTCGCCGGCGAAGTCTGGGCCGGGACGAACCAGCCTGCGCGGCCGGGTGCACGCGCCCCCGCCCGCGGCGAGCAGCGGTTGCGAGGACGGCGTGCCGTCATCCCGGGTCGCGCGGTGAGATGGTGAATTCGACGTTCGCCCCGGTCCACTGGATGTACACCCGGTCTGCCACGACATTGACTCCCAATTGGTGAAATTCCTCGGCGGTGACACACACCTCCGCCATCTCCGTGCTGGCCGAGAGCGCGGTCGTCACGATGCAATAGCCGGCCCCCCGGTCCTGCGCGACCCAGACCCGCAGGCGGCCCGCCGACCCGACGTAGCGGGATGACGCCGGGTCGACCGCGTTTCCGGCTTGGGGCAGCTCGTCGACGGGAGCCTGCGCGACGTCGAACCATGTCCTCGCACCTATCCGGGCGTCCCCCCGCTCTGCCTCGGCGGGTTCGGCCGAGCGGCTTCCGCCCTGCGTCGCCGAAGCGTCTCCCGTCGGCTGCGCCTCTCGGCCTGCCGAGCCCAACCCGGCCACGGTGAAGATAACTGCGGTGGCCAGAAGGCCGCCCGCGAACGCCGCGGCAAGAGGGAGCCATCTCCGTCGCTCCGGTTGAGCGACGTCCACTACAGCGTCCCCTTGCGATCCTGCGGGTGAACCAGATCGGGATTCCGTTGTCGCGGCCTCGTAGCGGCGAATGCCGTCTTCCAGTGCCGTGGTCGCTGCTTGTCGGGATGAGTACGCGTCGCGCAGCGCGGCCGCAGCGACTTCCACCTCGTCGGCGCTGTGTCCGGGTCCGAAGACGATCCGCTCGTGCTCCGCGGCCGTTGCGGACGCAATCCCGCTGTCGACCTGCTGGCCCGGCCGACAGATGTCCCGCAGCAGCTCGATCGGATCCTCAGACCCGGAATATCCTTCCAAGAAGCGTGCCAGGGCGTGCGGGCTCGAGGAGATCTCGCCGAGTACCGCACAAGCCCTCGCCCGCCACTCGTCCCGGTCGTTCATCCATCGACCATAAGTCTCAGCCCAGGGGATCGTGGAGACCGTTGCGCTGTGCCATAACGACTCACCCGGGTCGAATGGAGCAACCGCCCCGCTGCGCATCGTTGCGTACGTCGATGACGGGAGTGGCGTGTTCGCCGGTCGTCGCGCCGCCGCGTACCGTGGACGCATGACGACGTCACGCTCCGACACCTTGCGTTTTCCGCCCTTCTGGGCTGCGGCGATCGACGGCGCCGTCGTGCTGCTCTTCGTGCTCATCGGCCGGGCGTCGCACGACGAAGATCCGGTGATCGGGGCGCTCACCACCTACTGGCCCTTTCTTGTCGGGCTGCTGCTCGGTTGGCTGATCGCCCGCGGATGGCGCGCGCCGCTCTCGCTCGTGCGCACGGCGCTCCCCGTCTGGGCCGTCACGGTCGTGGTCGGGCTGCTGCTGCGCGCGGTGACGGGCCAGGGGGTTCAGCCGAGCTTCGTGATCGTCACGAGCGTCGTCCTCGCCGTCTTCCTTCTCGGCTGGCGCGCGGTCGTGGGCTTCGTCGTACGTCGTCAGTCGCGCAAGGCGCTCACCCGCACGTAGTCGAAGCGGCTCTCGAAGCCCGCGCCACCCATCGACACGAGGCCGATGCGCGGTGAGGCGAGGTCGTGGCTCCACGTGCCGCCGCGCACCCAGTTGCGCCCGTTGATGCTCGTGTACGCGGTGTACAGCCCGTCGTGGTGCACGATGCGCAGGTATGTCGACTCTCCGACCGGCCCGACGACGGTGTTGCCGTAGTTGGGGTAGCCCGTGGGCACCGGCGACTCCTGCTTCATGAACTCGGTCTGCCTCGTCTCCCAGATGGAGCTCGAGGCGAGCTTGACGTAGTTGCCGTCGTCGCCGTAGATCAAGAGTCCGCCCTGCACGTAGTTGTAGCAGCATCCCTCGGCGGGAACCGTGACGGTGACCTTCGTCTCGACGACGTAGTCGCCCTCGGGGGCAGGCTCGGTGAGCACCGAAGCGAGCGGCTCTGCCGGCGGGTGTAGGTCGGCTGCCTGCGTCTGCCAGCGCAACTGGCCGTTGCGCAGCTGGAAGGATGCCGATTCGGGCCGGATCCAAGTCCAGCCGGTCAGTATCGAGTCGTTGAAGCTGTCGCTGAGGCGCGCGTAGGTCTTGCCGACCCGCACGTCGCGCACGAATCGCGGACGGTAGGCCGTCGTGTCGCCGGGTTGCGCCGCGGGGGCGGGCATCGTCTCGTCGGAGGGACCAGCGCCCCCGCGCACGACCGGCCAACCCTGGCGCCAGTCGAGCGGGTCGAGGAGCGCGGGCCGCTTCGTGTAGCCGACATCGTTCACGTAGTACGGGTCGCCCTGGTCGACGGCGTGGTAGATCGTCCAGTCCTGGCCGGCGAAGTCGGTGAAGACGGTGTTGTGGCCCGCGCCGATCCACCGGTTTCCGTTCTGGGTGAGCACGGGGGTGCCTCCGACGCGTCCGGCGAGCACGGAGACACCGTCACGGTCGACGAACGGCCCCAGCGGGCTCTTCGAGCGGGCGGCGAAGACGGAGTACCCCGTGAGCGGACCGCGGCAGCAGTCCGTGGCCGACGCGAGCAGGTAGTACCACCCGCCATGGCGCAGCACGACCGCTCCCTCGTAGCGGTTGGCGATGGTGATGCGGGTCTCGGATGCCGCGATGGACGTGAGCCCGTCGGAGGCGAGCTCGCGCACGAAGATGCCGCCGAAGTAGCTGCCGAAGTACAGGTAGGTCGCGCTCCCGGTCGTCAGCACCTCGGGGTCGAACTGCCAACGACCACCGGCGTCGGGGGTCACGACCGGCACGCCCGTGTCGGTCCACGGGCCTGTGGGGCTGTCGCTCGTCGCGACGCCGATGGCGGACGGCCCTGGCTCGCTGGATCCGGCGGGCGGTGTCGTCTGGGAGGCGCCGAAGTAGAGGAGGTAGCGGCCGTCGCGGTAGGCGATCTCGGGCGCCCAGATGCCTCCGGTCGCTGCCACCCACGACGGCTTGGTCGGGAAGGCGTCGCCGACGTAGGTCCAGGTCACGAGGTCGGTCGAGCGGAACATCGGCATGTTGTGGATGACGAGGCCGCCGGCGGCGTCGCGCTCGTCTTCGTACAGCGCGTCGGAGGTGCAGTAGAGATACCAGTTGGTGTCGCCGGCCTGCTGGCCGCGGATGATGTCGGGGTCGGCGCAACTCTCGGCCTCACCGCCGGGGATCGAGAGGTGGAGCGGGTTGCTGTACTCCGTCGCGGGCTCGCCGGGAGGTGTGGGCGTCGGGGTCGGTGTGGCCGTCGGGGTCGGTGAGGCGGTGGGCGTGGGCGTGGGCGTCGGCGTCGGCGTCGGCGTGGCCGTCGCTGTCGGCGTGGGGCTCGGCGACGCGGTCGCACTCGGAGTCGGGGTCGGCCCTGGGGTCGGATCCGCGGTGGCCGCGGCCACCGGGGCGGAGAGCAGGGCGGCCATCACAAGGGCGATGCCGGCACGTCGAAACACCATGGGAGACCTCCACTACGTCGGGGAATGCGTCCGAGGCTACCCCCCGGGTCGACCCATTCCTAGGGGTTGCGGTCATCCGTGCTCACGCGGATCGTTCCTCTGCCGAGGCCGCGTCGCGCGCCAGCTCCTCGATCATCGCCTCGTAGCGGTCGATCATTCCATCGAAGGCGAAGGGGAGGGACGCCTCTCGAGCGTGTGAACGGCGGATGCGGCGTGCCGCCAGCATCGCGTCGGCGAGAGCCGTCGCATCCGTCGACGCCGCGACCGCACCGGCGGTCTCGCCGATGATCTCGCGCATCGCGCCGTTGGGGAGTGCCGCGACCGGTGTGCCGCACGCGAGCGCCTCCACCACGGTGAGGCCGAACGGCTCGTCCCACAGGGGGGAGGCGACGAACACCTCACCCGATGCGAGGAAGCGGGCGAGTTCGGCGTGAGTGAGGTGCCCGCGATAGCGAGCGTCGCGGCCGAGTCGAGGGGCGATCTCGGCGTCGAAGTAGTCGCGCCGCGAGATCGGGCCGGCGAACTCGATCTCCATGCCCGCGAGGCGTGCGGCGTCGATGGCGAGGTGCAGGCCCTTCTCCTTCGTGATGCGGGCGGCCCAGATGGCGAGGCGCGGCGTGTGCCGTCGGGCGGTCGGCGCCCACCCGTCGAGCTTGATCCCGTTGTGCACCACGCTCACGTCGGGCAGCAGCGAGCGCCATCCACGGGCGTTGCTCTCCGACACCGTGGCGTACGAGTGGAGCGGGCTCGGAGCCCATCCCGGCTTCGACACGATGGCCGTGACGTCGTCGAGATTGGCCGGCGTGTGCAGGATCGTCAGCATCGGGATGTCGCGCATCGAGCTGTAGGGCAGCGAGCTCAGCGAGTTGTTGATCACCACGTCGAAGTCTCGGCGGCGGATCTCTTCGATGCTGTGGTGCACCGCCTCCGCGAGGAACCCCTGCTGCTGCTTCCGCACGAGGGCGCTCGCGAGATTGACGAACTCGAAGTCGTGCGGCACGAGCGGGAAGACCGTGGCGGAGCTGACCGATCCCTCCTTTGCGAACAGCGTCACGTCGTGGCCGCGGTCGACGAGGGCGTCGGCGAGCATCGCGGTGTGCGCCTCGGTTCCGCCCTGGTACGGCTCCGCGATCGGGTGGTGCATGTGGCTCAAAATCGCGATCTTCACGCGGGGGCTCCTGTCGGTTCGGCGGGCGAGTAGTCGCCGGTGGTCGGATCGCGACGCACGATGCCGAGCGACTCGAAGGCGTCGAGCCAGCCGCGCATGGGCCAGAATCCCCAGCGGGCGGCGAAGATGCGGCCGTTCGCGAGGATGTCGTCGCGATGGTGCACGGGTGGGTCGTGCGTCTCGTGGTGCTGGTGGAAGGCCTCCGCGCCGCCGACCCACGCGAGCGGAACGTCGCAGTCACGCGCGACGAGGCCGAAGTCGGTGTCTTCGGCGCCGTAGCCGGCGTATCCCTCGTGGAACCCGCCGAGCCGGGCCCAGGTGTCGGATGTCACGGCGAACGACAACGACCAGAACAGCTCGTGGTTGCCGAACGCCACTTCGCCGTCGGGAGGTCGCGGTCGGAAGTCGTGCACGTGGGCCAGCTCGCCGAACCGCTCCGGGGCGTCGTAGTCGGTCGCTGCGGGGAGGTAGCCCACGGCACCCGTGAGCAGCGCCCGCGGGTGCTGCCGCGCGGCATCCGCGTACCGCTCGAGCAGGCGCGGCGAGGGGATGCAGTCCACGTCGAGGAACACCACGAGATCGGCGCCGCCGTCGAGGGCTCGGCGCGCTCCGAGGTTGCGCGCGGCCGCGAGCGGCAGTCGGCCCGGTGCGTCCATCCGCAGGATACTCGCGGTCGGGGAGGTCGGTCGCCAATCGCGCAGCGGATCGTTCATGCCGACGACGATGTAGTCGTCGGCGGAGAGGGTGGATGCCGCGAGCCCGGCGTGCTGGCGCCGGAGGTGGTCGTGGCGTCCCGACACGATCGTCACCACGGCGACCCTCACGCGCCGAGCCGTCCGGTCGCGGCGACGCGGTCGATGATGGAGGCGGCGCGTGCGGTCGCACCGCCGTCGCACCACCGGGCCCACCGCCCGCCGTCGAGCGCGGCGGTGTCGCGAAGCAGTGCGGCCCAATCATCCGGCAGCTCGCCGTCGACGACGGTCGCGGGGTGGTCGCCGCGCGCGAACGCGGCCGCCTGCACGCGTTGTTCGTCGTGCGGCCGGTCTTCGGGCACGAACACCGCCGGAGCGCGAGACGCCGCGATCTCCGCGATCGCGTTCTGGCCGCAGTGCGCGAACACGACGGCCGACGTGCGCAGCGCGTGCGCGACGGTCGACGCGTCGGCGTTGTCGAGCACGACCCAGTCTTTGTCGGGCAGCGCCGCCCGCGCGTGGGAGATCACTCTCGCCAGGGCGCTCTCGCCGCGGGTGCCCCGGCCGCCGAGCACCGCGATGCGGTCGGGGTGGCGCAGCGTCGACTCGCCGGGGCGGGCGACGGGGATGCGGCTGATCGCGCCGACCGTCTCGACGCGAGGCGCCACATCGGGCGCCACCTCGAGGGCGTCGTTGCCGCTCGGCCACATCGCGATGATCGCGTTCGCCGCCCGGAAGCCGAGGGTGTGGGCGTAGTCGGTGCGGTCGCCGGGTTGGGCGATCGTGACGACGGGCACGCCGTGCAGCCGCACGAGAAGCGCGACCTCGACGGAGACGTCGACGACGACCGCGTCGGGCCGCGTCGCCGCGAGCCACTGCGAGATGAGCGCCATCCGGGCGGCGAGCCCCGGCGACCGCAGGGGCGCCCAGTGCAGCGCGCCGTTCGCCGTCGGCTCCGAGCCTTCGCGGTCGGCGTGGTCGAGAGGAAGGGCGACCCACGTGCCCGCGTAGCCGACGGGTCGCGGCGCCGAGCTGAGGATGGTGACGGGGCCGTCGAGGTGGTCGATGACGGCGAGTGCGCGGTTGAGGTGACCGACGCCGCGATGGTGGACGTAGTAGCCGATCACGGGGCAAATTCGGCTGTCGACATGCCTTCACGCTACGCGCGAGCGCTTCTTGTCGTTTGGCCTTGCGTTGGCCCGAGAAGTGCCTTAGAGCGGGTAGGCAGATCAGCCCTTGAGCCGCACGAGCCGGATCTGGTTGGTCTCGTCGAGGTCGGCCACGGCGTCGCGAGACTTGATGAAGTCGGAGAACGAGCGATAGCCGAGTGCTTTCTCGCTGAACGACGGATCCATGCGCTTCATCTGCTCCTTCACCGACGAGCTGTGCAGCCAGTCGGCGTCGTCCTTCTCGTGGCCGAGCCGCAGCGCCCGCTCGAGGAGCCCCGTAGCGACATCCTGCGGGTCTTCGGGCTCTGCCTCCCCGCGGGTCGTGATGGTCGCTGCCGCTTTGGCGCGCCTCGCCGTCTTCCGCGGCACGTCCGGGGAGGCCACGGGCTCCGACGTCGCGGCGACGGTGCCGTCAGGAGTGCGGTCGGTCGACGCGTCGCCCTCGCTCGACCCGGCGTCGACCGCGGCGGCGGCCGACTTGCGCGTCGACGTGCGGGACGTCGCGCGGGCACCCGGCGCGCGGGCGGCGACGGGCGTGATGCCGGGCAGGGCGTCGTAGGTTGCGAACTCGTCGCACGCTGCGGCAAGCGACTTGCTCGTCGAGCCGGCCACGCCGATGCCGACGACATACCGGCCGAGGCGCTTGCAGCGCTGTGCGAGGGCGATGTAGTCGGAATCGCCCGCGACGATCACGACGTGCGTGAGGTCGGGCAGGCGGAACATGTCCTCCACCGCATCGACGGCGAGGCGGATGTCGGCACCGTTCTTCGTGTAGGCGGCGGTCGGGAACAGCTGCACGAGATCGACGGCCCGGCTGACGAGTTGGCCGCGGTAGTCGGCGTTGACCGATGCCGACCAGTCGGCGTAGGCCCGCGTCAGCACGAGGGTGCCGAACGACGACGCGAAGTCGATGATGGCGCCGACATCCACCGTTGCACGGGCGAGCCGCTCCGTGATCTCGGGGTCGGCTGTCTTGTCGTCGGTGTCGAAGCCGCGTGCCCGGTCTTTCTGGAATTGTCCGCGCCCGTGCAGCTGGTCGTAGCGCGAGATGACGATGTTGTCGAAGTCGATGTAGACGGCGACACGGGTGTCAGCGGGGTCGGTCATGTGGTCTCTCTCCATTTCGACAAGGTCCCAGTATCGCTGGTTCTGGGCCGATAGCCTCTGATGGCAGCCTCACCTCCGACCGAAGAGTTCCATGCCTCCCGCCAGCACCGCCCCCCGACTCATGTCGCCGCAGTACCTGTGGACGACGATCGGCTCGATCAGCCTCATCTTCCTCGCGGCATTCGAGTCACTCGCCGTGACGACCATCATGCCGACCATCAGCCGCGACCTCGACGGCGAGGCACTGTACTCGCTCGCCTTCTCGTCGACCTTGGCCGCGGGAGTTATCGGCATGGTCGTCGCCGGCGGATGGGCAGACCGGTCGGGGCCGAACCGGCCCCTCATGGCAGCGATGGCCGTGTTCGTCGTGGGGCTCGCCCTGTCGGGCACGGCCACCGACATGAACGTGTTCGTGCTCGGTCGCTTCCTGCAGGGCCTCGGTTCGGGGGCGATCAACGTCGCGCTCTACGTGGTCGTCGCCCGCATCTACGCCCCGGCGCTGCATCCACGGATCTTCGGTGCGTTCGCCGCGGCCTGGGTGCTGCCGTCGCTCATCGGGCCGCCGCTCGCGGGAGTCGTCGCCGACACGGTCGGCTGGCACTGGGTCTTCCTCGGCGTCGGCCTGCTCATGGTCGTCGCTGCGGCGGCCATCGTGCCGTCGCTGCTCCAGTTGCGTGCCGTCTCCGGTTCGGCCGACCAGCGCACGGGCACCGGCCGGGGTGTGCTGTGGTCGATGGTCGTCGCGGCCGGCGTGCTCGGCATCAGCGTCGGGGGTGAAGGTGGGGGAGCGTTCGCGTGGCCGACCGCGGCAGTGGCTCTCGTCGTCGTCATCGTCGCGCTGCGTCCGCTGCTGCCGCGACGCACGCTGCTCGCGGCCGTCGGGCTGCCCGCGACCGTGCTCCTGCGCGGCGCGGTGGCGGCGGCCTTCTTCGCGACCGAGGTGTACCTGCCCTACCTGCTCCACGACGTCTATGGGCTGTCGACCTCGCTCTCGGGCGTCATCCTCACCGTCGGGGCAGTGTCGTGGGCGGCGGGCTCGGCGGTGCAGGGCCGCCTAGGCGAGCGGATGTCGCACTCCACGACGGTGCGCATCGGCGCGAGCATCCTGTTCGTCGGCGTCGCGGTGCAGCTGCTCACGGCCGTGGCGGCGCTGTCACCCGTCGTCGCCGCGGCCGGCTGGCTGCTCGCGGGAGGCGGGATGGGCCTCGTCTTCCCGCGTATCTCCACCGTCGTGCTCTCCCGCTCGACCGAGCGCGACCAGGGCTTCACCAGCGCGGCGATGACGATCGCGGACTCCGCCGGGGGAGCCGTCGCGATCGCCTTCGCCGGGCTGCTGTTCACCGCCTTCGGCTCGGCGGCCGACGGCGGGTTCGTGGCGGCCCTCGCGCTCACCACGGTGCTCGCGCTGGCCGCCGTGCCGGTCGCCTTCCGCGTGCGCGACTGACCGGGCGGAAACTGGCGGCCGGGATGTCGGTGCCGATCGTCTCGCCCGTGGCGGTCTCGAGCGATGCGGTGCGGGCGTCGCGCATCGAGGCCGCCGTTCCGCCTTTGCTCGCGTAGTCATCGAGGACGCTGACGGTAAAGCTGTGGGGATGTCAGGTCTGGTCTGCGACCACGAGTGACTCGAGGGCCGCTAGGGCGGGCACCTGCCCGCGAACGAGGCGTGTGCGTGCCGCCTCGATGCCACACCATTCGACCGTGTCGAGCTCGGGGAACGTCATCATCCTGCTTGATCCTCGCGGCCATTCGACCGTCACGGTGGCCCCCTGGAGGTCGAGCAGCTCAATGTCTGACTCCCCGGCGAACACGGTGACGACCTTGCCCGAGGTGTAGCGGAATTCGCCGAGCGACACGTACTCCACGTCGGGTGCCGCCCGCCCGATCTCCTCTTCGAACTCGCGAAGCGCTGCGGCGTACGGATCCTCCCCGGGCTCGATGAGCCCCTTCGGTATCGACCAGGCGGCCGACATCTTGTGCGCCCAGAACGGGCCGCCCATGTGCCCGAGCAGCACGGACAGTCCGCCGTCGTCCTGCCGCCGGTACAGCAGGATGCCCGCGCTGTGTTCTCCGGAGACCGGCACGCTCACGCTCGATCCGTCGGGTCCTGCTCGTGGGACGCGTACTCGTCGAGCAACCGGCCGGCTCGCTCTGCGTCGCCGCCCTCCGCGTCGATCGCCGATCGCATCTGCTCGAGCTTGTTCGCCCCCGCGGGGAACGGGGGCAGCAGGGGCACCGCCGCGTCTGTGACGATCTCCAAGAGGAACGGACGGTCGGCGGCGAGGGCCCGCCGCCAGGCGTCGGCGAGATCCTCCGGGGCGTCGACGCGTTCGCCTGCCAGCCCCAGCAGCGTGGCGTAGTCGGCGTACGGGAACTGCGGCAGGTCTTGGCTGGCGCCGAAGCGCGGGCCACCCTCCATCTCCCGCTGCTCCCAGCTCACCTCGGCCAGGTCGCCGTTGTTGAGCACGCAGATCACGAACCGCGGGTCGCTCCACTCCCTCCACATGCGGCTCACAGTCACGAGTTCGGCAATGCCCGTCATCTGGAACCCGCCGTCTCCCGACAGCACGACCATCGGGCGGTCTGGCGCGTCGAGCTTTCCCGCGATCGCGTAGGGAACGGAGCATCCCATCGACGCCAGCGTGCCGGAGACGTGCGCCACCACGCCGCGCGGCAGCACAAGTTGGCGCGCGTACCAGTAGACGACGCTGCCGACATCGAGCGCGATGCGAGCATCCGCGGGCAGTTGCGAGCTCAGCTCGGCGAGCGCGCGCTCCGGGTTGATCGGCTGCGCCGGTACCGCCGCGCGTCGAGCCGCGATGTCCTTCCACTCGGTCACAGAGCGCTCCACGTCCGCTCGCCAGCCGGAGTGATCGGGGTCCGGCCGCGAGTCTGCGATGAGCGGCAGGAGCGCCCCGAGCGTCATCGCCGCATCCCCGACGAGGCCGAGCTCGATCGGGTAGCGGTTTCCGATGACCTGACCGTCGATATCGATCTGCACGGCTCGCGCCTGCCCGGGCGCCGGGTAGAACTCCGTCCACGGGTCGTTCGAGCCGACGATGAGCAGGGTGTCGCAGTTGTCGAGCAGGAAGGCGCTCGCGGTCGTGCCGAGGTGGCCCATCGTGCCGGTTGCGTTCGGCAACGACTCGTCGACGACGGGCTTGCCCAGCAGGCTCGTGGTGATGCCCGCGCCGAGCGCATCCGCGATCGCCACGACCTCCTCTTCGGCCGCCCTGGCACCCTGCCCGACGAGAACGGCCACGCGCTCCCCGGCCGAGAGGATCGCGGCCGCTTTCTGGAGATCTTCGATCAGGGGGAGCACCCTCGGTGCCCGGTATTCCGCCGCGGTCTGCACGATGCCGTGTTCCTGCTGCAGTTGCGGCGCCGCCTCGTCCTGGATGTCGTGGGGGAGGATCACAACGGTCGGCGACCGGGTCGCGAGCGCCGTGCGAAACGCCCGGTCGAGCACGAGGGGGAGCTGCTCGGCCGTGGAGACAAGTTGGCAGAACTGGCTCGCGACGTCGGCGAAGAGCGTGGAGAGGTTGATCTCCTGCATGTATCCCGAACCGAGAACGCTCGTCGCCTGCTGGCCGACGACGGCCACTACCGGCACCCCGTCGAGCTTGGCGTCGTAGAGCCCGTTGAGCAGGTGGATGGCGCCCGGACCCTGGGTCGACGTGACGACGCCGACGTGCCCGGAGAACTTGGCATGCCCCACCGCCATGAACGCGGCGTTCTCCTCGTGACGCGCCTGGATGAAGCGTGGGCCGTCCTCCGCCCGGTTGAGAGCCTCCATCAGCCCGTTGATGCCGTCGCCGCTGTACCCGAACAGGCGGTCGACCCCCCATTCCCCCAGTCTCTGCACGATGAGATCGGCCACGTTGCCTTCGGCCATCACGTTCTCCTCCTCGATAGTCGTCCACATCAGGATCGATCACTCGCCGTCTCGGCACCACCGATTGTGTCGCGGCCGGGAGACTGCGATCATTCGTCGAACGCCGTCCGCCCCAACGCGAGGGGCCCCGGCAGCGTGCTGTCGGGGCCCCTCATCTGGTCTCGCCTGTCAGGACTGGACGTCTCCGCGCCACGCGCCCGTCTCCGACCCCTGCGACTCGATGAACTTCTTGAAGTTCTTGAGGTCGCCCTTAATCACGTGGTCGTCGACGCCGAGCACCGCGCCGGCCTTCTCGGCGAGGCCGCTGGCCTCCCAGTCGAGCTGCACGGTCACGCGCGACTTGTCGTCCGCGAGCTTGTGGAAGGTCACGACTCCGGCGTGGTTCTCCTCGCCGCCCACGCTGTTCCACGCGACGCGCTCGTCCGGGTGCTGCTCGGTTATGTCGGCGTCGAACTCACGCTCGATGCCGGCGATCTTCACCTTCCAATGAGTGAGGGTGTCGGTCACCTGAGTGATCGACTCGACGTAGCTGAGGAACTTGGGAAACGACTCGAACTGGGTCCACTGGTTGTACGCCGTGGAGACGGGAACATCAACGTCGATTGTTTCGATTACCTGGGGCATGTGGTCTCCTCGTTCTGCTGGTCGAATTGCGTAGATACCCTTCGACGCTACGCAGCAACGGAGAAAGACGCCCGGCCCTCGCCACGCGTGCCAGCTGCTGGTACTGTCCCCATCCCGCGTCCCCGCGTACAGCTTCGGCCGCGTGGAAGGCGTTGACTGTAGTCCCCGCCCCCGTGCATAGAAGGAGAACGATGAACGCCGTACCCACGATCACCCTCAACAACGGTACCGAGGTCCCCCAGCTCGGCTTCGGTGTCTTCCAGATCCCGCCGGAGGACACGAAGCGCGCCACCCTCCAGGCCCTCGAGGTCGGCTATCGCCACATCGACACCGCCGAGATGTACGGCAACGAGAAAGGTGTCGGCGAGGCCGTCGCGGAGTCGGGACTGGCCCGCGAAGACATCTTCGTCACCAGCAAGCTCAACAATGGTTTCCACGCACGCGCGGATGCACTCGCCGCCTTCGACACGAGCCTCGACGACCTCGGCTTCGGCTACCTCGACCTCTTCCTCATCCACTGGCCCCTCCCCGCCGTCGGCGACTACGTCGAGACGTGGAAGGCCATGGAGGAGATGAAGGCGTCCGGGCGCGTGGAGGCCATCGGAGTCTCCAACTTCCAACCCGCCCACCTGCAGCGTCTGTTCGATGAGACGGAGACCGTGCCCGCGGTGAACCAGATCGAGGTGCACCCGTACCTCACGCAGGACGACGTGCGAGCCTTCAACATCGAGCACGGCATCCTCACCGAGGCATGGTCTCCGATCGCACAGGGAGCAGTGCTGAACGACCCGACGATCACCGCGATCGCGGAGCGTCTCCACCGCACCCCCGCGCAGGTCACACTGCGCTGGCACATCCAGCGCGGAGACATCGTCTTCCCGAAGTCAGCAACACGCAGCCGCATCGAGGAGAACTTCGCGATCTTCGACTTCGAACTGCCCGACGCGGATGTCGCAGCCATCACCGCCCTCGACCGTGGCGAGCGCACCGGCCCGAACCCCGACGAGTTCAACTACATCCCGTAGTCGCACTCGGCGAGACGACGCGAGAAGCCGCACGCTCCTTACGGGGCGTGCGGCTTCTCGCGTCTCGGGCCTTCTATGAGGTCATCGGCTCGCCGCCGGCCTCGCTCGTCGGCACCGCCTCCGACTCCTCGTCTTCCTCGGGATTGAAGTTGCTGCCGTCGCCGAGGCTCACGGCGATGCCGTCGTCCGAAGCGGGGATCGTGCCGTCGGTGCCGAGGCCGTCGTCTTTGGTGTCGCTCATTGCGTTCTCCTTCGTTGGGTCCCGGCTCGCCGTTCGGCCGACCGTGCTACTGGTCTACCCCGCGAGCGTGTGCACCTCAAGGTCGTGGCGGGAGTCGGCTCCGGCGCCCAGAGGCGGTAGCGGGTCGGCGCTGATCGCCGTCAGCGAAACGTGCAGCGTCCCCGAGGCGGGAATGAAATCATGGTGAGGACGTTAACTTGAGTCGAAGGCACTCAAGTTTCACCGGGAGGTCCAATTGCCTGCACAGCCAGCTTCTGACGAATCCGCCAACAACTCCTTCGACGAGTTCCTCGCCCGCTACGTCCGGGGTGAGCGCTCGGCCGCATCCCCACGCTCGATCGACATCGCACGGCTGTTGAGCCGCCGCAGTCGTGACGTGCTGTCCGAGGCCGGGCAGTTCGCGCTCGAGCACGGTCACAACGAGCTCGACGCGCTGCACATCCTGCGCATCCTCGCCGCGAGTGAGCCGGTTCTCGGCGTCATCTCCCGCACGGGCGCCGAGCCCGCCGCGATCATTGGCGCCGTCGAGCAGCGCCTGCCCGAGGCGTCCGACTACTCCGCCACCCAGCGCCCCGGCCTCACCCGGTCGGCGCAGCGGGCGATCTTCCACGCACTGCAGGTGGCTCGTGCCGCCGGATCGACCTACATCGACCCGGAGCATCTCTTCTTCGCGCTCGTTCTCAACGAGGACTCGCCGGCTGGACAGGTGCTGGCGGCGGCGGGCGTGACGCCCGAGTCGCTGCAGGCGAATGCGCGGGAGACCGTCACGACGGCTTCCGAGAGCGCCACGGAGTCGTCGCAGAGCGACACACCGACCCTCGACACCTTCGCGACCGACCTCACCGAGCGCGCCCGCTCCGGCGAGCTCGACCCGGTGATCGGTCGCGCCGACGAGATCGAGCAGGCCATCGAGATCCTCTCGCGGCGCACCAAGAACAACCCGGTGCTGATCGGCGAGGCCGGCGTCGGCAAGACGGCGATCGTCGAGGGGCTTGCCCAGGCGATCGTCGAGGGCGGAGTTCCCGAGCAGTTGCGCGACAAGCGCGTGATGAGCCTCGACCTGCCCGCCATGCTCGCCGGCACGAAGTACCGCGGCGACTTCGAGGAGCGCCTCACGAAGCTCATGGACGAGATCAGCGCCCACAAGTCGCAGCTCATCATCTTCATCGACGAGCTGCACACGGTCGTCGGAGCAGGCGGCTCTGGTGAGGGCGGAATGGACGCCGGCAACATCCTGAAGCCCCGTCTCGCCCGCGGCGACCTGCACCTCGTCGGTGCCACGACGCTCAAGGAGTACCGCTCGATCGAGAAGGATCCGGCGCTGGAACGCCGGTTCCAGCCCGTGCAGGTGGGGGAGCCCAGCATCGAAGACGCCGTGCTCATCCTCGCGGGTCTCCGGGGCGCGTACGAAGACCACCACGGTGTGCGGTACACGGATGCCGCGATCCGCAGTTCGGTGGAACTCTCCGCCCGCTACGTGACCGACCGCTTCCTGCCCGACAAGGCGATCGACCTCATCGACCAGGCGGGCGCGCGACTGCGGCTGCGGTTGGGATCGAAGGTCGACGCCTCGGCGCTGCTCGAAGAGCTCGCGGTGCTGGAGCAGTCGAAGAATTCCGCCGTCGCGGCCGAGCACTACGAGGAGGCATCCCGTCTCCGTGACGAGATCGAGACGGTGCAGAGGAAGCTCGACGGCTCGCAATCGACCGTTAAGGCGGAGGCGGTCGTCGACGAGGCCGAGATCGCCGCGGTGATCTCGCGCGCGACGGGAATCCCCGCGAGCCGGCTCACGCAGGCCGACCGCTCGCGTCTCGCGCTGCTCGAAACCGAGCTGCACGACCGCGTCATCGGCCAGGATGATGCCGTCACCCTCGTCGCGAAGTCGGTGCGGCGCAACCGCACGGGAATGGGCGACCAACAGCGCCCCGTCGGCAGCTTCCTCTTCCTCGGCCCCACGGGCGTCGGCAAGACGGAGCTCGCCAAGGCTCTCGCCGAGTCGCTCTTCGGCGACGAGAAGGCGATGATCCGCTTCGACATGAGCGAGTTCGGCGAGCGTCACACCGTCAGCCGGCTTGTCGGGTCTCCTCCCGGTTACGTCGGCTACGACGAGGCGGGCCAGCTCACCGAGCGGATACGCCGCAACCCGTACTCGGTGGTGCTCTTCGACGAGATCGAGAAGGCGCACCCGGACGTCTTCAATCTGCTGCTGCAGGTGCTCGACGACGGTCGCCTCACCGACGGGCAGGGTCGCACGGTCGACTTCCGCAACGCGGTCATCATCATGACCTCGAACATCGGCAGCGAATTCCTCGCGAGTCGAGGAGGCGCCATCGGGTTCGTCGCCAGTTCGGATGCCTCGGCCAACGGCTTCTCGTCGGAGAAGGACCTGCGCGACCGCGTCATGGGCAAGCTCCGCGAGGCCGTGCGGCCCGAGTTCATCAACCGGATTGACGAGATCGTGCTCTTCCGCAAGCTCGACAGGGTGCAGTTGCGACAGATCGTCGGACTGCTGCTCGGTGCCACGCGAACCCGACTCTCCGCCAGAGGCATCGAGCTCACAGTGTCGGATGCCGCGGTCGACTGGATCGCGGAGAACGGCTACGAGCCGGAGTACGGCGCCCGCCCGTTGCGTCGCGTGATCCAGCGCGAGCTCGACGACCGCATCGCCGACCTGCTCGTCACGAGCCGGCTCGACGACGGCGGCAGCGTGCTGGTCGACGTCGTGGACGGCCGGCTCGCGGTCGACTCGAGGTCGGAGTTCCCACTCGCCGCTTGAGCCGCCGCGGCCTCCCGCAGAATGGATCGCATGACCGCACCGGCCGAGTTCATCGACTCCACGCTGCAGCGCGAGGGCGACGGGTACCGGGGCGACGCCGAGCGGCGTCGCCTCGGCAGCACCCTCGCGTTCTACGGTGCGTCGGTCGGCGCGGTGCGGGGCACGGTGCGCGACGCCCTGCGGCGCCATCCCTCGCTCACCCATGACGACGTCACCGCGTTGAGTTCGGAGTTGTGGGCGCAGCCGGTCTTCGAACGCAGGCTCGCCGCGATCGTGCTGCTGCAGTCGCGGGTGTCGCTGCTGCGCAACTCAGACCTCACGCGGATCGAGGGCTTCGTGCGCGACGCACGGCTGCGCGCGCTGGTCGACCCGCTCGCCATCGACGTCGTCGGCCCGCTCGTCGAATCGTTGGATGGCGCCCGCCGCACCCGCGCGGACACCGCACTCGAGCGGTGGTCCGCCGACCCCGACCCGTGGTTGGGCAGGGCCGCCGTGCTCGCTCCGCTGCGCGCTCTGCGGTCGGGAACGGGCGACTGGGACGGTTTCGCGCGGAGGGCACGAGCTGTGGGCAGAGATGCGGACGAGGAGAAAAAACAGGCACTGGGGTTTGTTATGCGAGAGGTCGCCATATCCAGACCCGATCTGAGGCTGTAGCCTACGTGGGTTGCCCCCGAGACCCCGGGTCAGCCGACCAACGTCTGTGGTGAACCAGGAATGAGGCCGAACCCGTGAAGCTCACGTATCGTGCCTCGGAGGTCGTGCGCTTCCGCGAGGTCGGATCCGATGTCCGTTGGATCGACATCAAGCACTTCGATCTCATCGGTTCGGGGTCTGCGCGCGACATCCTCTCGGCCGTCATCTCCAATCCCTGGTACGACGACGACTACGCGAGCCCGTCGGGAGCACTGCCGGTTCCGTCGCGCGGGCTGCACGGGCCATATGTTCTCGACCGCGTCTCCGTCGGATCGTTCATGAAGGTCAGCACTCGCGCCTGCTTCGATGCGATCGAGGCGTGGGCCGGCCAGCTGGGGCCGCTACCGAGCGCCTTCACGGCTAAGTGGGAGGGGCTCGTCAGCGGCCTCCTCTCCCACGCGTCTGCCGTGTACCGGCTGCCGTCGCTCGGGCCGACGGCCGAGCACGAGTGGGGCACCCACTTGGGAGCCATGGGTTTCCACGAATTCATCATCGTCTCGGCGCGCAGCTCGTCCGTGGCCCTGCTGGTCGCGAGCGACGACTAGCCTCGTTCGCCCGTTACACGGGAGGCCGGCATGCCGAGCGAAGAAGAGACGGGCGTGGATCATGGTGCCCGCAGCGGTCTACCTCGCCATCGTGCTCTCGGCGCTGCCGGGCTCGACCGCGAAGATGATCGCCCACCGCAAGGGACGTCGTCGGTGCTGCCCGCCGACGACATCCAGAAGCCGACACCCGGAGACGACGAGGTGCTCCTCCGGGTCGCCGCGGCATCCATTCACATCGCCGCGGGAGGCGGCGTCGGCGACTTCGCCGTGCCGATGGCGAAGGCGCTCGGCGCGCACGTCACCGGTGTCTGCAGCGCCGAAGCTCGACGTCGTGCGCTCGGTCCACCAAGGCGCCAGACCTCGTCGATCTGCGCACTCGGGGCGAGAGACGCACGCTCCGCCCCGTCATCGACTCGAGCTACCCTCTCGCGAGGCGGGATGCACCGCGTCAAGCAGCACCTCGCGGGGGGCAGGGTCATCATCACCATGCCCCCGCGGAGTAGGCCGCGCCGACAGCTGTCAGGCGGCCGGGTGCAGCACGACCTTGGTCCAGCCATCCACTCGCTTGTCGAACTGGTCGAACGCGTGCGGCGCCTCATCGAGCGACAGTTCGTGCGACACGATGCTGCCGGGCGTGGCGTTGCCGTGGATGATCAGGTCGCGTAGCTCGCGGTTGTACCTCTTGACCGGGCACTGTCCAGTGCCGATGCTGACGCCCTTGGTGAACGCGGTACCGAAGTCGAAGGCGATGCGGCCCTCCTTCGCCTCCTCCGTGGCGCCGCCCGGGTCGACCGGGTTGTAGACGCCGACCACGCCGATGGCGCCGGTTGCCCGCACGACCTGCACGAGGTTGTCCATGACGAGGGCGGGGTGCTCCTGTCCGGTCGCGTCGTGGGCCTGGTAGCCGACGGCCTCGACACCTGAGTCGACTCCACGCCCGTTCGTCGCATCCATGATGGCCTCGACCACGTCGCCCGTGGAGAGGTCGACCGCGGTGGCGCCGAACGTCTCGGCGAGGGCGAGCCGGTCGGGCTCGAAGTCGACGACGAAGACCTGGGACGCGCCGCGCAGGGCAGCGCTGTGCGCCGCCATGAGGCCGACGGGCCCCGCACCGAAGACCGCCACCGACTTGCCGGGCGACACCTTGGCGAGTTCGGTGGCGTGGTAGCCGGTGGGGAAGATGTCGGAGAGCATCGTGAAGTCGAGTTCGTGCTCGGTGCCCTCCGGCAGCTTGAGCAGGTTGAAGTCGGCCCACGGCACGCGCAGCAGCTCCGCCTGGCCGCCCCAGTATGGTCCCATCTGCGGGTAGCCGTACCCGGCGCCGGGTTGGCCGGAGGGGTTGGCGCGCAGGCATGCTGACGTGAACCCGTCGTTGCAGTTGCGGCACGTGCCGCACGCGAGGTTGAAGGGAACGGAGACCCGATCGCCCACCGTGATGCGGTCGACCCCGGCACCCACCTCCTCGACGATTCCCATGTTCTCGTGGCCGAACACCATTCCGGAATCGAACTCCGCCCTGCCTTCGTAGGGGTGCAGGTCGCTTCCGCAGATGTTGGCGCTCGTGATGCGGATGATGGCGTCGAGGGGCTTCTCGATCGTCGGGTCGGCCACGTTCTCGACGGATACGTCGAATGGACCGTTGTATACGACTGCCTTCATGAAACTCTCCTTGCGTTCTCGGGATGTTGTCCCAGCCAACGCCGCCGCCGACATACCGACAAGGGGGTTGTTCCCCGCGAGCGACGCGTTAGAACCCGCACCAGCCGGTCGAGTAGGGCGCCGTGGCGCCCGTATCGAGACCTCAGCGACGAGCCTGCTTGAGCGCCAACACGCGCCGCGCCGCATCGTCGACCCGGTCGGCGAACGCCGCATCGGCCCGGGCCTTCGCCACGACAGCATCCACCATCTCGAACGACATCGCGGGGGTGCGTGCCACCAGCACCATGTCGCATCCGGCCTCAATCGCCAGAATCGCCCGGTCGGCGGGGGCCCACGCCTGCACCTGGGCAGACGCCGCCACGTCGTCGGTCATGATCACGCCGTCGAAGCCGAGCTCGTCGCGCAGCAATCCCGACACGACGGACTCCGAGAACAGGGCGGGCGCCGTCGGGTCGATCGCCGTGTACGTCGCCGACGACATCATGATGCTCTGCGCCCCGGCCCCGATCTCCGCGCGGTAGATGTCGACGCTCGGCGACCCTGCGGTCGTGACGGAGTCGACGACGTTGCTCGACGTGTCGGTATTCTGCGTGACGAGCCCCAGCCCGGGGAAGTGTTTGAGCACGCTCACGACGCCTCCCGCGGTCATCCCCTCACGAAACGACCGAGCCTTGGCGAGGATCGTCGCCGGGTCGTGCCCGTACCCGCGATCGAAGACGCCGATGGGCGGGTTGGATGCGGCGGCCGCCGCCGAGGGAACCAGGTCGACGACCGGGGCGAGGTTCATGTTCACGCCCGCCGACGCGAGCTCGCCGGCCCACACCGTCGCGTCGGCGCGCAGCGTCACGGCGTCGAGCCTGCCCTGGTCGACCGCGGTCGGGATGTCGCTGAAGCCCGGCCCGCGCAGCACCTGCACCTGGCCGCCCTCCTGGTCGGTGGCGATGAGAAGCGGCACGCCCGCGGTCGACTCCGCGGTCACGAGCGCGGTGAATCGCGCGGTCACCGCGGCCGTGGCTGCGGTGCCGGTGCCCGATCGGCCGGCGAGGAACACGTTGCCGACGTGCCGGTCGCGCACGGCCGCGAGCGTCTCCGCCTCCCCGGCGATGGCTCCCGTGCCGACCATGAAGAGCTGCCCGACGCGCTGCTCCAGCGTGAGGCCGGCGATCGGATCGACGGTCGGCGTGGGGGTCGGGGCGGCCGTGCTCGGCGGCGCTGACGGGGCGGCACCGGGGGTCGCGCAGCCGACGAGCCCCACCGCCAGCAGCATCGCGAGAGACGCAATCATGCGAGGCACCTCTCGGCGGCCGCTGCCCGAACCCGTTCTTCTCACTCGATCCATAGTACGAGGCAGCGCGTGGCGAATCGCTGGGAACCCCGCTCAGCCGGTGGGCAGGTCGCTCAGCGACCGTATCGAGACCCGCCCCGACGCGGCACGATGAGCCCATGACCGTCGATGGTCTGTACCGCGACCTGCACGCCTACCGGGGACATCCGAGCGCACGATGTCCGCATGCCGAGCCGCCTTCGGTGGCGCAGCGGTCATCGACCCCGGTCAGGTGTCCGGGAGCGAAGACGGCGGTCTGCTGGTGACCGCCGCGCACGCGCCGCTGGTTCACCGGGTGCTCGGAGGAGCGGACCCGGCGGCCTACCTCGAAGCCGCACGCGCGGGCACCATCGACCGCGACATCCCGTCGAACCACTTCGCTCTCGTGCAGCAGCCGACCCTCGATCGCGGATTCGCCGCGCTCGTCACCGCCGCCAGGAAGTGGCCGCGGGCGGATGTCGCGGCCGAAAGTGACACTCGCGCCTGAACGTTCGGCCGCGGATGTCACTTTCGGGCGCGAGACGTCCCGTCGGCACCGGTCGACGATGATCGACGACGACAGCGCGGGAGCTTTGCGGCGCGGCGCCCGCACGAATCGCAGCGCAGCCGACAAACCCGCGCGGCCCCAAAAGCGCGCCAGCACTGATTTGAACCCGATGTCGAGAACGCCCGATCGGTTCCGACTCAGCTGTGAGGCGCCCACCGGTGGTGCACGGTGTGAGGAGAAGACGATGAAATACGTGATCGATCTCGACGAGAAGCTGCGGCGGTCGGGGCAGATGGTCTACAACGAGGGCCTACGCTCGGTCGCTCGGTCGCTCGGTCGCTCGGTCGCGAAACGGCGGTACCTGGCACTCACGCTGGACCGGCTGAAGGAGGAGCCGCCGGTTGAGTTGGTCGCTCCGCCATGCGAGGGAGAGAGCGACTATTCGCCCAGCTTCGTCAGCTCCGCCTCGGCGCGTTCGACCGCCGCCTCCGCCTGAGACGCCCAGCGTTTCGCGGCCGTCGCCTCCTTCTCGGTCGCCGAACGGCGGCGACCGGCCTGCGTGATCTCCGCGTCGATGTCGGCCAACTGCTGCTTGAGGTCCTCCCGCTCGGCGATCAGCGCCTCGCGCTCCTTCGCCGCCGCGCGCGCCCGCCGTTCGGCTTCGCGAAGCGCCGCCTCTGCCTCGTCTTCGCCGCGTCGGGCGTCCACGAGGGCCTTCCGTGCGGCCGCGATCGCGCGCTTCGAGGGAGCGGACGCGATCGACGTCACCCGCGCCCGAGGCAGCAGAGGTGCCGGGGGCGGGCCGACGACGGCACCCTCGAGATCGACCGGCTCGAGGCCGTCAGACGTCAGCGCGCGAACGAGCCGGGCTGAGGCGACGGCTGCCGCAGCATCCGCGTCGGCCATGGCGGCTTGGAGCGTGTGCTCGACGTCCGTAGTCGCCGCGGCGCTGATGGGGTGCCCGCGGTCCTTCGCGAGCGAGGCTGCACGCCGCGCGAGAGCCGCGACGACCGCGCGCCGCTGCGCACCGAGGTCGCCGAGCGCGTCGCGGTCGACATCCGCTTGCGCCTGACGCAGCGCCTCGCCGATCTCGGCGAGCTGCGCCAGCTCGTCGCCGTGCTCGCGCGCGAAGATGTTCGTCGCCCACGCTGCCGCCGACGGCTTCGACATCGCGCGTACGGCCGTGCCGTCGGCGCCGCCGATCTCCTTCGCGCGGGCGTTGCGCGCCGCCGTGAACGTGTCCGGGTCGAGGGAGCACAGCTCGCGAGCGATGTTCTCGAGGTCGGTCACCTCACCATCCTGCACGCCGAGCGGCGGGCGCGCCATCCGGACGCCGGTCGTTACCGGCCGATCGTCTGGCCGGGCCCGCGGCGCCGCCCGCTACTCGGGCTCGGAGATCTCCTGAACGAGGTCGCCGACGTTGGCCTCCGGTAGGTGAGCCGCGAGGTCGGCCCGCGCGATGACGCCTACGAGGCTGAGCCCGCCGATCACCGGAAGGCGGCGCACCTGGTGCTTCTTCGTGTCGAGCGCGGTCTCCCCGCGGTCACGCTCGACGGGTCGCCGCCGTCGGCGATGCATTTGACGACTATGTCGCGGTCGGTCACCATGCCCTTGAGCCTCTCCTCCTCACCGCACATCGGCAGCGCGCCGACATCGAGGTCACGCATCTTCTTCACGGCGGCGACGAGGGTCTCGTTCTCGCCGACACACTCGACGCCCTCCACCATCACGTCACATGCGGTGGTCAAATCCATTTCCTTCGTCGGCCCGCGGATACTGCTGTCTTCTCGACGCTACGCCGGGACATCCGTGCCGTACCGCCGACCGGCTGGCAGGCTGAGCGGATGACGCCAGGGCCCGGCCGCGCCGACGTCGCCCGGGCACCGATCTCGCCGTAGGGGTGTCGGCGTTGCACTCGGGGCCGGCGCTGTACAAGGAGGGCGGGGCGATGCTGCCGACGGACTCCACCTCCGGGGGAGTGGTCAGACGCCATGGCCTGCACGCAAGACGAGTGCACGCGCGCCGGCGTGGAGTCCTCCATCGAGGCGTGCACCGGCGGCTAGGCTACGCGCCCAGGAAGCCCAGCGCGGCATCGCGGAAGGCGCGTGACGTCGGCGCGTTGAAGTGGTTGCGTCCGGGGATCTCGAAGAACCGCTCGCCCGCCGCCTCGGCGAGCGAGCGCGAGCCCTCCAGGATCGGGTCTTCGCTCCCCGTAGCGAAGAGCACCGGCTGCGGCGGGGCGTTCTCGACGCCGGGCTGCTGTCCGCCGCGCATGCCCTCGACGAGCGCGACGAGCGCCTCGAGGTCGTTGCCCTGGATGCCGCTCGCCATGTTCAGGTAGGTGGCGGTGAGGCGGTCGTCCACCTCGCGACCGTGCTGGATGTGGGCTCGCGCCTGCTCGATCTGGAACCGCGTGAGCGGGTCGCCGTCGGGGATGCCGCCGAGCACCGCGCGCGTTATGCGGTCGGGCAGCTCGCGTGCCGAGGCCCAACCGACCCGGGCGCCCAGGGAGTAGCCGACGTAGGCGACCTCGGAGAGCATGAACGTGTCGAGCACGGCCAGCACGTCGCCGACGAGCGCGTCCATCCTGTACGCGCCGGGCACGTGGGGCTTGTCGCTGGCGCCGTGCCCGCGCTGGTCGATCGCGACGACGCGGTAGCCCGCCCGTGTGAGGTCGCGGATCCACCCCGTGGCGTGCCAGTTGAGCAGCGCGCTCGAGGCGAAGCCGTGCACCGCGAGAACCGTCGGCGCGTCCGGATCGCCGAACTCGTACGTCGCGATGTTCGTGCCGTCGTGGGAGAGAACCGAACGGGGAGGCGGGGCGGTGGGAGTGAGCACCTGCCCCATTGAACCAGCGATCACTTCAACGTGCGCAACGCCGACCCCTTGTGGGCCGCCTCGGCACCCGTCTTCTCCGAGCGCACGATGAAGGCGGGCTCATCGGATGATGCGGTGAAGTGTTGCCCGGCGAACTCGAAGTCGCTCGTCTTCTTCTGCACCACCTCGCCGCGCGTGCGGCCCTGTGACGTGTTCCAACTGACCCGGTCGCCCTCGCTGAGTTCGCTCATCGGTTCACGCTAGCCTCGCGGGCGTCGTCAACCAAGGGGTGGCGGCGCCAGTTCTGAGAGCGCCGCCACGCGCCGAGCGTGGCGGGCCGCGCCGCGGCGGCGTCGGTTCGAGCGATCGTGACCGCGAGCGCCTCGCTGCGCTCGATGAGCGGCCGGTTCCACAGCGGGGTGTCCTGTTCGTCGAAAGGCACGAGACATCCGTCGGCGGAGACGAGCGCCGCCTCTCTCGAGAGGCGGTAGGGCGCGCGACCGGCGACCGACTGCCGGGTTACGCTGGCAGGGATGACAATGACGCCCTCCTCACCAGACCTGTCCACGCACCGCGACGCGATCCCCGCAGAGATCGCGCGATCGTGGCTGCTCGTCTCCGCCACCCGCACCGAGCAGTTCGACGTGGCCGCCCGCTCGCGCGCCGACCAGATCGTGCTCGACATCGAAGACGCTGTCGACCCGGCGGCGAAGCCGCAGGCGCGCGGAGACGTCGTCGACTGGCTGTCGAACGGCGGCAGCGGCTGGGTGCGCATCAACGACCACACCACCGACTTCTGGAGCGACGACGTCGACGCGCTCTCCGGTGTCGCCGGACTCCGAGGCGTCATGCTCGCGAAGACAGAGTCGCCGGCGGATGTCACGGAGACGTTCGACCGCCTCGGCGGGCGTACTCCCGTGCTGGCCCTCATCGAGTCGGCCCTCGGCATCGAGGAGGCCGTGTCGATCGCGCGTGCCAGGGGAGCGTTCCGGCTCGCGTTCGGCAGCGGCGACTACCGTCGCGACACCGGCACGAGCGCCGACAACCTCGCCATGGCGTACCCGCGGTCGCGACTCGTCGTCGCGAGCCGCATCGGCAACCTGCCGGGACCCATCGACGGGCCGACCGTCGGCAGCAGCCATCCGATTCTCCGGGAGCAGAGCCAGATGACGGTCGCTCTCGGGCTCACGGGCAAGCTCTGCCTCGACATCGAGCAGACGCCCGTCATCAACGAGGTCATCAGCCCGACGCAGAGCGACGTCACCTGGGCGCGCGACTTCCTCGCCGACTTCGAGGCGCGAGGACGCGTCATCCGCGACGGAAGCGACCTCCCGCGCCTCGGCCGGGCGCAGAAGATCGAGAAGCTCGCGCGCGCGTTCGGAGTGAACCCCGCCTGATCACCGGCCGGACACGCCGTCAGCGGGGTTCGACGATGGTGGTCACGAGGTCGACGAGGTGGGGCGACGCCGGTGCCGAGCCGAATCCGAAACGCACGGGCGGATGCAGCGGCCGCAGCTGCCCGAGGTCGTCGGTCTTCCACGTGGCGTGGGCCGCGGTGATTCGGCGCGCGGCTATGACGCCGTAGTACTCTCGGCGCCCGTTGCCCGCCGAACCGGCCGTCCGGGCGCCGGGCACGATGAGCCGCGCGGCGGGATCGATCACTCGCAGCCAGCCGGGCCGCGTCGCGATCGCCGGAGGAACGACGCGCACCAGCCGCCCGAGCGGCGAGATTCCGCCGACCGTGAAGCTCGCGTCGAGCGACCCGGCCACGACGCGCACCGTGCGGTCGCGGCGGGTGAGCCCCACCCGCGCGACTCGCACCTCATCGAAGCTGTAGGTTGACGACACGAAGCGGGCGATCTGCTCGGTGGGGGCGAGAAGGATGCGATGCCCGTCGGCGCGTTCGACCATGACGTCGGTGAAGCGGCCGAACGGCGAGTCCGTCCACATGCCGACAACGATCCGGGTGCCCTCGGCGGTGCCGAACCCGGCGATGCGGCCCGCGAAGCGCAGCGTACCGGTCGTCATCTCCCCAGCGTATGCGTTCGGCGAGCACCTCCGAGTCCGTTGCGCGGAGCGTTTAAGCTGGAGGCTGCAGCCGAGGAGGCCATCATTTCCGACATCTCGAACACCGTCGTGGAGATCCACGTTCCCCTGACCCCGCTCATCGGGCTGCCCGAGGGCGAAGACCCGTTTCCGTGGATCGACGAGGTCATGGACTACATCGCCGACGTCGACGAACGCGGCGAGGCGGCACTCTACGACGACGGTGGCGAATTCGGCGACGTCTATGTCTTCCTCATCAACGCGGCATCCGAGGAGAAGCTGCTCTCCGTCGCCGCGCGCATCGCCGACCTCCCCGGTGTGCCGGCCGGGGTATTCGCCATGGTGACGGACGACGAGGCGGAGGAGTTCGGCCAGGGCCGGCGGGTCGACCTCTCCTGAGGCTTCAGAAGGTGCAGAGACTGCTGGTTCTTCGTGGCGAGCCGGGCTGCCGCGTCGGCGTCACGCCACGCGCGCCGTGATTAATGCCCCGCGCCCATCGGCGCACCGGCGGTGGCCGCGGGCTTGCGGATGAAGAACGCGATCGGGATCGCGACGAGCGAGATGATCGCGCCGTAGAGGAACGCCGTGTGGATGCCGCCGGCCGTGGCCGAGACCTCGTCGGCGCCATTCGCCATGCGTGCCGTCGTGCCGGCGGTCATGACGGTGACGAAGAGCGCGATGCCTGCGGCCCCGGCGAGCTGCTGCACCGTGCCGACGACCGCGCTGCCGTGCGAGTACATCTCGGGCTTGAGCGCGGCGAGTCCGGCCGTGAAGAGCGGGGTGAACAGCAGGGCGAGGCCGATGCTGAGCGCGACGTGTGCGACGACGACCCACCAGAACGGCGTGTCACGCCCGAGCATCGTCATGCCCCAGAGCACCGCACTGACGACGATGGAGCCCGGAACCACCAGCACCGTCGGGCCGTGCTTGTCGTAGGAGCGGCCGACGAACGGTGCGAGCAAACCCATGATGAGCCCACCCGGCAGCAGCATGAGCCCCGTGGTCAGCGCGTCGAGGCGGAGCACATTCTGGGTGTAGATGGGCAGCAGGATGATGGTGCCGAACAGCGCGACCATGCTGATCATGATCATGCCGATCGAGAGGGCGAACGTCTTCGAGGTGAAGGTGCGGAGGTCGAGGAGGGCCACGTCGCGCTTCTGCAGCGCGAGCTGGCGCAGCACGAAGAGCACGAGACCCACCGCGCCGATCGCGAGGGGAGCCCACCCGGCGGGAGCGGCGATGCCGCCCGCGACCGTTCCGAGGTTGCTGAGGCCGTAGACGAGACCGCCGAAGCCGATCGCCGACAGGATGACCGACACGACATCGAGCGGTGTCGCGCGGGGCTCGGTGACGTTCGGGATGCGCAGAGCACCGACGAGGAGCGCGACGAGGGCGATGGGCAGCACGAGAATGAACATCCAGCGCCAGTCGAGCACGCTCAGGATGAGTCCCGAGATCGTCGGACCGATCGCGGGTGCGACGGAGATCACGATGGAGATGTTGCCCATGACGCGTCCGCGAGTCTGCTCGGGTACGAGCGTGAGCACGGTCGTGAACAGGAGCGGGATCATGATCGCGGTTCCGCTCGCCTGCACGACGCGGGCGACGAGCAGCACCTCGAACCCGGGAGCGATGGCCGCGATGAGCGTGCCCGCGCCGAACAGCGACATCGCCGTGATGAAGACCGCGCGCGTCGTGAAGCGCTGCAGGAGGAAGCCGGTGATCGGGATGACGACGGCCATGGTCAGCAGGAACGCGGTGGTGAGCCACTGCGCCGCACTGGCATCGACGCCGAGGTCGGCCATGAGGTGAGGGATCGCGACGCTCATGATCGTCTCGTTGAGGATCACGACGAAGGTCGAGATGAGCAGCACCCCGATGACGAGGCGGTTGCGTGCGCCGACGCGCTGCGCTTCCGCGGATTCGGTGCTGACGGCGGCCCCGGCTGACGCGTCGGCGATGACCGTGTCGGGGGGAGTGACTGCAGAGGTGGTTTCTGACAAAGCGGTGATCCTGTCGGGCGAAAATCAGGGGAGACGGCGACGGTGTTCGTGCCCCGGCGCGCACCCGGTGCGCGCGTCCGCTGTGGTCAGCCACGACGATGCCCGATTTATTCCGCAATTCTCACATCGGGCCCGGGTTCAGTCGTCTTTCGGACGACTCGCCCGGAGCAGACTTTCCTCGGAGTCGATGCTCCGCAGCACGTCGCGCACTGCCCGCTCCTGGTAGCGGCCCGTGGCGGTACACCGCCGACGTGCCGGTGCTTGGTGTCGTGCGGCCTGCAGCGCAATGGCTCGCGCAAGAAAGTCGAGCGGTCTTATCGTGGAGGCATTTCCCGTTTGCGAACGAAGGACAGTGATGGCTCCCTCAAACTCGCGCACGAACCTCAAGGTGATCGTGCTCGCGATCGCCGGAGCCGTCGGCGGCTTTCTCTTCGGGTTCGACTCGTCGGTCGTCAACGGCGCCGTCGATGCGATCCAGGGCCAGTTCGACCTCTCGGCATCGCTCACCGGCTTCGCCGTCGCCAGCGCCCTCCTCGGTTGTGCCGTCGGCGCCTACGGTGCGGGCCGCATCGCCGACCGCTGGGGCCGGATCCCCGCGATGATCGTCGGAGCCGTGCTGTTCTTCGCGAGCGCGATCGGCTGCGGCTTCGCCTTCGGGGTGGTCGACCTGATCGTCTGGCGTCTCGTCGGCGGTCTCGGCATCGGGATCGCCTCGGTCATCGCGCCGGCCTACATCGCCGAGATCTCGCCGCGCCAGATGCGCGGGCGCCTCGCCTCGTTGCAGCAGCTGGCCATCACCACGGGCATCTTCGCGGCGCTCCTCTCCGACGCCCTCTTCGCAAACGGTGCCGGCGGCGCCGGCGAGTCGTTCTGGTTCGGTCTCGAGGCCTGGCGGTGGATGTTCCTGGCCGGCGCGGTGCCCGCGGTCGTCTACGGCGTGATCGCCTTCCTCCTGCCGGAGTCGCCGCGATTCCTCGTGCTCAAGGAGCGCGACGACGAGGTGCGCTCGATCTTCGCGCGGCTCTGGCCCGGCGACGATGTCGAGCGCGCGATACGTGACATGCGCGACGCGATCAAGGCCGACGAGGTCGGCAGCCGGAAGGGCGCTCTGCGGGGCAACCGCTTCGGGCTCAAGCCGATCGTCTGGATCGGCATCATCCTCTCGATCTTCCAGCAATTCGTCGGCATCAACGTGATCTTCTACTACTCCACGACACTGTGGAAGGCCGTGGGCTTCCAGGAAAAGGATTCGCTTACCATCTCCGTGGCGACCGCCATCACCAACATTTTGGTGACGCTCGTGGCGATCGCCCTGGTGGACCGGATCGGCCGCCGCCCAATTCTGCTGGCGGGCTCCATCGGCATGGCCCTCTCGCTCGGCACCATGGCCCTGGCCTTCAGCTCGGCGACCGGCGAAGGGGATGCGATCTCCCTGCCCGGCGCTTGGGGTCCGGCCGCGCTGGTCGCCGCCAACGTCTTCGTCATCAGCTTCGGCGCCTCCTGGGGCCCGCTGGTGTGGGTGCTGCTGGGGGAGATCTTCCCGTCGCGGATCCGGGCCCGCGCCCTGGGCCTGGCGGCAGCCGCACAGTGGATCGCCAACTTCGCAATCACCCTGAGCTTCCCGGCGATGGCCGCCGCCTCCCTGCCGCTGACCTACGCCATGTACGCCCTGTTCGCGGCGGCGTCGTTCTTCTTCGTGATGTTCAAGGTGCCGGAGACCAACGGCATGTCGCTGGAGCAGGCCGAAACCCTGTTCGTCCCGAAGGGCTCCGCCAAGTCCTGATCCCGTTCCACTTCACCCGCTCGTAGAACCGGTGGGCGCCAGTGCGGCTTCCGGGTCCCTTCGCCGGGGGTCAACTCCCCTACCATCAGCAGATGGGCCGGATCGGCGTCGATCGCCGCGAATGCGGCCAGGGTACGGGGTGAGATCGGACGGGTCCTCGCGGCCCGAGCCCCAGCGGTCATCGTTCAGCAGCCGGGGAATCGCCGGCAGGTCCTCGGGCGCCGCGGCGCAGGCGGAACCTCCCGCCGTCGGCGTTCACGAGCGGGCCGAATGCTAGCAGGGTGGGCTGGTCACCTGAATTTCAAGTCACCGGACCAGCCTGCCATGACGGGCCGGGCGCTGCCGGCACCGCAGATCGATTTCGTGGCCTGTACTTTGGAAGGGCTGATTTTGTATCCGCCGCTACCTCGGCGGACCACACGAAGGATTGTTGATATGCCCGAACAGACAACCGCGGGGCAGCGAATTGCCCCCAGCCGGGACACCGAGCCCCACCTTGCACGCTCGCTGAGCAACCGGCACATCCAGCTCCTGGCCATCGGCGGGGCGATCGGCACCGGCCTCTTCATGGGGTCCGGCAAGACGATTTCCGTGGCCGGGCCGTCCGTCATCTTCGTGTACATGATCATCGGCTTCATGCTGTTTTTCGTCATGCGCGCGATGGGCCAGCTGCTGCTCTCCAATCTGAACTACAAGTCTTTCAGCGACTTCGCAGGCGACCTCCTGGGGCCCTGGGCCGGGTTCTTCACCGGCTGGACCTACTGGTTCTGCTGGGTGGTCACCGGCGTGGCCGATGTGATCGCGATCGCAGGCTACGCGGAGCAGCTCTGGCCGGGCATCCAGCTGTGGGTTCCGGGCATCGCCACCATCATCATCCTGCTCCTGCTGAACCTGCCCACCGTGAAGGCCTTCGGCGAGACCGAGTTCTGGTTCGCGCTCATCAAGATCGTGGCCATCGTCGCGCTGATCGTGGTGGGCCTGGTGATGATCTTCACCGGCTTCCAGTCCAACGCCGGCACCGCCAGCTTCACGAATCTGTGGGGCCACGGCGGCTTCTTCCCCAAGGAATTCATGGGCTTCGTAGCCGGCTTCCAGATCGCCGTCTTCGCGTTCGTGGGCATTGAGCTCGTGGGAACGGCCGCCGCCGAGACCAAGAACCCGGAGCACAACCTGCCCCGCGCCATCAACGCCATCCCGCTGCGCGTCATGTTGTTCTACGTCGGCGCCCTGATCATCCTGATGTCCGTGACCCCGTGGACCGAGTTCAAGGCCGGACAGAGCCCGTTCATCGCCATGTTCTCACTTGCCGGGCTGGGCATCGCCGCGACGGTCGTGAACCTCGTCGTGCTGACCTCGGCGATGTCCTCCGCGAACTCGGGCATCTACTCCACCTCGCGTATGGTGTTCGGCCTGGCCAACGACGGCGACGCCCCCAAGCTCTTTGGCCGCCTCTCGCGCCGCAAGGTCCCGCAGAACGCGCTGTTCCTCTCCTGCGTGCTGCTGCTCGCCGGCGTCGCACTGCTCTACGCCGGCAAGGACGTGGGCGTGGCGTTCGACATGGTCACCACCGTCTCCGCCGTCTGCTTCATGTTCGTCTGGAGCATCATCCTGGCGAGCTACCTGGTCTTCCGGAAGCGCCGGCCCGAACAGCACGTGGCGTCGCCGTTCAAGATGCCCGGCGGTATCCCGATGGTGTGGGTGGTCTTCGCGTTCTTCGCGTTCCTGGTCTGGGCCCTGACCACACAGCCGGACACGCTCACTGCGCTGCTTGTCACCCCGGTCTGGTTCGCCGTCCTCGGCGTCGCGTACACCGTCGTCCGCCGCTCCCCGGTGCACCAGGCGCGCGTCGCGGAATGGAAGGCAATGTCCGACGCCGAAAGCAGGGATGCGGCCACCCGCGCCTGACGCTTCCCGTCGTCCGCCCGCACAGACGTCCGCCCGCACAGACGCCGGCGCCGGAACCCAGAAGGGTTCCGGCGCCGGCGTCATTTTACTTCCGGGGACTGCCTAGACGCTGGCCTTCGCCTCTTCGACCAGCGCGGTCACCGCAGGGAACAGCGGGTGGTTCGGCACCAGACCGGTGATCTTCTCCGTCGCCTCGTCCGGCGCGGAGGCAGCGAGGATCTTTGCCAACTCCACGGCCTCGGCGTCGGCCGGGTCGTTGAAGCGCAGGGCGGCGGCAATCGCACCGAGCAGGGCTTCGGGGATGATCCCGCGCTCGGCCAGTTCCGCCGCCGGGCCGATAAAACGTTCGTGCCGGCTGAGCTTGCGCAAGGGCGCCCGGCCCACCCGGTTAACCGTGTCCGGCAGGTGCGGGTTGGAGAAACGGCCCAGGATTTTCTGGACGTAGGCCTCTTGCTCCTCACGGTTGAAACCGTGCTTGGCCACCAGCAGCTCCTTGGTCTCGTCCAGGACGGCGCGTACGTCCGCTGCAACGTCCTGGTCGGCCATGGCCTCAGAAATCTTCTCCAGGCCGGCCTCAAAACCAAAGTACGCCGCCGCGGCATGACCGGTATTCACCGTGAACAGTTTCCGCTCGATGTACGGTTCGAGGTTGCCCACGAAGGTCGCCCCCGGAATCACCGGCGCCGAGTCCCCAAACGGGGTGCGGTCGATCACCCATTCATAGAATGTCTCCACCGTGACGTCCAGACCCTGCCCGGCCTCCTGGTTGGGCACGATCCGGTCCACTGCGGTGTTCGCGAACACCGCAGTCGCACCCAGGGAACCGGCCGCCGGATCCCACTGGGCCGCCACTTCCTCCTTGAGGATGTCCGTCGCATTGATGGCGTTTTCACACGCCATCACTTGCAGCGGAGCCAATCCAGACGCCCGGGCGGCGATGCCCCTGGCGATCACGGGGGCCACGAACTTCAGAATGTGCGGCCCCACCGCGGTGGTGACGACGTCCGCCGTCGCGATCTCCGCGACGACGTCTGCCTCCTGGCTGCTGGAGTTCAGTGCGCGGAAGTTCTGCACGGTGCGGACGGAGGGGCGCTCCCCCACCTCGTGGACCTGGTAGCTGTCCGCGGCGGCCAGCTGGGTGATGAGGTCCTCCGCAACATCCGCGAAGACCACCTCATACCCCGCCTCGTGCAGCAGCAGACCCACGAATCCACGTCCGATATTTCCGGCTCCGAAATGAACAGCCTTCACTAGGAATTCACCTTTCCGAAGAGGTCCAGGACTTCGTCAATCGTGGTTGCCGCCTCAAGCTGCGCCACCTGTGCCTTGTTGGTGAAGACCTTCGCTATCGAGGACAGGATATGCAGGTGTTCGTTGTTGATGCCTGCGACGCCGACGACGAATTTAACCTCCTTGCCGTTCCAGTCGATGCCTTCCGGGTAGCGGACCACGGAAACCGCGGACTTCATAATGTGGTCCTTGGCGGCGTTGGTTCCGTGCGGGATGGCGAGGTAGCTGCCCATGTAGGTGGACACGGATTCCTCACGCTCGTGCATGGCTTCCAGGTATTCGGTGTCGACGGCGCCGCGGGCCAGCAGGAGCCGGCCGGCTTCGTCGATAGCGGCGTCGCGCGTGGTCGCCGTGCCGTTGAGGATGACGCTGTCCGCAACGAGGATGCCGGCGGGACCGCCCCCTGGCTCCGTTACGGTGTCCGCTCCGGCTTCTGCCGCAGCTGCCTCGGCGACATGCGCGCCCCGGGCAGCCGGTGCAGATTCCGCGTTGCTGCTCTTGACCAGTTCCACGATCTCGTCGTAGCGGGGGCTGTTCATGAAGTTGTCCACGGACACGTGCACGGCGCTGGCGGTGGCGGGCTTGGCCCGCTCGGTCAGGTCCTGGTGGGTGATGACGACGTCATAGGTGTCGCTGAGGCTGGCGATCGCGGCGTTCGTGACCTTCACGTCCGGATAGCCGGCCGCCTTGATCTTGTTCCGGAGCACCGAGGCGCCCATCGCGCTGGACCCCATGCCGGCGTCGCAGGCGAAGACGATGTTCTTGATTGGGCCGGCCAGCACTGCAACGTTTCCCGCCTCCGCCGCGTTACCGGCGGCGGTTCCCGCACCGGCGCCCGTGAGGGCTGAGGCGACGGAGCTCTTTTTCCCCTTCATTTGTTCCATGCGGGACGTTGCATCGCCTAGGTCGTCCTCGACCGGGGTCTTGCTGGACTTGAGGATGACGGAGGCGACGAGGAAGGAGACGGTTGCGGCGAGTACAACCGCGAGGATCACACCGAGGTAGCTGTCGCGGGAAGTCTGGGCGATCACCGCGATGATGGAACCCGGGGCGGCAGGGGCCACCAGGCCGGCGTTGGTGAGGGCCAGCGTGGCGATGCCCGTCATGCCGCCGGCGATCGCGGCGAGGATGAGGATCGGCTTCATCAGCACATACGGGAAGTAGATCTCGTGGATGCCGCCGAAGAAATGGATGAGCGCGGCGCCGGGGGCTGAAGCCTTCGCCGCGCCACGGCCGAAGAACATGTAGGCCAGCAGAATGCCGAGGCCCGGGCCGGGGTTGGCCTCAAGCAGGAACAGGATGGACTTGCCCTGCTCCAGGGACTGCTGGATGCCCAGCGGGGTCAGCACACCGTGGTTGATGGCGTTGTTCAGGAAAAGCACCTTGGCAGGTTCGATGAAGATGCTGGTCAGGGGCAGCAGGCCGTTGTTGACCAGGAACTGGACCACGTTGCCCGCGGCCGTACTAAAGGCCGTGACCAGCGGGGAAATGCCGTAGAAGCCGAGCATGGCCAACAGCGCACCCCAGATGCCGGCCGAGAAGTTGTTCACCAGCATCTCGAAGCCGGGCCGGATCTTGCCGTCCCAGATCGAGTCGATCTTCTTCATGGTCCAGCCGCCCAGGGGGCCCA
>JAODMO010000027.1 GCA_025464995.1 Microbacteriaceae bacterium
GCCACCATCACCTCGATGATGGTGAAGCCGTTGTCATCGTCAGCGAGAATTCGCGCTACTGCGCGAGGACGCGCGATGGTGCTGCTCGGATCGACCACGGTTCACCTCCTCGGGTTAGGTGGTCCAGCGGAAAACATGGTGGTACGCCTGTGGGGCGCCGCGTCCGCGACGCCCCACAGGGTGGTGCGTGGTGCTGCTGGCTACGGGCAGCCGTCGTTCTTGACGCCGCTCGTGGTGGTGACGTGGAACACGGCGGCGGTGGAACTGGTCGCCTGGATGCAGAAGCTGGTGGACGTGGGCGGCGCCGAGAAGTCGATCGCGGTGGTGTCGGCGCTCTTCGTGAAGCCTTCATTCGCCAGGTTCGCCAGGACGGGGGCCGGCGCGGTGGTGCCTTCAGCCGTGTAGTAGGCGATGACGGCGACCTTCGCGTTGGTCAGGTCCGATTTCACGGCGCTGTCTTTGGCGTTGTTCTGCACCCCGATGTAGACGGGGATCGCAATGGCGGCGAGGATGCCGATGATGATGACGACCACGAGGAGTTCGATGAGCGTGAAGCCCTTCTCGTTCTCGTCGCGCTTGAGGCGGCTGGCGTCGAGCGCCCGGTTGATGGTCGTGAACATAGCTGTTTCCTGTCATTCGGAAGATTGTGGACAGGTGGCCCCCAAGAGAATTGCCCCCTACGGCAATGGTGCGGGACAACACTTTGTTTTGACAGACCCTAAACCGGGGGGTGTGTCAGGCTTGACAAGAACTCAGTTGATCTGTTCGAAGATGCTGAAGACCGGCATGTACAGCGCGATGATCATGCCGCCGATGACTGCGCCGATGACGCCGATCATGAGCGGCTCGATGAGGGCTGTGAGCGACTCGGCGGTGCTCTGCACCTCGTCGTCGTAGAAGTCGGCGATCTTGCCGAGCATGGTCTCGAGCGATCCGGAGTCCTCACCCACGGCGATCATCTGCGTCACCATCGACGGGAAGATCGGCTCGGTCGAAAGAGGGCCGGCGATCGACTTGCCCTGACGCACCGACTCCTGCACCTTACGTAGCGCCTCTTCGATGACCCAATTGCCGGATGTCTCGCCGACAATGCTGAGGGACTGCAGGATAGGCACACCCGACGCCATCATCGTCGAGAAGTTGCGCGTGAAGCGGGCGATCGCGACCTTCGTGAACAGATCGCCGAATACCGGGATCTTGAGCTTGATTGGATCGAAGAACCCGCGCACGGAGTCTTTGTTCTTGTTGGCACGCCACCAGACGGAGGTGCCCACGATGATCGCGAAGAGAGATGGCGCGATCCACAGCATGTTCTTCGACAGCACGACCAGGACCTGAGTCGGCAGTGGAAGTTGGCCACCGAAGTCTTTGAACATGGCCTCGAAGACGGGGACGATGAAGATGAGCATGCCGATCACGGCGAGGAACGCCATGATGAGCACCGCGATCGGGTACGTCAGCGCCGACTTTATCGTCGCACGCAGCTTGACGTCGGACTCGAAGTTGTCGGCGATCGACTCCAGCGCGCCGTCGAGGAACCCGCCGGTCTCACCTGCCTTGACGAGGAAGACCATCAGTCGCGGGAAGACGTCGGGATGCTTCGCCAGGCTGTCGGAGAACGACCAACCGCTCTCGATCTGGGTGCGCACGTCGTTCAGCGTCTCAGCGAGCTTCTTGTTCTCGGTCTGCTCGGAAAGGATCGTGAGGGCGCGCAGGAGCGACAGACCCGCGCCGAGCATGGTCGCCATCTGGCGGCTCATGACGGACAGGTCTTTCAGTTCAACGCGCTTGCCGAAGCCGGGGATCGTGATCTCCATGTTGAGACCCGTGCCGCCGGCGGTCTCGGCGAGCGTGATCGGAGAGACGCCCATGGTGCGGAGCTTGGCCAGCGCCACCCCCTCGGTGGTGCCGTCGACCTTGCCCTTGACGACCTTGCCCCCGGTATTCCGAGCGGTGTACGCGTAGGTCTTCGTGGCGGTTGCGTTGGACATGGCCTACGGTGCCTTTCGCGAGAACGAGTCGTCGAAGTCGATGTCCGACTGCTTCGAGAAGTCGTGAGAGGTGTTCTCGGTAGTGCTGCGGGAGATTAGCTGCTTGAGGTCTTCGAGGTCGTGCGCCTTCTCATACGCCGCCTGGTGCGTGACCTGGCGTGCGTTGACGAGGTCGGCGAGGTGCTGATCCATCGTGTGCATGCCCAACTCACGGCCCGCCTGCATCGCGGAGTGGATCTGGTAGGTCTTGCCCTCACGGATGAGGTTGGCGACGGCGGGCGTCGTGATGAGAACTTCGGTCGCGACAGCGCGGCCGCCGTGCGCCTTCTTGACGAGCGTCTGGCAGACGACGCCCTGCAGGGTTGCCGCAAGCTGCGCTCGCACCTGGTCTTGCTGGTGCGGCGGGAACACGTCGATCACGCGGTCGATCGTCTGCGGGGCATCCTGCGTGTGCAGGGTGGCGAAGACGAGGTGACCGGTCTCTGCGGCGGTGAGGGCGACCGAGATCGTCTCGAGGTCTCGCAACTCTCCGATGAGAATCACGTCGGGGTCCTGACGCAGCACATGCTTCAGCGCGCTGTTGAAGCTGTGGGTGTCGTGTCCGACCTCGCGCTGGTTGACGAGCGACTTCTTGTTGGTGTGCATGAACTCGATCGGGTCTTCGACCGTCACGATGTGGTCGGAGCGCGTCGAGTTGACGAGGTCGATGAGGGCCGCGAGCGTCGTCGACTTGCCCGAACCCGTGGGGCCGGTGATCAGCACGAGGCCTCGTGGCAGCTGCGCGAAGTTTCCGATGCGCTCGGGGATGCCCAGAGCGGCAAGCTGCTTGATCTCGGTGGGGATGAGTCGGAACGCCGCCCCGATGGAGTCGCGCTGTTGGTAGATGTTGACGCGGAAACGTGACGCCTTCGAAAGCGTGTACGCGAAGTCGAGCTCCAGCTCGTTCTCGAACTGGTCTCGGTGTTCTGCCGTCAGGATGCTGTGGAGCGCCGAGGTGACCTTGCCCGAGTCCCACGTGTCGAACCCGGGGACGGCCTGGAGCGAACCGTCGATGCGCACGAGCGGCACGGTGCCGACACTCACGTGGAGGTCGGACGCGCCGAGGCTCACCACGATGTTGAGCGCGGCGACCAGGTCGGGGTCGGAGCCGAGCTGCCCCTGACCGAGGTCGAAGATGTCGTCGAGCGACTCGTCGACACCCGGAGACCCGAAGGGCGAAGGGGTCATGGTGAACTGCAGCGCTTCGACGTGCGGCGTCGTCGTGTGCGGGGCCGACGGGGCGAACGACAGTGGTGCCGGAACCTGGGCGAACGATTCGGTGACGAACGCGGGGGGCGGTGCCGGCTCGCCGACGAACAACGTGGACGCGGCGGGCTCAGGAACGACAGCGGACTCAGGCACAGTCGCGGTCGCAGACGCAGACGCAGACGCAGACGCGATCGGGGCCTGAGGTCGGTCTGTGGCGTCCTCTGCCTCGGCAGCGGCGCGTACGCGTGCGGCGCGACGGCTCAGGCTCTCTGCCGTGGCCGCGGACTGAGCGGCCGGCACGACGACCGGCACGACGGCGGGCGCTTCGAACGCGGGCGCCACGGGAGCGGGCGCCACGGGAGCGGGCGATGCGGCGGCGGGCGGGGTGGGCGCGTCCCAGGCCGGCGGCGCGATGGGCGTCGAGGGCTCGACGGGCACGGCCCCGAAGGCCGCCGTGTCGAACGCCGGCGCGTCGAAGACCGACGCGTCGAAGACCGGGACGGAGTCATCCACCGGCGTGTCGAAGACGGGCGGGTCGAACGACGAGTCGTACCAGGGCGCGGCCGACGACGGCGGCGCGAATGCGTCCGGGTCGAACGCGGTGTCGAACGCGGGGGTCGGGGCGGCGTAGGCGGACGGGTCGAACGACGAGTCATAGGCCGCGGGGTTGAACGGCGGCGGAGCTACCGGCGATTCCATAGCGCGGAAGGTCTCACGCGCTGTGGCCGGGGAGCCGGGCGGCGGGAATGCACCCGGGTCGAAGGGTTGTGAGAAATCTCGCCCGGCGACGGGCGGTGGTGCCGAGGCGAATCCGCCGGGAGGGACACTCGGCGGCGGGGCGTTGAGGTAGGACGGCGTCTCGAACATCGAGGGACCGGGAGGCGGCGGCAATTCGCCTTCGCCGTCGGGAAGATCGTAGGCAGACGCGTTCATACAACAACTCTCATGATCTCTTCGACGGAAGTGAGGCCCATCTGGGCCTTCGCCCAGCCGTCCCAACGCAGCGGGATGAGCCCCTGCTGCATCGCCACCTTGGCGATCTCGGCGCTCGAGGCCCGCTGGACCGCGAGACGCTCGATCTGCTCGGTGACGAGCATGACCTCGTGCAGCGCGATGCGGCCGCGGTAGCCGGTATTGGAGCACGTGGTGCATCCGACCGGCTTGTACAGCGTGGGCGGCGGGCGGTTCGGGTCGAACGCGAACCGCAGGTGCGCGAGCTGCTCCGGGTCGTGCTGGTACGGCGCCTTGCAGCGGTCGCACAGGCGGCGCGCGAGGCGCTGGGCGACGACGCAGTCGAGAGCGGAGCCGACGAGGAAGGGCTCGACGTCCATCTCGGTGAGCCGCGTGATGGCGCTCGGGGCGTCGTTGGTGTGCAGCGTGGAGAGCACGAGGTGACCGGTGAGCGACGCCTCGATGGCGATCTGCGCGGTCTCGTGGTCACGGATCTCACCGATGAGCACGACGTCGGGGTCGGATCGCAGGATGGAGCGCAACGCCGACGCGAAGGTGAGCCCCGCCTTCGCGTTCACCTGCACCTGGTTGATGCCGGGCATCCGGTACTCCACCGGGTCTTCGACGGTGATGACGTTGATCTCGGGCTTCGCGACCGCACCAAGGGTCGTGTACAGCGTGGTCGACTTGCCCGAACCGGTCGGACCGGTGACGAGGATCATGCCGTACGGCTTGGTGTACGACGACTTGTACGCGGCCGCGTTGCGCGGCAGAAGGGCCAGGTTGTCCATGGACACCGTCGTCGACGAGGTGTCGAGGATTCGCATGACGACCTTCTCGCCCCACACCGTGGGAAGCGTCGCGACGCGGAGGTCGATCTTGCGGCCACCGTGGGTGACCGACATCCGGCCGTCCTGCGGCTTACGACGCTCGGCGATGTCGATTTCGCTCATGATTTTGAGCCGGCTGATGACACCGTTCTGGATCGCCTTCGGCGCCGACTGCATCTGGTGCAGCACGCCGTCGATGCGATAGCGCACGTGCACCTCGCGTTCGCCGGGCTCGATGTGTATGTCGGATGCCTTGTCCTGAATGGCCTGGCTGATGAGCAGGTTGACGAACCGCACGATGGGCGCGTCGTCTTCGAGCGCGTCGGCGGCGCCGGCGACGACGACGTCGGTGGCTCCGCTCTCCTCCTCGAGGGCGGTCGTGAGGTCGCTGAGCTCGCCGTCGGCGCGGTGGAAGCGGTCGATCGCCTGGCGGAGGTCGCTGGGGGCGGCGACGACCGGGCGGATCTGCAAGCGTGAGGCGGCGCGGACGTCGTCGATGGCGAACACGTCGCCGGGATCGACCATCGCGAGGGTCAGCACGTCGCCGAGGATGCCGATGGGGAGGATCTGGTAGCGGCGGCACATCGCCGCGGGCACGAGCGAGACGGCCGTGCGGTCGACGGGGAACTCGAGCAGTTCGACGAAGGGCAGCTCGGCCTGGGCGGCGCGCGCCGACGCGAGCTGCACCTCGGTGACGATGCCCTTGTCGACGAGCGCCTTGACGGCGTCTTCATCCTCGCCCCACGCGCCCGAGATCGCATCGAGATTCTCGATGGGTACGACGCCACGCAGTATGAGGATCTCTGTGAGGGTTGCCATTGCATCTCCTCACGAAGAAGTAGCGATGCCGTCGGCCCCCTGGCGGCATCGTGGGATGAGAGTGCAAACGTAACCCGCCCGTCGGGCGATGACCATACCCCTGAGCGGGGGTGAAGCCCTCGCCATCAGGAGAGGTTCGCCGGAACCAAGCCGAGCTGGGCGCTCACGAGCCCGCGATGCCGGCTGACGATCTGCGCTCGACCGGGCACGGCCGGCATAGCCTTGACCGTGCCGATGAGCTGGCCTTCCTCCGGGTTTCCGTTGAGCAGGATGCCCGTCGTGCGGAGGTCGGTCATTGCGCTGGATGATGGGATCGTATGCCGCGCGACCGGCTCCACCCGTGCGGCTGGTCATGATCACATGCAGCCCGCGGTCGGCGGCCTGCGCGCCCTTTCACCACGAGCGGGTGCGCAGCTGCTCGTGGCCACATCCGGCCCGGGAATACGGCTCTGGAAGCAACACCACTCCGGTCACGAGGCGAGCGGATGACGCGTCGACGACGTCGCGCACGGGACCGGGCTCGACGAAGTCGGGCGACTCCGGAACGTCGCCGCGCAGGGTCTACCTTGCTCAGGTGGTGGCGGCAGTTGATGTGGTGGCGCTCGGGCGCGTAGACGAGGGTGCTCGGCAGGAAGCGGAGGGCGAGCAGCACGATCGGATCGAGCATCATTGAGACCGCGGTGAGGCCGAGCGCGAGCGCGAGGGAAGTGACGCCGCGGGAGGTGACGCAGACTCAGGTGCCTCCCGCAGGGCCGGACAACCGGGTCGGCGTCGATCCGTCGAGGTCGACGGTGATGCTTCCCGGTGGCGGGCGACGATCGCGTCGAGCACGTCGTCGACGTGCGGGGGATCCGACTCGAGTGCGGCATAGAGGGCCCGAGCCTCGTCGTTCGGGGTGTCGGGCCCGAGGAGGCAGAGAAACCGGTCGGTCACCGCTCAGCACTCGATGACGTTGACCGCGAGGCCGCCCTCGCTCGTCTCCTTGTACTTCGTCGACATGTCGATTCCCGTCTGGCGCATGGTCTCGATGACGGTGTCCAGGCTGACGACGTGCGTGCCGTCGCCGAGCATGGCGAGGCGGGCGGCGCTCACCGCGGTCGAGGAGGCGATGGCGTTGCGCTCAATGCACGGGATCTGCACGAGCCCGCCCACGGGGTCGCATGTGAGCCCGAGATGGTGCTCCATCGCGATCTCCGCGGCGTTCTCCACCTGGGCCGGGGTGCCGCCGAGCACGGCGCACAACGCACCCGCCGCCATCGCGCACGCCGAGCCGACCTCGCCCTGGCACCCCGCCTCGGCGCCCGAGATCGAGGCGTTTGCCTTGAACAGCGAGCCGATCGCCGTGGCGGTGAGCAGGTAGCGGCGTATCCCCGCCTCGTCGGCGCCCGGCACGAACCGCAAGTAGTAGTAGGCGACCGCCGGAAGGATTCCGGCGGCGCCGTTGGTCGGGGCGGTGACGACGCGCCCGCCCGAGGCGTTCTCCTCGTTCACCGCGAGCGCGAAGGCCTGCAGCCACTCGCCGGAGCGTTCGCGGTCGACGCGCGGGTTGTCGGCCTCGAGCTTCGCGCGCAGCATCGAGGCGCGGCGCCTCACTCCGAGGGGACCCGGCAGCATCCCGGTCGCGGTGAGCCCGTTCTCGACACACTCGGTCATCGCCCGCCAGATGGCGTCGATGCGCTCCGCGATGTCCTGACCGGGATGCAGCGCCACCTCGTTGCGCAGCGCCACCTCCGCGATCGAGATGCCCTCGCGCGCGCAGATGGCGAGCAGCTGGTCGGCCGTTGCGAACGGAAGCGGGTGCGGGGCGAGAGCAGCGAGCCGCGCCTCCTCGCCCTCACGACGGATGAATCCGCCGCCGATCGAGTAGTACGTCTCGCTGACGAGCGGCGCCTCCGCATCCTCGTCCCAGGCCCAGAAGGTGAGGGCGTTCGGATGCCCCGGCAGCCGTGTGAGCGGATCGAGCACGATGTCGTCGCGATGGAACACGATGTCGTGACTACCGGCGAGGCGGATGCGGTCGCTCGTGCCCTGCGGAAGTGCGGGCGCCAGCATCCGGGCCCCGGATCGACCGCCGACGGGCACGAGCCTCGCGCGATCGCTGCGGCGGAGAGCGATCCAGGCGTCGCGGACGACCGCGGGGTCGCACGACTCCGGGTCGAATCCCTGCAGGCCCGCGACGACGGCGTCGGGCGTTCCGTGGCCGATGCCCGTGGCGCCCAGCGAGCCGTAGAGGGCACAGGTGACCGAGCGCACGGAGTCGAGGAGGCCGCGCTGTTCGAGACCGGCGACGAAGGCACGCGCGGCGCGCATCGGGCCGACGGTGTGCGAGCTGGAGGGTCCGATGCCCACGGAGAGCAGGTCGAACAGTGAAACGTAGGCAGTCATCATCGTCTCCAGTCGACGGCGTCTCTCGTGGGGACACGCGCCACCAGCATCGTATCGCGCCTTAACGCACAGCGGGCCCCTCACCGAAGTGAGGGGCCCGCTGTGCGGTTTCGATACGGCCGCGAGCGGCCTACTCAACCAGCTGGAACCTAGTTGTAGGTACCCGGCGTGTAGTCGTCAGACGAGAACGTGTCGAAGTCGACAAAGCTCAGGTCTGCCTCGCTGAACACCGAGTCATCCGTGAAGATGCGGTTCGGGTAACGCTCGGCCTTGGCTTCTTCCGTCGCCTCGACAGACACATCGCGGTAGCGCGGGAGACCCGTGCCGGCCGGGATGAGCTTTCCGATGATGACGTTCTCCTTGAGGCCCATGAGCGGGTCGCTCTTGCCCTCCATGGCGGCCTGCGTGAGAACACGCGTGGTCTCCTGGAAGGAAGCGGCCGACAGCCACGACTCGGTCGCGAGGGAGGCCTTGGTGATACCAAGCACTTCCTGGCGAGCGGAGGCGGTTGCCTTGCCCTCGGTCAGCACAGCGCGGTTGAGCTCGTTGTACTTGAGGCGGTCGACGAGCTCACCGGGCAGGAGTCCGGTGTCGCCGTGGTCGACCACGGTGACCTTGCGGAGCATCTGGCGGACGATGACCTCGATGTGCTTGTCGTGAATCGGCACACCCTGCGAGCGGTAGACGCCCTGCACACCATCGACGAGGTGCAGTTGAACCGCACGCACGCCCTTGACGCGAAGAACTTCCTTCGGGTCGAGGTTTCCGATGTGCAGCTGCTGTCCGAGCTCCACGTGCTGGCCATCCTCGATGAGGAGGGTCGCGCGACGCAGCACCGGGTAGGCGATGGGCTCGTCACCGTTGTCGGGGGTCAGGATGAGCTTGCGGCTACGGTCCGTGTCCTCGATGGTGATGCGACCGGCGGCCTCGGCGATCGGGGACGCACCCTTGGGGGTACGAGCCTCGAACAGCTCGGTGACGCGCGGCAGACCCTGCGTGATGTCGTCGGCGGACGCGATACCACCCGTGTGGAAGGTACGCATCGTCAGCTGGGTACCGGGCTCACCGATCGACTGGGCCGCGATGATTCCGACGGCCTCGCCGATGTCGACGAGCAGGCCGGTCGCGAGCGAGCGACCGTAGCAGACGGCACACACACCGACGGCGGACTCACACGTGAGCACCGAACGCACCTTGATGTTGTGCACTCCGGCCGCGAGCAGCGTGTCGAGGAGAACGTCTCCGACGTCCGCTCCGGCTTCTGCGATCACTTCGCCCTTGTCGTTGACGGCCGCCGTGGCGAGGCTGCGCGCGTAGACCGAGTTCTCGACGTTGCTGTCGAGCACCCAGGTTCCAGACGCGTCCTGTGCCGCGATCGGCATGTCGAGACCCTTGCTCGTGCCGCAGTCGTCTTCGCGGATGATGACATCCTGCGAGACGTCGACGAGACGACGCGTGAGGTAACCCGAGTCGGCCGTACGCAGTGCCGTGTCGGCCAGTCCCTTGCGGGCACCGTGGGTCGAGATGAAGTACTCGGCCACGGAGAGGCCCTCGCGGTAGCTGTTGACGATCGGACGAGGGATGATCTCACCCTTCGGGTTCGACACGAGACCACGCATACCGGCGATCTGGCGAACCTGCATCCAGTTACCACGAGCACCCGACGACACCATGCGGTTGATGTTGTTGTCATCGGGCAGGTTGTCCTCCATCGCCTTGGCGACTTCGGCGGTTGCCTTGTTCCAGATCTCGATGAGCTCCTGGCGACGTTCTGCTTCTGTCGTCAGGCCCTTCTCGAACTGGTCCTGAACCTTCGTGGCCTGCTTCTCGTAGCCCTGGATGATGTCGCGCTTGTTCGGCGGCGTCAGGATGTCGGAGAGAGCAACGGTCACGCCCGAGCGGGTGGCCCAGTGGAAACCGGCGTCCTTGATGCGGTCGAGTGCTGCAGCGACCTCCACCTTCGGGTACCGCTCAGCGAGGTCGTTGACGATCGCGGAGATCTGTCCCTTGTCGGCGACTGCCTCGATGTAGGGGTAGTCGGCCGGCAGGGTCTCGTTGAAGATCGCGCGGCCCAGGGTGGTGTGCTGCAGAACCTTGTCGCCCTGCTCGAAGCCCTCGGGTGCTTCGCCCTCGGCGAAGTGGAGGTTCTCGAGACGGATGCGCACCTTGGCGTTGAGGTCGAGCGAGTGCTGGTCGAACGCGAGGATCGCTTCCGCGATCGACGAGAACGCACGACCCTCTCCGGCCACACCCTCCTTGAGGGTCGTCAGGTGGTGCAGGCCGATGATCATGTCCTGGGTAGGAAGGGTCACCGGTCGACCGTCGGACGGCTTGAGGATGTTGTTCGACGCGAGCATGAGCACGCGCGCCTCGGCCTGCGCCTCGACGGACAGCGGCAGGTGGACTGCCATCTGGTCACCGTCGAAGTCGGCGTTGAACGCGGCACACACGAGGGGGTGCAGCTGGATGGCCTTGCCCTCGACGAGCTGAGGCTCGAAGGCCTGGATGCCCAGGCGGTGCAGGGTAGGTGCGCGGTTCAGCAGCACGGGGCGTTCGCGGATGATCTCCTCGAGCACATCCCACACCTGCGGGCGCGAACGCTCGACCATGCGCTTGGCACTCTTGATGTTCTGAGCGTGGCTGAGGTCGATGAGGCGCTTGATCACGAACGGCTTGAACAGCTCGAGCGCCATCTGCTTCGGCAGACCACACTGGTGCAGCTTGAGCTGCGGTCCGACGATGATCACCGAACGACCGGAGTAGTCGACTCGCTTTCCGAGCAGGTTCTGGCGGAAACGCCCCTGCTTGCCTTTGAGCATGTCGCTCAGCGACTTGAGGGCGCGGTTGCCGGTACCGGTGACGGGGCGACCACGACGACCGTTGTCGAACAGCGCGTCGACGGCCTCCTGCAGCATCCGCTTCTCGTTGTTCACGATGATCTCGGGTGCACCGAGGTCGAGCAGGCGACGCAGGCGGTTGTTGCGGTTGATCACACGACGGTAGAGGTCGTTGAGGTCGGATGTCGCGAAGCGGCCACCGTCGAGCTGCACCATCGGGCGCAGCTCCGGCGGGATGACCGGAACGACCTCGAGCACCATGGCGGCCGGCGAGTTGCCGGTCTGGAGGAAGGAGTTGACGACGCGCAGTCGCTTGATCGCGCGGATCTTCTTCTGGCCCTTGCCGTTGGCGATCTGGTCGTGCAGGTCGACGCTCTCGGTTGCGAGGTCGAAGGCCTGGAGGCGCTTCTGGATCGCCTCGGCGCCCATGAAGGCCTCGAAGTAGGTTCCGAAACGGTCCTGCAGGTCGTGGAAGACGGCATCTTCGGGCTTGAGGTCGCCGACCTTGAGGCTGCGGAAGTCATCCCACACGCGCTCGAGCTGGGCGATCTGCTCGTCGAACGACTTGCGGGCCTGCCCCATCTCCTTCTCGGCTGCATCCTTGGCGCGACGCTTCTGGTCGCTCTTGGCGCCTTCAGCCTCGAGGGCCGCGAGGTCCTCCTCCAACTTGCCCAGGCGGTCGGCGATGCGGGCATCGCGCTGGCCTTCGAGGGTCTTGATCTCGAGGCGGAGCTCGTTCTCAAGGCCGGGCATGTCTTCGTGGCGTGCATCGACGTCGACGGAGATGATCATGTACGCGGCGAAGTAAATGACCTTCTCGAGGTCCTTCGGCGCCATGTCGAGCAGGTAGCCCAAACGCGACGGAACGCCCTTGAAGTACCAGATGTGGGTTACGGGTGCGGCGAGCTCGATGTGGCCCATGCGCTCACGACGCACCGAGGACTTGGTGACCTCGACGCCGCAGCGCTCGCAGACGATTCCTTTGAAGCGGACTCGCTTGTACTTGCCACAGGAGCACTCCCAGTCGCGCGAGGGTCCGAAGATCTGTTCGCCGAACAGGCCGTCCTTCTCGGGCTTCAGGGTGCGGTAGTTGATCGTCTCTGGCTTCTTTACCTCGCCGTGCGACCAACGACGGATGTCGTCTGCTGTCGCGAGACCGATCTTGATTTCATCAAAAGCGTGAACTTCGAGCAATTTAGCTTCTCTCTTGGATAACTGAAGTAGTTGTCGGGTTCGGTCTAGATCTCGTCGATAGACGAAGACTCGAACCGGGTAGAGATGTTGATGCCGAGTTCCTCAGCGGCGCGGAAGACTTCGTCATCCGTGTCGCGCAGGTTCACGATGGATCCGTCGGCCGAGAGCACCTCGACGTTCAGACACAGTGACTGCATCTCCTTGATGAGCACCTTGAAGCTCTCCGGAATACCGGGCTCCTGGATGTTCTCGCCCTTGACGATCGCCTCGTAGACCTTCACGCGGCCGAGGACGTCGTCGGACTTGATCGTGAGGAGCTCCTGCAGGGCGTAGGCGGCGCCGTACGCCTGCATCGCCCACACCTCCATCTCACCGAAGCGCTGGCCACCGAACTGGGCCTTACCACCGAGCGGCTGCTGGGTGATCATCGAGTACGGGCCGGTCGAGCGGGCGTGGATCTTGTCGTCCACCAGGTGCAGCAGCTTCAGGATGTAGATGTACCCGACGCTGACGTTGCCCGGGAACGGCTCGCCGCTGCGACCGTCGAACAGCCGCGCCTTGCCGGACTGCTCGACCATCCGGTTGCCGTCGCGGTTCGGGGTCGTCGAGCCCAGCAGGCCGATGATCTCCTCCTCGCGGGCACCGTCGAACACCGGCGTCGCCGTCCGGGTTCCCGGCCCCGACGCACGCGCGCTCTCGGGCAGGTTGGCCGCCCACTCCGGGGTGCCCTCGACCTGCCAGCCGGTCTTGGCCACCCACCCGAGGTGGGTCTCCAGGACCTGGCCGACGTTCATCCGGCCGGGCACGCCCAGCGGGTTGAGCACGATGTCGACCGGGGTGCCGTCCTCGAGGAACGGCATGTCCTCCTGCGGGAGGATCTTGGAGATGACGCCCTTGTTGCCGTGGCGGCCGGCCAGCTTGTCACCGTCGCTGATCTTGCGCATCTGGGCCACGTAGACCCGGATGAGCTCGTTCACGCCGGCGGGCAGCTCGTCGCCGTCCTCGCGGGAGAAGACCCGGACGCCGATGACCTTGCCGGACTCGCCGTGCT
>JAODMO010000011.1 GCA_025464995.1 Microbacteriaceae bacterium
AAGTACTGCCCGGAATAACCCGACCAGCCTGAGGGGGTGGCATTGATGAACCGTGTCGAGTCGACGTTGCTGTGGAACGCACCGCTACTGTCAGGGAGATATTGCTGCCAATAGTGGTGGACTTCGCCGGTCGGTACGACGTCGCCGAAGACGTCGTATACGCCCCCGCCAAGCGGTTTATATTGCGCGAAGTGGAACATGGATGTGCCGTAGCTTCTGAAGTATCCAGATTGCAGCCATGAGCCCCCCGCCGTATTCGCGATCATGGTCCATGAGTACGTGAAGTTGCCGAGAGCGAGGGTCGAGGGGTTGAATGCGGTTGTATCGGTGTCACAGACTGAGGCTCTTTTGGCTGTGAGGACCGCGCTCACTCCCCGAAGTGTCGCTGCAGATGGCCGATATTCGCCGTCGAAGTAATTGCCTCCCGGTCCCTGTGCAGTGCAATTCGTGACCTGCGCTGAAGCCGCCGGAGCAGTCGCGGTTTGCGAGACTCCGAGCATGACCACCACTGCGGCAGAGGCCGTGACGAACCTTAGAAACCGAGATGCAAACATCGAGCCTCCACTTTTTCTCATTGTTTATTGAGCGGAGCTTAGGACTGCAGCAGTGAGCGCACAACCCCCTTCAAGCACGCGGAGGGCGGCGGTCGAGCCGGTGGAGGCGTGATCGGAATCGGCCGTCGGTGTGGCGCGCTTAGGTCTGTGCCGAAGCGATCGAGACGGTGAATGACGCGTGCGCCATGCCTGTTTCTCCTTGGGGCTCGGAAAGTTGCTTACGTGGTCAGAGAACAGCTCATTGCCACTTGCGATCTCCCTCTATCGTTGCCAGAGTCCCACCTTGACCGAACCGAACACAGTGGTCGTCCCCTTGCGCCCCCGGCGCAGAGGCGACGCGCGTGCGTGGATCACTGCAATCGTCGCAGTCCTGGTTCTCGCATCGGTCTTCTTTGCAGGGAATGTGCTCACGCGACCTGTGGCGAGTGCAGCGACACCGCCGCTTCTTACTAGTTCGCCCGTCGACGGGACCCTTGAAGACGTCTTGGAGAGGCTGAGCGTGGCCGCACAAAACAACCAGAACGACACCCCGAGCCACCAGCGATCCATCGTCTACGAGACATGGTCGGCAAACATCACAGTCGGCGAGGACAAGACCGTGGACATCTTTGTCCAACCCCAAGAAATAGAGCGCACCTGGTCCGACGACCTCTCCGGTCGGATAGTGACCCGCGCCGGGGCGGTGAAATGGGGAGAACAGACGGAAGCGGCGACCGCAGCTGAGCCGGGCACGGTCCTAGATGACGGAACTTTCGGGCCGGGCGAGTACCCCGCATTGTTCCCTGCAACGCCACCCGCGTCAGCAGGCGAGATGCGCACCTATCTCTCGAGTGTTCTCGGCCTCACCGGCGAATCCACCGCCGGCGAGTGGTTCAAAGCAATCCAGGATCTCCGCGTCGACTGGCCTCTCACCGGCGCCCAGACATCCGCGCTCATACAGATAATCAAGACCCTTCCCGACGTGGCCGTGGCCGGAACGGTGACCGACCGGCTTGGCCGGCAAGGGGTCGCGCTCGAAACCGAAACCCGTGAAGGCGGCAACTTCAAGGACATCCTCGTCTTCGACAGCGCCACCGGTCTTCTCCTTTCCGCCGAGGACGTCTACTTAGGCGGACTCGAGGACATCGATTTGCCCGCTATGACCGTCCTCAGCTACACCGCATGGAAAGAACCGAATAGATGAGAAAACTCGCAGTCGCGGTGGCCGCCGCACTCCTCCTCATGGGCCTGGGCGCAGCGCCCGCTTCCGCCCTGACGAAAGGTGACGGGGGTCTTCAAGTTCGCATCGACGGCGTGCTCGCCGAATATCCCGGCGGCGTGCAGATCTCGGCCACGACCGTCTCCTGGGATGGCGGAGCGATCCTCCTGACGTTCCCATCGCCCTATTCACAAGCGATCGGAACCTGCGCGACCGGCAGTTACTGCGCCTTCAGCTCCACCAACTACTCCGGCACGAAGCTCGCTTTCACCGGGTGCTCCGTGGGAGGCACAGCAAACAGCCTTGCGCCGCTCGGCGCGTCCGTCCGCTCGGTAGCGAACGCACGCACCTCCGGAACCGTGCGGGCCATGAACGGCATCAGCGTCGTTCACACCCTCACCGCCAACACCGGCGTCGGCGTGAACGCATCGGCGCTCACCAATCTCTCCTGCACGACCTGAATCAGACGCACGACGTGGCGGCAGCGCTGCCACCTCGACCGGATCCTGACGCCCGCAGGGTCCATCACCGACAACGAACGTGGAGCCCGACATGCGACTACTCCCTCAAGTTCCACCGACCGCTGAGCAGCTAGCGCTGCTCACCGAGAACAAACCGGGCGTGCTCCTTATAAAAGGCGCAGCAGGAAGCGGCAAAACGACAACGGCGTTGCTCCGACTCCGCCAACTGTGTGCGTTCTGGGTGAACCGGAAGGCGCGGCTCGACCTGCCGGGTCCGGTGCGCGTTCTCGTCTTGACGTTCAACACGACGCTGAAGGGCTACATCGAAGCACTCGCTCAGGAGCAGATCAGGGGCTGGAGTACCTTCACAATCGCGCTTCGACCCTCAGCGAGCAATCCGCGAGAGCTTCCCTGCTGTTCGCGATGGGAGCGGCGTCAGCTACCTTCGGCTCGGTCGTCTTCACGCTCCCTGAACGGGCTAAAGGTGTCTCGCGGGAAGCAATGGCGGGATTGCTCGGCGTGATTTCGATTTCGGCTCTCTTTGTGTTCGCGGGCGCATTCGACACGGCCGGTTACGTCTTGGCAGCGTTGATCGTCGCCACGTCGATAGTGGTCCAAATTTGGCCGCGCAAGCAGGTCGAGGATTCAGCTCGCGACGATGGCGGCGTTGAGCGTCGTTCTGGCGGGGAACCGAAGCGCCCACGTAGCGCGGGGGCACTGACGCCTGAGCGTTTCGCGGAGAGCCAGCGCTTAGTAGCGGAGGATTTTCCGCTTCCATGCGGAGGATTGTGGATTTCCGTAGCTGGATCGAGCGAAAGAATCCCAGCAAATAAAAGGGCTCGGCGCCAGAAATTAAGTTATGTAAACGACCCACAGATGGTCAATTGCATAACTAGCTGAAACGGTTTGCAAAACCCCAACAAAACGAAAAGGCCCCCGGGAAACCGGGGGCCTTTTGCTGTACTCGCGGTGCTTCTGCGGGCAGTTGATGATCGGTGCGCCTTGCGGCCGCCGGAAGATGCGCGTGAAGCCTATGTTTGACTGCTTTGTGGCGCGCCTTATTGTCCAGTCCGCCGGTGAAGGAAGGACCCGGCGCCGTTATAGCGCCCGAGGCGATAGCTTCGTCCACTCCCTAAGAAGACGTGTGGCGAAACGGTGCGAACCGAGCACGATCGGCCGACGCTTCGAGGATGCCGACCGCCTAAATGCGGACCGCTCGAGCGTTCAAGCTCCTCGAGCTGCCATCTGTCGCCTGACGCTGAGCGCAACGACCGTCGCTAAACCTGTCGCCCCCGCGGCAACGAACCCGGCATCCTGAATCGTCGCGAGACCGCGGAGCGCACCATCGTCACCCCGGCGGCATACGCCACCGGCCACAACGAGCGCGGCGCATCCGTCCGTGAAACACCGCCAAGCGGTCCCTTCTAGCAGGCGAAGTCAGTTTTCTCTGCGCCCCCGTGTTCTGCCGCATGTCTTGTTCGTGAGCCCGCAACCCGGCTCGCCGTTTCGGAATCGCAGAATGCTACTTGTCGTGCCAGACGAATCCGAAGGACAGACCGGGAAGTCGAAGCTCGAGAGCAGGCGAAGTACGTCATTGCCTGCCTGAGCAGAACCCCAGCCATACGAAACCAGAGAAGACAGGCAAGCCACCACCACCGCTGCGCCACTGCAGCATCGTGAATTACATATACGAAGCAAGATGATCAGCACGAGCACGAGCACGAGCACGAGCACGAGCACGAGCACGAGCACGAGCACCACCACGAGCGCGAAGAGCGGGATGCTGATGGTGATCAGCACGAGCAACGTCTCTACGGTCCAGCCCTGGTGGATCCTGCCCCAAGGGCCAGTCGTCTAAACGCGATGGGTTGGCCGCGAGCTGGCCTTGAAAAGCCTCGTCATAGCCCTTATTCTGGGGTTTTCTACACTAATTCACACTTTTCTACAGGAAATTACGCGTAAATCACCGATTTCTACAGTGCGATGCAGTTGACGGCCCGCCCTTATATCGATGTTTTCCACACTAATCGACACTTTTCTACAGTCCTTGATCACTATTTCGTCCTTTTCTACAGAAAGGAGCACCGGTGGCAATCATCGTCGCGTCCGACCTCCCAGACCGCGCAACCGGCTCACGCCTCACCGCCGAGGGGAAGCTCATACGCCTGACTCGCGGCATCTATTCGGACGAGGTCCGGAAAGCGCCCGAGCTCATCGTCGCGGAGAACTGGACCCGGCTTCTGTCCTTGGTCATGCCGAACGCCGTAATCGTCGATCGCAGCGCGTTTACGATGCGTCCCGTCGACGGCTACGTTTTCGTGGTGTCGGACCGAGCCCGAAATATCGAACTCCCAGGTCTGACGATCGTCTCCCGGACCGGGCTTCCGGCCCAGCCAGACGACATCCCCGGGCCCAATGGCATTGCCTACTCGTCTGAACAGCGCGGGTTGATCGAAAATCTCACCCCGAGCCGTTCCGTGGCGGGCCGCCCTCAACGCACGCTCAAGCGCGAAGAACTCCACGACGTCATCGTCGGTATCGCCTCGACGCGAAGCTCAGAGAAGCAGGAACGGCTGCAGGCCGCAGTCCACGATTTCGCGGATAGGGCCGGCCGACCTGACGATGCGACGAGTATCGATGTGTTCTTCGAGTCCGCGCGAGGCGAGCGGCCCACCGTCCAGACGAAATCGAAAGGCATGTTGGCCGCCCAGACCGGGGCCAGCCACGACCCGCGCCGAGCTCAACGATTCGAACAGCTCGCAGCCGACCTCCTCGCCCTGCAACCCCGTGTGCGTCTATCAATTGCAGGACCGGACACCGAGTACCTGCCATTCTTCGACGCCTACTTCTCCAACTTCATCGAAGGCACCGAATTCACGGTGCAAGACGCCGCTGACATCGTGCTGCGCGGCATCATCCCGGAGGACCGCCCGGAAGATGCACACGACGTCCTCGGGACATACCGGATCCTCAACGACCACACGGAGATGAGCCGTGTGCTGACGTCGGCCGACGACTTTCTGGTGACACTGCAGACACGTCACGCCGCGATCATGGAAGCGCGACCTGGCAAACACCCCGGCAAGTACAAGACCCGGGCGAACCGGGCGGGTGAAACGCTCTTCGTCGACCCGGCCCTGGTCGAGGGAACGCTCCGGGCCGGTTGGGATTCACTTCAAAGCCTCCGCGACCCCTTTGCGCGCGCGACGTTCATGATGTTCCTCGTCAGCGAGGTGCACCCATTCGACGACGGGAACGGCCGACTCTCGCGGATGATGATGAATTCTGAATTCGCGCAGCAAGACTCCACGCAGATCCTTATCCCCACCGTCCTCCGCAGCGACTTTCTCTCTGCGCTGGCTGCATTGACCCACAACGGTCGCCACGGCGGTCTCGTGAACGTGCTCGACTTCGCGCAGCGCTACACGGCCCAGATCGACTTCTCCGACTTCGCCCGCGCGCACCAACTACTCGGAGCAACCCATTCCTATATCGACTCGTCGCAAGCTGAGCGCCGAGGAATCCGTTTGATCCTCCCATCGGCGCTTCCGCTCGGTTGGGAGTCTGCACCTCCGCTCGACGCCGACGGCAATGCCGTCGGACAATCGATTCTGGAAAGCATCAACGCAGTCGACGCCGGAAATGGCGTCGACGGCTCGCGATTGCGAGAAGGCGACCGAGGCGCATTGACGGACAGAGGGCGGTTCGCAGCAGATCGTCAAAGCCCGCCTGACTTGCAACTCAACGCGCCGACAGTCTGACTGTCGACTAGTTTCCCGGGCGGAAGGTTGACCCTCCACCGTCTGACGGCTCGCGAACATCCGCGTCGGGACGCGACCATTGCAGTCGAAGGCGGCACCTACGTCACCGGGTTGGGAGGGCCGCTGACGTATTGGTACTGGTCTACGGCGAGCTCACTCGCGCATGGAGAGCCAGCCAACATGGCGGCCATATCGGATCTCACATTCATCGAGGGCGATCATCGCGATTCTCCGATCGGCTTTGTCGAACCGAGGGCGGCGAGCATCTTCCTACATCTGGAGGCCGCGCATCAGCTCATCACCAAAGCCCACGAGCTGTGAAACCGGCGGGCGGGCGAAAGCGGGCGATCCAGCTAGATCGGTCGTCGGCCTGCGGACCAAGATGCTGAACAGATCTTCACATCACCCTGACTCCTGAGCTCAGAGAATGGCTTGAAGTCGTTTTGGTGAGCTTTTGCTTCCCCGCGACGACTGGAGATGTGTCGGGAATCCCAGACGTTTACTGGACTTCGGGCGGAGGATTTTCCGGAATCATGCAGAGGATCGAGTTTTGAATCAGCTCGCTCGGCTGAACGTCCCCAGTGTCTATGCGGGCACATTGGGTGATCGAGAGTTACAACGACCCACAGATGGGTGTAATTCCACAACCTTTCCTTTTCCTCGGCGTTCGGTTGCGGCGTACGACACCTTCCAGCGGCTGCCCTCCGGCGGCAGCGCCATCGCCTCGCGTACCTCCGGGCTTCGCACGTCGTAGCTTCGGAGGCTCAATGCATTGCGTTCGCGGCGCTTGCGCTCGCCGCGCTGCTTCTGTGTTAGCGCTGCGGCGTCGTGGCACGCTTGGATTCTCGCCATTCTTCAGTCACGTCCATCGTCAGCACTTCGCGAGTGCAGCATTCCGGCGGGTTGGCCGGCGGCTTGATGACGAGCGCGCGGTCCTTGCCCTCGGTTTTGACCATCGGTACATAAGGTGGGCAATCCACGGTCGCCGACTTGTCGCGTGCGGGGCACGACATCCGTATTGCACCGGTTTCGTCTGGTGCCTCGTGCCTCGTGCACCTTGAAGGTCAGTCGCGACTCGACACGTCGGCACGCCTGAGGCCGACAACGCTGAACGCAAGGGCCTATGGCCCTCCGTCTGCTAGCGACCCAGCAATCGTGCCAAGAACCCCGTTGACGTGGCAGCCTTCGGGTGGCCTTGGCACTGGTCCGCTCGCGGAACTCGGCGCATGACCTGATCGACGTGCTGTCCACAACCAGCCCACGTGGTCTTTCCGCAGACGCGGCACTTCACGGCTCGACACATGGTTTTCTCCGTTTCTGGACCTCCAAGTGAGGCGCCTCGGCAAAAGTATACCCCCGGGGGTATACTTCATCTCATGAAAACGATCATCCTCGGCGGCGTAGCCGGCGGTATGTCGGCGGCGACGCGCCTTCGCCGCCTCGACGAGCAGCGCGCGATTCTGGTGTTCGAGCGGGGTTTCCACGTCTCGTTCGCCAATTGCGGGCTCCCCTATTACGTGGGGGGAGTGATCGCAGATCGATCTTCGCTCCTCCTGCAGACGCCGGAGTCGCTTGCGGCTCGATTCGCTCTCGACGTCCGGGTGCGACACGAAGTCGTTGCCATCGACACGGCGGCGAAGAGCGTGACGGTCCGCGATCTCGATACCGGGGTCGAAACCCACGAAACCTACGACACTCTCGTGCTCGCCGGGGGCTCCTCCACGGGCAGCGGGCCGACGAGAGGCGCCGTCCCCACTCACACGCTCCGGAGCCTCGATGATGTTGACCGCGTTCTAGAGGTGTTGGAGAGCGTTGACCGACAGGCGCGCGTGACCGTGATCGGTGCGGGCTATATCGGCCTGGAAGCGGTGGAGAACCTGCTGGCTCGCGGTGCGCGGGTCACAGTGGTGCAGCGGGGGCCGCAGGTCTTGTCGCCCCTCGATCCGGAGATGGCCGCCCCCGTCGAGAGGCTCCTGCGAGAGCACGGTGTCGACGTCCGCCTCGGCACCACGGTGAGGGGAGCGCGTGACGGCAACGTCGAACTCTCCGACGGCTCGACGGTTCTCACCGACCTGGTCATCGAGGCCAGCGGTGTCCATCCGGAGACCGCCTTGGCGCGCGCCGCCGGGCTCGTCATCGGACCATCCGGCGGGATCGCCGTGGACGATCACCAACGCACAAGCGATCCGTCCATTTTCGCGGTCGGAGACGGCGTGGAGAAGCGCGATTCGATCGACGGCCGCCCGACCCTTGTCACGATGGCCGGATTGGCGAACCGGCACGGCCGTGCGGCTGCCGACGCGATCGCCGGCGAAGACACTCCACCTGCGGCCCCGGCCCTCGGCACGGGGATCGTTGGCGTGCTCGGCCTCACGATTGCGACGGCGGGGTGGAGTGAAAAGCGCCTCCTGTCGGTGGGGCGCGCTCACACAGTCATCCACACGCATCCGTCCTCGCATGCGGGCTACTACCCGGGGGCGCAACAGATGGCCCTCAAGTTGCTCGTGGATCCTGACGACGACCGAATCCTGGGAGCGCAGATCGTCGGACGCGATGGTGTCGACAAACGCATCGACGTCATCGCGACCGCCATGGCTGGCGGCATCACGGCCTCCGGGCTCTCCCGTCTTGAGCTTGCGTACGCTCCGCAGTACGGCTCGGCGAAAGACCCCGTCAATTTGGCCGGCTACGTCGCCGACAACATCCGCACCGGTGCCACCCGCACCGTGCAATGGCATCAGCTCGACGTGGCCATGGAGTCCGGGGCCACGCTGGTCGACGTTCGAAGCGCGACTGAGTTCGCGGCCGGGTCCATCCCCGGCGCCGTCAATGTTCCCCTCGACGCGCTCCGTGCTCGCCACGACGAGCTACCCGCCGGAGCTTTGATCGTCCACTGCCAAGTCGGTCAACGAGGCCACACCGCCGCACGCCTCCTTACCCAGCTCGGACACGACGTCGCCAACCTCGACGGTGGCTACGTGACGTGGACCGCCGGGATTGCCGCCACCGCCACCGCCACTCCCACGGAAGAAGCAGCATGAACCAGATCACCGTCAGTCAACTCGCCGCACTCGACCAGGCCACAATCATCGATGTCCGCGAATCCTATGAATTTGCAGCAGGACACGTACCCGGCGCCGTGAACATGCCGCTGTCAGAACTTGCAGATCGCGTCGGCGATGTCGCGACCAGTGGAGCCGTGCACGTCATCTGTCAGTCCGGCGGGCGCAGCGCCCAGGCCACCGGCTTCCTCACCGAGCAGGGCATCAATGCTGTCGACATCGCGGGCGGCACCAGCGCTTGGATTGCCGGGGGCCACCCGATTGCGGGCGCGTAGCTATGGCCGCGGAAACACTGGACGAAGGCGGCCGCCTGCACGACGCGGCAGCCGTCCGAAAGGTTGCGAACCGATTAAGGCGAGCTCAGGGTCAACTCGCTGCCGTTATCGCCGCTGTCGAAGGCGGCGGGGACTGTAGAGACGTCGTAACTCAGCTTGCTGCCGTGTCGAGCGCACTGGATAAGGCAGGCTTCGCGATCGTGTCGACGGCGCTTCGCCAGTGTATTGCCGAAGAAACTTCGACAGGCGACGCCGATGAAGCCGCGGGGAGGGGCAAGCTGACACTGGAGGAACTGGAAAAGCTCTTCCTGACCCTTGCCTGAATGGAATCTCCGAATTGCGGATGTGGAGAATCGATTGGACCATGGTGTGAGAACCTGGCGCTCGTGATCAGCGGGCGTCTCACCCGGGGAGAGCCACCAGCTTCGGCCACCGTCCATGCCGGTGATCACCGCGGTGCTCGGCTAATCGCTGACGAGCTCGACGATCGTCCAGGTGGACCCGAGGTCGTCCGTCATGGCGATGCCGCGGTCATCCGCAACATACATTCGTCCGGCCGTGACGGTGAATGCCTGGGGCACTCCGTCGACGAGTTCGCCCTTGTCCCACTGTCCCGACGCATTTGTGGCCCACAGTGCTCCGTCCACATCGACGCCCGCCAGCGTTCCCATCACGGGGTCGGCGCCGACGAGGTAGAGGGCGGGTGCTGCGGCATCGACCGCGAAGGTTGATGCGTCGTCGATGCTGACCGCCAGTCCGTCTTCGGTGGTGGCGTAGAGGGAATCGGATGATGGCAGCGCGAGCAGATCTCGAGCGACGAGTTCTGCTCCGTCTGTCCATGTCTTTCCGCCGTCCATGCTTCGTCGGATGGCTTGTGTGCTCGTATCGAGGCCGAAGACGCGGACGTCGCTACTTCCCTCGGGTGCCGGGAGGACTGCCAAGGCGTGGAAGTCGGTCTCGTCTTTTAGCGAGACGGTGCTCCAGGTCTCTCCGCGGTCGGTGCTCGTGATGAGACCGAGGTTCGGGGCGCCGAACGTCGCCGGAGTCTTCGGCCCGGGGTGGCCGGAGGCGTAGGCGGTGCCCTCCACGAGGGTAAAGCCCATCGGGTCGAAATCGAGACCACCGAGGGGGCCGACTGCGGTAGCTGTGCCGTCGGCGCCGACTTCCAGCCGGTAAATGCCCTCGTGTGTTGCAACCGTGAGTTCCTCGCCCTCGGGTTCCACCGTGAGCGCATGGATGTGGTCGAACTGGGTCGATGGCGAGCCTTGACCATCCGGTCCTTCTGCCTGAGCCGAGCACCCCGTTATCAGGGCTGCCGTTGCGGTCAGTAGCGCGATGCCGACGGCGATCGGGCGACGGTGAGGTGATGGAGGCATGGACTTCCGTATTCGTGGCTTGCGTTGGCGGTCGGATGTTGAACGGATGTTGCGGGGCCGGGGCTGTTGCACCCCGACCCAATGGGTCCTACAGCGTTGCACGTAGGTCCTTCATCTCCTTCATCTCCCCGGTCTGGTCGTCGACAATCTTCCTCGCGAGCTCGATGGCGTCTGTGTTCTGGCCCGAGGAGATCTCCTCCTTCGACATCTCGATCGCACCCTCGTGATGCGTCGTCATTTGCGTCAGGAAGAGGCGGTTGGCCTCTATGGCAGTGGCGTTCATGAGGGCGTTCATGTCGTCGTGACTCATCGATCCGTTCATGTCGCCCATGTCGTGATCCTCCATGGCCCCGGTCGACTCGCTCCACGAGTCCAGCCAGCCGTTCATCGTGTCGATTTCCGGCTGCTGAGCCGCCTTGATCCTGTTGGCGAGCGACGCGACTTGGTCGTCGACGCCGTCTTTACTGAGGAGCATGTCAGCCATTCCGATGGCCTGCTGATGGTGCACAACCATCTCTGACGCGAAAGAGACGTCGGCATCGTTGAAGTCGTCGGATGCCGGTGACGAAGACGAATTCGGGGTACTGGAGCTGTGACCCATGCTGCCCATCGAGCCGTTCGATGAGCACGCAGACAGAGCGAAAGTGGCGGCGAGGACACCGGTAAGGGCGAGGGAGAAACGAAGCTTGTTCATGAGAAGGAGTCCAATCAGTGTTTTGTGGTCGGGAGCGCGCGGGCGCGCCAAGAGCATCCCGTGTGGCCACGGGGAGAGCCCCGATCAGGTTCTGCTGATGGAGAGGATGGTGAGATCTGGTGGTGGCAGGGAACGTGGAGACGGGCGCCGGCTCCCTGCGACCGGGGATCCTCGTGCGTGAAGGAACGACAATCGCGACGACCGATGGGATGCTCCGAAGACCAGCACGGTGACGAGGAGGGCGAGTATGCACGCCATGGTGCCGATGTCGTGAGCCGGATCACACATCCCATCGCAACCGTCGACCATCGGCTTGCCCGCGATCATGGGAGAGTCGTGGCCTTCGACGACCATGGCAGCGTGCGCGGGATCGCTGTTCGCACCCGGTGCGGCGATCGTATGCATCGCCAGCAATCCGACGATGACGGCCCCGGCGGCTGAAGACAACAGAAGCACTCGCAGAAAAGCGGTGGGCCTCAAAATCCGCTCCCGCAGCGTCCCAAAAGCCATTGATTCACCTCCTCCGATTCCAACACGGTAGCCCACGAGCTAGACCAGCGGCTGTGGTCTTGTCGTGGGCGTGAAGCGGCGTAGGCGAAGGCTGTTGGTCACGACGAACACCGAGGAGAGCGCCATGGCCGCGCCGGCGAGCAGTGGGTTGAGGAGGCCGAGCATAGCGATCGGAATAGCCGCGACGTTGTAGGCGAAAGCCCAAAAGAGGTTCCCCTTGATCACGCCCAGTGTGCGGCGCGCGAGCTGCATGGCGTCGGACACGACGAGCAGGTCGCCGCTCACGACGGTGATATCGCTCGCCGCGATCGCAGCATCCGTGCCGTTGCCCATGGCGATCCCGAGGTCCGCGGCGGCCAGCGCCGCTGCGTCGTTCACGCCGTCGCCCACCATCGCAACTGTTCGGCCCTGCTTCTGCAGCGAGCGAATCAACTCCAGCTTGCCGGCCGGCGTGACCGCTGCGTGAATCTCGTCGATTCCGACCTCGGCGGCGACGCTGGCGGCGGCCCCCTCGTTGTCCCCGCTGAGCAGGATGGGCTGAAGCCCTTGAGCGCGGAAGCGCCCGATGGCATCCACGCTCGTGTGCTTCACCGCGTCACGAATGGTCAGCGTGCCGCGGAACTCGCCGTCCCAAGCGACAGCGATGACCGTCGCGCCCGCGCTCTCGTCCGCCGCTATCGCGGCTCGGATGTCGGTGACAGCGGGAATGGACCACGACGAAGCGAGCCAGTCCGCTCGCCCGACGATGGCCAGGTGCCCATCGATCACGGCCTGCACGCCAAGCCCCGCATGGGAGATGAACGACTCCGCGTCAGCTACCGGTACGCCGCCCTGTCGGGCCCTCTCGACGATGGCGCGGGCGATGGGATGCTCTGATCCGTGCTCCGCTCCGGCTGCAAAGTGCAGCAACTCGCCCTCAGTCGTTCCGGCACTCGGTGTGACGGCGAGGACAGCCATTTCTCCGGTGGTGATGGTGCCGGTCTTGTCGAGGACGATCGTGTCGACGGCCTTGGTCTGTTCCAAGACGTGCGGTCCGCGGATGATGATTCCGAGCTGCGAGCCCCGGCCCGTGCCGACGAGCAGGGCGGTGGGGGTCGCGAGGCCGAGGGCGCATGGGCAGGCGATGATCAACGTGGCGACAGCGGCAGTGAACGCGAGCTCCACCGAGCCGTTGAATACGATCCATCCGGCGAATGTCAGGAGAGCGAGGCCGATGACGACGGGGACAAAGACGCCGGAGACGCGGTCGGCAAGCCTCTGGGCCTCGGCCTTGCCGCTCTGTGCCTCCTCGACGAGACGAGCGATGCGGGCGAGTTCGGTGTCAGCTCCCACGCGGGTCACTTCGACGTGGAGGCGCCCGCCGACGTTGACGGTGGCGCCGACAACGCGATCACCCGGGGCGACCTCGACGGGTACCGACTCGCCGGTGAGCATGCTGAGGTCGACGGCGGATGCCCCGTCGATGACGAGGCCGTCGGCGGCGATCTTCTCGCCTGGCCGGACGACGATGGTGTCGCCCGGCGACAGCGTGTTTGCGGGAACGGGCGTCTCCCTGCCGTCGCGAAGGAGCGTGGCGTCCTTCGCGCCGAGTTCGAGGAGGGCGCGTAGCGCTGCGCTGGACTGCTTCTTGGCGCGCGCCTCGATGTAGCGACCGGCGAGGATGAAGACGGTGACCGCTGCGGCGACTTCGAGATAGATCTCCCCGGCCCCGGTGGCGGGCGAGGCGAGGAAGGAGAAGGTCATGTGCATGCCGGGCACACCAGCCATGCCGAAGAACAGCGCGTAGAGCGACCAGCCGTAAGCGGCGATCACCCCCACGCTGATGAGCGTGTCCATCGTGGCGGCACCATGGCGGGCGTTCACCCACGCGGCCCGATGGAACGGCCACGCGCCCCAGACGACGACCGGGGAGGCCGAGGTCAGGGCGAGCCACTGCCAGTTGGTGAACTGGAGGGCGGGGATCATCGACATGGCCGCGACAGGCACCGTCAGCGCCGCAGAGACCAGAAGGCGTCGGCGCAGCAGATCGGTCTCCGAGTCCGAGGGCGTCTCGACGCCGGCATCCGGTGCCATCGAAGGAGCGGGAAGCCTGGCACCGTAGCCAGCGGCTTCGACCGCGGCGATGAGCACGTCGGCCTCGACGCCGGGTGCGTGGACCGTGGCCTTCTCGGTGGCGTAGTTCACCGTCGCCTCGACCCCGTCGAGGCGGTTGAGTTTGCGCTCGATGCGGTTGGCACACGAGGCGCAGGTCATCCCGGTGATGTCGAGGCTGACGGCTGTGGTGGTCATGTTAGGCGGTGACGAGCTCGTAGCCCGCCTCGGTTACAGCAGAGCGGACGTCGGCGACGTCGATGGGCCTGCTGCTGACGACCATGATGTTCGACGGACCGCCCGCGTTCAGGTCGATGCTGACGCTCGTGACGCCGTCGATGGCCGTTACTTCCTGGGTGACGCTGGCGACACAGTGGCTGCAGGTCATGCCCTGGACGACGAAGTGCTCCCGGATCGCGTCTCCGTCGATGGCGGATGCCGCGGTACCGTCGTGCGAGTCGTCGCCGGTGCCACAGGAGCACGCGTGGTTCTTGTCGGTGAGGCCGAGGTCATCGGTTCCGGTAGGTGTGCTGCACATGAGATTCCTTTTCGGTGGCTTTGGGTGTCAGGAGCGCACGAGGCGGGCTATGGCGAGTGATGCCTCACGGATCTTGGCGTCGGCGACCTCTCCGCCGACGGCGGCCGCCTCGGCCACGCAGTGGGTGAGGTGGTCGTTGAGCAGCGCGAGAGCGACCGTCTCCAGAGCCTTGGTGGCCGCGGACACCTGGGTGAGGATGTCGATGCAGTAGCTGTCTTCCTCCACCATGCGGTGGATGCCGCGCACCTGCCCCTCGGCGCGGTTCAAGCGCTTCAGGATCGCTTCCTTATTGCCTTCGTAGCCGTTCATAGCCGCTCCTCGTAAATACCCTACAGGGGTATACATAGTAGGCACACGGCCGGGGCGCGTGTCAACAGAGAAGAACCCTTGACTGATACCCCGACGGGGTATACCTTGACCGACATGAGCCAGCCACACGAGCATCACGTCCACGAAGCGAAGTCGCCGGTAGCGGCAGCTTCACCCGACGGGATGAGCCGCGAAGCGATGAACCACGACGCGATGGCCGACGGAGCGACTGATCATGGCGCTATGGACCATGGCCATGACGCCGGCCACGCCGGTCACGGCGATCACGTCGGCCAGTTCCGGCGACTGTTCTGGATCATGCTCGTCGTCGCCCTGCCCGTCGTCGGGTTCAGCCACATGTTCGCGATGATCATCGGCTACGAGCTCCCCGGGGCGGGCTTCATGGCGTGGATTTCACCGCTGCTCGGAACGGTGATGTACGTCTGGGGCGGCAAGCCGTTCCTCGCCGGCGCCGTGTCGGAATTCCGGGCCCGTGAACCCGGGATGATGATGCTCATCGCGCTCGCCATAACGGTAGCGTTCGTCGCCTCCTGGGGTGCCAGCCTCGGGTTGATCGATGGAGACCTCGACTTCTGGTGGGAGCTCGCGCTCCTCATCGTCATCATGCTTCTCGGGCACTGGATCGAGATGCGGTCCCTCGCCCAGACATCCTCCGCGCTCGACTCCCTCGCCGCACTCCTTCCAGACCAGGCCGAAAGAGTAGCGGGCGACGACGTCGACCTTGTCGCCCCGGCCGACCTCCAGCCGGACGATGTCGTCATCGTCCGTCCCGGCAGCCGTGTTCCAGCCGACGGGACGGTCACCGAGGGAACGGCCGACGTCGACGAGTCGATGATCACCGGCGAATCCCGCCCGGTCAGCCGCGGGCCCGGAAGCCGGGTCGTGGCGGGAACGGTCGCGACCGACACCGCCATCCGAGTGCGAGTCACCGCGGTCGGCGACGACACCGCGCTCGCGGGCATCCAACGACTCGTCCTGGAAGCGCAGAATTCCAGCTCGCCCGCCCAACGCATCGCCGACACCGCGGCCGGCTGGCTCTTCTGGTTCGCCCTCGGCGCAGGCGTCATCACCGCCATCGTCTGGACCCTCGCAGGCAATCCCGATGACGCAGTCGTTCGCACGATCACCGTCCTCGTCATCGCCTGCCCCCACGCCCTCGGCCTCGCGATTCCCCTCGTGGTGTCCATCTCCACAGAACGCGCGGCGAAAGCAGGGGTGCTCATCAAGGACCGCCTCGCACTCGAAACCATGCGCACAGTCGACACCGTGCTGTTCGACAAGACCGGCACGCTCACGAGGGGCGAGCCAGTGGTCAGCCACGTGGCGGTCGTGGGCGGCGTTGCCGAAGACGAGGTGCTCGCGCTAGCGGCTTCGGCCGAGACCGACAGCGAACATCCCCTGGCCAAAGCGATTGTTGCGGCCGCGAGAAACCGCCGACTCGACGTGACCAGGGCACGGGATTTCAAAGCGTCTACCGCCGTGGGCGTCACAGCGAATGTCGGGGGACGACTGATCAGCGTCGGCGGCCCCGCTATGCTCACCAGCCACGACGCCCAGGCCCTGCCCGACACCGAACAGTGGAAAGACGAGGGTGCGATCATCCTGCACGTCCTCGCCGACGGAGCCGTCATCGGCGCCATCGCACTGGCGGACGAGGTGCGCGAAGAATCACGGCAAGCAGTCGACTCCCTGCACAACCTCGGAATACAGGTAGTCATGATCACCGGCGACGCAGAAGCCGTCGCTCACTCCGTAGCCCGAGAGCTGGGCATCGACCGCGTCTTCGCCGGAGTCCACCCCGAAGACAAGGCCGCCAAAATAGCCGAGCTGCAGCGGGAAGGACGCACCGTCGCCATGGTCGGGGACGGCGTAAATGACGCCCCAGCGTTGGCTAAAGCCGACGTCGGAATCGCGATCGGGGCCGGCACCGACGTGGCAATCGCCTCGGCCGGAGTCATCCTCGCCAGCGATGACCCCCGATCGGTGTTGTCAATTCTTGAGCTGTCCCGCAAGAGCTACCGGAAGATGAAGCAGAACCTGTGGTGGGCGGCCGGCTACAACCTGCTCTCCGTTCCGCTGGCCTCCGGCGTCTTGGCCCCCATCGGATTCGTCCTTCCCATGGAGATCGGCGCGCTGCTCATGTCCGCCTCCACGGTAGTCGTCGCGCTCAACGCGCAGCTTCTCCGCCGCCTCGACCTCCGACCTGAGCTGCTGACGACCGAGCACACCGCTCCGACGAGTCAACCCGTCGCCGTCGGATGACATCAGGTTGCCGGAGGCCGGCGGCCTGACTTGATTCCCGGCGATGGGTTCGTAGGCCCGGGCCCGACGTCTGCCGCAATCAGCTGGTTACCCCACCGCGCATGAACGGCACCGGGTCGACCGCGCCACATCGGCCTGCACCGGGAAGTGAGGATGCGGGCTCGTGGAGGCTTCAGCGAACATTGGCTGTCAGCCATGCGTACGGATCAACGGCGCTTCCCTTGATATGGACCTCGAAGTGCAGGTGGGCTCCCGTGCTGGCGCCGGTGTTGCCGACGCGCCCGACCATCGCCCCGACGCTCACCGTTTGGCCCTCTACCAGCGGCACGGACCCGGCCTGCATGTGACCGTAGACGGTGGTGACGAGCTGGCCGCCGATCTGATGATCGATGAGGACGTTGGTGCCCAGACCGCCGCTGCTGCGGTTCACCTCCTTCACGATCCCGTCCGCCGCTGCCGCGATCGGAGTGCCGGAGCCTGGTGTGAAATCGAGTCCCTTGTGGTCGGATGAGCAGCCCCGGCAGGGAGCCTTCCTTGCACCAAAATCACTGCTGATCGGCGACGATGCGAAGGGCCACTGGATCACCGATGTCGCGATATTGACAAAGGTCGTCCGCCCGGCGGCGAAGGCGAAGCGCGGAGTTGCTGGCGGTGGTGGTGGTGGCGGCGGAACGGTCACGGTGAACGAATCTCTAGGCGCGTCGGTGGCAGCACCCTCAGCTGTCAGGGTCTGCGCCTCACCTCCGGTCGAGACTCGGGCCGTGGTAGCTGATTGGACGATCGGCTCCACGGCGTATGCAGGAATCCCTTGGGTCACTGCAAACGTCCATGCCAATAGCAGGGCGGCCATTCCTTTTCTGCTACTGGCTCCGATACGGCCGCGCCGGCTCACCTTCGACACTGCGCGCAGGGCAGGCGGGGTAGCAGCAGGCGCTGTCGCATCCAGCGCAGCGGTCGTGCGCTCGGCGAGTAGTGCAGAACGGCGGGTTGGGAGTGCGTTGTTTTTCATGTTTCCTTCGAGGCCTCACAAGTGTCTGCGGGGCGCCGGTCATGCGAGTCGAGAAGGTCGGGCTCTCGGCACGCGATTCATCTGGGGCGAGCCCCCCCCGAACAGTCAGGGAGCCCATGCTCGTACGGGCGGCGCGAGGTGGCCAGCGATCGAACGAGGGAGGTGGTCGGTCTAGACCTGTTGCAGAGAGAGTTCTGTCAAGGCGATAGCTCTTGGAATCGCCGAAGTCGCAGCTGCTGCCCGCACATCCAGGCTTGGTGCCAGGCCGTCACCGAACGAACCGGCCGCCCGGACATTCGGGGCGATCACGGCCGGGCTGGAGATGACCGGGCTGGATGTGGAAATGAGGTTCAGTGTTTGGCTGCAGCAGTCCGTCGCGTCGGCTGGATTGCCGTCATCGAAGTCGTGGGCCGACTCAAGCTCTATGTGCTCGCTGGCCCCGAATGCCGACTCGGGTGTCTCGTGCGCCACATGTTCAGCTGTGGCACCTCGCTCATGAGCGCTCGCGAGATGAGCGATCGGAGACTGCTGAAGACCCACCATGCCAACCACGAATGCGACGGCAATCAGGAGTCCTGCCCACAGCGCCCGAGCCACGAGTCGAGGAAGCCCCGACGGTGTGTGTGGCATAAGCGGACGCAATTTACTCCTTAGAAGGCAAAGACAACATCCAAGATAGCGGCATCTAGGACTCAATCGTTATAAACGCAGGGGATACGCAGGTTGTGCGTCGAAAGAATCGTCCGTACAGACTCGTCCAACGGCTTCAACCTCCTCGAGAACAGCGGGCTGTGATGGCTACAGCTGGTTTGCTGTGAGTGGTAGCTTCACCGCATGAGCCAGCAGAGGGGCTTCCAACTCCTAGCGCTGAGCGTTCTGACCTCAGCGGCAATCTCTGGTTGCTCCAGAGATCTCACGCTGTCGCCGCCGCCCCTAGAGATTGCGAGTGTTGAGCTGGTCCCCATCGGTTCGGACTCGGTGGACGTGTGCCGCATTGCCGTGGGGGTACGAAATCCCGGGAGCAACGAACTCACTGACCAATTCGACGATGACGAGATCGCCATGTCGATTGAACTGCGCGCAGTGTCTGCCCTGGGTCTTGACTACGGTATCGATGCCGGGGCGAAGACGGTGCCTTCAGGTGAAACGGTTGAGTTTTCGCCTCCCGACACCATCCTCGGTGCCGACGTGTATTTCGTATACCATCACGCTGACGCGAGACGGAGAGCCGGAGATTACCGAACCGGCTGCGGGCGAAGCTGATCTTTTCGTCGAAGAATGCAAAGCGTGACTATTGCCATGGTCTGAGATCGACCACGACACTTCGTTCTTCGTCGGTCCAGGTAGAGACGTTGGATGGCGGGTGCAGAGGGCCTGACCGCGGTCGCCGAACTCGTCGAGCGCAGCCTCGCCGGCAGCGGGCCGGCAGCGGGCCGGGGTAGGAGTCGGGGAGCGTGGCTCGACCGTGACTAGGCTGTGCGCATGTCGCCCCGCCCGAAACGTCTGACGCCGGGAGAGTACGCGGCGTCCTTTCCCGGTGAGCCCATCGACGACCCGGCGGCAGAGGCCGCTCGTCAGCTGGTGCTCAATCTCATCTCCGCGATAGGGGGACGCAGCCTGCGCGAGGCCGGCGTCGCCACGGGCGTCGATCGCACCACCATCGCCGAGGTCATCGCGGGCAGGAGCTGGCCAGACATCGCGACGCTGGCGCGGCTGGAGGTCGGGCTCGGGGTCGGCCTGTGGCCGCCATTCTCCGACTCCGCGCGCACGTAGTCCAGCCGAGAGTAGCCGGTGCGGCGCCCACGCCCCGACAGCTAAAGTGTGGCTACGAGGGGACGGATAAGGGCATGGCGCAACAGGAACGGGCACAGCAGACCCGCGACCGCCTCGTCGAGGGCGCCGCCCGCGTCTTCCACCGTCTGGGGTACGGCCTCGCCACCACCGCCGACATCGCGCGAGAGGCCGGGGCCACGCGCGGCGCGCTGTACTTCCACTTCGATTCGAAGGAGGAGCTGGCCCGCGCCGTCATCGCGCGGGAGCAGGAACTGGCGATCGAGGCGAGTGGCCGCATCCTGTCTTTCGAGCGTCCGCCGTTCGAGACGATGCTGCTCATGTGCGTCGACCTGGCCGAGAGGCTGCGGTCCGACCCGGTGGTCAAGGCGGGCATCCGGCTCACGACGGAGATCACCCAGTTCGATCCGCCACTGCTGGCTCCCTACGAAGGCTGGATGACGGCGTTCGGAGAGCTGGCTCGGCAGGCCGTCGCGGCCGGCGAGTTCCGAGCCGGCGTCGACACCGCGGCCTTCGCGCGGTTCCTCATCCCCGCGTACACCGGCATCCAACTGGTCTCCGACGTGTTCTCCGGACGGGCCGACCTCTTGTCGCGCATCCGCGACCTGTGGCTCTTCGTCATTCCCGCCGTCGTCCCCGACGACCGGATGGACGAGGCGCGCGCGCTCATCGACTCGCTGGTGCCATCGCACAACTGAGCGGCGGCACCACTGAGCGGCGGCACCAGCGAGTCGACGGGACCGCTCAGTCCGCGTCGAGCGCGGTGAGCTCGTCGGCCGACAGCTGCACCTCTGCCGCGCGAACGGAGTCGCGGATGCTTTCCGGGCGGGAAGCGCCCGGGATGGGTACGACGCGGCAGTTCCACCTGGTTCACGGCCGGCACGGTGTCCGTCTCCGCGAGCAGACGCTCGAGGTGCGGAACGAGGAAGGTGCTGACGCCGATCGCCTTGACCGGGCCATCGTCGCGGGGGATGCCCGACGCGCGGAGGGTTGCGCCGACCGCTGTCGCACGGGAGTAGTCATCACCTCACGCTAGAGAGGGCGCCTGATCTCATCCAACCCATGGACACGGGTGACCGGATGTATCAAGATCGCCGGGTGCCGCGGGTGGCGAAGCGTTGCTGGATGAGCACCGCAATGACGATGATCGCGCCCTTCGTGATCGCCTGGACCGAGGTGTTGAGGTTGTTCTGCGTGAAGATGTTGGTCAGCACGTTGAAGATGAGGATGCCGAGCACGGTGCCGACGACCGTTCCCCGGCCGCCGATGAGCAGCGTTCCGCCCACGACGACCGCGGCGATGGCGTCGAGCTCGTAGAGCGTGCCGTGGGTCGAGGTTCCCGACGTCGTGCGACCGGTGAGCATGATGCCGGCGATTCCGGCGGCGAGCCCGCTGAGCGCGTAGAGGTACACGACGTGACGTTTGACGTTGATGCCGGCGAGGCGCGCGGCCTCCCTGTTGCCGCCGATGGCGACGGTGCGGCGGCCGAACGTCGTGCGGTTGAGCAGAACCCAGCCCGCGGCGGAGACGAGGATGAAGATCCAGACGAGCGTGGGGATGCCGAGGAAGTCGCCGTCGAAGAACTCGAGGAAGCCACGCACCTTCACCGTCTGGGTCGTGCGGTTGGAGAGGATCTCGGCGAATCCGCGCGCCGCGATGAGCATCGCCAGGGTCGCCATGAACGCAACGACGTTGCCGTAGGCGATGATGATGCCGTTGACGACGCCGGCCGCGAGTCCGACCGCGAGGGCGACGATGATCATGAGCGGCCAGAACGAGATCGCGGCATTCTGCACGGCGGCGAGTGTCGCGACCACCGACGAGAGGCCGAGCACGGATCCCACGGAGAGGTCGATGCCCCCGGCGATGATGACGAACGTCATGCCGATTGCGAGTACGCCCGTGACGGATGCGAGGCGCACGATCGTCAGCACGTTGTTGATGTTGGTGAAGCGGTCGCCGCCCGTCACCGTTCCGACGATGACGAGAACGACAAGGGCGAGAACGAGACCGATGTTGCGGCCCGCGGCGCTCGCGAGAAAGCGACGCAGCACCGCGGAGGCGCGGTTGGAGCTCGGCGCGGGTGCGGGGGAGGCAGGGGCCGGGGCGGTCATGCTGCGCTGCCTTTCATCACCAGGTCGAGGACGCCTGATTCGTCGATCTGGTCTGCGTCGACGATGTCGAGGGTCTCGCCCTCCGCGAGCACGAGCACGCGGTCGGCGAGGCCGATCACCTCTTCGATCTCGCTCGACACCACGACGATCGCGGTGCCGGCGGCAGACAGCGCACGGATGAGTCCGTAGATCTCCGCGCGGGCGCCCACATCCACCCCGCGCGTCGGCTCGTCGAGCAGCAGCACGTCGGTGCCGTGCACGAGCCAGCGCGCGAGCATCACCTTCTGCTGGTTGCCGCCGGAGAGCAGGCCGACCGCCCGGTCGGGGTCGGCCGGACGCAGCTCGAGTGCCTCGAGCTGCGTACGCGCGGTCGATCGTTCTGCCCGCTCGTTGAGGAAGCCGCCGCGCGCGAAGCGCGCGAACGAGGAGAGCGTCACGTTGCGGTAGATCTGCTGCTCGAGGATGAGCCCCTGGCTCTTGCGTTCCTCGGGCGAGAGGCCGATGCCGTTCGCGACAGCCGTCGGCACGGAGCCGACGTGCAGCGCCTTGCCGCGCACCAGCACCTCGCCGCTCGTGGGCTTGATCGCGCCGTAGATCGCCTCGAGGATCTCCGAGCGACCGGACCCGACGAGCCCCGCGAGCCCGAAGATCTCGCCCGCGTGCACCCCGAACGAGACCGGCTCGAAGACGCCGTGCACCCCGAGGTTCTCGACCCGGAGCACCTCGGGCGCGTCATCGGCTACCGGCCTCGCGGGCGGGAAGACGTTCTCTACGTCACGCCCCGTCATGAGCCTGATGAGCTCGGGCGTCGGGGTCTCCGAGACGGGTAATCCGGTCGCCATCGTGCGGCCGTCTTTGATGACCGTGATGCGGTCGCCGATCTCGCGGATCTCGGCGAGGCGGTGGGAGATGTAGATGACGGCGATGCCCTCGCGCGTCAGCTCGCGCACGACGCGGAAGAGGTTGCGCACCTCCTCGGAGTCGAGCACCGCGCTCGGCTCGTCCATGACGATGAGCTTGATGTCGCGCGACAGGGCGCGAGCCATCGAGACGATCTGCTTATTGGCGGGGGAGAGCGATGCAACCTCGCGAGACGGTGCGAGGCCGGGATGCCCCAGGCGCTCGAGCAGCGCACGCGCCCGCTTGTTGGCGTCCCGCACCTTGAGAAGCCCGCCGATGGAACGCTCGTGCCCGAGGAAGATGTTCTCGGCGATGGTGAGGCCGTCGACGACGTCGAGCTCCTGGTACATGGTGGCGATGCCGAGCTCGAGAGCGGCGGTCGGGTCGGCGATCGTGACGGCTTCGCCCTGCCAGGCCACGTCGCCCGCGTCGGGCGTGTAGACGCCCGAGAGGATCTTGATCAATGTGGATTTGCCGGCGCCGTTCTGGCCGAGCACGCAGTGCACCTCGCCGGGAACGATGGAGATGTCGACGCCCTTGAGTGCTGCCACGCCCGCGAAGGACTTGGTGACACCACGCACCTCGAGGAGGGGCGAACCATGGTCAGCGTTGATCATTTCCGCAATCTAGCAGAGTAGCGGCCTGAGTCGCACAGAACTTGCCGCCACGAGTGCAGCTTTAGCCTATATTCATCAAAACTTGTTCCTTTGCCGTCATCTCTCTGCTACGTTGCATCCAATGTCATTGTGGACGGGTGGGATGTGCGTGGCACAGAGGCCGGGCCGACGCCAACGCATTGGCGTCGAGGCAGTCACATTCACCCATCTGGAGGAAGCACACATGCTTGGAACCCGATCGACGCGGCGGAAGGCTCTTGTCGCAGTCGGAACCTCATTCGTCGTGGCCGGCCTGCTAGCCGGGTGCACCACCGGCACCACGGATGCCGGTGAATCCGGCCCCACCAACAACGCTCAGAACAACGAGTCGGGTGACACCATCGTCATCGGCTTTTCGGGCCCAGCCGCCGACCACGGCTGGCTCGGCGCCATCAACTCGGCGGCCATCGCCGAGGCCGGGAAGTACCCCGACATTGATCTGCGCGTCGCGGAGGGCACGAACGACGCGAGCCTCCAGATCAGCCAGGTGGAGGGCTTCATCAACGACAAGGTCGACGCGATCGTGCTCCTTCCCACCGACGGAGCCGCGCTCACAGACGTCGCAACGAAGGCGATGGAGGCCGGCATCCCGGTCATCAACGTCGACCGCGAGTTCTCCTCGACCTTCGCCGCGCGCGTCACCATCCTCGGTGACAACTACGGCATGGGCGTGAGCGCCGGCTCGTACATCTGCGAGCAGGTGGGAGACAACCCCGACGCGATCGTCGCGGAGATCGCCGGCATCGATTCGCTGCCGCTGACGCAAGACCGCAGCCGCGGCTTCGCCGACGCGCTCGACGACTGCGGGCTCGAGGTGTCGAACCGCGTCGCGGCCGACTTCACCGTCGCCGGCGGCGAGGCTGTGACGTCGCAGCTGCTCTCGGCCGCACCGAAGATCGACGCCATCTGGAACCACGATGACGACCAGGGTCTCGGCGTGCTGGCCGCGATCGAGTCTGCGGGTCGCGACGAGTTCATCATGGTCGGCGGTGCCGGCTCGAAGAACGCCATGGACCTGATCAAGTCGGGCGACAGCGTTCTCAAGGCCACGGTCATCTACCCGTCGACGCAAGCTGCAGACGGCATCCGCCTGGCCCGCCTGCTTGCCCAGGGCAAGTCGCTCGGAGACCTCGTCGAGGTGGAGGTGCCGAACCGGATCGTGCTCAACGCCCCGGTCGTGACATCCGACAACGTCGACAAGTACCTCCCGACCTCGTTCGAGTCGTAGACCCGACGACCGACAAGGGGGCGCCGCGCCACACCGGTGCTGCGCCCCTCCACCGGAGCACTCTCATGCCAGAACACGCAGACACCCCAGACCAGACCTCGCCGCTCAGCATCGCGATGGTCGGCCACGGTTTCATGGGCGCCGCCCACTCGCAGGGGTGGCGTAACGCGCCGCGATTCTTCGACCTGCCGACGCGACCCCGGTTGAGCGTGCTCGTCGGTCGCGACGGTGCGGCCGCGCGCACGGCCGCCGACACGTGGGGCTGGGAGGAGACGGCGACCGACTGGCGCTCGGTGCTCGAGCGGGACGACATCGATGTGGTCGACATCGTGACTCCGGGAGATTCGCACGCCGAGATCGCCATCGCCGCGCTCGACGCGGGCAAGCACGTGGTGTGCGAGAAGCCGCTCGCCAACAGTGTCGAGGAGGCGGAGGCGATGACGGATGCCGCGGCTCGCGCCGCGCAACGCGGCGTCTTCGCGATGGTGGGCTTCACCTACCGCCGGGTTCCCGCGGTGACCTTCGCGCGTGATCTCGTCGCGGCGGGACGCATAGGCGAGGTGCGCCAGGTGCGTGCCAGCTACCGGCAGGACTGGCTGTCAGACGCCGAGTCGCCGATGACGTGGCGGCTCGACAAGTCGCGCGCCGGATCGGGGGCACTCGGCGACATCGGCGCGCACGCCGTGGATCTCGCCCAGTTCATCGCCGGGCAGAACATCGCCGAGGTGTCGGGTGTGCTGCAGACCATCGTCGGAGAGCGACCCCTGCTCGCCGAGGCGCGCGGTCTATCCGGCACCGCCTCGAGCGAGCGCGGCATCGTCACGGTCGACGACCTCGCGCTCTTCACCGCCCGGTTCGAGTCGGGCGTGCTCGGCAGCTTCGAGGCCAGCCGGTTCGCGACGGGGCGCAAGAACGCCCTCCGCATCGAGGTCTCCGGTTCGACCGGGGCGATCGCCTTCGACCTGGAAGACCTCAATGTGCTGCAGTTCTACGACGCCACCCTGCCCGTGACGGAGCAGGGCTTCACGCGCATCCTCGTGACGGAGCCGGAGCATCCGTACCTCTCCGCGTGGTGGCCCGCCGGTCACGTGCTCGGCTACGAACACGGCTTCACCCACCAGGCCAAGGACTTCGTCGAGGCGCTCGCGCGCCGCGAGCAGCCGATCCCGACGTTCGCCGACGGCCTGCGGGTGCAACGCGTGCTCGGTTCGGTCGAGCAGAGCGCGGCCGACGGCAGCCGCTGGACCGGCGTAGCATCCGCCTAGGCGCCGACCGAAGCATCCCCACGACACGAACGCCCATCCCCATAAAGCGAGACAAAAGGAAGCCGACCATGACGCGACCCGTAACCCTGTTCACCGGCCAGTGGGCCGACCTGCCATTCGAGGAGGTCGTGAAGCTCGCCGCCGGCTGGGGGTACGACGGCCTCGAGATCGCCTGCTGGGGAGATCACCTCGACCCGTGGCGCTGGGACGAGCCCGGGTATGTCGAGGGCAAGCTCGCCCTGCTCGAGCAGTACGGGCTCAAGGTGTGGGCGATCTCCAATCACCTCAAGGGCCAGGCCGTCTGCGACGATCCGATCGACCAGCGGCACCGCGACATCCTGCCCGACGTGGTCTGGGGCGACGGCGATCCTGAGGGGGTGCGCACGCGCGCCGCCGAGGAGATGAAGCACACCGCCAGGCTGGCGGCGAAGATGGGCGTGAAGACGGTCATCGGCTTCACCGGCTCGTCGATCTGGAAGTATGTCGCGATGTTCCCTCCCGTCTCGCAGGAGGCGATCGACGCCGGGTACCAGGACTTCGCCGACCGGTGGTACCCGTTCCTCGACGTGTTCGACGAGGTCGGGGTGCGCTTCGCCCACGAGGTGCACCCGAGCGAGATCGCGTTCGACTACTGGACCACCGTTCGCGCCCTCGAGGCGATCGGGCACCGCGAGGCTTTCGGGCTCAACTGGGACCCGAGCCACTTCGTCTGGCAAGACCTCGATCCCGTGAGCTTTCTGTGGGACTTCAAAGACCGCATCTACCACGTGGACTGCAAGGACACGAAGAAGCGCATGGGTAACGGCCGCAACGGTCGGCTCGGCTCGCTCCTCGCGTGGGCCGACCCGCGTCGCGGCTGGGACTTCGTGTCGACCGGTCACGGCGACGTGCCGTGGGAGGACTGCTTCCGCATGCTCAACTCGATCGGCTACGAGGGTCCGATCTCCGTCGAGTGGGAGGACGCCGGCATGGACCGGCTCGTTGGCGCGCCGGAGGCCCTCGAGTTCGTCAAGCGACTCGCCTTCGATGCACCGGACGCCGCGTTCGACGCGGCGTTCAGCACCCGGTGAGTTTCGCCTGCGGCCGTGCGATGGGGCCGACACTCGGCAGCTCCGGCGCGAGCGATCTCTTCCAGCTTCTGCGGGACGGCTCGCCACGCACCCGCGCGGAGCTCGCCATGACGACCGGGCTGGCCCGCTCGACCGTCGCGCTGCGGGTGGAAGAGCTCATGTCGCTCGGCCTCATCAGCCCCGTCGGCGACGCGCAGTCGACCGGCGGCCGGCCATCGTCGCAATTCGCGCTCAACCCCTCCGCCAAGGTCGTGCTCGCCGCCGACCTCGGCGCGACGCACGCGACGATCGCTGTCACCAACCTGAGCGGCACGATCATCGGCGAGTTCAGCGGGCCGATCGATATCGCCGACGGACCCGAGGCCGTGCTCGACTGGATGATCGAGACCGGCCGCACGCTGTTGCGCGAGCGCAGCCTGTCGACGGCCGACGTGATCGGCATCGGAATCGGGCTTCCGGGGCCGGTCGAGTACAGCTCGGGCAGGCCCGTCAACCCGCCGATTATGCCGGGCTGGGACCACTTCGACGTGCCCGGGTTCGTGAGGCAGCACCTCGAGGTCCCCGTGCTCGTCGACAACGACGTCAACATCATGGCCCTCGGCGAGCAGGCGTTCGCTTGGCCCCAAATCGACAACCTCATCTTCGTGAAGGTGGCGACCGGCATCGGCGCCGGCGTCATCTCCGGCGGGCGGCTGCTGCGTGGGGCGCAGGGCGTCGCGGGCGACATCGGTCACGTGCAGATCGCGCGGGGCGCGGGCATCGCTTGCCAGTGCGGCAATCATGGATGTCTCGAGGCCCTCGCCTCTGGACCGGCGATCGCGCACTCCCTCGCCGGACTGGGTCTCGAGGTCGAGACCAACTCGTCGGTGATCGAACTCGTGCGCCGGGGGAACATGGACGCCATCCAGGCCATCCGGCAGGCTGGCCGCGACATAGGCGAGGTGCTCACGGCGTGCGTGAGCCTCATGAACCCCTCGGTCATCGCCGTCGGCGGATCCATGGCGGCCGTGGGGGAGCACCTCATCGCGGGAGTGCGCGAGGTCATCTACACGCGCTCGATGCCGCTCGCCACGACCCACCTCACCATCGTGCAGTCGGCCGCGGGAAAGAACGCCGCCGTCATCGGCGCCAGCATCCTCGCCATCCACCACGCGCTGTCACCCGAGGGAATCGACCGGATGGCGCTCTAGCTGCTCGTGCCGGTGTCCGTTACGGCCGCGGGAACGGGACAGGGGGAACGCCCACGTGGATGTCGGCCATGATCGACTTCCAGATGCGGCCGGCGATGGCGGAACCGGTCGTGTTGTAGAAGACGCGACCGTAGGCCTGAACGCGCTTGAGCGGATGCGCCACTCCACCGTCGGGGTGGCCGACCCACACGGCGCTGGCGAACTGGGTCGTCATTCCGACGGTCCAGTTGGCAGAGCTGCCGTCGGTCGTGCCCGTCTTTCCACCCGTCTCGTGCCCGGCGACGGCACCGACGCCCGCGAGCGTTCCGCCCTGGAAGGTGCCGCGCAGCACCTGGTCCATCTGCGCCGCGACCTCCGGGCTCAACTCCTGGTGGCAGTCGGTCGCCGGGGTGGGCAGCACCTCGCCCGTCGTCGTGCGCACGGCACCGATGACGGCGACCGGGTTGCACTTGATGCCGCCCGAGGCGAACGTCGCGTAGACGTTGGCCATCTCGAGCGGGGTGACCTCGGAGACCCCGAGCGCGAACGACGCCGACCGTGAGCCGATTGCGTTGTCCCCGGTCTCCCTGATAGTCGTGATGCCGAGTCGCTTCGACATGTCGATGACGTTGAGCACTCCGACCTCCTCGATCATCTTCACGAAGTAGATGTTGACCGACTGCTTGATGGCGGTGCGCGCGTCGATGGCGCCGAAGTTCTGCTTGCCGAAGTTGGTGAAGCCGCCCTTCGGGTAGTCCATGCCCCGCGGGATGTACGGGCCGGTCGCGGTGTACGTCGTCGAGAGCGACATGCCCTGCTCGAGCGCGGTAACCAGCGTGAGGGGTTTCATCACCGATCCGGGCTGGGCCTGACTCGTGGCGTAGACGACCTGGGTGCGGGCCCAGGTGTGATTCTGGGCGACCGCGGCGATGTGGCCTGTTCCGGGAATCACGGTGGCCGAGCCGGTGCCGAACTCGTTGTCCGGCCCGAGGGCCGCGGTCGCGGCGGCGAGTGACGCGTCGGCCACCCGGCGATCGAGCGCCGTCGTCAGCGTCACGCCGCCGCGACGGAACGACTCGGCGCGCGCCTCGGGAGTCTCGCCGAAGGCGGGGTTCGTCATGAGCTCTTCGCGCACGAGATCGCAGTAGAACGGGTAGGCCGAGGTCGCGCACCCCGTAGGCGCGTCACTGCGGACCAGCTCGATGGGCGTCGCGACGGCGGCATCCCGCTCCTCCGCGGTGATGTATCCCTCGGTCGCCATGCGCTCGATCACGAGATTTCGGCGCTCGAGCGCCGCCTCCGGGTGGACGAAGGGGTCGTAGGCCACCGGGCTCTTGAGCAGGGCGACGAGCATGGCCGACTGCGGCACCGTCAGCGCCGCAGCATCCACACTGAAATAGACGCGAGCGGCAGCCTGCACGCCGTAGGCCTTCTGCCCGAGGAAGACGGCGTTGGAGTAGGCGGCGAGGATCTCGTGCTTCGTCATCTTCTTCTCGAGGGAGACCGCGTACTTCGCCTCGCGCGCCTTCGCCTCGTAGGTGTCGCCCTTGGCGACGGCCTTCTCCACATCGTTCGTGGCGTTGCTGATGAGGATGTTCTGCACCAGCTGCTGGGTGATCGTCGATCCGCCCTCGCTCTGGTTGTCGTTGACGTAGTTCTTGATCGCGGCGCGCGCCACGCCGATGATATCCACGCCGGCGTGCTCGTAGAAGCGGGCGTCCTCCGTGGCGACGAGGGCGTTCGTGAAGTTCGGGGAGATCTGCTCGAACGTCACGTCGACGCGGTTCTCCGTATAGAAGCGTGCGAACTCGGCCCCCGCCTTGTCGAGCAGTACGGTGTGCTGGGGCAGGGCCGCCGCGAGCGGCAGCTCGGTCGGGAAGCCCTCCCACATCGCCGACACGTTTCTCGTGGCCGCCGCGGCAGTCGAGACGACGGGCACCACCGCGGCCGCGACGATCGCGCCGATGATCGAACAGATGGCGAGGATGGCGAGACCGGCCGTGAACGGGTTCGTCGCCGCGGAGCGCACCTCGGTGACGGCTCGTGGCGCGATCTCGTCGAGTGTGAGGAACGTCTTCGAGCTCATCGAAGCCGGGGCGGCATGTCGTTGCCAAGGACGGTGCGCATGCTGTGGCCTTCCCCCGGTGTATCAGAGCTCTCCATCGAAGGTACGACACGTTGCTGTGAGGCAACACCCCTCGGGGCATTTTGAGACCCGATCGAAAGCTGTGCGGCCGCGCTCGCGACTACTCCGCCGCGACGTCGATGAGCACCTTGCCCACGATGCCACTCTCGACGGCGGCGTGCGCCTCCGACGTGCGCTCGAGCGGGAACCGGTGCACCGGCAGCCCCCCTGCCTCGCCGATGGGCAGCGCGCCGTCGACGAGCGCAGCGGTGATGTCGTCCGCCGCCGACCGGAGCGCCGGCAGGCCGACCGTGTACAGCAATACGAACTGCAACCGGGCGTTGAGAACGAGGTGCGCACGGAAGTCGAGGGCGAGCGCGTCGCCCCTGTCGTTGCCGTAGATCGCCATCGTGCCGCCGGTGTGCAGCACGGCCGCGTTGAGCGGCGCGTTGACACCCGCGGCCACCTCGACGATCAGGTCGACGCCTTCGGGGGCGATGGACCGCACGGATGCCGCGACGTCGTCGTCGGTGTATCGGAGGGCGTGGTGCGCGCCCGCGGCCGTAGCGAGGGCCGCCTTCTCGTCGCTGCTGACGGTCGCGATCACGGTCGCTCCCGCCCAGCGCGCGAGCTGGATGGCGGCGTGCCCGACGGCGCCCGCGCCGCCCGACACGAGCACGGTGTGGCCGCCGAGCGCGCCGGGAGACAGGCGAGCCGGCCCGCCCTCGGCGACGGTGAGAGCACGATGCGCCGTGATGGCCGGCACGCCGAGGCTCGCGCCGAGGTCGAAGCCCACGGATTCGGGCAGCACCGTCAGGCGTTCGGCGGGAACAAGCGTGTACTCCTGCGCGGTGCCGAAGGCCGGCCGCTCGTGAGCGGAGAGGAAGATCCAGACGCGGTCGCCCACGGAGACGTTCGTCACCCCGGCGCCGATCGCGTCGACGACGCCCGCGCCGTCCTGGTTCGGCACCGACTCCACGTCGGTCGCGGCGCCATCGCCGGTTCCGAGGCGTGACTTCCAGTCGGTCGGGTTCACGCCCGAGACCACGATGCGCACGCGCGCCTCGCCGGCCCCCGGGTCGAGAGGCTCACGCTCGGCCAGGTGGAGGACGTCGGGCGTGCCGTACCGCGTGAAGACGATGCTTTTCATACTGGGCGAAACAGCTCGGCGCGCGGATCATTCCCCGGAGGCACGGTTTCGTAGGCGAACGGGTCGGGGTGCGCGAGCCGTTCGCGGAAGGTGTGCGCGAAGTCGGGCCACAGCAGGGTGAGCCGGCGGCTGCGTTCGTCGACGTACCAGCTGCTGCATCCGCCATCGATCCAGACGGTCGAGGCGCTGCGTTCGTCGAGCTCGTCGACGTAGCGCCGCTGTGCGTCGGCCCTGACCTCGATGACGCCGACGGATGTCGCGAGCGCCGCCAGCACAAACTCGACCTGCGCCTCGATCATGGCGATCGCCGACCCGTGCCCGAGGCTCGCGTTGGGGCCGTCGATGACGAAGAGGTTGGGGAAGCCGTGCACGACCGTGGAGTTGTAGGCGACCATCCCGTCGCGCCACGCCTCGGCGAGCCGGAGGCCGTCGCGCCCGATCACGCGCTCGGCGAAGGGCGGCCGGGTGGTCTCGAAGCCGGTGGCGAAGACCAGGACGTCGAGGTCGTGGGTGGCGCCGCTCGCCGCGACGGCGGTGCTGGCGCGGACCGCCGTGAGCTCCGACGGCTCGAGCGTCACGCTCGGCGACGCGAGCGCGGGGTAGTAGTCGTCGGCGAGGAGGACGCGCTTGCAGCCGATCTCGTAGTCCGGGGTCAGACGGTCGCGGAGCCGGGGGTCGGAGACCTGGGCGGCCAGGTGGCCGCTTGCCCGCTGCCGCAAGCGGTCGATGAACCCGGGCGTGCGGGCTCGTTCGGCGAAGCCCGACTCGCTCTTCCAATACAGCCGCGAGCGGAGGCGCTCGCGGGAGGCCGGATGCCGGGCAAACGCGCGGCGCTCGGCGACGGTGTACTCGCGGTCGTCGCGCGGAACGATCCACGGCGCGGTGCGCTGGAAGACGACGACGCTCGCGGCGGCGGCCGCGAGCCGCGGCACGAGCTGCACCGCGGAGGCGCCGGTTCCGACCACGCCGACACGCCTGCCCTCGAGCGCAAGCTCGGCGGGCCAGCGGGAGGAATGGAATGCCTGGCCGGGAAACGAGTCGAGGCCCGGGGTCGCGGGCATCCGCGGTTCGGAGAGCCTGCCCGCGGCCATGACGAGCGTGCGGCAGCAATAGTCGCCCCGCGAGGTGCGCACGAGCCACCGCTCCGCGTCGTCGACCCAGCGGGTCTCGAGCACCTCCGTGCGCAGCCGCAGCCGCGGTTCGATCTCCGCCGCGCACTGTCGCAGGTACTCGTGGATCTCGGCGCCCGCCGCATAGAAGTGCGACCAGTCGCTCTTCGGCTCGAAGGAGAAGGAGTAGAGGTGCGAGGGGATGTCACAGGCGACGCCGGGATACACGTTGTCGCGCCAGGTGCCCCCGACGTCGTCTGCGCGCTCGAGCACCACGAACGAACCGCTGCCCTCCCGCGAGAGCCGCAGCCCCATGCCGATGCCCGCGAACCCGGCTCCGACGATGACGGTGTCGATCTCGGTGGCCGTGTCGTGCCCGCCGGCGCCTGTCACGCAGACTCCGCGGGCAGGAGGGAGCCTGCGGGGTATCGCCCCGGGTGCCGGTCGAACGCATCGACGAGGCTCAGAACGTGGGCCGGGCGCTCGTGCAGCAGCGCGTGCCCGCCGTCGATGATCGCGAGGCGCGACGGCTCGATCGCCCCGAGAACGACGGCAGCGTGCCCCGCGCCGAGGACGGCGTCGTTCGCCCCGCCGATCACGAGGGTCTCCGCGGTCACCGCGGCAGCAGCATCCGCCAGGTCGACGCCGGGCAACAGCGCGACGAGCCGCTCGTCGAACGGCGCGAGGTCGCCCGCGGCGGAATCGTCGTCGCCGAGCGCGGCGAAGCGTTCCAGATCGCGCCGTGCCGACGGCGTCAGCGCCGCCCAGGTCGCGGCGAATTGACGCTGGCGCTCGCCGCCCACGAACGGGCACGAGATGAGCACGAGCCGCGCGACCGACGGTGTCGTCGCCGCGAGCGCGAGGGCGACGGCGGCGCCGATCGAGTACCCGACGAGGGTCAGGTCACCGACGGGGAGTTCGCTGCGCACGCGATCGACGATGCTGTCGAAGCGCGGTTCGCAGGAGAGGTCGATCGCGGCAACCGTCGTGCGGCGAGCCAGCATCGGCGAGAGGAAGGCGAAGTCCGCAGCGCTCGAACCGCTCAGCCCCGGCAGGAGCACGGCCGTCATGCTCGGGAGAGGGACAGGTGGAGGCGCGAGGAGGGCGGGGCGTCGGGCCTCCGGGCGTGGGCGGACTGCTCGGGCGTCGGTGACCCGTACGTCGTGGTGCGCTGCCGGGCCGTCGCGCCGATCTCGCCCGCGATGCGCTCGACGTCGGCGATCGACAGCGAACGGTGCGCCTCCGGTCCGGCCTCGGGCGCGATGACGCCGTCGAGCAGCAGCCCGCCGATGTCGTCGGCGCCGCCGCGCAGCACCGCTTGCGCGGTGGCGATTCCGAGCTTGGTCCAGGCCGCCTGCACGTGGTCGATGCGTCCGTGCAACATCAGGCGGGCGACGGCGTGCACGGCCCGCGACTCGCGCACGCTCGGGCCGGGGCGCGCCCCGGCGACCGGGGGCGAGTCGAGAGGCACGAACGGCATCGCAATGAACTCGGTGAAACCGCCGGTGCGGCCCTGGATGCCGGCGAGCTGTCGGAGATGGGAGACCTGGTCGGCGGCCGAGTCGACGTGCCCGTAGACCATGGTCGCGGTCGAGCGCAGTCCGACCGCGTGCGCGGTCTCGACGGCCTCGATCCACGCGCGCGCGGGCGGATCGGTCGTGGCGCTCAAAGCCGCGCGGATGCCGTCGTCGAGGATGCGCGCCCCGGTTCCGGGAACCGTGCCGACGCCGCACGCGCGCAGCCGCTCGTAGAAGTCGCGCACCGTGATGCCCAGCCGCTGGGCGCCGTCGGCGACGTCGGTGGGGCGGAAGGCGTGCAGGTGCACGTCGGGGTGGCGGTCGCGGATGGCCGCGACGACCTCGAAGTACGTCTCGCCCGGCAGGCCGGCCGGCACGGCGCCCTGCACGCAGAGCTCCGTGGCGCCCAGGCTCGCGGCCTCGTCGGCGAGGTCTGCCACGAGCGCGAGGTCGAGCACGGTGCCGAGCAGCGACGAGTCGAGGTTGCGGTTGATCACGAAGCTGACCTCGTCGCCGACGGCCGCGACCCGCACCTCGTGGGCGAGTGCGGCGAGGGCCTCGAGCTGTGGCCCGTCACTCGCGAGCAACGCGACGTAGTCGCCATCGGAGAGGCCGGCCGGGTCGACGGTCGCTCGGGCGAGCACGCCGTGCCGCGCACCGACCGGGACGGCGGGGGCGGCCCAGGGCCGTCCGCGCACGACGGCCGACTCATCCGCGAGCCCGCTGGGGAGGGCCAGCGCGTCGACGTGGGGCCGTATTCGCGCGTCGATCCAATCGCAGCCGCCGGAGGTCCGGCCCGCCGGGGGAGCGACGAACTGTGGATGCGTCGTCAGGCGCTCGCGCAGCTCGAACCCGGCCTCGGCGGTCAGTCGCTCGAGGACGTCGAGTTCGGGCCACGGTCGCTCGGGGTTGACGTGGTCGGCCGTGAGCGGGCTGACCCCGCCCCAGTCGTCGATGCCCGCGCGGATGAGCAGCCCGAGTTCCGCGGCGTCCGTGAGATTCGGGGGCGCCTGGATGGTGGCGTCTGGGCCCATCACGATGCGTGCGACCGCGACCGCCGCGACGTACTCCTGCAGAGCGAGGTCGCTCTCGTTCTGCATCGCCGTCCTGGGCTTCGCCCGGAAGTTCTGCACGATCGTCTCCTGGATGTGCCCGTGCCGCTCGTGCGACGCGCGGATCGCGAAGAGCGATTGAGCCCGCTCGGCGTCGTTCTCCCCGATGCCCAAGAGCACGCCAGTCGTGAACGGCACCCGCGAGCGGCCGGCGTCTTCGAGCACGCGCAGCCGCAGTGCCGGATCCTTGTCGGGCGAGCCGTAGTGCACGCCGCCCTTCTCGCTCCACAGCCGCGTCGCCGTGGTCTCGAGCATCATGCCCATCGACGGCGCGACCGGGCGCAGCGCCTGCAGCTCGGCGAACGACATCACGCCGGGATTGAGGTGCGGAAGCAGGCCGGTCTCCTCGAGCACGAGCACCGCCATGGCCCGGATGTAGTCGATCGTCGACGCATACCCGTGCTCGTCGAGCCAGGCCCGCGCGCTGGGCCAGCGGTTCTCCGGCCGGTCGCCGAGGGTGAACAGCGCCTCCTTGCAGCCGAGCGCCGCCCCGGCTCGCGCGATCTCGAGGATGTCGTCGGGCGACAGGTAGCTCGGCTTGCCGAGGTGGGCGAGTGCGCCGGGAGTCTCGACGAACGTGCAGTAGTGGCAGCGGTCTTGGCAGAGGAAGGTGATCGGGATGAACACCTTCTTCGAGTAGGTGATGACCCCGGTGCGTCCCGAGCGCTCGAGGCCGTCGTCACGAATCCGGGCCGCCACGACGAGAAGCTGCTCGAGGTCGTCGCCCCGCGCGGCGAGCAGCGTCTCCGCGTCGCGCTCGTCGACGTCGAGCGACCGCTCGACACGGGAGAGAGCGGCGTGGAGTTCGGAGAGCATGGGAAGCCTTCGTGACGAGCGACAGGGACAACACCCGACGGAGTGTTCTCGAGCCCAAATCCAGGCCCGCACGACTGACTGAGCCCCACTCTACGCCCGCGATGCTGGGTAGAGTGCAGCGAGAAGTGCCGCTCGTCGATGTGGACAAATCTTTCGTACCTGTTCATAAGCCTGTGGATAACTACAGCTGTGTAATTCGACGCTGGCGACCCAGCTGAATATTTCCCTTCGAACACGTGTGTGAATAGAGAGAACCGACATGCCCCACGCCTACCCCCTGCACGTCGACGTCACGGCGCCGTGCCTGTGCTGCCGCGCGCCGCGAGTGTTCCGCTTCGCTTCGGTGAGCGACCAAGTCGTCTGTGCCTCGTGCGTGAACCACCTCGACCCGTCCAAGGCCGAACGGCGCGACTCCGAGCACGTCGACATGTGGGCCGCGCTGTATTCCCGTGAGCAGGAAGCGCACGCTGGCGACGTGGTGCGCCTCGAGTCATCCGTCGCGGCGGGAGAGGGCGAGGTCGCGCGGCTCGCCGAACAGGTCGCACAGCTCACCGCCGTTGCCGTCGGCGAGTACGCGGGCACGGAGGCCGGCGGCGTTCGCGCGCTCATCGAGAACGACGTCGTGCGGAGGGCCGAACGCAACACCGAGCTCGCCAATCGCAAGATCGACCGGCTCATGGCGGCACTCTGGCGCATCGATGCGCAGCACCATCCGCACGGCGGCCATCCGGAGCTGTGTGCCTGCGGCACACCGGAAGGGAGGTGCCCGGAGGCGCTCGCGCTGGAGCCCGAGCGCCGTGCGTTGCGGGAGTGGGAGCGACGCAACGTGGCGCTCGCCGGGCAGGGGTTGCGCCACGGTCTCCCTGCCGAGCATCCGGACATTGCGCAAGGCTCCGCGCGACATTGATGTTAGAGGGATAGTAAGACCTAGGACAAACATGACAGGGGGCGCCATGGCGCACGTTGAGAGAGCCACCGCCGTGCACACAGGTCGCGCGAGCGCATGACCCGCATCGCCGCGGTGGCCCCCGTGCTGCCGCCATTCGTCTACTCGCAAGCGGAGATCACTCGGGAGCTCGCACCGCTGATCACGTCGGTTCCCGCCCGGCAGGCCGTGGTCGAGCGGATGCACGCGGCGAGCGGCATCGGAACGCGTCACACCGCGCTCCCGCTCGAGCGGTATCGCTCCCTCGGCACCTTCCGCGACACGAACGACATCTTCATCGAGGTCGCGACCGGCCTCGCTGAACGAGCGATGATCGCCGCGCTCGCCGAGGCGGGGGTCGATGCGTCGGAGGTCGACTTCATCCTGTTCACCTCCGTCACCGGCATCTCCGCGCCGTCGATCGACGCGCTGCTCGTGCCACGACTCGGCCTGCGGCCCGATGTCAAGCGCCTCCCCTCTTATGGACTCGGCTGCATGGGAGGTGCCGCGGGAATCGCGCGCGTGCACGACTACCTGGTCGGACACCCCACGGGCGTCGGCGTGCTGGTGAGCGTCGAGCTGTGCTCGCTGACGCTGCAGCGCGACGACGAGTCGATGGCCAATTTCGTCGCGACGGGGCTCTTCGGCGACGGCGCCGCTGCCGTCGTGATGCTCGGCGACGACCACCCACGGGCCGCCGGTCCGCGCGTCGTCGACACCCTCAGCACCATCTACCCCGAGACGACCGACGTCATCGGCTTCACCGTCGGCGGCAACGGCTTCGAGATCGTGCTCACTCCCGGCGTCGCCGAGGTGATCGAGCGGTACTTCCCGACGGATGTCGCCGCCTTCCTGCTCGCGAAGGGTCTCACGACCGACGACATCGCGTGGTGGGTGGCACACCCGGGCGGGCCGAAGGTGCTCGAGGCGTTCGAGAGCTCGCTCGGCGTGCCACGCACGGCGTTCGCCCGCAGTTGGGAGTGCCTCGACCGCGTCGGCAACCTGTCGTCGGCCGCGGTGCTGCACGTGCTCGCCGACACCCTCGCGCTCTCGTCGCCGCCGTCCGGCGCGCCCGGCCTTCTCTTCGCCCTGGGGCCGGGGGTGAGCGCCGAGTTCGTGCTGCTGGAGTGGAGCCGGTGATCGCCTACCTCGTGCTCGTGCTGCTCACGAGCGTCGAGCGCATCATCGAACTCGTGGTGTCGAAGCGCAACGCAGCCGCGGCCTTCGAACGGGGCGGCATCGAGTACGGGCAGCGCCACTTCCCCTGGATGGTCGCGCTGCACACCGGCTTCCTCGTCGCGTGCATCGCGGAGGTCTTCCTCCTCGATCGACCGTTCATCCCCGCGCTGGGCTGGCCGATGCTCGTGATCGCGCTGCTCTGCCAGGCAGGCAGGTACTGGTGCATCCTGTCGCTCGGGCAACAGTGGAACACGCGAGTCATCGTGGTGCCCGGCGCCGGAGCGGTACGGGCGACGGGGCCGTACCGGTGGACGTGGCTGCGGCATCCCAACTATGTCATCGTCGCGGTGGAGGGCCTCGCGCTGCCGCTCATACACACAGCGTGGCTCACCGCGCTCGTATTCACCGTGCTCAACGCGATTCTTTTGCTGCGCTTCCGCATCCCCACCGAGAACGAGGCGCTGCGGAAGCTCGACGCGTGACCGGCTCGATCGACGTCGACGTGATCGTCGCCGGGGGCGGGCCGGTCGGTCTGGCAGCGGCCATCGAGGCGCGGATGGCGGGGCTCACCGTCGCGGTCGTCGACCCCCGCCCCTCCGGCACCGACAAGGCGTGCGGCGAGGGGCTCATGCCCGGCGCGGTTCCGCGGCTAGTGCGGCTCGGCGTCGACCCGGTCGGGATGCCGCTGCGGGGTGTCAGCTACCGGTCGGGTGACCGTCACGCCGACCACTACTTCGCGGCAGGCGAGGGGCGGGGTGTGCGACGCACCGCGCTGCACGCGGCGCTGCACGACCGTGCCGACGCGCTCGACGTGCGTTTCGTCACCGAGCGGGTGACCCGGATCGAGCAGGACGACACGAGCGTGCGGGCCGCGGGCCTCACGGCGTCGTGGCTGCTCGGATGCGACGGACTGCACTCGAGCGTGCGCCGGGAGATCGGCGTGGAGGCCCCGGGCCCGCTGCGCAACCGGCGCTTCGGGATGCGCCAGCACTTCCGCGTGGAGCCCTGGACCGACCTCATCGAGGTGCACTGGGCTCCAGGGGTCGAGGCATACGTGACGCCGGTCGCGCCCGACACCGTCGGCGTGGCGCTGCTCGGGCCGCAGGGGCTCGACTTCGCACGGCACATCGGCGCGATTCCCGCGCTCGCCTTCCTCGCCGATGCGCAACCCGCGAGCGCGCTGCGCGGGGCGGGTGCCTTGCGACAGCGCTCCACGAGCCGGCGCGTGGGCCGCGTGCTGCTCGTCGGCGACGCCTCCGGATACGTCGACGCGATCACGGGTGAGGGACTCCGCCTCGGTTTCGCGCAATCCGAGGCGGTCGTCGCCGCGGTCGCTGCCGACCGCCCGGAGTCGTACGAACGCGAGTGGTCGCGCATCACCCGCGACTTCAGGCTGCTGACGAGCGGCCTCGTCGCGCTCGCCTCGACGCCGCTGCGCCGCGGGATCGTGCCGGTCGCTCAGGCGGCGCCTCGACTCTATGGCGCGGTGGTCGAGCGGCTCGCCCGATAGAGCGGCTCGCGTCCTTCTCGCGCATCGAGCTCGACAGAACTCCGCGGCCCGCGCAACCTCCCCCGCAGCATCCGCAGGCATTTCTAGACTGGGCGCATGACTCGAGACACCGAGCACGCGCTCTCCTTCGGCAAGGCCGTCGGCGACTACGAGCGGGGCAGGCCCCACTATCCGCGCGAGGCCGTCGATTGGCTGCTCGCGCGGGCGAGCGATGCGCTCGGCCGGGCGGTGACGGATGCCGCGGACGTCGGTGCGGGCACCGGCAAGTTCACCGAGTCGCTCATCGCGCACGGGCTGGCGGTGACCGCGGTCGATCCCGATCCCGGCATGCTCATGCGGCTCGCGGTGAACCACCCGTCGGCGGTGGCGCTCGCCGCATCGGCCGAGGAGCTGCCGCTCGACGACGCGAGCGTCGACCTCGTAACGTGCGCGCAGGCCTGGCACTGGGTCGATCCCGTGGCCGCCTCCGTCGAGGTCGCCCGGGTGCTCCGCCCGGGCGGGTCGCTCGCGCTCGTCTGGAACATCCGGGATTCCGCGGTCGACTGGGTCGAGCGGTTGGGCGACATCATGGGCGCCTCGGAGGCGGAGCGCTACGACAGCGTCGAGCCGGCCCTGTCTGAGCCGCTCGCGCTCGCCGGATTCGCCGAGTTCCGTTGGGAGAATCAGATGACACGCGAGCAACTGCTCGCGATGATCACCTCGCGCAGCTACGTCATAGCGATGGGCGACGCGGAGCGGGACGGCATGCTCGGGCGGGTCGCCCAACTTCTCGACACGCATCCGCAGCTCGCCGGGATCGACGAGTACCGCATGCCCTACCTCACCCGCGTGAGCCTCGCGCGGGCCTAGCCGCGCCTGACCTGCTTCACGTAGCGGTACACCGTCGGCTCCGAGGTGCCGAGGGCGACGGCCACGTGCGCGACCGCGCCCTTGAGCAGGAAGACCCCGGCGCGCTCGAGCTCGCGCACCACACCCACCTTCTCGTCCTGGGTCATCCGCTGCGGCTCCACGGCCTGGGCGGCGACGATGCGGGCGACGCTCTCGAGGGTGAGCTCGTCGACGTTGGTGCTGAGTCGTTCCGTCGGACGCTCGACGCGCCCGTCCGAGGGCGCCGACCCGGCGTCATCCCGTGCCTCGCCCGTCGCCTTCAGCAGCCCCGTCGTGCTCGTGATCATCGAGAGCAGGTCGCGCGCCTGGATGAGCGGGGAGTCGTCGATGTTGAGGCAGAGCATGCCGATGATCTCGCCGTCGGCATCGCGAACGAAGAGTGTCGACGAGCGGAACGTCACGCCCGTGTTCGACTCTGCGAGGTAGTTCGCGAGGTAGTCCCGCTCGAGGTACTCCTTGTTCTGGAGGATCTTCAACACGAGATCGGTCGCCGGCCCGCCCACCGAGCGGCCCGTGATTTGGCCGTTGGCGAGGGCCACGATCGACCGGCTCAGGTCGCTCGTGTCGTGCAGCACGATCTCGGTGTGCGGACCCAGCAGGTCGCTGAGAAACCCGAGAAGGCCCAGATACGGAACGAATTCGGGTCGCAGGATGCGATCGTGGTCAACCTCGATGGCCATTGCCGCTCCTCGTGCGTGTCGTGTCCCGCCATCGTGCCACCTCGGCGGTGCAGTTCGCGACCGGGGCCCGTCGGAGATTTCGGGCATGTAACAAAATCCGTGCTTGATAATAAATTTCTATCACGAGGCGACGTTTTCGGCTAGTGTCGCCCCAAGCCCATCCAGACCGAAGGACAAACAATGAGTACCCGTCGATCCCGCAACGCAGCATGGTCCACCGCACTCGGAGGAATCGCTATCGCCGCGCTCCTCACCGGCTGCAGCGGCGGCCCGTCTGCGCCCCAGCCCGGTTCCGCCGACGAAGAGTCGAGCACCATCCCCGACACGTCGAAGATCCTCGACTCCGTGAAGACGGATGACGCTCTCGCGAAGCTCGTTCCCTCCGACATCGCCGGCTCGGGCACCCTCAAGGTCGGATCGTTCGTGCAGTCCGCCCCCAACAACTTCTACGCGGAGGACGGCTCGACGGTCATCGGCTCCGACCACGACCTCATCACCGCGATCAGCTCCAAGCTCGGGCTCGAGCCCGAGTACAGCAACCTCGACTTCGCGTCGCTCATCACGAGCCTCCAGTCCGGCCGCGTCGACGTGACGATCGCCGCGATGAATGACACGGCCGAGCGCCAGGGGGCGATCGACTTCGTCGACTACCTCACCTCGGGCATCACGCTCATGGTGCAGAAGGGCAACCCGGCGAAGATCACCGGGCCCGACGCGCTGTGCGGCAAGAGCATCGCCGTCGTGACCGGCACGAGCCAGCAGACCTTCGCCGAGGCGACGAGCGCGACGTGTGAGGCTGACGGTGAGGAAGCCGTGGAGATCGCGGTCACCGACAGCGACTCGCAGAACCAGACGCAGCTGCGCACCGGCCGAATCGACGCGATCGTCAACGACCTGCCGAGCGCGGTCTACATCTCGAAGACGACGCAAGAGGGCAAGGCGTTCGAGGTCGTGCCGGGTGACGTGATTGACGGAGCGCCCTACGGGATCGGCGTGAACAAAGACGACGCCGAGCTCCGCGACGCGATCGCCGCGGCGCTCGAGTCGCTCATCGACGACGGAACGTACGGCGACATCCTGGGCGCGTGGGGCATCGAATCCGGCCAGGTCTCCGAGGTCGTCGTGAACGGCGGCAAGTAGCGGTGACCGAAGCCACAACGGGTGGGGGCCGCCCGAGCGGCGGCCTCTACCCGCAGGTGCGGCTAAGCCACTGGGGGCGCTGGGTGAGCGCGGTCGTCATCGTCGCGCTCATCGTCGCCCTCCTCTACGGCGCGGCCCAGGGCGACATCTCCTACGCCGACATCCCGTACTACCTCGTCTCGCCCATCATCCTGCAGGGCCTCGTCAACACGATCGTGCTCGCCGTCGTCGCCCAGGTCAGCGCCATCGTCATCGGAATCGCGATCGCGCTCATGCGCATCTCGAAGAATCCCGTCGCGCAGGCGTTCGCGTCGGGCTACACGTGGCTCTTCCGCGGGCTGCCCGTGCTGCTGCAGATCCTGCTCTGGTACAACCTCGCGCTGCTCTTCCCGCGACTGCAGGTGGGCATCCCGTTCACGGACGTCGTGTTCGTCGACGTGTCGACAAACGACATCATGACGACCTTCGTGGCCGCCTTCTTGGGCCTCGCCCTCAACGAGAGCGCCTACATGGCGGAGATCGTGCGCGCCGGGCTGAAGAGCGTCGACCGCGGTCAGATCGAGGCCGCGCAGTCGATCGGCGAGACACCGATGCAGCGGATGGCACGGATCGTGCTTCCGCAGGCGATGCGCGTCATCATCCCGCCGACCGGAAACGACTTCATCAACATGCTCAAGGGCACGGCGATGGCGTCCGTCATCGGCTACATGGAGCTCATCAAGGCCGCGAACAACATCTCGTCGTTCAACCTGCAGGTCATGGAGACGCTCATCGCGGCGGCGATCTGGTACATGGTCGTGGTGAGCGTAGCGAGCGTCGGGCAGTTTCACCTCGAGCGCGCCTTCGACCAGCACGACCGGCCCATCGGCGGGCGCGTCTCGGCCCGGGCGCTCCGGCGCAAGGTCGGCGCAGACCTCGGCCGCGCACCACTCATCAGGAGAGACGAATGAGTTCACCCACCGCAGTTCTCGAGGCCATCGGCATCGGCAAGTCGTACGGATCCAACACGGTGCTCGACGACGTGTCGCTCACCGTCGAGAGCGGCGAGGTGGTGTGCATCATCGGGCCGTCGGGCGCCGGCAAGTCGACCTTTCTCCGTTGCCTCAACCGACTCGAGGTGCCGGACGCCGGTGAGGTCTGGGTGGGCGGCGAGCCGATGGGCTTCGTGCTGCGCGGCGACAAGCTGCACGAGCTCACCGAACGCCAGCTCTCGGCTCAGCGCGCCCGCACGGCGATGGTGTTCCAGCACTTCAACCTCTTTCCGCACCTCACCGTGCTCGGCAACATCATGGAGGGGCCGGTGCGCGTGCAGAAGCGCCCTGCCAAGGTTGTGCGGCAGGAGGCCGTCGCCATCCTCGAGCGCGTCGGGCTCGGCGACAAGGTCGACGCCTACCCTGGCCAGCTCTCCGGAGGCCAACGACAGCGGGTCGCGATCGCGCGCGCCGTCGCGATGAAGCCGCTCTTCCTCCTCTTCGACGAGCCGACGTCGGCGCTCGACCCCGAGCTCGTGGGCGAAGTGCTCGCGGTGATGGGCGACCTCGCGCGCGACGGCATGACCATGCTCGTCGTCACCCACGAGATGGCCTTCGCCCGCCAGGTCGCCGACCGGGTCGTCTTCATGGCCGGCGGCGGAATCGTCGAGCAGGGCACCGCCGCTGAGGTGCTCGAGAACCCGCGCGAGCCGCGCACGCGGCAGTTTCTGGAGCGGGTGCTCGCGTGAGCGAGGCGCGCTACCTCGCGGCGTTCCACGAAGACCCGCTGTACCTCAATCACGCCAGCTACGGACCGCCGTCACGTGACGTCGTGGAGACGACCCACCGGCTGCTCGAGCTGGCGGCGGCGGGCGGCGCCGATGCCTCGGCTCGACTCCACTCCGAAGACGCGCGCGCGAAGGCGGCCATCGCCCGCATGACCGGAACGCCCGTGGACCGCGTCGCCCTCACCGCGAACACCTCGCTCGGCCTCATGCAGGTCGCGTTCGGCATCGACGGGGGAGACGTCGTTCTCAGCCCCGACGAGTTTCCCGCCAACGTCTACCCGTGGCTGCGCGCTCGCGATGCCGGGTTGCTCGGCGTGCGCCTGATCGACCGAGGGTCGTCGCAGCTGCCGCTGCGGGTGACCCCGGAAGCGGTCGCGTCCGCCCTCACCCCGGAGGTCGTGGCCGTCTCGGTGAGCGCGGTCGACTTCCGCACGGGGCACGTCGCCGACCTCGCCGGCATCCGCTCGGTCGTCGGCGACCGCCTCCTCGTCGTCGACGCCATCCAGGGCTTCGGCATCGCCGACCTCGACTGGAGCTCCGCCGACGCCCTCGTCGTCGGCGGCCAGAAGTGGCTACGGGCCGGGTGGGGTGCCGGATTCATGGCCTTCTCCGAGCGCGGCATCGACCGGATCCGCCCGGTGTTGGGCGGCTGGACCGGCGTCGACAACCCCACCCTCTACGACGCCGAGGAGCACGCGCCGCTCGCCGGCGCCGCCAAACACTCCATCACCAACCTGTCGCCCTTCGCCACCGGTGCGCTCGCGACCGCTCTCGAGCTCGTCGAGGATGTCGGCGTCGGGGTGATCGCCGACCGCGTCGCCGGCACGGCCGACGTTCTCACCGGCGCGCTCGACGACGCCCGCATCGAGGTGTTGTCGCCGCGCGAGCGGGGCCGCCGCGCGGGCATCGTCGTCGCGGGAATCCGCGGGGAGCGTGCGCCGCTCGCCCACCGTCGCCTCACCGATGCCGGAGTGACCTCGACCCTTCACGGCACCGACCGCATCCGCCTGTCCATCCACGCCACGACCACAGCGGAGGCCGCGCAGACGGCAGCCGCGCTCCTAGGAGAGTTCGCATGACCGAGATCATCGCCATCGACACCGCAGCGGCACCGGCCGCGATCGGGCCGTATTCGCAAGCGGTGCGGGTGGGCGAGCTGCTCTTCGTCTCCGGGCAGCTGCCGATCGATCCCGCGACGGGCGAGTTCGCCGGCCCCGGTGTGCGCGAGGAGGCCGTGCAGTCGCTCGCGAACGCGCGCGCCATCCTCGCCGCCGCCGGCTCAAGCATGCACCGCGTCGTCAAGACCACCGTGCTGCTCACCGACATCGCCGACTTCGTCATCGTGAACGAGGCCTACGCCGAGGCGTTCACCGGAGCGGTGCTGCCCGCTCGCGCGGCGTACCAGGTGGCGGCTCTTCCTAGAGGCGCGCGGGTCGAGATCGAGCTCATCGCCGCCGTCTAGCGGAACCAGCGCGCCGTTGTCGGGTCAGGCGGGCACGGATGTCGCTGCCGTGATCAGCCGCGCGAGCGAGTCGCGCATCTGCTCCAGCTCGGCGAGCGGCAGGCCGAGCCGCTTGACTATGGTGCCTGGCACGGCCTCCGCCTGCGCGCGCAGCGCTCGTCCCTCGGCGGTCAGCTCGATGTCGAGCGCGCGGTCGTCACGGGCGTTGCGGGCACGAGTGATGAGACCCGCGGCCTCGAGACGCTTGAGCAACGGCGACAGCGTCGCGGGCTCGAGCAACAGGCTGTCGCCGATATCGCGTACGGTGCGCGGGCTGCGCTCCCAGAGGGCCAGCATGACGAGATACTGCGGATGCGTCAGGCCGATGGCCTCGAGCACGGGGCGGTAGATGGCGATCACGCTGCGGTTCGCCGTCGCTAGCGCGAAGCAGACCTGGCGATCGAGGGCAAGGGAGTCGACTTCGGGCATGTACCGAGTATACTCATTGTTAGTGCACTAATCATTAGTGCAAGAAGGAAGTGACATGAAGGTCCGGATGCCCTGGTGGGACCGCCTCAACGGCGCGCTGATCCCGTACATCGGCCCGCCCCCGCTCGGCCCGTACGGCGAAGAGCCGCTGCCGCCAACCGCCGAAAAGGCGTGCCCGCTGTGCGGCAGCCTGATGTCGGAACACCGGTTCGACCGCAGCACCGACCACACGGCGACGCGGATGTACTGTCCGTGACGATGCCACCACTGCTCGGCCGCCGAGCCGTGCGCTAGCTGGATGGCTGGCCGAGCAGCAGCGCGTGCAGTTCCTCAGGCGTCGACACCGTAGCGATCGATCCCGCCTGTTCGGCCACCGAGCCGTACCCCCACTCGACGAAGATCGTCGGCACGCCATTCGCCGCGGCGCCCAGCACATCGTGCTCGCGGTCTCCCACGAGCACCGGCCGCGAGACATCCGCCCCCATGGCCTCGAGACGCAGGAGCGCCTCGGCGACGACGTCTTTCTTCGCGCTGCGCACCTCGTCTTCCGAGGCTCCCGTGATGATGTCGAAGTACTTGGCCAGGTTGAAGTGCTCGAGGATGAGCGTGGCGGGAAGCTCCGGCTTCGAGGTCGCGAGCGACATCGGCAGCGGGCTCTCGTGGATCGCCTTGAGCACGAGGGCGACTCCGGGATACTGCGTCGCGTCGTACGCGCCGACGTCGAGGTACTTCTCCCGGTAGATGACGAGGGCCTCGGCCGACTGCTCGGCCGTGAGGCCGGCGAGGTCGCGGAACGAGTCGAGCAGCGGCGGCCCCACGTAGCGCAGTAGCTCGCTGGGGGTGGGGATCGGCAGGCACATGCGCTCGAAGGTGTACGCGAGCGTGGCGGTGATGCCCGGAGCCGAGTCGACGATCGTGCCGTCGAGGTCGAAGAGTATGCAGCTGTATGTGTGGCTCATATTGCCGCCCAGTTTATGCGTGCAGGCTTTCCGCCGAGTCTCGTGCGGCGCCTGCGCGTCGGAAGGCTGCCCGTGTTCGCGGCGGGTGGGCGCAGATCTGTTTGACTCGCGAAGGCGATCTGGTCTTGACACCTGGACGAGGGGCGGGGAGAGTGGCATGAGGGTCCGATGAGAGCGCTCCCACGGTCACGGCCGGGGAACGTGCGCGATCCAGTCGACAACGATGTCGGCCGGCGACCAGTCGCTGTGACAAAAGGAGAACAGCATGACTCTGAAATCACGGGCGCGACGGGTAGGCGCGATCGTCGCCGCCCTCGCGCTCACCACCACCGGGGCCCTCGCGGCGGCGGGACCGGCTTCGGCCGCCAGCGATGTCGCCGGTCCGGGCGACAGCCTGTTCGTCAACCCGCACAGCACGACATTGCTCGCCGCGTCGACGCTGACGGGCCAGGCGCGAGCCGACGCGCAACTACTCGGCAGTTTCGCGAGCGCCAACTGGTTCACGAGCGGCACTCCCGCCGAGGTGACGGCGGCCGTGTCGCAGGTGACGCGGGCCGCGGACGCCGACGGCACGGTGCCGGTGCTCGTCGCCTACAACCTCCCGTTCCGCGACTGCGCGCAGTACTCGGCGGGCGGCGCGGCCGACACCACGGCATACAACGCGTGGATCGACGCCTTCGCGGCGGGGATCGGCCAGAGCAAGGCCATCGTGATCGTCGAGCCCGACGGCCTCGGCATCATCCCCTGGTATACGACGCTGAGCGGTGAGCAGGAGTGGTGCAAGCCGGCCGAGCTCGACGCCGCGACCGCCGCATCCGACCGCTTCGCACAGGTCAATCACGCGGTCGACGCGCTCGCCGCCCTGCCGAACGTCGCCTCGTACCTCGACGGCACGCACAGCGGATGGCTCGCAGTCGGGGAGATCAGCGACCGGCTGATCAAGGCCGGGGTCGAGCGCGCCGACGGCTTCTTCCTCAACGCGTCGAACTACGTGCAGACGGAGCGCCTGCAGAAATACGGCAGCTGGGTCTCCGACTGCATCCATCTCTCGCAGAACAGCTGGTGGGAGCCCGGCTACTGCGGCAGCCAGTACTACCCCGCAAACCCCGACGACTTCTCGACGTGGGGCGCCACCGATGCGGCCTACACCCAGGCGTTCGCCGACACGGGCCTGGTTCGGGATGCCGCGGCGCAGGCGCATTTCGTGATCGACACGAGCCGCAACGGCCAGGGCCCATGGGCCGCGCCCGCCGGCAAGTACACCGACGCCGAGGTGTGGTGCAACCCGCCGGGGCGCGGGCTCGGCCTCCGGCCGACGACCGACACGGGGCAGGAGCTGATCGACGCCTACCTGTGGATCAAGGTGCCCGGGGAGTCCGACGGCCAGTGCTATCGCGGCACCGGCGGTCCAACCGACCCGGAACGTGGCATGGTCGATCCGGCCGCCGGGCAGTGGTTTCCCCAGCAGGCGCGTGAGCTGATCCAGCTCGCCAACCCGCCGCTGCCGCCCCAGACGTGCGCGGTCTCGTACACCGTGCACGCCGACTGGCGGAAGGGCTTCATCGCCCGGGTGACGCTCAAGAACACCGGAACCGCGCCGATCACGGGCTGGCAGGTCGATTGGAACTTCGCTGGCACAGAACGGGTGACCCACGTCGTCGGCGGCTCGGTCGCGCAGAGCGGCACCGCCGTCGCCGTGACGAACGCGAAGTGGAACGCGACCATCAAGCCGGGCGAGCGAACCGTCCTCGGCTTCACCGGCGTCAAGGCGCCCGGTGCGACGAGCGAGCCGCTGCTCTTCACGCTCAACGGGTCGCCCTGCGTGTCTGACTAGCGGGCCTTCCGCAGCGTGGCGTAGCGCAGCGGGGCAACGTTCGGCTCTTCCCGGTGCCCGGGAAGGACAGATGTTTGCCCCGCCGCGTGCGGCGGGCCGTCAGAACAGGCGGGAGTGGCTGTCGTCCATGCCGCGCATTGCGTCGTAGTCGAGGAGCAGGCAGCGGATGCCGCGATCCTGGGCGAGCGTGCGCGCTTGCGGCTTGATCTCCTGCGCGGCGAACACGCCGGTGACCGGTGCGAGGTGCGGGTCGCGGTTCATCAGCTCGAGGTATCGCGTGAGCTGCTCGACCCCGTCGATGTCGCCGCGCCGCTTGATCTCCACCGCGACGCTCGCGCCCGCTGCGTCCCGGGCCAGGATGTCCACGGGGCCGATCGCGGTCATGAACTCTCGCCGCACGAGGTGGAAGCCGTCGCCCAGCAGGTCGATCTGTTCGGCAAGCAGCTTCTGCAGGTCGCTCTCGACGCCGTCCTTCTGCAGCCCGGGGTCGATGCCGAGCTCGTGCGAGCTGTCGTGCAGGATCTCGTGGATCGAGATGACGAGGAGGTCTGCGGTCTTGGCCTGCGTGACCTTCCAGATCTCGGTGATGCCGGCGTCGAGTTGCGCCTGCTCGGGGTCGACGCTCGACATCGTGCAGGGAGGGCTCATCCAGTTGAGCGGCTTGTAGCTCAGCGAGTCGGAGTGCACGAGCACGCTGCCATCGGCCTTCACGAGCAGCAGCCGCGTCGCGACGGGCAGATGGGCACTGAGCCGGCCGGCGTAGTCGACCGAACACTTGGCTATTACGAGACGCACCGGGCAAGCCTAGCCGGGCGGATGCTGCGGCTCACGCCGCGGCGGCGCCGACCTTCTTCGGTTCGCGGGCCGCGCCGCTCGCGAGGCCCGCGGCGACGACGAGCACGAGCACCACGAGCAGCGCGCGGAGGATGCCGAAGTGCTCGCCGAGCACGCCGATGAGCGGCGGACCGACGAGGAACGCGCAATAGCCGATCGTCGCGACGGCGCTCACTCGCGCGGCGGCCGTGCGCGGATCGTCCGCGGCGGCAGACATCCCGACCGGGAAGCCGAGTGCCGAGCCGAGCCCCCACAGCACGATGCCGACCACGGCGATGCTGGCGCTCGGTCCGAAGATGACGATGAGCAGGCCCACGACCGCGAGCGCGGCCGAGCCGCGCAGCACGGGCACGCGCCCGAACCTGTCGAGCAGCAGAACGCCGCAGAGGCGGCCGACGGTCATCGCGGTGACGAAGATGCCGAACATGAGGGCTCCGCCGGAGTTGTCGAGACCGTGGCCGTCGACCATCGCGAGCGTCAGCCAGTCGTTGGCCGAGCCCTCCGCGAAGGCCATGCCCAGCACGATGACGCCGATGAGCAGGGTGCGCGGGTCGCGCCAGATGCTGAGGCGTCCGCGCCAGCTCTTGGAGTGGTCGTCGTCGGCGACGGGGTCGTCACCCTCGGCGACGCCGTGCTCCGACTGGACATAGCGAACGGCGAAGATGCCGGTCACCATGATGACGAGCGCGATGAACCCGATGTGGATGGCGATGGGCACGGCGAGCAGTTCGGCGAGAGCACCGAGCCCCGCCCCGGCGATCGTGCCGAAGCTGAAGAACGCGTGGTAGATCGGCATGATGTTGCGTCCGAGGGCGCGCTCGTTGGCGGCGCCGGAGACGTTCATCGCCACGTCGCAGGTGCTGAAGCAGGCGCCGAAGACCGCGAGGCCGATGAAGATCACCGGGAAGCTGGGGCCGACGGTGGCCGCGACGCCGGCGAGGGCGAGGCCAACGGGAGCGATGCTGAACGCCAACCGCATGGTCCGTGCCGCCCCGAGCCGCGCGACGATGTGGCTGGAGGCGAGCAGGCCGAGGATCGACCCGAGCGCGAGCCCGAAGATGAGCACCCCCATCTCGAGCGTCGTCGCACCGAGCGCGTCGCGCGCGGCGGGCAGCCTGGCCACCCAGCTCGCGAGCGCGACGCCGCAGAGCGAGAAGATGACGAACATCGCGTTGCGCCAGGCCACGACCTGGGTGTGGGTGAGCCCGCCGGGGTAAGTGGCGGGTCGGGCGGGCGACGAGGGTGACATGTGAATTCCGTGAGCGTCGAGGGAGGTCGAATCGATTCGATCGAATCGATTCGACTAAGCTACCAACCCATGGGAGCCGAGGCAACTGTCAAACGCGCGAATCTCGCCGCCGTGGCGGCGCTCGCTGGCGTCTCGGCGTCCACCGCCTCCCTCGCCTTCAGCGGAGCCGGACCGGTGTCTGACGCGACGCGGGCCCGCGTGCTCGCGGCCGCCGCGACGCTCGACTACGCCGGACCAGACCCGCGGGCGCAGTCACTGCGCCGCGGCCGCTCCGGCATCGTCGGCGTCGTCATCGAAGACCGGCTGAGAGACGCCTTCCGCGACCCGATGAACATCGCGATGCTCGACGGCATCGCCGACGTCACCGGCAGCGCGGGCCTCGCACTCCTCCTCCTCACCGATACCGGCGGTTCGGGCGACATCGCGGTCGCGCCGATGGACGCGGTCGTGCTCATCGGGTGCAGCACGCGCCTCGACCACTCCGTCGTGACACTCCGGCAACGGGGCATCCCCATCGTCGCAATCGAGGCGGCCCACATGGATGGTGTCGTGCCGATCGACCTCGACAACCGCGAGGCCACGCGGCGGGGCGCCGAGCACCTGCGCGAGCTCGGGCACGAGCGCGTGGCGATCGTGGCGCTGCCGCTTGCGCCCGACCACGCCCGCGGAGCGCTGACCCCCGAGCGCGAGTTCTCGAGTTCGGCGTTCACGGCGACCCAACGCATCCTCGGCGCGCGTGACGTCTATCCCGGGGCGGTCGGCGTCGTCGCGGCGGGCAGCCTCATCGAGGAGGGCGAGATCGCCGGGCGCGAGTTGCTCGCGCTCGAGACGCCGCCGACCGCCATCATCGCCCAGAGCGACCTGCTCGCGGTCGGCATCATCCGTGCCGCGGAGGAACTCGGCCTGAGCGTGCCCGGCGATGTGAGCGTGCTCGGCTTCGACGGCGCGCGCGTCGAGGCCTACGACCTGACCACCCTCGCGCAGCCCGCGGTCGAGAAGGGTCGCGCCGCCGGACGCGCCATCCTCGCGAGCCTCGCCGGTGAGCAGCCGGAGCCGGCCGCATTCACGAGCGAGCTGCACGTCGGCGCGACGACGGGGCGGCCGGTCGGACCGGGCGCGGCCTCCGGGGGGGTCGCAGAGAAAGGAACATCGCGATCCTGACTCCGGGAGAGCACCCGTGGGCGACAGGAGGCCACCATGGTCATTCTCGGCACGATCGTCGGCGCTCGGCAGACTACAGCGAGCGGATCGAACCGACCGGTCAGCAGAGCGACGGCCACAACTCCGCGAGAGCCGCAACTGCAGCCACCGCTGTCGGCCGCATCCCCTTCGGTTGCATCTGACCGGTCATCGCGAGACGGCGCCGCCGGCAGCGTCGGGGAGGAGATCTCAGCCGGTTCCCGTCACGATCCAGCGCCCGCCGTGGGCGCGCAGGCCGAGAGTGACGGCCCGCGCCCCGATGTAGCCCAGACCGAATGCCACCCACAGCCACGCGACGCCCTCCGCGCCGCGAAGCGGGGAGACGGCCCAGAGCAGCGGCACGTACACGGCGAGGTTCACGACGCCGGTGAGCGCGAGATACCTGGCGTCGCCCGCCCCGATGAGCACACCATCGAGCACGAAGACGTACCCGGCGAGCGGGATGCCCACCGCCATGACGAGCAGCACCAGGGTCAGGGAGCTGCGGATGGCGGCATCCGAGGTGAACACGAAGGGCAGCACCGGCGACAGGGCGGCGATCGCGACTCCGAGCAGGGCGCCACCGGCGACGCCGAAGAACAGCAGCCGGCGGGTGATCGCGCGCACGCGCGGCACGTCGGACGCCCCGAGGCCGTGGCCGATCATCGCCTGCCCGGCGATGGCGAGCGCGTCGAGCACGAAGGCGAGCGTCGAGAAGATGGTGAGCGCGATCTGGAGGGTGGCCAGCTCGCCGGTTCCCAGTGCCGTGCCGACGAATACGGTGGCGAGCATGGCGACGCGCAGCGATGCGGTGCGCAGGAGCAGCCACGCTCCGGAGCGCAACGAGGCGCCTATTCCCGAGACGTGCGGAGTGACCGTGGCACCCGAAGCACGGGCCGCGCGCACGATGACGACGAGGTAGACCGCAGCCATGCCCCAGCTCGCGACGACGGTTCCGATCGCCGAGCCCGCGATGCCCCAGCCGAAGCCGTAGATGAACACCGCGTTGAGCACGGCGTTGGTGCCGAAGCCGGCCGCGGCTACGACGAGCGGCGTCTTCGTGTCCTGCAGCCCACGCAGCAGCCCGCTGGCGGCGAGGGTGAGCAACAGCGCGGGGATGCCCCACAGCGAGATGGAGAGATAAGTGTGGGCCGCCGCCGCGACGGTCGGCTCCGCGCCGAACAGCGAGACGAGCCATCCGCTCGCCGGCACGCCGACCGCCACGAGGAGAATGCCGATGCCGAGCGCGAGCCAGATGCCGTCGATGCCCGCGCGCACGGCGCCCGCCGTGTCGCCCGCGCCCAGTCGCCGGGCGACGAGCGGCGTCGTCGAGTAGGCGAGGAAGACGAGCAGCCCGACGATGGTCTGGATGACGGCACTCGCGATGCCGAGACCGGCGAGCGGCACCGCCCCGAGGTGTCCCACGAGCGCCGTGTCGGTCAGCAGAAAGAGCGGCTCGGCGACGAGTGCGCCGAGCGCGGGCAGGGCGAGACGGCGGATGTCGCGGTCGAGGGCCAGGGTCACCCCTCCAGTGTGCGGCAACGCCACCAGCTCCACCGCGCGCCAATAGGGTGGACACATGACCGCCGAAAAGCTCCCAGCCGGAATCCGCATCGACGAACTGGACCCGGCGGTGCGTCCGCAAGACGACCTGTTCCGCCACGTCAACGGAAAGTGGATCGCCCGCACGGAGATTCCGAGCGACAAGGCGCGCTACGGCTCGTTCTACGTGCTCGCCGAGGAGGCGGAGAAGGCGGTGCGCGACATCATCGTCGAGGCGCAGTCGGCCGAACCCGGCACCGAGCCGCGCAAGATCGGCGATCTCTACGCGAGCTTCCTCGACGAGGAGCGCATCCGGGAACTCGGGGCGACGCCGCTCGAGCCCCTCCTCGCCGAGGTCGACGCCGTCGGATCCATCGCCGATCTCCTCGACACTCTCGGTCGTCTCGAACGACGCGGCATGAGCGGCTTCTCGCAGCTCTTCGTCGACAACGACCCGGGCAACCCAGAGCGCTACCTCGTCTTCGTCGAGCAGGCCGGAATCGGCCTTCCCGACGAGTCGTACTACCGCGAGGAGAAGTTCGCCGAGGTGCGCACCGCCTACGTCGCCTTCATCACGCGGATGTTGGCGCTCGCCGGCCGCGACGGGGAGGGTCACCGCAGCGCGGCGGCCGCAGCATCCCGCATCTTCGCCCTGGAGACCGACATCGCCGGCCACCACTGGGACAACGTGAAGAGCCGCGACAGCGAGGCCACCTACAACCCGATGCCGTGGACCGACGCCCGCGCGCTCGCGTCCGTCGAGGAGATCGTCGACGGAGCCGACCTCGACATCTGGAAGGGCGGCCTTGATGTTCCGGCCGGCTCTCTGGACGAGGTCGTCGTCCGCCAGCCGAGCTTCGTCACCGGACTCGCGCGCCTTCTGGCCTCCGACCGGCTCGAGAGCTGGATCGACTGGCTCGCGTGGCAGGTCGTCCGCTCGAACGCCGCCTACCTGAGCGACGAGTTCGTCGAGGCCAACTTCGACTTCTACGGTAAGACCCTCACCGGAACGCCCGAGCTGCGTGCCCGCTGGAAGCGCGGAGTCTCGCTCGTGGAGGGCTCGCTCGGAGAAGCGGTCGGTCGCGTCTACGTCGAGCGGCACTTCCCCGAGGAGGCGAAGGCCAGCATGGACGTGCTGGTCGCCAACCTCGTCGAGGCGTACCGCCAGAGCATCACCGGCCTCGCCTGGATGAGCGAGGCGACCCGCGTGCGCGCGCTCGAGAAGCTTGACAAGTTCACGCCGAAGATCGGCTACCCCGTGAAGTGGCGTGACTACTCGTCGCTGCAGATCGACGCCGGCGACCTGCTCGGCAACGTGCGCGCGACCAACGAGTTCGAGTTCCGGCGCGAGCTCGGCAAGATCGGCCAGCCGCTCGACCGCGACGAGTGGTTCATGACGCCACAGACGATCAACGCGTACTACAACCCGGGATTCAACGAGATCGTGTTCCCAGCCGCCATCCTGCAGTATCCGTTCTTCGACGAGAAGCGGGATGCCGCGGCGAACTACGGTGCCATCGGCGCGGTGATCGGGCACGAGATCGGGCACGGCTTCGACGACCAGGGTTCGAAGTACGACGGCGACGGGCGTCTCACCGACTGGTGGACCGAAGACGACAAGGTCGCCTTCGACAAGCTCACGGCGTCGCTCATCGCGCAGTACGACGCCCTGGCTCCGGCCCAGGCGCCCGACCACCACGTCAACGGAGCGCTCACCATCGGTGAGAACATCGGCGACCTCGGCGGGCTGAGCATCGCGTGGAAGGCGTACCTGATCTCGCTCGGGGGCGAAGAGCCACCCGTGATCGAGCAGCTGACGGGCGCCGAGCGCTTCTTCCTGTCGTGGGCCCAGGCCTGGCAGATCAAGGCCCGTGACGAAGAGGTGATCCGCCTCATCGCGATCGATCCTCATTCGCCGAACGAGTTCCGCTGCAATCAGATTGTGCGTAACATTGATGACTTCTACGCAACTTTCGGGGTCACGCCCACGGACGCGCTCTGGCTCGACCCGACTGAACGAGTCACCATCTGGTGACGCTCTCTCGAGCGCACGGTAGAGGCACCTGTGACCGATTTGACCCGCACGAGGGAACGCTCCGATCGCGTGCGCACCACGGTACCCGGCAGGCACGTCAGCACACGCCGGGCGCCCAAGTTCGGCGGCACCTTCCGTGCTCTCGGACGCCTCGCCTACGAGGGCGCCCAGGTGTCGGCCAACGTGGTCGACCTGGGCTCGGGCGACACGCTGGTGTCGATCGACGACCGCATCGTGCTGCCGACGGCGAGCATCGGCAAGGTGCTGCTGCTCATCGAGGTTGCGGCTCGCCTGACGACGCGTGACGACTCCGGCTACGGCATCGTCGACAAGCCGCCCCTCGGTCTCGTCGGCCAGAGCGGGGTGTGGCAGCACATGCAGGCGCCGTCGCTTCCCGTCGTCGACCTCGCCATGCTCGTCGGTTCGTCGAGCGACAACCTTGCCATCAACCTCCTGCTCAATCGCGTCGGACTCGACTCCGTGCGAGCCCGCACGGAGGCACTCGGCCTGACTCGCACCGCGCTCCTCGACTACGCCCGCGACGCACGGGGCCCCGATGATGCGCCGCAGCTCTCGGTCGGATCGACCGCCGAGCTCGCCGCGCTGTTCTCCATGCTCGCGCGGGAGGAGGCCGTCGACGCGGCCACCAGCCAGCGGGTGATGGGATGGCTGTCGCTCAACAGCGACCTGTCCATGGTTGCGAGCGCGTTCGGTCTCGACCCGCTGTCACACCGCGGCCCTGACCACTCCACCCTGCTCATCAACACGACGGGCTCTGACGCCGGCGTGCGCGCGGAGGCGGGCGCCCTCCGCGGGCGTCGCTCGGCGGTGGCCTACGCGGTCACGGTGCAGTTCGCCGACGACTCCCTCGCGCGGCGGCTCAGCGTGGTCGAGGCGATGCGTGCGATCGGCCAGGAGCTGCTGGAGCACGTGCACTGACGCGGGTTGTGGGCGGTGCCGACTGGCGCCACGGTCGATTTGCGACGTGCGCACCCTCCGCGGGCGGCGGGACACGCGTTTCTCGCACATCCCGGCCGCCGGTCGAGGAGTCGCCCAGCGACCGTATCGAAATCAGCGTGCGTCGACGGATCAGCGGATCCCGCCCTGAGCGCGACATCGCGCGGCCATTCGCGGCATATTGCACTTTCGGGGCCGCCTGAACAGCAATACGCCGCCAATCGGCGGTGCTGCGCAGTCGGGTGAGCCGCAGACGAGTGGTTTCGACAGCGGCCGCAGACGGCATTGCTCACCCAGCGGGCGGCACGGCTCAGCCCGCGAGCGACTCGTCACCCGCGACGGGCGCCGCGATGACCGCCGCCGCGGGGGCGATGCCGTAGAGCGCGTCGAGCGCGGCGACGAACTCGTCGGCACGGCCCTCGCGGGCGAGTTCCCGGGCGCGAACGGACGGCCCGTGCAGCAGCACCCCGGCGAGGTGGCGCAGCGCGGCGACGGTGTCGGCGCTGTCGGCCGTGCCGGCGCGGCGTTCCGCCCGTTCGATCTCCGCGTCGAGCACATCGAAGATGTGGCTGCGCAACGCGACGATCGCCGGCTCGATCGTCGCGGCGGTGGTGAACGACGCGGCGGCCGATCCGACGAGGGCGCGGGCGTCCGCGGAGGCGGTGAGTGCCTCGATCGGTGCGTGCCTGCTGATGAGTTCGAGGTCGAGCAGCTCGACGCCCGGCATGGTGGCAACCGACGGGTCGACGTTGCGCGGCATTCCGAGGTCGATCACGAGGCGGCGCTTGTCGTTGGTGACGTCGGCGGGGGAGATGGCCATTGTCGCGGTGCAGGTGAGCACGACATCCGATTCGGCGATCGCAGACGAGAGGGATGTCTCCCACCCGATGTCGTACTTGGCTGCGAACTTGGCGGCACGGCCCGACGGGGAGAACACGCGAACGTCGGTGACGCCGCGGTCGCGCAGCGCGCCGAGGGTGGTGGCGGCGTACTGTCCCGTGCCGACGAGCAGCACGCGCGCCTGGCTCCAGTCGGTGATGCGGCTCGAGGCGAGCTCGAGGGCGAGACGCACGAGCGACCGGCCCGCGCCACCGAGAGCGGTGCGGTTCTTCACGTCGCGTGAGGTGTGCGCCGCGGTCTGGAAGAGCCTGTCGAGTCCCGACGAGGTCGTGCCCGACTGCCGGGCGGCGTCGAGCGCGCGGCCGACCTGCCCCGAGATCTCGTCTTCCCCGACGACGACCGACTCGAGACCGGATGTGACGGAGAAGAGGTGTGCGGCGACATCGTCGCCCGTGATGACCTTGACCGAACGCCGCAGCTCCTCCGACTGCACCCCGCTCGCCGCGCTCATGGTGTCGATCGTCGACTGCACGGCGACGGCCGTCGCCCCGGTGAGCGGCTCGTCGATGTCGAGGTACGCCTCGAAGCGGTTGCAGGTCGCGAGCACGACGGCCCCGTTGACGAACGCGCTGCCGGAGACGAGCGTGGATGCCGCCGCGGGTGCACCGATAGACAGCTTCTCGAGGAGGTCGAAGCTGGCATTGTGATGGTTCGCGGTCAGACAGAGGAGCACAATCTAATGTTAACTCCGTGACCCTGCCTGATAACCACCCGCTCGTCGACGGTCGAACCGCCGACGCCCCACTCATCCGCGCCTACCGGGGCGAGCGCCAGGCGACGCCGCCCGTCTGGTTCATGCGCCAGGCCGGTCGCTCCCTGCCGGAATACCGGGAACTCCGCGTCGGACACGCGATGCTCGACGCCTGCCTGACCCCCGAACTGTCGAGCGAGATCACTCTCCAACCCGTGCGACGCCACAATGTCGACGCCGCGATCTTCTTCAGCGACATCGTGATTCCCATCAAACTCGCAGGCGTCGCGGTCGAGATCGTGCCCGGTCGAGGCCCCGTGCTCGACCATCCCATCAGGACGGTGTCGGATGTCGCGGCGCTGCGTCCGATCGAACCCGAGGCCCTTGCGCCCATCGTCGAGGGAGTACAGCGCACCGTCGCCCAGCTCGGCTCCACGCCGCTCATCGGCTTCGCCGGTGCGCCGTTCACGCTTGCGTCGTACCTGATCGAGGGCGGACCGTCGAAAGACCAGCTGCGCACCCGCACCATGATGTACACCGAGCCGCACGCCTGGGCGACGCTGCTCAACTGGTGCGCCGACGTCAGCGGTGCCTTCCTCAAGGCGCAGGTGCTCGCCGGTGCGTCCGCGGTGCAGCTCTTCGACTCGTGGGTGGGGTCGCTCAGCGAGCAGCAGTACGTGCGCCGGGTCGCCCCGCACTCCAAGCGGGCCCTCTCCGCCCTCCGCGGCTTCGACGTGCCGAAGGTGCACTTCGGTGTCGGCAGTGGCGAGGTGCTCGCCGCGATGCACGGCATCGGCGCTGACGTCATGGGTGTCGACTGGCGCATCCCGCTCGACGAGGCCAACCGCCGACTCGGCGGCACGGTGCCTCTGCAGGGCAACCTCGACCCCGCCCTGCTGGGTGCGCCCGCGCGCATCCTCGCCGCCCACGTCGACGACGTGATCGACCGCGGCCGCGCGGCGCCGGCACACGTGCTCAACCTCGGCCACGGCGTTCCGCCCGACACCGATCCCGACGTGCTCACGCGCATCGTCGAGCAGGTCCACGCCGGATGAGCGACGTCGTCGTCGTCGGCGGAGGCATCGCCGGGCTCGTCATCGCGCGACGCCTGCTCATCGAGGGTCGCAGCGTCACGATCCTCGAGGCATCCGGTCGTCTGGGAGGCAGCATCGGCCGGCACAGCGTCGGCGGAATCTCCCTCGACTCGGGCGCGGAGAGCTTCGCCACCCGCGGCGGCACGGTCGCGGCCCTCGTGCGCGACCTCGGACTCGGCGACGAGATCGTGCAGCCGAATCCCGCGGGCGCCTGGCTGATGCCGACCACCGGCCGCGCTGTGCCGCTGCCCGCGACAAGCCTGCTCGGCATTCCCGGGTCGCCCGTCGCGGCCGACGTCATCAACGTCATCGGCACGTCGGCGGCACTCCGCGCCTTCGCGATGGACGCGCTGCTGCCGGGAACCGTCGGCGCGAAGGGCGCGTCGCTCGGCGAACTCGTGCGCCGCCGGATGGGCGATGCCGTTCTGGAGCAGCTCGTGTCGCCCGTCGTGCACGGGGTGCATTCCGCGTCACCCGACGACCTCGACCTCGACCGGGTGGCGCCGCACCTTCGCGCGTCGCTGCGGCGGGAGGGGTCGCTCGCTCGCGCCGTGCGTTCGATGCGTGCGTCGGCACCCGCGGGCACGGCGGTCGCGGGCATCCGTGGCGGCCTCGTGCGCATCGTCGACGAGCTCGTCGCCGACCTCGAGCGCTTCGGTGCCGACATCCGCCCCGACACCCGCGCCCTCTCGGTCACCGTGGGCAGCGTGACGACGGCCGAGGAGGTGCTCGGCGGTCACGTCGTCGTCGCGGCCCCCGGCGTGCTCGAGACGGCGTCGCGGCTGCCGACGCGCACCGTCACCCTCGCGACGCTCGTGCTCGACGCCCCCCAGCTCGACGCCGCCCCGCGCGGCACGGGCGTCCTGGTCGCGCAGGGCGCCGTCGGTGTGCGGGCGAGGGCGCTCACGCACGCCACGGCCAAGTGGGCGTGGCTCGCCGAGCGCTCGGGCGACAAGCACATCGTGCGCCTCTCCTACGCCGACGACCCCGCCGACCTCCCCGAGATTGCGAGGGCGGATGCCGCGGCTCTCCTCGGCGTCACGATCGAGCCGGGCGCCGTCGTTGACTTCGCGCGGGTGCAGTGGAGCAGGCCGAATGTGACCGAGGTGGCGCCGCCCGGAGTGACCGTGGTGGGGGAGACCGTCGCCGGAACGGGCCTCGCAAATATCATTGGCCACTCGCAGACACAAGCGGAATCTGTACTGGTCCAGCTGGCCGGGTAGCGGGCTACGCTGGAACAACATTCACGAACGAAAACGGAGTAAACCATGAAAGGCAAGATCCTTTTGGTCGTCGGCGTCGGAGTCGGCTATGTCCTTGGTGCTCGCGCGGGCCGTGAACGCTACAACGACATCAAGCGCACGGTGGGCAACCTCTGGAACAACCCCCGCGTGCAGCGCCAGTTCGACGAGGCCGAGGGCTTCGTGAAGGGCAAGGCCCCCGAGGTCGCCGGTTACCTGAGCGACGGGGCCAAGAAGGTCGTCGGACAGGTCTCGGGTAAGAAGTCGACCAAGGCCGCATCAAAGCCCACCTCGTCGGAGTAGGCACATGAGCGGGCAGGAACTACCGAAGCGGTCGCTGTTCAAACTGATCGCCGACCTTCCCGGGTATCTCGTCGACCTGCTCCGCAGCGAGATCGAGCTGCTCAAGACCGAACTCATCACGAAGGTCAAGGCGCTCGGCATCGGCGCGGGGCTGATCGCCGCCGGGCTGTTCTTCGGCTTCTTCGCGTTCGCGGTGCTGCTCGCGGCTGCGGTGCTCGGCATTGCGACCGCGCTCCCGGCCTGGTTGGCGGCACTCATCGTCGGTGTCGCGCTCGTGCTGATCATGGCGATTCTCGTGCTCATCGGAGTGCGCCTGCTCAAACGCGGTGCTCCACCGGTGCCCGAGGAGACGATCGCCAGCGTGAAGAAAGACGTGAATGCCATCAAGGGCACCGGAAAGCGAGACTGACATGACCGACGCTATTGAGAACAAGATCGAATCGCAGCGCGCCCACCTCGAGAACACGCTCGACGCCATCGAGGACAAACTGAACGTGAAACGCCAGTTCGGTCGGTACACCGACAAGGCGAAGCGGGCGTACAGCGAGAACCCCGTGCCGTGGATCGTCGGGGCCACTGCGGTCGCCGTATCGGTCGTCGGCATCGTAGCGTGGGCGTTGTTGAGCGACGACTGAGCACTCGATTAGCGCCTCTCCCCGCTCGGGGGGAGGATAGAGGTATGAGCCACAGCTCGCCCACCCAGCCCACCATTCCCGAAACTACAGGCACCCTGGGGTACACCCTCTGGTCTGTGCTGAAAAACGACCCCGCGCGCCCGGCAGGAACCGGAGGTCTCGAGGCAGCGGTTACCGCCGTCGAGGCCGCCGGAGTCACTGTGCGTGGCTTCTATGACGTGTCGTCCATCCGCGCGGATGCCGACCTCATGATCTGGTTGCACGGCGACAACCCGCAGACCCTGCAGTGGGCCTTGCGCGAACTCCGCCGATGTTCCCAGCTGCAGACGCTGCTGCCGGTGTGGAACGCCATGGGCGTGCACCGCGACGCGGAGTTCACCAACAACCACCTCCCCGCCTTCATGCGTGGCAAGGAGCCCGAGGCGTGGCTCACCGTGTACCCGTTCGTGCGCAGCTACGACTGGTATCTCCTGCCTGACGAGGAGCGCCGCACGATGCTCGGAGACCACGGCCGTAAGGGAAGCCAGTACCCGCAGGTACTCGCCAACACGGTCGCGAGCTTCGCCCTCGGCGACTACGAGTGGATCCTTGCCCTCGAGGCGCCCGAGCTGGTCGACCTCGTCGACCTCATGCGCCACCTGCGCCAGACGGAGGCCCGCCGTCACGTGCGCGAAGAGGTGCCTTTCTATACCGGGCGCCGCATCCCCATCGACGAAATCGCGGAGGTTCTCACGTGACAATTCCCCAACCACACGGCCGTGAAGCCGCTTCGCGCCTCCCCGGAACCGGCGGTCGTGGGCCCACCAACGGCGGGTTCGAATCCTCCTCCACCCCCGCGGTCGTGCTCAACGCCGCGTCCGCTTCCGCGGCAGCGGGCCTCGAGCACGTGATGGAGCCCGTCGCCTACGACGCGATCCTGCTCGCGAGCTTCGGGGGCCCCGAGGGGCAGGACGACGTCATCCCATTCCTGCGCAATGTGACGCGCGGGCGCGGCATCCCGGAGGAACGCCTCGAGGAGGTCGCGCACCACTACCGCGCCTTCGGGGGCGTGAGCCCCATCAACGACCAGAACCGCGAGCTGAAGGCGGCCCTCGAGGCTGAGCTCGAGCGCCGCGGCATCGACCTTCCCGTGCTCTGGGGCAACCGCAACTGGAACCCGTACCTGCGCGAGGCGCTGACCGAGGCGAACGAGCGCGGCTACACCAAGCTCATCGCGATCGGAACGAGCGCCTACAGCTCGTACTCGAGCTGCCGCCAGTACCGCGAGGACTACGCGATAGCGCTCGAGGAGACCGGCCTCGGTGACGTGATCGCGATCGACAAGGTGCGCCAGTTCTTCGACCACCCCGGTTTCGTGCAGCCGTTCATCGACGGCGTCACCACGGGGCTCGCGGATGTCGCCGCCCGCGGCATCGCGCCCGAGCACACGCACGTCCTCTTCTCCACTCACAGCATCCCGTCGAGCGATGCGGCCAAGAGCGGCCCGGCCACTCGTGGCTTCGGTGAGGGCGGCGCCTACGCGGCGCAGCACCTCGCGGTCGCGGAGGTGGTGATGCACGAGGCGGCAGCCGCGAACGGGTTGAGCAGACCGGCCACGGCCGCATCAGAACCGGCCGACGGGCGACCCGCTCAACCAGCGTGGAGCCTCGTCTACCAGTCGCGCTCCGGCCCGCCGAGCATGCCGTGGCTCGAGCCCGACATCAACGACGCCATCACCGACCTCGCGAGCAAGGGCATCAAGGCGGTCGTCATCGTGCCCCTCGGTTTCGTGAGCGACCACATGGAGGTCAAGTGGGACCTCGACACGGAGGCCATGGAGACGAGTGCCGAGCACGACATCTTCGCGGTGCGCGTGCCGACCCCCGGCGTCCACGCCGCCTACGTCAGCGGGCTCATCGACCTCGTGCTCGAGCGCCGCGACGGCGTTCCGCTCGAGGAGCGCCCCGCGATGACCGAGCTCGGCCCCTGGTACGACGTGTGTCGCCCGGGATGCTGCGAGAACGAGCGACTCGGTTTCAAACCCGCGCTCGCCGGAGTCGCCCCGTGACAGTAGTCCGCATCGGCACGCGCGGCAGCACCCTCGCTCTCGCGCAGACCCGCACCATCGCGAGTGCGCTCACCGCCAAGACGGGGGCCGAGGTCGAGATCGTGACCGTGCGCACCGAGGGCGACACCTCGAAGGAGTCGCTCGCGAGCCTCGGCGGCACGGGCGTCTTCGCGGGCGCACTGCGCGAGGCCCTCATCGACGACCGCTGCGACGTGGTCGTGCATTCGCTCAAAGACCTGCCGACCGTCGCCTATCCCGGCCTCTCCATCGGCGCGGTGCCCAAACGCGTCGACCCGCGCGACGCGCTCTGCTCGCGCGACGGGCTCACGCTCGACACCCTTCCCGCCGGCGCGCGCGTCGGCACGGGCTCGCCCCGCCGGGCCGCGCAGCTGCGCTCCCGCCGCCCCGACATCGAGGTCGTCGACATCCGCGGAAACGTCGACACCCGACTGCGCCAGGTGACGGATGGAGTGCTCGACGCCGTCGTACTCGCCGCCGCGGGCCTCGAGCGCATCGGACGTCTCGGCGACATCACCGAGTACCTCGGTCTCGACGGATGGCCGACGGCACCGGGCCAGGGCGCGCTCGCCCTCGAGGTGCGCACCGGCGAGGAGAGGCTCGTCTCCGCCCTCAACCACAACCCCACGCGCACGATCGTGGAGGCCGAACGCCACGTGCTCGGCCTTCTCGAGGCCGGCTGTGCGGCGCCCATCGGAGCCCACGGCCAGATCGACGACGGCCTGCTCTTCCTCGACGCACGCGTGTACAGCCCCGATGGCACGGAGAAGATCACGAGCTCGCACGCGCTCTACGTCTCCGACAGTGCCGACCCGTCGCGCGAGGTCGCCGAGCGCGTGGCCGCCGAACTGCTCGCCGGCGGCGCCGCCCGACTCGCTCCCCTCGGAGGCACCGCGTGACCCACAAGGCCAAGCCCCTCGCCGGATGGCGCGTGCTGGTTCCCCGCGGAGGACGCTGGGGTGACACGGTCGCCGCCACGCTGCGCGGATACGGCGCGATCCCGGTGATCGCCCCGCTCATCAACTTCGCCAGCGCCGACGACGCGCAGACCCTCGCGAACGCGTTCTACGAGCTGCAGGACGGCCAGTTCGACTGGCTCGTCGTCACGAGTGCGACCACCGTTGACGTGCTCGCCGGCCAGAGCGTCATCGTTCCGCCGTCGACCAAGATCGCGGCCGTCGGAGAGACGACCGCCGCGGCGCTCGCCGTCGCGGGGTACCAGGTCGAGTTCATCCCCGAGGGCGATAACTCCGCTCGCGGCCTCCTCAAGGAGTGGCCGACGACCCCCATCACCGGCCGCGTTCTCGTTCCGCAGTCGGACATCGCGGAACCCACCCTCGTGAGCGGCCTCGCCGACCTCGGGATCGACGTGCAGTTCGTCTCCGCGTATCGCACCGTCGGAGTGCCGATCGCGCAACACGTCGCTGCCGACGTCGCCTCCGGCCGCATCGGCGCCGTCCTCGTCACCTCGGGCAGCGTCGCGCGTCAGGTGGCGAAGCAACTCTCCCCGCTTCCCGACGGAACGATCGTCGCCTGCATCGGCCCGCGCACGGCGTTCGACGCCCGCGCGGCCGGGCTCAGGGTCGACGTCATCGCCGAATCTCGCTCGGCCGACGCCCTCGTCGACGCCCTCGTCGAGCACGTCAGCAACAGCGTCGATGCGAACGGCACGGAACACGACGGCACCGAAGAGACCCCGGAGGACCCGCGATGAGCGAGCGCAGCATCCGCCCCCGCCGCCTGCGCACCACGCCGGCCATGCGCCGGCTTGTCGCCGAGACGCGTCTGCACCCCGCCGATCTCGTGCTGCCCATGTTCGTGCGCGAGGGAATCCGTGAGCCGGTCGCGATCGGCTCGATGCCCGGCGTGATGCACCACTCGCTCGACAGCCTCAAGGGCGCGATCGCGGCCGCGGCCGCGGCGGGCATCGGCGGCGTCATGCTCTTCGGCGTGCCGGAGGAGAAGGACGCGATCGGCTCGGGTGCGACTGACCCCGACGGCATCCTCAACCTCGGCATCAGGGCCGCCGTCGCCGAGGCGGGCGACGCGCTCGTGGTGCAGACCGACCTCTGCCTCGACGAATTCACCGACCACGGACACTGCGGTGTGCTGGATGCCACGGGCCGGGTCGACAACGACGCGACACTGGAGCGCTACCGCGACATGGCCCTCGTGCAGGCCGAGTCGGGCTCGCACATGCTCGGTCTCAGCGGCATGATGGACGGCCAGACCGCGGTCGTGCGCGACGCCCTCGAGGGTGCGGGCTTCGTCGACACCGCCATCCTCGCCTACGCCGCGAAGTACGCGTCCGCCTACTACGGGCCGTTCCGCGAGGCCGTCAACTCCTCGCTCAGGGGCGACCGCCGCGCGTACCAGATGGACCCGGCCAACCGCCGCGAGGGGCTGCTCGAGGTCGAGCTCGACATCGCCGAGGGCGCCGACGTCGTCATGGTGAAACCCGCGGGAAGCTACCTCGACGTGCTCGCCGACGTCGCCGCCACGAGCTCGGTGCCCGTGTGGGCGTATCAGGTGTCGGGGGAGTACGCGATGATCGAGGCCGCCGCCGCCAACGGCTGGATCGACCGCGAGCGCGCCATCGACGAATCGGTGCTCGCCATCAAGCGCGCCGGTGCCGACGTCGTGCTCACCTACTGGGCCCTGGAGCTCGCGGAAAGACTCGGATGACCACCAACCAACAAGCATTCGACCGCGCCCGAGCGGCCATCCCCGGCGGCGTCAACTCACCCGTGCGGGCGTTCGGCTCGGTCGGCGGCACGCCCCGCTTCTTCGTCGAGGCGAAGGGCGCGTACATCACCGACGTCGAGGGACGCTCCTACGTCGACCTCGTCAACTCGTGGGGCCCAGCCATCCTCGGCCATGCGCACGCGTCGGTCGTGACGGCCGTGCAGGATGCGGCGGCGCGAGGCCTCTCCTTCGGGGCATCCACTCCCGGCGAGACGGAACTGGCCGAGCTCATCCTCGCCCGCGTGCCGGCCGTGCAGAAGGTGCGACTCGTGTCGACCGGCACCGAGGCGACGATGACCGCGATCCGCCTCGCCCGTGGTTTCACCGGTCGCGACCTGCTCGTGAAGTTTGCCGGGCACTACCACGGGCACTCCGACGGGCTGCTCGCGGAGGCCGGCTCGGGCCTCGCGACGATGGCGATGCCCGGATCGGCGGGGGTCACCGCCGCGACCGCCGCCCAGACGCTCGTCGTGCCCTACAACGATCGCGACGCGCTCGCCGCGGTGTTCGCCGAGCACGGCGCGCGCATCGCTGCCGTGATCGTCGAGGCCGCCGCCGCGAACATGGGTGTCGTAACCCCCCTGCCCGGTTTCAACGAGTACCTTTCGCGGCTCGCGCACACGAACGGCGCCCTCCTCATCGTCGACGAGGTGCTCACGGGCTTCCGCGTCTCGGCCGGCGGCTGGCTCGGCCTCGAGGCGCGCGTGGCCGACGACGGCGGCTACCGGCCGGACATCGTCACGTTCGGCAAGGTCGTCGGCGGCGGCATGCCGCTCGCTGCCCTCGGTGGCCGCGCCGACATCATGGACTACCTCGCGCCGCTCGGCCCGGTCTACCAGGCGGGCACCCTCAGCGGAAACCCCGTGGCCGTGGCCGCGGGCATCGCGACGTTGCGGGCCGCCGACGAGACGGTGTACCGCCGACTCGACCTCGCGGCCGAGACGATCGGGGATGCGACATCCGCTGCCCTCACGGCGGAGGGTGTCGAGCACTCGATGCAGCGCGCGGGCAACCTGTTCTCGTTCGCATTCCGCGACGGGGCGCCGGTCGACTATGCCGAGGTGAAGGCGCAAGACGCATTCCGCTACCCGGCGTTCTTCCACGCGATGCTCGATGCGGGGGTGTCGCTGCCCCCGAGCGTCTTCGAGGCGTGGTTCGTGTCGGCGGCGCTCGACGACGACTCGATCGGCCGCATCCTCGAGGCGCTGCCGGGCGCCGCGCGTGCCGCGGCCAGGGCGGTCGCGACCGCCTGACTCGGAGCCGCACCTGTCGCGCCGCCCGAGGCCTCTGCGCACTCGCGGGACGAGTGAGGCGGGGCGCCGTTGCGCGCAGGTCCCGCCGATGCGCAGACGCCCCGTCGTGAGCGCGCGGCTGGCGCCCCGCCCCAGGCGCTAGCCGAGCGCCAGCAGCAGGCACGCCGCCGACAGCAGCGGCAGCGTGCCCTGCGCGACTGCGGCACGAGCGAGCGCGGGGCTCGACAGCATGAGCACCGTCGCGGCGAGCAGCATGCACAGCACCGCGAAGAGCGCGATGCCGTATCCCGCCTGCTCGGCGTCGCTGAACAGCAACAGGGCCGCTCCGATGATGGCGCCCGCCCCGAGGAACGCGTTGTAGAAGCCCTGGTTGTAGGCGAGCGGTCGGGTCACCTCGGCGTCGGCCTGCGACTCGAGGCCGAAGCGCCTCCACGTGGCCGGGCGCATCCAGGCGACGCTCTCGAGGTAGAAGATGCCGAAGTGCAGCAGTCCCGCGAGCACGGCGAGTATGGCCCCGGTCACGATCAGCGCGCTGTTCATGCCGCTCAGCCTCTCACGTCGACGACCGTGCGACCGCGGACGCGGCCGGCGAGGATGTCCTCCGCCACGCCGACGGCGCCATCGAGGTTCACGCTGCGCGTCAGCGAATCGAGCAACTCGAGATCCAGGTCGCGCTCGAGCCGCTCCCACGCCTCCCGGCGTCGCGGAGTCGCGCAGTACACCGAGTTGATCCCCGTGAGCGTGACGCCCCGCAGAATGAACGGCATCACGGTGGCGGGCAGGTCGGCGCCCTGGGCCAGGCCGCAGGATGCGACGACGCCGCCGTAGTTCGTCTGCGCGAGCACGTTCGCGAGCGTGTGGCTGCCGACGGAGTCGACCGCTGCCGCCCAGCGCTGGCGCTGCAGGGCCTTCCCCGGGTCGGAGATCGTCGAGCGTTCGATGATCTCGGCGGCGCCGAGGGCGCGGAGGTAGTCGTGTTCGGCCTGTCGGCCCGTGGAAGCGGTCACGCGGTAGCCCAGACCGCTCAACAGTGCGATGGCGATCGAGCCGACTCCTCCGGAGGCACCCGTCACGAGGATGTCGCCGCCGTCGGATGCTGACACCCGCTCCTCGATCGCGAGCACGGCGAGCATCGCGGTGAAACCCGCGGTGCCGATCGCAGCGGCCTGCCGCGCGCTCAGGCCGGCGGGCAGCGCGACGAGCCAGTGCGCGTCTACCCGTGCGCGCTCCGACAGCCCGCCATTGTGGCGCTCACCGATGCCGCACCCGTTGACGAGCACCTCGTCGCCCACCCGCCATCCGGTCGCCGCGTCGTTGGTCGAGGCCGTATCGATCTCGGCGATGGTGCCGACGAGGTCGATGCCGGGGATCATGCCGTCCGCCGCCAGCACCCCCGGTCTCCCGCACAGCGCGAGGCCGTCTTTGAAGTTGATGCTCGAGTACGCGACATCGACCAGCACGTTGCCGTCGCCGAGAGCCTCGTCGGTCTCGTCGTTGGAGATGCGCGCCGAAGCGCCGGTGTCGTCTGAGGTCACGCGGATGGCACGGAACATGGTCCAACACTAGGGGGCGACGCTTCGACAGGCTCAGCAACCGGGGCAGGCTCGGCGACCGCGTGGGCTAGCCGAAGAGGATCCGCGCCTCGTCGTACCGCGACTGAGGAACGGTCTTGAGCTGCCCGAGTGCGTCGGCGAACGGCACAGTGAGGATCTCGGTGCCTCGCAGCGCCACCATGTGGCCCCAGTCGCCCGCGATGGCGGCGTCGAGCGCCGCCATGCCGAGACGTGTCGCGAGCACGCGGTCGTAGGCGCTCGGGGTTCCTCCGCGTTGGATGTGACCGAGCGTCGTCGCGCGCGTCTCGATCCCCGTGCGGTCCTCGATGATGGGGGCGAGCAGTTCGCCGATGCCGCCGAGTCGGGGGCGGCCGAACGCGTCGAGTCCGCGCTCGCTGTGCGCGTCGTCCATCGAGTCGAGCGCGAAGCCCTCGGCGACCACGACGAGCGGGGCGCGCCCGCGATCGTGGGCCGACGACACCCATTCGATGATCTGGTCGACGCTCGTCTTCTGCTCGGGGATGAGGATGGCGTGCGCGCCGGCCGCCATGCCCGAGTGCAGGGCGATCCATCCGACGTGTCGGCCCATCACCTCGGCGATCATGCAGCGGCCGTGGGAGTCGCCTGTCGTGCGCAGGCGGTCCATCGCGTCGGTGGCGATCTGCACGGCCGTGTCGAAGCCGAAGGTGTAGTCGGTGGCGCTCAAGTCGTTGTCGACCGTCTTGGGAACGCCCACGATGTTGATGCCGGCGTCGGTGAGCCGCTTCGCCGCGGCGAGTGTCCCCTCGCCGCCGATCGCGATGATCGCGTCGATGTCGTTCTCGCGCATCACCTGGTTGATGCGGTCGACGCCGCCGTTGCCGTCGAACGGATTGGTGCGGGAGGTGCCGAGGATAGTTCCACCCTGCTTGTGGATTCCCTTGATCTCGTGGCGCCCGAGCGGCATGAGGTCGCCGTCGACGACACCCTTCCAGCCGCTGCGGAAGCCGACGAACTCCTCGCACTTCTGGGTGGCGATGCCGGTGTAGACGATTCCGCGGATGACGGCGTTAAGCCCTGGTGCGTCGCCGCCACTCGTGAGGATCCCGATTTTCATGACTCCATCATGGTGCATTCCGCAGATCGCAGTGACCTGCGGCCGTCGCCATCGCCGCGGCCGCCGCGGTGCAGGGCGCGCACGACAGCCTGTGCGACGGCCAGGCCCCCGGCCAGTACGACACCCCCACGGGCGAGACGGTCACCTGCCGTAGTCCTCACCAGAACGTCCCCGCTGCGGTCGGGGCGTTTCGTCGTCGAGCGGGCGTCAGGCCGGCACGGCATGCGCCGAGCACGCCGTCGTCGGCGCATGCTCGTCGCAGACGACGAGCTGCTCGCGGCACTGCGGATCGCCGCAGTTCTGCATGCGCTTCGTCGCGGTGCCGCAGTGGTAGCAGCGACCGATCACCGCGGCGTCGGCGCTGAAGTCGATCGACACGCGCTTGTCGAAGACGTAGAGCGAGCCGTTCCAGAGGCCCGAGTCGCCGTATGTCTCGCCATACTTCACGATGCCGCCCTCGAGCTGGTAGACCTCGCCGAACCCCCGGCTCACCATGAGCGACGACAGCACCTCACAGCGGATGCCACCCGTGCAGTAGGTCACGACCGGAGTGCCCTTCAGGTGGTCGTATTTTCCGCTGTCGAGCTCGGCCACGAACTCCCGGGTGTTCGCGACCTCGGGCACGACAGCATCCGCGAATCGGCCGATCTCCGCCTCGAAGGCGTTGCGTCCGTCGAAGAAGGTGACCTCCTTGCGCGCGACGAGCTCGTGCAGCGCCTCGGGGCTGAGGCGCGTGCCGCCGCCGACGACACCGTGCTCGTCGACCCTCAGTTCGCCCGGGGCGCCGAAACTCACGATCTCGTCGCGTACCTTCACGCTCAGCCGCGGGAAGTCGTCACCCGTGCCCTCGCTCCACTTGAAGTCGATGTCGTTGAATGGGGCATACTCGCGCGTCTTCCGCACGTAGCGCTTGACGTCGGCGAGTTCGCCGCCGATCGTGCCGTTGATGCCGTCTTTCGAGATGAGGATGCGTCCGCGTAACGACAGCGACTCCGCGAGGTCGCGCTGCCAGAGGCGCACGGCGTCCGGGTCGACGAGCGGGGTGAACCCGTAGAACAGGATGATTTTGGGAACGGCCACCGTACGAGGGTAGTCGTCGCTCGCACGCTCGGGGCGATCGCGCTTTAGGCTCGATGCAATGGATGCTGCACCGGTTGTCACGACGTATGCGCCGTCGATGCCCGTCGACCTGGCGCAGACCCTCCGCCCGCTGCAGCGCGGGCGACTCGATCCGACCCTGCGGTCGGGCACGACGGGAATCTGGCGCACGATGCTGACGCCGCACGGTCCCGCGAGCATGCACCTCGCCCAGCGCACCTCCCGCGTCGAGGTGCGAGCATGGGGCGCGGGAGCAGAGTGGGCGATAGCGGGCGTGCCTGAACTGCTCGGGCACGGCGACGACTGGAGCGACCTCGACGTCTCGTGCACGCCGTTCCTCGCCGACACGCTGCGTCGCAACCCCGGACTTCGCCTCCTCCGCACGCGGCAGGTCTTCGAGATGCTGCTCGTGGCGATCCTGGAGCAGAAGGTGACGGGCATCGAGGCACGTCGCGCCTGGCGCACCCTCCTGACGAAGTTCGGCGACGTGCCACCCGGGCCGACTCCCGACGGCATGCGCGTCTTCCCGAGTGCCAAGCGCTGGCTACGCGTTCCCTCCTGGGAGTGGCACGCGGCGGGGGTGGGGCCTCAACGGTCCGCGACGGTGATGCGTGCCGCATCCGTCGCCGACTCGCTCGAACGCACCATCGCCGACGGCCGGGGCGGGCCGGTGGTGGCGAGGAAGCTGCGGTCGATCTCCGGGATCGGCGTGTGGACGGCGGCCGAGACGACGCAGCGGGCGCACGGCGACGCCGACTCGCCGAGCGTCGGTGACTACCACCTGCCCGCCGTGGTCGGGTGGGCCCTGATCGGCAGGCCCGTCGACGACGACGGGATGCTCGAGCTGCTCGAGCCGTGGGCGGGCCACCGCCAGCGGGTGATGCGCCTCATCGAGGCGAGCGGGTTCCGCAAGCCGACCTTCGGGCCGCGCATGACGATTCAAGACCACCGGGCGCACTGAGACCCAGTCGTGATGAGCGGCCTCAGCCGCGGGGGAACACCCGGTCGGGGTCGTGCGTCCGCCGCACCGCGGCGAGCCGGTCCATCATCTCGCCCGACCACGCGGGCGTTCCGGCGACGCCGGGGCTCGAGAAGTTGACCGTCGTCTCGTCGTTGATCCAGGGCCGCAGCGTCTCGAAGATCTGCTGGGCCGCCTCCGGGATGATCTTGGCGAACAGGCTCGGTTCGGGCACCCCGATGAGTGTGAACGCGTACGCCCCCGACCGGCCGCCGACCGCCGAGCCCTCGGGCACGTCGATGCGCGTCGCGGCGCCGAGGTGCCGCACCTCCGCGGCGACGAACGGGATGCGCGCGCCGGGGCCCACCGTCGCGAGGAGGGTGTCGGCGAGGTCTGGGTCTGCGTGCGACAAGAGCGTTCCGTCGCTCCACGCCGGGGTCGGAGCATCCGGATCGTTGTGAATCAGCCCGATGTCTTTCGGGGCGAGGGCGCCGATGGAGTCGACGAAGACGGGGGCGAGTGCCCGCAGGGGCGCGGCCAGCCGCTCGCCTTTCCCCGCGGGGCCCGGGTAGGCGAAGCGCAGCGCGGCGAAGTTCTTGCCGCGCATCGGCTCCGGCACGGCGTCGATCGGGGGGAAGCGCAGCAGGGCGATGCTCGTCGTGACGTCGTCGGGCGCGCTCGCCGTGTAGTCGAGCCAGCCGCGGAGCACCGCCTCGACGTGCTCGTTCTCGAACAGCAGCGACCCGCCGTACAGCGCAGGCAGCTCGACGAGCGCAAGCCGCACCTCGGTGACGATGCCGAGGCCGTCTTTGCCACCGCGCAGCGCCCAAAACAGCTCTTCGTTGTCGATCTCGGAAGCGTCGACGAGGTCGCCGCGACCGGTGACGACGGTGAATCCGCGCACGTGGTCGCTCGAGAATCCGTGGCTGCGGCTCAACGGGCCGAGCCCGCCGCCCACGAGATACCCGACGACGCCGACGGCGGGGGAGGCGCCGCCGACGGGCGCGAGGCCGAACGGTGCGGCCGCCGCGATGACGTCCCCCCACCGCGCGCCCGCGGCGACGACGGCCTCGCGCGCATCCGGGTCGACGGTCACGCCGGTGAGCCGCTTGGTCGTGACGAGCACCCCGTCGGTGATGGGGGCGGATGCGCCGTGGCCGGTCGACTGCACCCTGACGGGCAGCGCGAGCTCTCGGGCGTACAGCACTGCCTCAAGCACGTCGCTCGCCGAGGTGACGCCGATTGCGACATCCGGGGAATGGGTGATCGCGAGGTTGTAGCCAGCGACCTCCTCGGCGAAGCCGGGATCACCCGCGGTGAGCACGGGTCCGGTGACACGAGAACGCAGCTCGGTGACGTCGATCATGCGCCGACAATATAGGAACGGGGCGGCACAGACAACGCGGATGGTGCGGGCACTACAATCGCGCCCTGCGCTCTCGTTCCTCGGCCTCCTCGACCGTGCTCGCGAGGTATTCGCCGAGATAGTTCGTGAGCAGGCGCGACGTCTCGGAGATGAAGAACTCGTCGCCGTCGAGGTTCGACACGAAGGCCCGCGCGATGAGGCTGTCGGCGATCTCGACCATGACCTCGACGTGCTGGAGGAGGTCGTCGCGGTGGCTCACGTCGTAGCGGTCGACGAAGTGCTTGGCCATGACCTTCGCGACAACCGTGCGGTTGGTCTCCGACTCGTCGATGAGGTGTCGGTCGATCGCGTCACCGAGGCGCAGCCAGCGGAAACCCGGCTCGGTGCGGAACATCTCGCTGTACACCGTGACGAGGCCGTTCATGGCGTCGTTCCACTCGAGCGACGTGTCGGAGGTGAGCTCCGCGGCGCGCTCGAGGAGGCGCTGCAGGTTGCGGGTCGCGAGGGCGCGGGCGATCGCCTGCAGGCCGTCGAAGTAGCGGTAGATGCCGGGGCCCGACATGCCGACGCGCTTGGCGATGAGCGACGTCGTCAGGTTGCCGTAGCCGACCTCGTCGATGAGCGTGGCCGTGGTGTCGAGAATCAGCTCGAATCGCTGCTCGCTGCGGTCTTGCCGCGGTACCCGCCGCAGACTCGCACCGGAGATGTCCGTGCCCATTGCTCTCTCTCCCTGCGTCGTGCCTCGACTTTAGAATACCGGGGGTGACCGCCGGAGAGCGCCACGGCCGGGTCAGAGGAAGGCGACCGACCGGCTCAGGATATCGCGACAGGCGAGGATCGTCGGGCGCTCCCGGCTCCATCACCCACGCGAGGTGCGCCGCGTCGGCGAGCGCACGGATGCCGCGAGGTCAGCGCCTGCGGCACGATGCCGAGCGCCGCCGACCGGAACACCGCGTGAACCATCGCTTTTGCTGAAAGGAGGCGTGACGCACACTGGTGCCACGCAGCAACCGCGCCAAGGGAGGCCTATTCTCGTGAGCATGTCGATTCAGCGCTACACCCCGGAGATCTCGGCCGACGAACTCGTCGACGAGACCGTAGCCACGGTCCGTCGCTGGCTGGCGGAGAGCGCCGACACCAAGCCCGACGCGAGTGCCGCCCGACTCGCGGGCGTGCTGAAAGACCCGCGCGGCCTCGACTTCACGATCGGCTTTGTCGATCGGGTGGTGCGGCCGGAAGACCTCCGGGTCGCCGCGCGCAATCTCGAGGAGCTCAGCCAGCACATCCCGCGCTTCCTGCCCTGGTACCTGCGGGCGGCGATCTCGCTCGGGGGTGGCTTCGCGACGATCTTCCCCTGGATCATCGTGCCCATCGCGCGCCGCGTGCTGCGCCGGATGGTCGGTCATCTGGTGATCGACGCGACGCCGACCCACCTCGACAAGACGCTCGCCGAGCTGCGCGAGGGCGACGTGCGCCTCAACCTCAATCTCCTCGGCGAGGCGGTGCTCGGCGACGACGAGGCCGACCGCCGCCTCGCCGGCACGCTTGCGCTGCTCTCGCGCGACGACGTGGACTACGTGTCGATCAAGGTCTCGTCGGTCTCGAGCCAGCTCTCGATGTGGGCCTTCGACGAGACGGTCGCACGGGTCGTCGAGCGACTCACCCCGCTGTATGACCTGGCCGCCGCATCCCCGACGCCGAAGTTCATCAACCTCGACATGGAGGAGTTCCACGACCTCGACCTCACCATCGCGGTGTTCGAGGCGCTGCTCGCGCAGCCGCAGCTGAAGCGACTCGAGGCCGGCATCGTGCTACAGGCGTACCTGCCCGACGCGCTCGCCGCGTTGCAGGGGCTCACGGAGTGGGCCACCGACCGCCGTGCCTCCGGCGGCGCCGGCATCAAGGTGCGCGTCGTCAAGGGTGCGAACCTCGCCATGGAGTACGTCGACGCGACGATGCACGGCTGGCCGCTCGCGACCTGGTCGACCAAGCTCGAGACAGACACCAACTACAAGCGAGTGCTCAACTGGGCGTTCACCCCCGAGCGCACCGACGCCGTGCGCATCGGTGTCGCCGGCCACAACCTCTTCGACGTCGCCTTCGCCTGGCTGCTCGCCAAGCGTCGCGGCGTCGAGAGCCGCATCGAGTTCGAGATGCTCCTCGGCATGGCGACGGGCCAGGCCGAGGCAGTTAAACGGGATGTCGGCGGATTGCTGCTGTACACGCCGGTCGTGCATCCCGGCGAGTTCGACTCCGCGATCAGCTACCTCATCCGCCGGCTCGAAGAGAACGCGAGCACCGAGAACTTCATGAGCGCGCTGTTCGAGCTCGCGGGCAACGAGAAGATATTCGCCCGCGAAGAAGGCCGTTTCCTCGCGTCCATCGCCGCGCTCACGCCCGAGCTGCCGACATCCAATCGCGTGCAAGACCGACAGAAACCCGACGTCGACCCGGCCGGAGACCTCGACGAGTTCCAGAACGAGCCAGACACCGACAACGCCATCGCGGCCAACCGCTCGTGGGGACGCCGCATCCTCGAGCGCAGCGCCACCTCGACCCTCGGCGCCGACACGATCGCCGAGGCACGCATCGACGACCTGGACACGCTGCTCACCGCGGTCGGCTCCACCGTGCACGCCGCGAGCGGCTGGCAGGCTCTCTCGATCGAGACGCGGGCACGCATCCTGCACGACGCCGGCGACGTGCTCGCCGTCTTCCGCGGGCGTCTCATCGAGGTCATGGCGAGCGAGACCGGCAAGACCATCGCCGAGGGCGACGTCGAGGTGAGCGAGGCGATCGACTTCGCCCACTACTACGCGACTCGCTCGCTCGACCTCGCGGCGGTGACGGATGCCACGTTCACCCCGTCGCGCCTCGTCGTCGTGACCCCGCCGTGGAACTTCCCCGTGGCGATCTCCGCGGGTTCCGTGCTCGCCGCGCTGGCTTCGGGCAGTGCCGTCATCATCAAGCCCGCGCCCCAGGCACGCCGCAGCGCCGCCGTCATGATCGAGGCGCTGTGGGAGGCGGGCGTGCCACGCGATGTGCTGCGACTCGTCGACATCGAGGAGGGCGACCTCGGTCGCGAACTCGTCTCGCACCCCGCCGTCGACCGTGTCATCCTCACCGGCGCCTACGAGACCGCCGAGCTGTTCCGCTCGTGGCGGCCCGACCTGCCGCTGCTCGCCGAGACGAGCGGCAAGAACGCGATCATCGTCACGCCGAGCGCCGACCTCGACCTCGCCGTCGCGGACGTCGTCAAGAGCGCGTTCGGGCACGCCGGGCAGAAGTGCTCCGCGGCATCCCTCGTCATCCTCGTCGGATCCGTCGCCAAGTCGGAGCGTTTCCGACGCCAGCTCGTCGACGCGGTCGGCACGCTTCGTGTCGGGATGCCGCAGAACCCGCTGAGCCAGATGGGGCCGATCATCGAGCCGGCGCACGGCAAGCTGCTGCGCGCGCTCACGACGCTCGAGAAGGGCGAGTCGTGGCTCGTCACGCCGCGCGAGCTCTCCGACGACGGGCGGCTCTGGACACCGGGCGTGCGCGAGGGCGTCGCCGCGGGCGGCGAGTTCCACCGCACCGAGTATTTCGGGCCCGTGCTGGGCATCATGACGGCGGCTACGCTCGAGGAGGCCATAGAGCTGCAGAATGCGAGCGCGTACGGTCTCACCGCCGGCATCCACTCGCTCGACGGCGCCGAGGTCGCGACGTGGCTCGCGCTCGTCGACGCCGGAAACGCTTACGTCAACCGCGGCATCACCGGGGCGGTCGTGCGGCGCCAGCCGTTCGGCGGATGGAAGCGCTCCTCCGTCGGAACGGGCACCAAGGCCGGTGGACCGAACTACCTCATGACCCTCGGCAGCTGGAGCGCCGTGCCGGCCGCGACGAGCGAGGACCTGCGCCTCGAGGGGCTCGACCCCAACGTCGAGACCCTGATCACGCGCGCGCAGAGCGGGCTCGACTTCATCGAGTTCGACGCGGTGCGTCGTGCGGCGATGAGCGACGAGCTCGCCTGGCAGCAGGAGTTCGGAGTCAGCCGCGACGTCTCGGGGCTCGAGGTGGAGCGAAACGTGTTCCGCTACCTCCCCGTGCCGGTGACCGTCCGCCTCGCCGAGGGGCAGCCTCTCGGCGCCCTGGTGCGACTGCTCGCGGCGGCAGCGCGAGCGAAGGCTCCCGTGGCGATCAGCTCGGCGATTCCCGTGCCCGCGACGCTCGTGGCCCGCTTCTCTGCGGCCGACAGCCCGCTGCGTGTGCTCGCGCTCGTCGTCGAGTCGGATGCCGCGTGGCTCACCCGCTCGGCAGCCGGCGGCATCGCGACCGCGCGAGTGCGACTCATCGGCGGCGATGCTGCCGCCCTCGCCACTGCCGTCGGGGGAACACCCGACCTCGCCATCTACTCGGGCGACGTGACGTCGGCGGGACGCGTCGAGCTCCTCCCGTTCCTGCGCGAGCAGGCCGTCAGCATCACGGCGCACCGTTTCGGAAACCCGGACGCGGCGATGATCGCCGTGGAGGTCTAGCGCGGCTCGTGTCGCGGCGGCGGCATCCCCGACGTCGATTCGCGGCAGATTGTTCTCCCGACCGCCCGGATAGCGCGATATGCCGCGAGTCGCCGTGGCCCGGCACGCGTGCGTTGTGCAGGACGCCATCCTGCACAACAGAAGGGTGGGGGCGAAGGCCCCTACTCGCGCAGTGCCGCCCTCACCCAGGCGAGAGCTTCGTCGCGCGGCACCCCGAGCTGGCGCACGCGGTCGGCATACTGCCGCGCTGCTACCTGCGCCTGCTGCTCGGCCGCGTCGCCTTGCGGGCTCACGAACGAGCCGTTGCGTCCGCGGGTCTCGATGAAGCCGTCGCGCTCAAGCTCGCGGTAACAGCGTGCAACGGTGTTCGGTGCGAGACAGAGGTCGTCGGCGAGCCGACGCACTGTGGGCAACTTGGCACCCGCGGCGAGCTCGCCGCTCGTCACCTGCTCGACGAACTGCAGCCGCAGCTGTTCGAACGGAGGGGTTGGCGACTTCGGGTCGACGCTGAGCATCAGGCGGTCGCATCCTTCGTCGCGGTCAGACCCGGCCAGAGTCGGCGCAGGCACCAGGGTGCGGGAGCCATGGGAGCACCTTCCCCGTCGTGTGTGCACATTCGCATCATCGTAGCAATACAGACGCGGGCGTCAACTGCCTTGTCAGGTTCGCGAAAGGGCCGGTCACCCACTGGCCATGTGCAACGCGCTCTGCGAGGCTGGAGGGCATGGCCTCTCTCGCACCGCGCATCCCGCTCAACGACGGCAACTCCATCCCGCAGATCGGCCTCGGCACCTGGCCGCTCGACGACGCCGACGTCGCGAAGGCGGTCGTCGCGGCGGTCGAGGTCGGCTACCGCCACATCGACACCGCGACGAAGTACGGCAACGAGAAGGGTGTCGGCGACGGCATCGTCGCGAGCGGCCTGCCGCGCGACGAGGTGTTCGTCACGACGAAGCTCGACGGTCAGTTCCAGGGCAGCGACCGCGCCATCCAGGGGCTGGATGCCGCCCTGAGGCGTCTTCGCCTCGACTACGTCGACCTGCTGCTCATCCACTGGCCGCTGCCCGCTCGCGACGAGTACGTCTCGACCTTCCGCACCTTCGCCCGGCTGCGCGAGGAGGGCAAGGTGCGGTCGATCGGGGTGTCGAACTTCAAGCCCGCCCACCTCGAGCGGCTGATCGCGGAGAGCGGGATCACGCCCGCCGTCAACCAGATCCAAATCAACCCGTTCGTCGTGCGTGACGAGCAGCGCGCCGCGAACGAGCGACTCGGCATCGTCACCGAGTCGTGGGGCCCGCTCGGCCCCGACACCGACCTGCTGACGGATGCCCGCATCCTGGAGATCGCCGGAGCCCACGGCCGCACGGCCGGCCAGGTCGTGCTCCGCTGGCACGTGCAGCAGGGGCTCGTCGCCATTCCGAAGAGCACGTCACCCGCCCGTCTCGCGCAGAACCTCGCGGTCTTCGACTTCGAGCTCAGCGCACGGGAGATGGCGGTCATCTCCGGTTTCTCGGAGGGGCCCGATGCCGGCGTCGACTCCGACGTCACCGGCCACTAGCCGCACGCCCGAGCCGTGACCGACGGAGACGGGGTCGTCGCGGACATCCGCGAGTCGCTCGCGCACGCCGTGAGACGACTCGAGGATGCCGGGGTGGCCGACGAGGCGCTCGCCACGTTCACGACGCCGAAGCGGATCCTGTTCGTGCAGCGCGCGCCTGTCATGCTGCCCGTCGGCCGGGTCTGGCCACTCGGCGTGCTGCTGCTCGGGCGCGACGGCAGCCTCCACGCGACCGGCACGGTTACGCGCGCGGTGCCGCCCGGTTATCCCGGCTACCAGTCGCCGGGCGTCGAGGTGCGCCGCGGCTACCGGGCAGCCGCGCACGCGGGCAGGTTCGAGGCGGGCGACACGGTCAACTTCGACACGGCCGAGATTGCGATCGACGCCGTGGATGATGCATCCAGCCCTCTGTTCGTCGACGCCGGCGTTGCGCGGGTGAGGTGGAACCCGACACATCCGTCGCAGTCGCGCCCGCTCGACGCGTATCTCGCCGACCGGGTCGGGCTGCTTGTCGAGCCGCCCGGCACCGTTGGGTGAGCGGAGCGGTGATTGAGCTGGTCGAGATCACACGTCTCTCGATGCCTCGGGCGCAGGCTCCCTCGGAGCTGGCGTCGCGAAGTCGCTGGCGCGATCTCCACGGCTCCAGCGCTCAGTCGTGCGAGCGGCTGATCAGTCGCGACAGCACGATAGCGCTCCGCGTGTGGTCGACGTTCGGGGCGACGCGCACGCGTTCGAGCGCGAGCTCGAGTGACGCGATGTCGCGCGACCGCATATGCACGATGGCATCGGCCGACCCGGTGACCGTTCCGGCGTCGACGACATCCGGGATTCCCGACAGGATGCGGCGCAGCTCGTCGGGCGCGACGGTGCCCCGGCAGAACAGCTCGACGTACGCCTCCGTAGAGAGGCCCTCGACGGCAGGATCGACCTGGATCGTGAACCCGCGGATGACGCCGTCGGAGACGAGGCGGTCGACCCGGCGTTTCACGGCCGACGCGGACAGCCCGATGATGTCGCCGATATCGCCGTAGCCGGCGCGGGCGTTGAGCCGCAGTTGGTCGATGATGCCGTAGTCGAGACTGTCCATCGGGCCACCCTATGGCCGAATGGTGCAAGGAGCCGGCAATAGACGGCGAAAAAGTGCGCAATTTGACGAAAACGTGCCAGATGGTGCGTGTGAAACTGGGAGCATGACCCTCACCGAGCCATCCCTGAGCGCCCCCGTGCGTGTGGCAAGCAAGCGCACCATCCTCATGTGCCGCCCCGACTTCTTCACCGTCGTCTATCGCATCAACCCGTGGATGGACCCGGCGCTCCCCACCGACACGAGCCTCGCCGTGCGGCAGTGGGAGGCCCTCTACACGATCTACGTCGACCTCGGCTTCGACGTGCGCCTCATCGACCCCATCGACGGCCTGCCCGACATGGTCTACGCGGCCAACGGCGGATTCGTGCTCGACGGCATCGCGTACGGCGCAAGCTTCACGTACCCGCAGCGGCAGCCCGAGGGCCCCGCCTACATGGACTGGTTCGGCGCCAACGGCTTCGAGGTGCGCACGCCGGAGAACATCAACGAGGGCGAGGGTGACTTCCTCCTCGTCGGCGATGCGATCCTCGCAGGCACCGGCTTCCGCAGTGCCTCGAACAGCCACGAGGAGATCGGCCGCATCTTCGGTCGCGAGGTCGTCACGCTGACCCTCACCAACCCGAACTTCTACCACCTCGACACCGCCATCGCGGTGCTCGACCCCCAGCCCGGCTCCGAGAACCCGAACATCGCGTACCTACCCAACGCGTTCGACGGTGCCTCGCTCGAGATTCTTCGCGAGCGATTCCCGGACGCCGTCATCGTGAACGACGAGGATGCCGCGGTGCTCGGGCTGAACAGCTTCAGCGACGGCCTCAACGTCGTCATCGCGAGCCGCGCCGCCGACTTCGAGCGCCAGCTGCGCGAGCGCGGCTACAACCCGATCGGCGTCGACCTCTCCGAGCTGCTGCTCGGCGGCGGCGGCGTGAAGTGCTGCACGCTGGAGCTGCGCTCGTGAGCGCGACAGTCGACGCCGGCGAGACCTTCCTCGCCCAGGAGGACGCGCACGCAGCGCACAACTACCACCCGCTCGAGGTCGTCGTCGAGCGCGGCGACGGCGCCTGGGTCACCGACGTCTCCGGGCGCCGCTACCTGGACTGCCTCGCGGCGTACTCTGCGGTCAACTTCGGTCACGGGCATCCGGCCCTCGTGCAGGCGGCGAAAGACCAGCTCGATCGCATCACACTCACCAGCCGCGCCTTCCACAACGACCGGCTCGGCCCGTTCGTGACGGCGCTCGCCGAACTCGCGGGAAAAGACATGGTGCTGCCGATGAACACGGGTGCCGAGGCGGTCGAGTCGGGCATCAAGGTCGCCCGCGCATGGGGCTACCGGGTCAAGGGTGTCGTGCCCAACCAGGCGAAGATCGTCGTCGCCGACGGCAACTTCCACGGCCGCACGACCACGATCATCAGCTTCTCGAACGACGAGCAGGCGAGAGCCGACTTCGGTCCGTTCACGCCCGGCTTCGTCAGCGTTCCCTACGGCGATGCCGTAGCGCTCGAAGCGGCGATCGACGAGAACACCGTCGCCGTGCTCATCGAGCCGATCCAGGGCGAGGCGGGCATCGTGGTTCCACCCGTCGACTACCTGCCCGCCATCCGGGAGATCACGACGCGTCACAACGTGCTCTTCATCGCCGACGAGATCCAGTCGGGGCTCGGACGCACCGGCGCGACCTTCCAGTGCGACAACGTCGGCGTCGTGCCCGACCTGTACCTGCTCGGCAAGGCGCTCGGCGGCGGCATCGTGCCCGTGAGCGCGGTCGTCGGCAACCGCGACATCCTCGGCGTGCTGCGCCCCGGCGAGCACGGTTCGACCTTCGGGGGCAACCCGTTGGCCGCCGCCGTCGGCCTCGCCGTCGTCGAGCTTCTCGCGACGGGCGAGATGCAAGAGCGCGCACGGATGCTGGGTGCCCGGCTGCAGGGCGGACTCCGCTCGCTCATCGGCCGCGGCGTGCTCGAGGTGCGCGGCGCCGGGTTGTGGGCCGGGGTCGACGTGGATCCCGCCGTCGGCACCGGGCGTGCGGTGTGCGAGGCGCTCATGCAGCGTGGCGTGCTCGTCAAGGACACGCACGGTTCCACCATCCGTTTCGCACCGCCCATCGTCGTCTCGGCCGACGACCTCGACTTCGCCGTCGAGCAGCTGGCTGCGGTGCTCGAGGAGCTCGCCCAGAGGTCAGGGCGGTCTCGGCCAGTCCGGAAGGGCGAAGCGCCCGTGCCGAGCGGGGACTGACCCCCGCCCCGACCGCTCAGGCGCTCGCGAACCGAGCCCGCTGGGTGAGAGCGCGAGAGACGCGTCACGGCCGAGCTCGCTCGCGGCGGCGACGTGCTGCTCTCGAGCCTGGAGGCCGGCCTACGGCCAAGACATCCGCCGACCTCGTCCCGGAGGACGTACAGCGAATCGTCGGAGCCGTCGCCAGTCTCGCCTAGCCGAGGCCGTAGGGTTCGTCGCCGCTGTCGTCCTTGCCCGTGACCGGCTTGCGGGAGAGCCCGACGGCACCCGACTCCGGCGACTTGGAGGTGGCCGCGTGTACGGCGTCTCGGTCGTCAGCCTTCGTGTACGCGTGACGCAGCTTCACTGGATCGATGTGCGTGCCCGAGCGCTTCTCCTGCCGCGCCTTGTACGTGAGGTTGAGCGCCTCGACGACGATCGCGAAGGCGATGGGCACGTAGATGAGCGCCTTGTCGATGTGCACGTCGAAGCCGTCGGCGATGAGGGTGACACCGATGAGCACGAGGAAGGCGAGAGCGAGCATCTTCACCGTCGGGTGCTTGTTGACGAACCCGAAGATGAACTTCGACGAGAACAGCATCACGCCGAACGAGAGCACGACGGCCACGATGATGACGAGAAGGCTGTCGACCATGCCGACTGCGGTGATGACGGAGTCGAAGGAGAAGACGATGTCGAGCAGCAGGATCTGCGCGATGATCCCGCCGAAGGTGACGGCCTTGCCGCTGCCGTCGGCATGCGACTCCGAGCCCTCGAGCTTCTCGTGGATCTCGTGCACCGCCTTGTAGACGAGGAAGAGCCCGCCGGCGATGAGGATGAGGTCGCGGCCCGAGAAGCCCATACCGAACAGCTCGAAGAGGTCGTTGGTGAGCGAGATGATCCAGGAGGCGAAGAACAGCAGGCCGATGCGGATGATCATCGCGAGCGAGAGGCCGAGGTTGCGGGCCTTGGCCTGCTGCTCCACGGGCAGCTTGCTCGCGAGGATGGAGATGAAGATCACATTGTCGACACCGAGGACAATCTCGAGAACGAAAAGCGTGAGAAAAGCAACGAGGAGGTCAGGGCTGAAATCCAAGGCTAGGTCCATGCAGACGACAGTATCTTCCGGTCGTCCGTCGAAACTGAGAAACACCTCACTGGGCTGGTGCCCGCGATATCGCTGCCGACTCCCCGATCCCCTCCACTTGTCGGCGGTGCCGTGCTGCGCTGGGGCGTGTGGGTGCCCGGCGCTATCGCGCGTGATCGACCGGGTGCGGGCCTGCTTGGGGGAGGTCTGACGCTCTCGGCCGCACGGCGGGATACGGTGAACCATGACTCATCCGCTCGACGACTCCGACGGACTCGCCCGATTTCGCGACCTGTTCCTGCGCGACGACTCGGTGGTCGCCTACCTCGACGGCAACTCGCTCGGGCGCCCGCTCGCGGCATCCGTCGACCGGGTGTCGGAGTTCATGACGGCGCAGTGGGGCGGCCGCCTCATCCGGGGCTGGGAGGAGGGATGGCTCGACCTCGGGCTCGAGATCGGTGACGACCTCGGGCGGGTCGTGTTGGGCGCGGCCGCCGGGCAGGCGACTATCGGCGACTCGACGACCGTGCTGCTCTACAAGCTCGCTCGCGCCGCGATCGACGCACGGCCGGGACGCTCGGAGATCGTGATCGACCGCGACAACTTCCCGACCGACCGGTACGTGCTCGAGGGCATCGCCGCGGAGCGCGGCATGACGCTGCGGTGGATCGATGCCGGGGAGGCCACCGTCGAGTCGGTCGGGGCCGTGCTGTCGCCGCAGACGGCGGTCGTCGTGCTCAGCCACGTCTCCTACCGCTCGGGCTACCTCTCCGACGTGCCGGCGATCACGTCGCTCGTGCACGCGGTGGGAGGGCTCGTGCTCTGGGATCTCTGCCACTCGGCCGGCGTCGTGCCCACCGAGCTCGACGCGTGGAACGTCGACCTCGCGGTGGGCTGCACCTACAAGTACCTCAACGGCGGACCGGGCTCGCCCGCCTTCGCCTACGTTCGCAGCGACCAGCAGGAGCGGATGCGGCAGCCGATCCAGGGCTGGCTCGGCAGCGCGACACCCTTCGAGATGGGGCAGGGCTACGAGGCTGCGGCGGGAATCCGCGGCTTGCTGAGCGGTACGCCGCCGGTCGTCGGAATGCTCGCGATGCGCGACATGATCGCGGCCATCGAGGAGGCCGGTCTCGACGCGGTGCGCACGAAGTCGATCGCGCTCACCGAGTACGCGATCGAGCTCGTCGACTCGCGGCTGCCCGACGCGGTGCTCGCGAGCCCGCGCGACGCCGGGCGCCGCGGCAGCCACATCACGATCGACGACGAACGGTATCGCGACATCATGCCCGAGCTGTGGCGCCGGGGTGTCATCCCCGATTTCCGCCGGCCGAGCGGCATCCGCCTCGGGCTGTCACCGCTGTCGACGAGCTTCGCCGAGGTGGAGGCCGGTGTGGAGGCGATCGCGGAGCTCGCCCCCTAGCGAGCGCCGCGGGCGCGGCTCACGGTGATGCCGGAAGCGCGCAATTGGGCCACCATCGCGTCGGGATCGGCCGCGCCGATGAAGACTCCGGCGATGCCCGTGACACGCTCCATGCGCAGCCCCTGCCCTCCGCCCGGCCCGTGCGCCGGCGCACGGAAGCGACCCGGACGGCCCCGTGCCATCCCGGTCGACCACCCCCTGCGGTTCGCTCAGCGCACCGTCTCTGCGCGGCCGCCCTCGACGATCGCGGTGATCTGCTCCGTCGAGACGCGGTCGGAAGCCGCCTCGGGCGCGGAGTGGTCGTCGACGCTCATCGTCGACTCGTCGAAGGGATCCCGGCGCGACAGCACCCGCTCCATCTGCGCCTTGTCGATTTCCTTGGTCCACGTGCCGATGAGCACGGTAGCGACGGCGTTGCCGGTGAAGTTGGTGAGCGCGCGCGCCTCCGACATGAAGCGGTCGATGCCGACGATGACGCCGACGCCGTCGACGAGATCCGGACGATGCGCCTGGAGTCCGCCGGCCAACGTCGCGATGCCCGCGCCGGTGACTCCCGCGGCGCCCTTCGACGCGATCATCATGAAGAGCAGGAGCGAGATCTGCTCGCCGATGGAGAGCGGCGTGCCCATCGCGCTCGCGATGAACAGCGACGCCATCGTGAGGTAGATCGCCGTGCCGTCGAGGTTGAAGGAGTAGCCCGTCGGCACGGTGATTCCCACGACAGGCTTGGAGACACCGAGGTGCTCCATCTTCGCGATGAGCCGCGGCAGGGCCACTTCGCTCGACGACGTGGAGACGATGAGCAGGTACTCGCGGCCGAGGTAGCGCATCACCCGGAAAATGTTGACGCCGGTGACGACCTTGAGCAGCGTTCCCAGCACGACCACGATGAACAGTGCGCACGTGATGTAGAACGCGATCATGAGCGTGCCGAGCGCGAGGAGTGCCGGCACTCCGGTCTCGCCGACCACCGCCGCGATGGCCCCGAACGCGCCGAGGGGGGCGATCCACATGATCATCGCGAGGATGCGGAAGACAAGCACCTGCAGGTGGCGCACCGCACCGAGGATGGGCGTGCCCTTCGAGCCCATCTTCTGCAGCGCGAAGCCGACGAGGAGCGCGACGAAGAGCGTCTGCAGGATGCTGCCGGCGGTGAGGGACGAGAACAACGACTCCGGGATGATGCCGAGAAGGAACTCGGTCGTGTCGGCGGGCTCGAGAGTCGACGTGTCGTAGCTCGCGCCGCTGATGTTCAGCCCCTCGCCGGGATGGATGATGTTGCCCACGACCATGCCGATGCCCAGCGCGAACGTCGACATCACGATGAAGTACCCGAGGGCGAGGCCGCCGACCTTCCCGACCGTGGCGGCCTTCGCGATCGAGCCGACGCCGAGCACGATCGTGCAGAAGATGATCGGCGCGATCATCATGCTGATGAGCGACACGAAACCGGTGCCTATCGGCTTGAGCCCTGTGGCGAACTCGGGCACCGCGAGACCCACGGCGATCCCGGCGGCCACCGCGACGATCACGGCGATGTAGAGCCAGTGCGACCTGTCGAGCTTCCTCTTGGTGACCGGGACATTGTGCGGCTGTGCAATCTGTGGCTGAGCCATCGGACTTCCTCAATGCTCTCGGGCCGTCACTGCCTTGTGGACGGCGCTCCTGCGATCGACCAATCATGAGCGGAGGTGCGCCGGTGGGCGAGCTTGCGGTCATACTGTTCGCGGCGACCCCAGAAGAGGGCGTCTATCGTGAGAGCGTCACAACTCCCAGTGCGGCGAGGGGCCGAATGAAATCGATGGTGCGGGGCTGGAGCATCGCGGCGCGGCTTTTCGCCATGCAGGTGATCTTCATCGCCCTCCTCACTGCCATCGCGACCGTGTGGTTGTCGACGGATGCCCGCACCGACGTCGAGCGTGACGCCGCGGCGCGCAGCATGGTCGTCGCCACGTCGATCGCGGCGAATCCGCTCGTGGTGGACGCCGTGGAGTCCGCCGATCCGAGCGAGGTGCTCGAACCGTACGCCCTCGATCTGATGGCGACGACGGCCACCGACTTCATCACGATCATGGCGCCCGACCGCACGCGCTTCACCCACCCAGACCCGAGCGAGATCGGCAAACCGTTCCGCGGAACGATCGCGCCTGCCCTGCGCGGCGAGTCGTTCACCGAGACCTACACGGGCACGCTCGGGCCGTCGGTACGCGCGGTCGTGCCGATCGAGGACGCGGGCGGCGATGTCGTGGCTCTCGTCGCGGCGGGGGTGACGGTCGACAACATCTCATCGGCGTTCGGTTCGCGGCAATCGATCGTGTTCGTGGCTGCGCTCGTGACGCTCGCACTCGGAGCCGTCGCGTCGTGGCTGCTCAGCCGCTACCTCCGCAGGGTGACGTGGGGTCGCGGCGCGGAGGAGATGAGCCGGATGTTCGCGTACTACGAGGGCGTGCTGCACTCCGTACGCGAGGGACTCGTGCTCGTCGACGACCGTGGGCGTCTCACGCTCTACAACGACCAGGCCGCAGAGCTCCTCGGGTTGCCGTTCGAGCGCCCCGCTCGGCCGGAGCCGGTTTCGGGCCTCGACCTGCCGGAGCCGCTCGGCTCGGTGCTCGCGAGTGGCCGGCGTGCCGTCGACGAGCTCTTCGTCACGGCGTCGCACGTGCTCGTTGTCAACCAGGAGCCGGCGATCTCCGCGGTCGGCGCAGGCGCGGCGCGAGTGCTCGGCACCGTCACGACGCTGCGCGACCACACCGATTTTCAGGCGCTCACGGGCGAGCTGCAGACTATGCGCACGCTCTCCGACGCGTTGCGTTCGCAGACCCACGAGTTCGCGAACCGGCTGCACACCATCGTCGCGCTGATCGAGCTGGACAGGCCGAGGGAGGCCCTCGAGCTCGCGGCGCACGAGATCGACCTCGGCCAGGACCTCGCCGACCGCCTCGTCTCCACGATCGGTGAGCCCGTGCTGATCGCGCTGCTGCTCGGCAAGTCCGCCCAGGCGCGGGAACGCGACATCCGGCTCGAACTCACGGCGGTCGACGACGTCGGTGCCGCCGGCATCCCGTCGCGCGAGCTCGTGACGATCGTCGGCAACCTCGTCGACAACGCGATGGATGCTGTCTCGCCGGAGCTCGCGCGAGACGGCGTGCGTGAACGGCAGGGCGTCGTGAGCGTCGACATCCGCCGACTGGACGAGGAGATCGAGTTCACCGTCGCCGACAACGGCGACGGCATTCCCGACGTCGACCAGGCGTTCCGTCACGGCTTCTCGACGAAGCAGGCGGGGCCGGCCGGGCGTGGACTCGGGCTCGCGCTCGTCGGGCAGTCGGTGCGACGGCTGGGCGGCACCATCGAGGTGCACAACGACGGGGGAGCAATCGTCGTCGTGCGGTTGCCCGGCAGCCGGGTGCCGGCCGCATCCGCGGAGGCCGCGCTGTGAACGACGGCGTCATCCGGGTGCTCGTCGTCGACGACGAGCCGATCACGGCCGAGGCTCACGCCGAATACGTTCGGCGGCTCCCCGGCTTCGCCGTCGCCGGCGTCGCCGGAAACGGTCGCGAGGCGCTGCGGATGCTGTGGGACAGCGGAGCCGCCGATGGCGGCACGGGAGGCGTCGACCTCGTGCTGCTCGACATGAATCTGCCCGACATCCACGGCCTCGACCTCTGCCGCCGCATCCGGTCGTCGGGCATCGACGTCGACGTCATCGCGATTACTGCGGAGCGCGACGTCGCGGTCGTGCGAGCCTCCGTGTCACTCGGCATCGTGCTGTACCTCATCAAGCCCTTCGCCTTCCCTGCCTTCGCCGACAAGCTGGGTAGCTACCGGGGATTCTCGACCAGGCTGGCGCCCCAGGCGTCGACCGCGTTCGCAACCCAGGCCGAGGTGGATGCGTCGTTCGCGTTGCTGCGCGCACCGGGAGCCGCGCCGCTCGACAAGGGTCTCTCGTCGGAGACCCTCGATGGGGTGGTCGCCGCGGTGCGCGCCACCCCCGCCGCGCTGTCGGCCGCGGAGGTGGCTGCGACGCTCGAGCTCTCCCGGGTGACAGCGCGGCGCTACCTCGAGCACCTGGTCTCCGACGGGCTCGTGGCGCGAGCGCCGCGGTACGGCACGCCGGGTCGCCCGGAGCTCGAGTACCGCTGGCGCGAGGCGAGCGACCGGCACGCCTGACCGGGTCGGGCGAGCGGGTCGGGCGGCGAGATCGTGCCGCACTACAGTGGCGCCGCTCGTGAACCGCGTCGTGATCAGCACGGTCGCTACGTGCGTGGCGGCCTTGCTCGTGCAGCTCCTGCAGCGCGTGCGGCTGGCTGCCGAGTCGGTCGCAGCGGCCCACGACGCTCGAACGGCCGGCGGCGTAGCCTGAGCGAGTGACCCTCCTCACCGACGACCTGCTCGCCCGCATCCGCTCACGCGCAGCCGGGTACGACCGCGACAACGTGTTCTTCACCGAAGACCTCGCGGAGTTGCGCGACGCCGGCTACCTCGCCGACCGGCCGCTGCTCGAGGTCGCGCGCGACCAACGACTGCTCGCGGCGCAAGCCCCCGCGACCGCGCTCGGAATCAACATGCACCTCGTGGTCGTGGGGATGGCGCGGGTGCTTCGCGAACGCGGCGACTCGTCGCTCGAGTGGATCGTCGAGGAGGCCGCTCGCGGCGAGCTCTTCGCGTTCGGCAACAGCGAGGCGGGCAACGACCAGGTGATGTTCGACTCGAGCACGGTCGCCGAGCCCCAGCCCGACGGCTCGTTTCTGTTCACCGGCACGAAGATCTTCACCTCGCTCGCGCCGGCCTGGACGCGCCTCGTCCTCTTCGGTCGGGATGATTCGGACGCCGACGCGCCGCGCCTCGTGCACGGCGTGCTCGCCCGCGACACCCCCGGGCACCACGCCCTCGGCGACTGGAACACGCTCGGGATGCGCGCGACGCAGAGCTTCACGACCGTGCTCGATCACGCTCGCGTGCCCGCCGACCGTGTCACTCGTGTGCTTCCCGTCGGGCCGACCGCCGATCCGTACATCTTCGGCCTCTTCGCGAACTTCCTGCTCCTCATCTCCTCGGTGTACGCCGGCATCGCCGACAGGGCCCTCGAGCTCGGGGTCGAGGCCGCGTCGCGGCGCACCTCGCTCAGGAACGACGGACGCCCCTATGCCGAGGACGCCGACATCCGGTGGCAGCTGGCCGATGCGGCGATTGCACTCGACTCGCTCGCGCCACAGATCGAGTCGCTCGCCCGCGACGTCGACTGCCTCGCCGACCGCGGGGCCGCCTGGTCCCGCCTGCTCGTCGGCACCAAGACCCGGGCGGTGGATGTCGCCCGCTCGGTCGTCGAGACGGCCCTCCGAGTGTCCGGCGGCTCGTCGTACGGCGCCGAATCCGAGGTATCGCGCCTCTACCGCGACGCGCTCGCCGGGCTCTTCCACCCGAGCGACCCGCAGTCGGCGCACTCGACGGTCGCGAACCATCTCCTGGGCGCGCCGGACGCCCGCTGAGCCTGCCGAAGCGCCCGCCTGCGCCGCTCAGCTGATTGAGTAAAGCCGTCTGCGGCCTGTATCGAAATCGTCGCCGCGGTCTCGATACGGGCGCTGGCGCGCCCTTCCCACCCGGTTGTCACATCGCTTCCGCGCCCCGCAGTACCCCGGCCAGGGCCGAGGCGGTGAGCACCGCGCCGAGCACGGCCACCACTCCCGCGGCGAACACCCAGTCCGTCCGGGTCAGCGCCACCGGCCGCCACGTACTGCGCGGTTCGAGGCCGACTCCGCGGCTCTCCAGTGCAACGGCCATGCGCTCGGCCCGACGCAGGGAGACCACGAGCAGCGCGAAGGCGGATCGCGCGAACACGGTGAGGCCGGCGCGTGGTCGGCCGCGGCGGGTGAGCGGCATCCGCACCGATTGCGCCTGTCGGATCAGCTGCCACTCGACGGGCAGCTCGCCGAGCGTGCGATAGCCCGCGAGCACCGCGTAGGTGATGCGCACGCCGAGCCGCGCGTGGCTGTGCAGGCTCGACATGAGCCGCACGCCATCGGTCGACGCGACGAACGCGAGCGACAGCAGCCCGATGACGAGCGTGCGCAAGGCGAGCGCGCCACCGGTGGAGAGGCCCTCCTCCGTCACGCGCAGCGGGCCCGCGGCAAACAGCACGGTGCCGGGGCGGCTCAGCGCATTCACGAGCACCAGCCCGAGAGCGACCCCGACGAACGGCAGGTGCGCGGCGAGCAGCACCCGCGGGCGGATGCGGGCGGCAGCGACGACCGCTCCGAGCGAGACCACATACAGCACCGCGGGGGTGACCGGGTCGAAGACGAAGAGGAGCACGAGCGACACGAGGAAGAGCAGGGCGAGCTTCACCGTGGGGTTGCGCCGAGCGAGCGACGAGTCGACGACCGTCACGCGACCGACCGCACGGCATCGTCGAGCAGTTCGAGCGAGCGCCGCATCCCGGATGCCGACCCGTGCTCGGACAGCAGCCAGCGGACGAGCGGCGGCACGGTGATGCGCGCACGGTCGAGCATCGGGGAATTGCGCAGCACCTCCCCGACCGGTCCGTCGGCGACGATGCGCCCCGCGGCGAGCACCACCACGCGGTCGGCGAGTGCCGCGACCGTGCGCAGATCGTGGCTGCAGAACACGACGGCGGTACCGTCGGCGGCGGCGGCCCGGAACGCGCGCGTGACCGCGATGGTCGCACGCCGGTCGAGGCCGAGCGTCGGCTCGTCGGCCAGCAGCACCGACCGCCGGTGTGCGAGCATGGCGGCGACGCTCAGCCGCCGCTTCTCCCCGCCCGACAGGCGGTGCGGATGCTGGTCCGCGAGGTGCGTGAGGGTGTGAGCCTCGAGCAGTCGCTGCACGAGTTCGACGGTCGCATCGTCGCGGGGCAGGCCGGCGCCGATCTCGCCGCGGACCGTCGTCGCGACGAACTGGTGCTCGGGGTTCTGGAAGATCATGCCCGGACGCGCGCCGGTGACCGTCCCCGTCGCGGGTGGCAGCAGTCCGGCCAGTGTGAGCAGCAGGGTCGACTTGCCCACACCGTTCGCCCCGAGCACCGCCACGATCTCCCCGCCCCGCACGTCGAGGTCGATGCCGGCGAGCACCGGCTCGGTCATGGAGCGCGCCCGTGCGACCCGGCTGACCGCCAGGCCGGCAGCGACGAGCACGACCGGCCCCGTGGCGGCGGCGGAGGGTTCGGGCGCCGGGCACGCGACCGCGAGCGCAGCGCGCGCCTCGGAGGAGCCGAGGCCGCCGGCCACCCCGAACGCCGCGAGCAGTTCGATCTCGAGCGGCAGCCAGCATCCCGCAGCCACGAGCTCGCGCGCAGCGGAGCGGAGGACGTCGGGCGTGGGTCCGTCGGCGACCATGCGGCCGGTCGCATCCAACACGATCGCTCGCGACGGCAGGCCCCCGACGCCCGCGTCCCCTCCGTACTCGTCGAGGCGGTGCTCGATGAGCACGACGGCGGGAGACGCGGTGGCCAGGGTCGAGTCGATGGCCGAGCGCACCGCCGCAACGCCCGCGGAGTCGAGCATCGACGTCGGCTCGTCGAGCAGCAGGATGGCGGGACGGGCGACGAGTGCCGCGGCGAGGGCGACCCGCTGTCCCTCGCCGCCCGACAACCGCCCGGTCGCCCGGTCGCGCAGGGGCAGAGCACCCACGGTCTGTAGTGCGGCATCGATCCGGCCGGCGATGAGCGCCGGTGGCACCGCACGGTTCTCGAGCGGCAGCGCGACCTCCTCCGCCACAGTCGGCAGGCAGATCCCCGACGACGGGTCCTGGGCGACCACGGCGACCGATCGCGACAGCTCGACGACCGACGTGCCCCGCGTGTCCGCACCCGCCACCTCCACCGAGCCCGTCATCGACGCGGTGACCGAGTGTGGCACGACCCCGCTCAGCAGCTGCACGATCGTCGACTTGCCCGCGCCCGACGGCCCGATGACAAGCACCTGCTCGCCCGGCGCGATGCGGAACGTGAGCCCGCGGACGACCGGGTCGGCGCGCCGAGGAAACCGCAGGGTGACGTCGTCGAGTCGAGCAGCCGGCGCGCTACTCACCAGCGCGCGGACGGTCGGCGGCGAGCGCCCGGCCTATGGCGAAGTTGTCGACGACTCCGGTGCGCGCGAGCCCGTCGACGATCACCTTCGCGAGCAGTCCGCCCAGCACGACGCCCGACACCAGCTGGATGACGAGGCGGAGCAGCAGGATGTCCTGGCCGAACCATCCCCACCGGAAGGCCGAAAAGACGAACACGAACCCCGCCCCGCACAGGCCGGAGAGCGCATAGGTGAGCCAGTCGAACCGCCGGTAGCGGGTGAGGGCGAACGGCAGCTCGCTGCCGGCACCTTGGATGGCCGCGGCGACGATGAGCATCGGTCCGACGGCCGAACCGAGGAAGACCACCTCGATGACGGATGCCAGCACCTCGGCGATCACGCCGGCGAAGGGCCGCCGTACGATCGCGACGGCGATGGGCGCGACGAGCAGCCAGCCGCCGAGCAGGAAGTGCTGGGCGAGGTCGCCGGCCGGACCCATGAGGATCGACAGTGCGGTCCAGGCCTGCACGAGCGCCCAGTACAGGAAGCCGAGCACGGTGCCGAGCACCGCGATGAGCACGAGGTCTTTGAGGGTGAAGAGCTTCGACATTCCGCTCACCTCGCCGACGGGCTGTTGATCGAGAGCGTGACGTGGCTCGTGACGTGCTGTACGGAGCGGCCGACCAGGATCCATCCGGCGGCGACCGTCTGGATGACATCGGCGACGTCGCCGGAGAGCCGGGTCACGAAGTGCTCCGACTTCTCGAACGTGCCGTTCTGCCTCGCGAAGTCGATGGCGGCGTAGATGTCGCGCATGTGGTCGGGGGAGACGTCGTCGCGGCCGGTGTCGTCGAGCGGGTACAGGGCCCACTCCGCGACGGATGCCACACCCGTCGCACTCACCGCGGGAATCTCCGCGGCGAGCGGTCCGGCACCGTCGGGCAGTTCGCAGACCACCTCGCCGGGGCATCCGCGGGAGAAGTGTATGGCGGCCGAGACGTGGGCCCCGCTGCGGCCGGCCGCGGCGACCACCTGGGTGAGATAGCGCACGAGGTCGGCTTCGGCTCCCGCGGCGAAGGTGCTCACGTCGCCGGGATGCACCTCGAGTCCGGTCGCGTCCGCGTCGGCGAGAGCGCCGAGAATGACGCGCACGTAGTTGTCGCTCATCACGGAGAGGGTGAGCCGAGCGCCGACGCCGAACGTCGCCGGAGTGTAGGCAGGGATAGGGGATGTGTTCATCTGTCGCGCCTTCTGTCGATTAACAGGGCACGGGTAGCGAGTGTCGACTCCCTGCGCTGGCATGATCCAGATCAGGTTCAACGGTCGAAGCTTGGGGTAGCTTCCTCTCAGCCCGGCTCACCGGACTCCCGTGTACAAGCGACACGTTACACGCCCGGCCCGCTATCCTCGACTCGCGCCATCTTGGGCGCCGCACCCCAATGGAGGACACGTGGCTCTGCCCTGGACGCTGCACGGCGATGGAAAGAATGTCGGATCCGACGAGATCGTCGCGCCGGAGGAACGCCTCACCTGGCTGCGCACGATCGGCTTCGGCAGCCAGCACGTCGTCGCCATGTTCGGCGCGACGTTCCTCGTCCCGCTCATCACGGGTTTCCCGCCGGCGACGACCCTGCTCTTCTCCGGCATCGGAACGCTGCTCTTCCTGGTGATCACGGCGAACCGGCTACCGAGCTATCTCGGTTCCTCGTTCGCGTTCCTCGCCCCCATCAGCGCGGCCACGGCGTCGGGCGGGCCATCCGTCGCCCTCGGTGGAATCATCGTCGTCGGCGCCCTGCTCGCGGTCATCGGCATCGTGGTGCACCTCACGGGAACCGCCTGGATCGACGTCGTGCTGCCGCCGGTCGTCAGCGGAGCCATCGTCGCGCTCATCGGCTTCAACCTCGCGCCCGCCGCACGCAACAACTTCGCCGAGTCGCCCGTCGTCGCGATCATCACGCTGCTCGCGATCATCGTCGCCGCGGTCTTCTTCCGCGGCTTCCTCGGCCGCCTCTCGATAATCGTCGGTGTCGTCATCGGTTACATCACGGCCGTCATCGCAGGCGAGGTCTCCTTCGACGAGGTGGGGGATGCCGCGTGGGTCGGGCTGCCCGAATTCACGACGCCCTCGTTCTCCGCCGACGACGTCGGCGTGTACCTGATGTTCCTGCCGGTGGTGCTCGCGCTCGTCGCCGAGAACGTCGGGCACATCAAGGGCGTCGGCCAGCTCACGCACCGCAACCTCGACGCGCTGACCGGACGCGCGCTCTTCGCCGACGGCCTCGCGACCGTCATCTCGGGTCTCGGCGGCGGTTCGCCGACCACGACGTACGGCGAGAACATCGGCGTGATGGCGGCGACGCGCGTCTTCTCCACGGCGGCCTACTGGGTGGCGGGCATCGTCGCGATCCTGCTCGGCCTGTCGCCCAAGTTCGGTGCGATGATCAACACCGTTCCGCCCGGAGTCCTCGGCGGCGTGACGACGGCGCTCTACGGCCTCATCGGCATTATCGGTGTGCGCATCTGGGTCGAGAACCGCGTCGACTTCAGCAAGCCGAAGAACCAGCTCACCGCCGGTGTCGCGCTCATCATGGGAATCGCCGACTTCACGTTGAACCTCGGCCAGCTCACGTTCTCGGGCATCGTGCTCGGCACCGTCGCGGCCATCGCGGTCTACCACCTGATGAACACGATCGCACGACTGCGCGGCACCGACTAGCCCCCGCCCTGGCACAGATGTAGTGCGCCGCGTCTCAGCGCGCAAGCGCTTGAGCGAATCTCCTCGCGGACGCACCATTCCGGAGAGCAGTTTTTGCTACCACGGTGTCGTGCCAAGAAGGGGTGACGGAGATGTCACAATCGACCGCTGAGCCACGCGTGAGCCTCGTGCCGGCCCGTATGGACCGCCTGCCCTGGACGAGGTTCCACTGGACTATCGTCGTCGGCCTCGGCTTCTCCTGGGTTCTCGACGGGCTCGAGATCCAGATCGTCGCATCCGCGGGCTTCCAGAAGGAACTCGGCATGTCGGCGGTCGAGGTCGGCCTCGCGGGCACGATCTACCTGCTCGGGCAGATCACGGGCGCGCTCGTGTTCGGCCGGCTCTCCGACCGGCTCGGTCGGCGGAAGCTGTTCATCCTCACCCTCGCCATCTACCTCGTCGGCAGCGGTATCGCGGGCCTCTCATTCGACGTCTGGTTCCTCTACGTCTTCCGGTTCATCGCCGGAATGGGCATCGGCGGTGAGTATGCGGCGATCAACTCCGCGATCGACGAGCTCATTCCGGCGAAGTACCGCGGCCGCATCGACATCGCCATCAACGGCACCTACTGGGGCGGAGCGGCGCTCGGCTCCGTCGCCAACCTCTTCCTGCTCAACCCCGACTACTTCGCCGAGAACTGGGGATGGCGCATCGGATTCTTCATCGGACCGGTGCTCGGCCTCGCCATCATCTACCTCCGCCGGCACATCCCGGAGAGTCCGCGCTGGCTCATGACCCACGGCCGTGAGGATGAGGCGGAGGCGACCGTCGACGACATCGAGGGCCGCGTGCGCGCGGAGGGGCACGAACTCGAGGAGGTGCCGATCAGCAAGGGCATGGAGATCACCGCCACGGAGCGCGTGCCGTTCACGACGATTGCGCATGTGCTCTTCAAGGACTACCCGAAGCGCACGCTCGTCGGCGCGACGATGATGATCACCCAGTCGTTCCTCTACAACGCGATCTTCTTCACGTACATTCTCGTGCTGCAGAACTTCTACGGCACCGACTCGGCGTCGACGCAGTACTACTTCTTCCCGTTCGCCATCGGCAACCTGCTCGGGCCTCTCCTGCTCGGCCACTTCTTCGACGCCTGGGGTCGTAGGCAGATGATCTTCCTCACCTACGGGGTATCCGGTGCGGTTCTTATCGTGTCGGGGTTCCTGTTCCAGGCGGACGTGCTCACGGCGACCACCCAGACCATCATCTGGTGCATCGCGTTCTTCTTCGCCTCCGCGGGCGCGTCTTCCGCGTACCTCACGGTGAGTGAGCTCTTCCCGCTCGAGATCCGCGCGCAGGCCATCTCGTACTTCTTCGTCGTCGGCCAGATCGCCGGCGCGTCCGCCCCGACGATCTACGGCGCGCTCATCGGTGACGGCACCGACCGCGGGCCACTCACGATCGGCTACCTGTTCGGCGGAGCAATCATGATCGTCGGCGGTGTCATCGCATTCATCTTCGGTGTGGACGCCGCTCGCCGATCGCTCGAGGACATCACCGGTCCGCTCTCCGTCGTCAAGCGGGAGAACGTGCCGACCGAGGAGTGACCGTGTGGGCTCTACGCCCGCGGCCGGGGCACGAGTCGCTCGAGCTGCGTGACGTGCTTCGGCGTCAGCTCCTCGAGCGTCGACACCCCGAGCAGCCGCATCGTGCGCGCGATCTGGTCGCCGAGGATCTCGATGGTGCGGTCGACGCCCTCGCGCCCGCCCGCCATCAGGCCGTACAGGTAGGCGCGGCCGATCATCGTGAACCTCGCCCCGAGGGCGACGGAGGCGACGATGTCGGCGCCCGACATGATGCCCGTGTCGAGGTGAACCTCGGTGTCCATGCCCACCTCGCGCACGACCTCGGGAAGCAGGTGGAACGGGATCGGCGCGCGGTCGAGCTGGCGGCCGCCGTGGTTCGACAGGGTGATGCCGTCGACGCCCATGGATGCCAGTCGCTTCGCATCATCCACGTTCTGAACGCCCTTGACGACCAGCTTCCCCGGCCACTGGTCTTTGATCCAGGCGAGGTCGTCGAAGGTGACGGTGGGGTCGAACATGGTGTCGAGCAGTTCCCCGACCGTCCCCGACCAGCGGTCGAGGCTCGCGAAGGCCAGCGGCTCCGTGGTGAGGAAGTTGACCCACCACTCGGGGCGGGGAATCGCGTTGATGACCGTGCCGGCGGTGAGCTGCGGCGGGATCGAGAAGCCGTTGCGCTTGTCGCGCAGGCGTGCTCCGGCGACCGGCACGTCGACCGTCACGAGCAGCGTGTCGAAGCCCGCGGCAGCGGCGCGATCGACGAGCGCCATCGAGCGGTCGCGGTCTTTCCACATGTAGAGCTGGAACCAGTTGCGTCCGTTCGGGTTGACGGCCTTCACGTCTTCGATGGCGGTCGTTCCCATCGTCGACAGCGCGAACGGGATGCCGGCGGCGGCGGCCGCGCCCGCGCCCGCGATCTCGCCTTCCGACTGCATCATCCGCGTGAAGCCGGTCGGGGCGATGCCGAACGGCATCGCGACGGGGCCGCCGAGCACCTCGGAGGTCATGTCGACCTTGGAGACGTCGCGCAGGATCGACGGGGTGAACTCGATGTCTTCGAACGCCTGCCGCGCGCGGGCGAGGCTGATCTCCGCCTCGGCCGCGCCCTCGGTGTAGTCGAAGGCCGCCCTCGGGGTGCGGCGCTTGGCGATGTCACGAAGGTCGGAGATCGTGAGGGCCGACTGCAGGCGCCGCTTCTTGGCGTCGAACTCGGGCGCCTTGAAGTTCATGAGCGGCCGGAGGTCCTTGTACTTGGGGAGGCGTCTCTTCATCGCGATGCTTCTTTCTGGTGGTCGAAGTGGGCGAGCAACAGGTCACGCGAACCGGCGATGTGCTCTCGGGTGAGTCGTGTGGCGAGGGATGCGTCGCCGGCGGTCACCGCGTCGAGAATGCCCTGGTGCTGGGCGCCCACCTCGGCCGCGGTGAGCAGTCGTCCGGCCTGCACCTGCCCGATGCACAGCTCGATCTCGCCCATGATCAGGGCGTGCATTCGGGCGAGGCGGGGGCTCGGCTGCCCCGCGACGAGCGCGCGGTGAAACGCGATGTCCTCGTCGGCGAAGGCCTCGCCCGCGCGGGCGTTCGCGAGCAGGGCACGGTGGGCGGCGAGCGCCTCGGCGGGCAGCGTGCCGCCGCTGGCGAGGCCGCCGACGGCGGCGCTCTCGACGACCGCTCGGCTGTCGAACAGGTCGAGGATGTCGGCGCGGCTCAACACGGGAACGCGCGCCGTCCGGTGCGGCTCGCGCCGCAGGAGGCCTTCGGCGACGAGGCGCTCGATCGCCATCTTCGCGGTCGGGCGGGCGACGCCGAAGCGCAGCGCCACGGCCGACTCGGTCACCGTCGTGCCGGGGCTCATGTGCTGGCTGATGATCGCGGAGCGGAGGGCGGCGTAGATCGCATCGGGGCGGACGGATGCAGCATCCGATGTCATGGCACCTCCGCCGTCATCGCTCAGATTGTTTTACAACCTAGCAGATTGTTAGACAATCTGGAAGAGCGCCATTCTCCGTCGCGCGGGAGAGCCGACCGTCGAACCGGCTTCCGTGCCGTGGGCGCATGGATGAGAAGCAGCCCTACACCGGCGGCGTGCCGTCAGGTACTTCATCGGCGCGCCTTCCCGCGACCAGCGTCGCCTGTTTGCCCCACCGCTCTGTTGCGTCGTGTGACGGCTTCCCGTGACAGCCGTGGAGCGCCGACCTATCGTCGTTGCATGACCCACTCACCTGACGACGCATCCGCAGATCGGCCCACCACCGGCGCCGTCGCGATGATGCGCTGTGGCTACGAGACCGGGTACGAACTGCACCCCATCCAGCGGCTCGCCGCGGTCGCGGCCGCGAGCCACTGGCGCGACGCCGTGGTCAACCAGGCATCGACCGACGGATGGCTCGAACTCGTCGACCTCGATGGCGTCGTGTCGCGCGTGTGGCACTACGAGTCGATCGACGTCGCCGAGGGCGAACCGGTGTCGCTGCACGACCAGTACGGCGTGCTCGCCGTAGGGCGCGCGCTCTACAGCGTGCGCTAGCCGGCTACCGGCATCGACGCCTTGAACGCCTCGCATGCGGCGACGGCGTTCGTGCATACCTCGGCGCACATCCTGCAGTGGTCGCTCATGTCGGCGTGCATCATGCACTCGGTGGCGCACGCGCGGCACATCATCATCGTGGCCTCGAGCATGCCCATCATGCTGGCCATGTCGTAGCCCATCGGACGCATCATCATCCGCATCATGGCGTTCGTCATGTCGGCAGTGTTGGCGCACATGCTCATCATCTTGCCCATGTTGTCGCCCGAGCCGGCGTCTGCGCACATGAGCGAGGCCTGCTCGGCGGCGGAACAGGCCTCGATGCACTCCTGCATGAGCTTCATGTCCATGGCCATGCCCATGGTCATCGAGTCGCTGGACATCATGCTCATCATCTGGTCGGTCATGTTCATTGGAAGCTCCCTGAGTCGTGGCGGCGTTTATCACGAAATGCTACGCCGCGCCGTACCCGCGCCGACAGGGGGAGTGGGACCTTGCTCGGGCAATTGGTCGTCGCTCAGCGTCGACCCCGCCGCTCAGAGCCGCACCAGGGCGCCGGTGCCCGCGCCTGCCGACACGTGCGGTGCGACCGCGGCCGCGAACGCGTCCCGCGTGCGCGCGGCGACGTTCGCGTACGTGTCTTCCCAGATCTCCTTGTTGAAGATCTCCACCTCGATGTCGCCGGTGTACCCGGCGGCCTCGACCGCGGCGCTGATGCTCGCGAAGTCGATCACGCCGTCGCCCGGATAGTGGCGCGCGAGCAGCACGTCGGCGGGCAGCGGTGTCGACCAGTCGCACACCTGGTAGCTCGCGATTCGCCCACCGGCACGGGCGATCTGCTCGAACAACTGGGGGTCCCACCAGACGTGGAAGGTGTCCACCACGACAGCGGTCACGCCCAGCGGAAATTGTTCGGCGATGTCGAGCGCCTGCCCGAGCGTCGAGACGACGGCACGGTCGGACGCGTACATCGGATGCAGCGGCTCGATGGCCAGCGTGACCCCGGCGGCGGCCGCATCATCCGCGAGTTCGCCGATCGCGTCGCGCACCCTCTCACGCGCGCCGACGATGTCTTTTGAGCCCGCCGGTAGGCCGCCGGCCACGAGCACGAGCGTCGGGGCGCCGAGCGCGCTCGCCTCGGCGATCGCACGCCGGTTGTCGTCGATGCTCGAGCGTCGCTCGGGGCCATCCGCCATCGTGAAGAAGCCGCCGCGGCACAGGCTCGAGACGCGCAGTCCGCTGTCTTCGATCTCGCGGATGCTGCGGCCGAGGCCCCTCCCCTGCACCGGTTCGCGCCAGAGCCCGATGCTCGAGTAGCCGGCGTCGACGGTGGCTGCGATCGCCTCGGACAGGTCGGCGTACTTGATGGTCGCCTGGTTGAGGCTCAGTCGCGGGTGGGCGGTCATGCGCCGGCTCCCGTCGGGAGATCGACGCCGTTGAGGCGGAGCAGGCCATGCCACCGGTCGGCCGCGAGTTCGGGACTCTCGAGCGCCCCCGAGCGGTTCGCGATCCGCACGATCTCGCTGAGGTGCGGCAGCGATCTGGCGGAGTGCAGCCCGCCGACCATGGTGAACGCCTGCTGGTGTCCGTTGAGCCACGACATGAAGGCCACACCTGTCTTGTAATAGAACGTCGGCGCGGCGAAGATCTGCCGCGAGAGGTCTTCGGTCGGCCCGAGGATGCTCTCGAACTCGCCGCGATCGCCGGCGTCGAGCGCCTGGATCGCCGCGGACGCGCTCGGGGCCAGCGCGGCGAACGCGCCGAGCAGCGCGTTGGAGTGCTGCCGCCCGGTCGGCGAGCCCGTCGAAGCGCCGCCGGATCCCGCGATCAGTCCGACGTAGTTGAAGTCGTCGCCCGTGAACATTGTCGCCGTCTCCGGCAGGCGGCCGCGCACGGCGATCTCGGCGATCGGATCGAGCAGGCTCATCTTGATGCCGCTCACGTGCTCGGCGTTCTCGGTGATGATCTCGAGCACGGTCGAGCTCGCGGTCGCGGAATCCGTCGACCCGAAATAGCCCGCGAGCGAGGGGTCGAAGGCGGCACCGAGCCAGTGCAGGATGACCGGCGTGGTCGCGGCATCCAGCACCTCGCGGTAGACGCGCACGTAGTCGTCGGCGGATGTCGCGGCTCGAGCCAAGTGACGGCTGGCCATGAGCACTACCCCGGCACCGGCGTCCTCGCTGAAGTGCAGCTGCTCCTTGTAGGCGTCGATCACCGCGTCGAGAGTGATGACCTCGTCGTCGATGTGGTCGGTGTTCACACCGACGACGAGTGCGCCGCCCTCCTCGCGTGCCGCCTGGGCGCTGCGGGCGATGAGCTCGCGCGTCGCGGCGGCGTCGAGGCCCATGTTCCGCTGAGCGGTGTCCATGGCGTCGGCGACCCCAAGCCCCCACGACCAGACGTGGCGGCGGAAGTCGATCGTCGCATCCCAGTCGATGTCGGCCGGCCGGCCGGGGGTGTTGTCGGCCGTGACGCGCGGCACGACGTGCGCGGCGGCGTACGCGATCCTGCTCACGAGCGGCTTCGTCGGTCGCGTGTAGGCGGGGGCCTCGCGGAGGTCGGCGGTGCTGGCGGCGCCCGCCGCGTCGAGGAGGTGGAGGTCGGTCATGGTGTGTCTCAGCTCGTGGGGAGGTCGATGCGGCGCCCGCTGGCGTTCGACTCGAGACCGGCCTCGGCGAGGAGGACTCCACGCGCACCGGCGGTGAAGTCGTAGACGTGGGGCGCATCTTCGATCACGTGCAGCAGGAACTGCTCCCACTGCGTCTTAAAACCGTTCTCGAAGTCGTCGTTGTCGGGCACCTCGAGCCAGTCCGACGTGTAGTCGTGCGTCTCGGTGAGGTCGGGGTTCCACGTGGGGCGCGGCGTGGCGTTGCGCGGCTGGATCCTCGCCCCGAACAGCCCGACGACCGCGCTGCCGAGCGTGCCGTCGACCTGGAACTCGACGAGCTCCTTGCGGTCGACACGCACGACCCAGCTCGAGTTCACCTGAGCCACGATGCCGCCCTCGATGTCGAAGACGGCGTACGCCGCGTCATCCGCCGTCGCCGTATATGCCGCGCCGTCTTCGCCGACGCGCGTGGGGATGTGGGTCGCGGTGCGTGCGTAGACGCTCTCGATGCGGCCGAACAGGTTCTCGAACACGTAGTTCCAGTGCGGGAACATGTCGACGATGATGCCCCCGCCGTCTTCGCTGCGGTAGTTCCAGCTCGGGCGCTGGGCCGCCTGCCAGTCGCCCTCGAACACCCAGTAGCCGAACTCGCCGCGCACGCTGAGGATCTGGCCGAAGAATCCGGAGTCGATGAGGCGCTTGAGCTTCTGCAGGCCGGGCAGGTACAGCTTGTCGTGCACGACGCCGTTCTTGACGCCGGCTTCCCGCGCGAGGCGGGCGAGCTCGAAGGCCTCCGCGCTCGACTCGGCCGTCGGCTTCTCCGTGTAGACGTGCTTGCCCGCCGCGATGGCCTTCTTGATTCCCTGGACGCGGGCTCGGGTGACGAGCGCGTCGAAGTAGATGGTCCAGCGCGGGTCGGCGAGGGCGGCATCGAGGTCGGTCGTGTAGTGCTCGATGCCGTGCTTGTCGGCGAGCTCCGTAAGCTTCGCCTCGTTGCGGCCGATGATCATCAACTCGATCTGGTGGCGCGTCCCGTCGCTTGTGATGACGCCGCCCTGGTCGCGGATCGCGAGCAGCGACCGCACGAGGTGCTGGCGATAGCCCATGCGGCCGGTGGCGCCGTTGACGATGATGCCGATTGTCGACTGTGACACTGATGTCTCTTCTCTTCTCGCGTGGGACGCGGACCGCGGCGCTGGGAAAGCGTTTACCACACTATAGCCAGGCGGGGAGCTCTGGGCAAACGGTCATGGTGCGACACCGAGGCCGCACCATCCGCCCGCCGAACCGGACATGACGGAGTCGCGTGCAACCGCACCCGCAGAGGGCAGCGCCCGAGACGCACCAGCCTCAGCGCGCCGCGACCCCCGGCGTGCTCGCGCGCAGCACCACGGATGTCGCGACGGCGAGGTCGCGCTCCGCGTCGGCGCCGCGCGGCCGGAGCGCGAGGGCAAGGGCCGACTCGCCCACCTCGAACAGCGGGATGGACACCGTCGTGAGCGCGGGGGTGACGTCGCGCACGGCCTGGATGTCGTCGAAGCCAGCGACGGCGACCTGGGTGCCCGGTTCGATGCCGCGGGAGCGGAACCCGCTCATCGCACCGATCGCCATCACGTCGTTCACCGCGAAGACGAGTTCCACGTCGTCGAGGCCGCGATCGGCGAGCCGCACGGCGCCGTCGAAGCCGCCGTCGCGCGTGAAGCCTCCGCTCTCGACGTTGCGCGGGTCGAGGGTGATGCCGTGCTCGGCGAGCCCGTCGGAGAATCCGGCGAGGCGATCGCGCGCGGTGATGAGCGCGTGCTCGCCCGTGATCGCGCCGAACCGGGTGTAGCCGAGCCCGACGAGCGAGGTTGCGAGCGCCCGAGCGCCGCCGTAGTTGTCGATGCGCACGGTGTCGAAGGGCAGCTCGTGTTGGCTGACGAACACGACGCGCCCTCCGTTCCCCTCGAACGACTGCAGCTCCTGCGCGAGGGCGGACTGGTGCTCCTCCTCCGAGCTGCGGCTGCCGGCCAGGATGATGACGCGAGGTCGTTGCCCGCGGAGGGCGCGCACGAGCTCGAGCTCTCGCTCGGGGGAGCGCTCCGTCACCGACATGGTGACGATGAGCCCCGCCTCCTCCGACCCGCGGATGACACCGGCCGCGATCGACGAGAAGTAGGGGTCAGCGATGTCTCCGACGAGCAGCGCCACGGACGTCGTCGACCCCTTCGCCACTGCTTGCGCCGACAGATTGGTGGAGTAGTTGAGCTTGAGGGCCGCGGCCATGACCCGCTGGCGGTATTCGTCGTTGACGGTGCGCGCGCTGCCGTTCAGCGCGCGCGACGCGGTGGCCAACGAGACGCCGGCCTCGCGAGCCACGTCGTGCAGGGTCACAGACCCGGTGCGCTGCGTCGTGCTCATGCGCTTCTCCCTCGCGTGCCGCTCTCGTTCACGCATGGCGCGACCGGGTGATCCGGGCAACCGCCCGACTCGCCACAGCCTATTCGCCCAGCCCGTTCCGGGGGCGGCGGCTCGACCGAGAAAGCGCTTACCCGCTAGGCTCGTGGTTATTGTTCCGATGCGAAGAGGCGGGTATGACGATTTTCACGGCCGAGGATCACGCGAGCGGCAGCGTCGTGGTCAGCGCCCATGGGGTCGAACTCTTCACCTACGTCTACCGCTCGCCGGTCGACCAGCTGGAGTCACCACGCCCCTACCTCCATCCGCTCAAGACGCTCGCCGGTGAGACGGTCACCCAGTCGCGCCCCGACGACCATGTCTGGCACACGGGCTTGTCATGGTCGCTGCCCAACGCGGGCGCCCACAACTTCTGGGGCGGCCCGACCTTCATACGCGACCGCGGCTACGTGCAGCTTCCCAACAACGGCCGGGTCGACCACCGCGGTTTCACGGCGTTCGACGCGACGGATGCCGGTGTCGAACTCGAAGAACAATTGCAGTGGATGTCGGCGGCCGGCGATCCCGTCTTCACCGAGCGTCGGCGACTCAGCGCGACTGTCGCCGCCGACCTCGGCTCATGGACGCTCGTCTTCGACTCCGTGATGCGCAACGTGTCGGGCGGCGCCATCGACCTCGGCTCGCCCGCGACCGAGGGTCGCGCGAGCGCCGGGTACGGCGGCCTCTTCTGGCGCGGCCCCACGTCGATGGGCCACGGAACCGTTCTCTCCGCCGACACGACGGGCGGCGAGGAGCTCATGGGCTCGAGCGGCGACTGGATGGGCTACTCGGCCGAGGCCGGCACCGTGCTCATGATCGATCACGGCGAGAACCCGCGACATCCGACGCCCTGGTTCGTGCGCACGGAGGAGTACGTCGGCCTGTGCCCCGCTCCGTTCGCCACCGATGCCCTCGTCGTCGCGGCGGGCGAGAAGGTGCGCTTCCGCTACTCCGTCGTCGTGGCGAACGGCCCGTCCGATCTCCCGCGCGCGACGGCGCTCGCCGTGGGGGCGAGCGCCGCTCCATCCACCCCGACCACCCGGGCAGAACAGGAACGATCGTGACCGCGTCCATGCCTCGCCGCGAACGCTATGCCCTGATCGGTACGGGGCACCGCGCCCAGATGTACCTCGACGCCCTGCGCGGCGATCACGTGGATGTTGCGGAACTCGTCGCCTGGAGCGACACGAACTCCGGGCGCCTCGACTTCTACGAGGCGGAATTCGTCGCCGCCGGTGCCCCTGTGCCGCTGCGATTCGCCCCCGACGACCTCGAGCGCGCCATCCGTGACGAGCGGATCGACCGCGTCATTGTCACGTCGCCCGACTTCGCTCACGCCGAGCTGATCTCACGCTCGCTCCTGGCCGGCGCAGACGTCGTCGTCGAGAAGCCCATCACGCTCACCGCCGACGGGCTGCGCCGCATCGCGTCGGCGATCGAGGAGAGCGGCCACAGCGTCGTCACGACGTTCAACTACCCGTACAGCCCACGCAACCCGGCGCCGCGCGAGCTCATCTAGTCGGGCGCCGTCGGCGACGTCACATTTGTCCAGGTCGAACGGGTGCTCGATACCGCCCACGGCGCCGACCATTTCTGGTGGATCGACGCCGCGCCCCGGCGCGTGTTCGCGAGCGGCGAGCTCGCTTCTACGGAGCGGCGAACGCGGATGAGCTCGACGGGGGAGAGCGACACGGCCTCCAGGATCTCGGCCGACGTGACGTCGCCCGTGGCCTCGCCGCTCTGGGTCATCGTCGTGCGCACGCGCACGCGCAGCGCTCCACGGCCGCGACGAAGAGGGCGAGCTTACCGGGGACGAGCCGCAAGACGTAGGCGGGGGAGACGCCGGCAGCGGCCGGTTTCGATATGGTCGCTGCGCGACCCGCTCAACCAGCGGGCACGAAGGTGCGCGTCGGGAATGCGGTCGCCACGAGCGCTCGGAGCGATTCACGCGAGCCGCTGACAAGCCCGCTTGTTCGCGCCTGCACGAGCACGTTGCCGATGGCGGTCGCCTCCACAGGTCCGGCCAGCACGGGCAGACCGCTGCGGTCGGCGAGCAGCTGGCAGAGCAGTGCGTTTTGTGATCCGCCGCCGACGATGTGGATCACTGAGACGGTCTTACCCGAGAGCGATGCGGCCGTGAAGACGGCCCGCGCGAAGGCATCGGCGAGGCTCTCCACAATGCTGCGCACGAACTGGGCCTGAGTGTTCGGCACGACGGCACCGTTGTCACGGCACCACTCCGCAATGCGCGCCGGCATGTCGCCGGGAGCCAGGAACCTCGGGTCGTTCGTGTCGAAGACGGCGACGGGTTCGGCGACGGCCGCGGCGGCGTCGAGCAGCGCGGGCAGGCTGATGGGGGAGGCGCCGCGTTCCCACTCACGCACCGACTCGCTGAGCAACCACAGCCCCATGACGTTGTGGAGGTAGCGCACAGTCCCGTCGACGCCGCCTTCGTTCGTGAAGTTGGCGAGGCGCCCCGCCTCGCTGAGTTCGGGATGTTCCAGCTCGACGCCCACGAGACCCCAGGTTCCGCACGAGATGTAGGCGAAGTCTGCGTCGACCGCGGGTACGGCGAGAACCGCCGACGCGGTGTCGTGGGAGCCCACGGCCGTGACCGTCGTGGTCGCAGCCATCCCGGTCTCCCTCGCTACGTCGGGAAGAAGCGAGCCGATGCTGGCGCCCGGGTCGACGAGTCGCGGAAACAGCGCGCGCGGAAGCTCGAGGCGCTCGAGCAGGCCGTCATCCCACTGGCCCGTAGCGACGTTGACCAGCCCCGTGGTCGACGCGTTGGTGCGCTCGGCGACCTGCCGTCCGGTGAGCCAATAGGCGAGGAGGTCGGGCACGAGGAGGAAGCCATCCGCCACCGCGAGCGTGCCCTCGAGGCGGTCGGATGTGAGCTGGTACAGCGAGTTGAACGGCAGGTGCTGCAGGCCGTTCGCGGCATAGAGCTCCGCCGGGCTCACGAGTGCGTGAGCCGCTTCGACCGCCGTCGCGTTGCGCTTGTCGCGGTAGTGGTACGGCATCCCGAGGATCCGTCCGCCGCGCATCAGCGCATAGTCGACCGCCCAGGAGTCGATGCCGATGCTCGCGATCGCCGGCTCTTCTCCCGCGGCGGCAGCGAGTCCGGCGACGACGCTGCGATAGAGCTCGAGGACGTTCCAGTGCAGGCCGTCGATCGTGCGCACGGGCGTGTTGGCAAACCGGGCGATCGGGCGGATGCTGAGCTCGTTCGCCGACACGTGCCCCAGCATGACCCGCCCGCTCGTCGCGCCGAGATCGACGGCGGCGACGGCGACGGTCATCGCAGGAAGGCCGCGGCCACACCCGCGTCGACTGGGATGTGGAGCCCGGTCGTGTGGCTGAGGTCGCTCGTGCACAGCACGAACACGGCGTTCGCGACGTTCTCGGGCAGCACCTCGCGCTTGAGCAGCGTGCGCTGCGCATAGTACGTGCCGAGTTCTTGTTCGGGCACCCCGTACACGGCGGCGCGCTTTGCACCCCAACCGCCGGCGAAGATCCCTGATCCACGCACGACGCCGTCGGGATTGATGCCGTTGACCTTGACGCCGTACTCGCCGAGTTCGGCCGCGAGCAGCCGCACCTGGTGTGCCTGATCGGCCTTCGTCGCCGAGTAGGCGATGTTGTTCGGGCCCGCGAAGACGGAGTTCTTGCTCGAGATGTAGATGATGTCGCCACCCAGCTTCTGGTCGATGAGCACCTTCGCCGCCGCACGCGAGACGAGGAACGAGCCCTTCGCCATCACGTCGTGCTGCAGGTCCCAGTCGGCGACCGTGGTCTCGAGCAGCGACTTGCTCAGCGAGAGCCCCGCGTTGTTGACGACGAGGTCGAGGCCGCCGAAGGCGAGCAGCGCGGCATTGATCGACGACTGCACCTCGGTCTCGCTCGTCACGTTGGCTTGCACGCCGATCGCCGTGTCTGTGTTGCCGATCTCGGCCGCGGCATCCCGGGCCTTGGTGATGTCGAGGTCGGCGATGACGACGCAGGCGCCCTCGGCCGCGAGCCGGGTCGCGATGGCCTTGCCGATTCCGGATGCCGCGCCGGTGACGAGGGCGATGCGACCCGCGAGCGGCTTGGGCTTCGGCAGGCGCTGCAACTTCGCCTCCTCGAGCGACCAGTACTCGATGCGGAACTTCTCCTCGTCGGAGATCGGTGTGTAGGTCGAGATCGCCTCCGCTCCCCGCATCACGTTGATTGCGTTGATGTAGAACTCTCCGGCGACGCGCGCGGTCTGCTTGTCGGCGCCATAGCTGAACATTCCGACGCCGGGGATCAGGACGATGGCGGGGTCGGCGCCGCGCATGGCCGCAGACCCGGGCTCCGCATGTTTCTCGTAGTAGGCCGCGTAGTCGGCGCGGTATCGCTCGTGCAACTCGTCGAGGCGGGCGATCGAGTCCTCGATCGAGGCGGACGCCGGCAGGTCGAGCACGAGCGGCTTCACCTTGGTGCGCAGGAAGTGGTCGGGGCAGCTCGTGCCGAGGGCCGCGAGCCGTGGGTGTTCGCTGAGCGACAGGAAGTCGGTGACGACCTCGGCATCGGTGAAGCTGCCGACCTGTGGCCGGTCGGTCGAGGCGAGGCCACGCACGTGCGCCGCGAGAGCCGCCGCCTTTGCGAGGCGCTCCTCCGGCGGCAGCGCGCCGTAGCCGGGCAGGTCGTCGCCGAACGGGTGCGACTTGCCCAATTCTGCGATGTACGTCTCCGCCGTCTTGATGATCCACAGGCTGTTCGCCTCAGCCTCCTCTGAGGTGTCACCCCACGCCGTGATGCCGTGACCACCGAGGATGACACCGATGGAGTCGGGGTTCGCCTCTTCTATGGCCGCGATGTCGAGGCCGAGCTGAAATCCGGGGCGACGCCAGTCGACCCACGCGACGCGCCCGCCGAACGCCTCGGCGGTGAGCGCCTCGCCGTCGGCCGACGTGGCGAACGCGATCCCGGCGTCCGGATGCAGGTGGTCGACGTGGTTCGCGTCGACGAGTGCGTGCATGGCCGTGTCGATCGACGGCGCGGCACCGCCCTTTCCGTGCAGCGTGTAGTCGAAGGCGGCGACCATCTCGTCTTCGCGCTCGACGCCCGGGTAGATGTTCTTCAGCGCGCGCACGCGGTCGAGGCGCAGCACGGCAAGCCCGGACTCCGTGAGGGTGCCGAGGTCGCCCCCGGAGCCCTTGACCCAGAGCAGCTCGACCGGCTCGCCCGTGGCGGGGTCGGTCTCGGTGCCCTTCGCCGAGGTGTTGCCCCCCGCGTAGTTGGTGACGCGCGGGTCGGAGCCGAGGCGGTTCGACCGTGCAATCAGTTCAGCAGCAGCGGTGTTCGTCATGGTCATGCCCCCCAGCCGGCCTGCAGGCCGCCCACTCGTTCTTCGGCGATCGTCTTCTGGTATCCGGATGCCGCGTAGGCCGCCATCGGGTCGGCGGCGAGCCCGCGCGACTCGCGCCACGCGGCGAGGTCGGGGCGCACGTCGGTGTAGAACGCGTCCATGAGGATGCCGTTGGCGCCGAGCACGTCGCCCGCGTCCTGCGCGGCCTTGAGCGCGACGGCGTCGACGAGCAGCGCGCGCGCCGTCATTTCCTGCACATTGAGCACGGAGCGCATCTGCCCCGGGATCTTGTCTTCGACGTTGTGGCACTGGTCGAGCATGAACGCGACGCCCGAGTCGGGGCCGTAGCCGCCGCCGCGGATGACCTCATAGAGGATGCGGAACAGCTGGAACGGGTCGGCCGCGCCCACGATGAGGTCGTCGTCGGCGTAGAAGCGGGAGTTGAAGTCGAACGAGCCGAGCTTCCCGAGGCGCAGCAGCTGGGCGACGATGAACTCGATGTTGGTGCCCGGCGCGTGGTGGCCGGTGTCGAGGCAGACGAGTGCGCGCTCGCCGAGCGCGGCGACCTGGGCATACGAGGTGCCCCAGTCGGGAACATCCGTGTGGTAGAAAGCCGGCTCGAAGAACTTGTACTCGAGCACGAGGCGCTGCGACTCGCCGATGCGGGCGTAGATCGACGCGAGCGAGTCGGCGAGGCGGTCCTGCCTGCCGCGGATGTCGCCCTGGCCCGGGTAGTTCGTGCCGTCGGCGAGCCAGATCTTGAGGTCGCGGGAGCCCGTCGCGTCCATGATGTCGATGCACTCGAAGTGGTGGTCGATCGCCTTCTGGCGGATCTTCGGGTCGGTGTGCGTGAGCGACCCGAACTTGTAGTCGTCGTCCTGGAAGGTGTTCGAGTTGATGGTGCCGAGCTCGAGGCCGAGGTCGTTGGCGTAGCGACGCAACTCGGCGTAGTCGTCGACCTCGTCCCACGGGATGTGCAGCGCAACGGTGGGGGAGAGCCCGGTGTACTCGTTGACCTTCGCCGCGTCGGCGATCTTCTCCTGCGGGGTGCGCGGCGTACCGGGCGTGCCGAAGACCTTGAAGCGCGTGCCGGAGTTGCCGAACGCCCACGACGGCAGCTCGATGGCTTGCGTCTCGAGCGCGGACGAGATGTCGCTGAATTGCACCATTGGAATTCTCTCTGTTCGTGTCACCGGCGGCCAGGCGGCCGGATGAATCGTTTCAACTGGGAGTATACGTGCTGTATCCTTCGTGGGGAAGACGCTTCCTCAGACATCCTCAGACGCTGCCGGTCGCGTGCGCCCGCGTGAGCTGGTCGTCGAGGTTGAACACCTCCGGGAGATAGAGGAAGGCCTGGTCGGCCGGTACGTCGAGGTCGACGAAGTGCTCGGCCATCGCGGCCTGCCAGCGTGCGTTGACCTCGGTCGCGGCCATCCCGTCGAGAGACGCACGGAGGTCGTCGCTCTCGAAATATCCGATGACGAGGCCGTCGTCGCGCAGGAAGATCGAGTAGTTGTTCCACCCCGTGGCCTTCAACGCCTCGAGCATGTCGGGCCACACCGCGGCGTGGGTGACGCGATACTGCTCGATGTGGTCGGGCTTGACCTGCAATTGGAAGCAGTAACGCTGTGTCATCCGGTGTTCTCCATTTCCTGGGTCACGCCTCTTGGGGCGCGGCGTCGGCGGCTGCCGCAATCATCGCCAGCGCGGCAGGGCGGCCATGTCGACGTGGCGGTGTTCGATGCCCAGCAGGCTGGCCGCGGCGCGGAGGTCGGCGGCGCGGTGCCCGACGCACAGCGCCCAGTGGTGTCCGACGCCGGCCTGCGACCATTCGTCGACCCATTCGCCTGGGTCACCGCCGAAGTCGACCCGGCTGGTCGTGTTGCCGATCGCGAGAACCGGGCCAGGCACCACGGTTCCCTCGCTGGTGATGAAGGTGTAGGTGCCGTCGCGATCCTGACCGATGCCGAACGTCGTGACCGGTCCCTGCTTCACGTCGAACTCCACCGAGACGCCGTAGCCGCGCTTGCCGTGATAGACGCCCAACCCGCGCAACAGGGGGCGGCGCTCGGAGACGGCGAGATGGGCCGGCCCATCGTGTCCCATCTCCACGACGCCGTCGAAGAAGTTGAGTGCCTGGATCTCGGTGAACGATCCCCCCGCGCCCATCGAATGGGCCGCGAGCATCGCGAGGCTCGTGCGTAGCTCGTACTCTCCCACGAACGGGATGCCGCGTGCCGTGAGCAGCGATGCGCCGAGGATCATCCCCGCGCCGAGGCGCTCATGCTGCTCGCCCTCGAGACCGCGGTGGTAGTAGGCGGCAGAGTCGAGGTCGAAGTCGTCGACGAGGCGGTCGAGTCCGACCGACACCTTCGCGCCCCACGCGAAGTCGTCGTCGTCGACGGATGCGTCGAGGGTGAAGAGCTCCCGCGCGAGGGCCATGCGTTCGCGTACCTGCGCGTCGGTGACCTCCGCCACTCGCACGCGCAGGTCGTCGAACTCGAGTACCTCGACGTGTGAGCCGAACTGTGTCGAGACGAGCGTGAGGTCTGTCGACACATCCAGCATCCCTGGATAGAGGTGACCCATGAGCCCGTGTCGCGCGGTGCGGAGGGTGGCGCGCACGCCGGCCGCGTGCACCCACTGGTTGATGCGCGTCCACGCCGACTCCTGTTTCAGATGGCCGGAGACCGAACGGAAGGGGATGCCGGCACGGCGGAAGACGTTGGCGACCTCGGGCACGGGACACTGGCCGCAATACGCGAGCCACGTGCCGGTGTCGACGTTGGCGTGGTCCATGGCCTCGGTGGGTTGGAGGTCGATCACGAGCACCGGCGTTTTCGCGCGCTGCGCGATCGGTAGCACCATCGACGACGTGAGGTAGGTGGTGAGGAAGATCACGATGAGGTCGCAGTCGGCCAGCCGCAGCTTCTCCGCCGCGACATTCGCCTCTTGCGCATCCGAGACGAAGCCGACATCGACGACCTCGGCGTCGAGGTCGTCGAACCGCGCGGTGACGTAACGGCTCGACTCCCGGAGTTGTGGCAGGAGGTCGGGAAACTGCGGCCAGTACGCGGCCAGCCCGCCGGCCACGAGGCCGATTCGAGTTTGGCGGCGCTTCTTCGGCGCGAGGATGTCGGTCATCGGTGCCTTTCTCCGTCATGCGACGTTCGGATGTGCGGGTTCCCTGGGCCTGTCGAGGTAGACAGGCCCAGGCGGGGCTACGACCGGTTAGAAGTCGTAGTCGTCGATGTTGTCCGCGTTGAAGCGCGTGGGTGGACCTACGATCGCGACGCCGTCCTTGCCGACCTCGATCGTGCCGAGGTCGCCCGCCTCAAAGGAGTCGCCTTCCGCGCCGGTGATGTCACCATCGACGAGTGCCTTGCCGGCGAACGCGGCTACGTAGCCGAGCTGTGCCGGGTCCCAGAGAGCGAACTCCTTCACCGTGTCGTCTTTCACGAATTCGCGCATCTCGTTCGGCAGGCCGAGGCCGGTCAATGCGACCTTGCCCTTGTAGTCCGACGTCGAGAGGTACTTCGCCGCCGCGGCGATGCCGACCGTCGTCGGCGAGATGATGCCCTTGAGGTTCGGGTACGACGACAGCAGGCCCTGGGTCTCCTGGAACGACTTGTCGGCGTCGTCATCGCCGTAGACCTTGGCTACGAGGTGGATGTCGGCGTAGTCGGGGTTCGACGCGAGCTCCTCCTCCATGAACTTGATCCACTCGTTCTGGTTGGATGCGGTGGCGGTCGCTGACAGGATCGCTACGTCGCCGGCCCCGCCGATCTGCTCGGAGATGATCTCCAGCTGGATGAGAGCGACATCCTTGGCGACGACCTGGCTGATAAAGATGTCGCGGTAGTCAGGATCGGTGTCGGAGTCGAAGGCGACGATCTTCGCGCCGGCCTCACGCGCGGCCGACAACGACGGCCCGACGGCGTCGGGGTCGTTCGCGGCGATCACGATGACGTTCGTGCCTTCCTGTGTGGCCTGTTCGATGAACGGGATCTGCGCGCTCGCGCTCGCCTCGAGCGGACCGAGCACTTGCGAGTCGAATCCCGCCTCCTTCGCGCCGTCTTCACCGCCGCCGAGAACGACGTCCGTGTACGGGTTGTTCAACTGCTTGGGCAGGAAGGCGATAGTCGAACCGCCGCCTTCGCCGCCGCTGCCATCCCCGCCCCCGTCGGCCGCCGCACAACCGGTAGCAACGAGCGCGACTGTGACGGCCACGGCAGCGAAACTTGCGCCGCGCCTGGGACTCCCGCTTCGGGCCCGAGAAAACAACATCATTGTTCTTCCTTTCGTGAATACGCCTGGTGCTAGGCGTGGGGTGACCCGAGGGAGGATGTCCCTTGGACGACTGAGTGGACACGGGCGAGCCGGACGCGTTCCCGCGCCCACGTCGTGACGCTCGGTGCGACGACCGAGATGACGAGCAGGCTTCCGGTGACGATGATGAGAGCCGTCTCGGGAACCTTGGCGAGCCGCAGGGCATACGTCAGCACGCCGATCAGCAGCACGCCCCCGATGACCCCAGGAATGGCTCCCTTGCCGCCGAAGATCGAGACGCCGCCGAGCAGCACGGCGGCGATCACGCTGAGCTCCATGCCCGTGCCGTTGTCGGGCCCGGCGCTCGCCAGTCGGAGGGTGAGGAACACCCCGACGATGCCCGACACCGTGCCCGTCGCGATGAAGAGCCAGAACTTGGCGTGCCCGACGCGGATGCCCACGAACGACGCTGCCTCCGTGCTGTACCCGAGCGCGAAGAGTCCGCGGCCGAAGGGCGTGAAGTGGAGCAGCACGGCGAAGAACGCGATGATCAGCACGACGAAGATCATGACGACCGGGATGCCGGTGGCGCCGAGCTTGGAGAGTACGAATACGTTGAGCTCGCGCGGGAAGTCGGCGACCTTCTGGTCGCCGATGACCACGAGCGCGAGGCCGCGGAAGAGCGCGAGGGTGCCGATGGTGACGGCGAGGGATGGCAGGCCCAAGGTCGTGATCAGGAAGCCGTTGAACGCTCCGCAGACGACCCCTGCGAGCACCGATGCGACCATGACCGTGACGATGTCCCACCCAGTGTCTCGCCAGAGCACCCCCATCACGGCGCTCGTGAGCCCCGCGATGGATGCGACGGAGAGGTCAATCTCACCGGAGATGATCACGAGCGCCATCGGCATGGCGAGGAGCAGGATCGGGATGACCTGGATGAGCAGGAAGCCGACGGTCAGTGTCGATGCGAAGAAGCGCACGCCCAGGCACGACACGATGACCACCGCGAAGAGCACGTAGATGATGATCGCGTCGTGACCGGTGAGCCGTCTGGCGAGGGCGCCCCGGGTCTTGACGATCGATGCGGTCAGGGTCTCAGACATCGCGGGCCTCACTGACTCGAAGTTTGCGTGCACTGCGTACCGAGACGACCCGGTCGACGATGATGGCGGACAGGATGAGCACGCCGACGATGGCCTGCTGCCAGAATTTGTCGACCCGCGTCGCAGTCAGGGCGCCGGTGATAGTCGACAGGAGCACGGCACCGATCGCTGCGCCCACCACGGTGCCGGTGCCGCCCGAGATCGCCACGCCGCCGACCACGACGGCCGCGACGACGTCGAGCTCGAGCCCGCTGCCCGTGAGCGCTCCGACCGAGTTGTACCGGGAGGTATAGAGCACTCCGGCGAGGCCCGTCAGGGCGCCGCTCGCCACGAAGGCGCCGAGCACCCGCTTGCTCACGGCGATGCCGAAGAGACGCGCGGCCTCCGGATCCGACCCGATGGCATACAGGTCTCGTCCGCTGCGCACCGCCCGCATGAAGAAGCCGACGGCGACGACCACCACGATCGCCACGAGGGTGATGATCGGGAAGCCGAAGAACGTGTCGACGGAGAGGCTTCCGAACTCACGGGGGTTGTCGCCGGAGAAGAACTGCTTCGACCCCGCCCAGCTGGAGAGCGCGCCGCGATAGATGTACATCGTGCCGAGAGTGATCACTAGCGCGGGCACCTTCGCGGCGGTGACGAGCATGCCGTTGATCGCGCCGAGTGCCGCGCCGAACACCATCCCGACGACGAACACGAGGGGTATCGGAACGCCGGGAGCGGCGTCGAAGAGGGTGCCCGTTCCGAAGGCGACGAGGCCGAGGATGGAGCCGATCGACAGGTCGACGTTGCGGGTGATGATCACGAGCGCCTGGCCGACCGCGAGGATGATGACGATCGTGGCGTTGAGCATGAGGTCTTTGGTGCTCTGGGGTGAGAGGAACCTCGGGTTGATCACCGAGGTCACGACGATGAGCGCGATCAGCGCTCCGAGCACCGGCAGCTCACGGGCCTTGAGGAACGACCGCAGGGCGGATGTCGCGCGCGCCGTCTCCGGGTGTCCCAATCGTGTCCCGGTCATCGCGACACGTCCTCCGCCGACGTTGCGGCGTGCATGACGAGCTCCGCCGTCGCTTCGGCACGGGAGAACTCGGCGCTGATCCGGCCCTCGTGCATGACGAGGATGCGGTCGGCCATGCCGAGCACTTCGGGCAGCTCACTCGAAATCATGATGATGGCGATTCCGCGTCCCGCGAGATCCGAGAGCAGGCGATGCACCTCCGCCTTCGTGCCGACGTCGATGCCGCGCGTCGGCTCGTCGACGATGAGCAGCTTCGGTGCCGTCGCAAGCCACTTGGCGAGCACCACTTTCTGTTGGTTTCCGCCCGACAGCGTCGACACCGCATAGTCCTGTGAACTCCTCTTCACTTGGAGCCTCGCCGACCACTCCTCGGCGGCCTGACGTTCGCGTGACCCGGAGATGAGGCCGAAGCGAGCGAGCGACTTCCGCAGTGTGAGTGTCGCGTTGCGCGCGACCGAGAGGTCCATCACGAGGCCCTGCTTGCGGCGATCCTCCGGAACGAAGCCGATGCCCGCGGAGATGGACCGCTGGGGGCTGTGTGGTGAAAGCGGCTTGCCGTGGAGAGAGACCGTTCCGGAGTCGTAGCGGTCGATGCCGAAGATCGCGCGGGCGACCTCGGTGCGACCGGCGCCGACGAGGCCGGAGAGCGCCACGATCTCGCCCGCCCGCACCTCGAAGCCGATGTCGGTGAAGACGCCGAGCCGATTGAGGCCGGACACGCTGAGTACGGTGTCGCCGACTGGGGCGACCTCTTTCGGGAAGAGAGCGCCGAGCTCGCGTCCCACCATCTCCTTTACGATCTCCGGTACGGATACATCCGCGGTGTTGTGCACAGCCACGTAACGGCCGTCCCTCATCACCGTGATGCGGTCGCAGAGCGCGAACACCTCGTCGAAACGATGTGAGATGAACAGGATTCCGGCACCCTTGTCGCGCAGCGCGCGAGCGACCGTGAACAGCCGCTCGACCTCGACCCCGGAGAGCGCGGCGGTCGGCTCGTCCATGACGAGCACGCGCGCGTCGAGGGAGATCGCCTTGGCGATCTCGATGATCTGTTGGTCGGCGATGGAGAGGCCCTCGGCCGTGCGGTCCGGATCGATGGGCACACCGAGGGTGACAAACAGCTCGCGCGCCCGGCGCCGCATCTCCCGGCGGTCGATGAGTCGGCCGCGGCCGGTGGGTTGACGCCCGATGAAGATGTTCTCCGCGACCGTCAGGTCGGGGAAGAGCGTCGGCTCCTGGTAGATCACCGAGATGCCGGCAGCCTTGCTGTCGGCGGGGGTGCGGAAGCTGGCGCGTTCCCCAGCGACGACGAAGTCGCCGGCGTCCGGAGCGCGCACCCCGGCGAGGATCTTCACGAGGGTCGATTTGCCGGCGCCGTTCTCGCCGACGAGGGCATGGATCTCGCCCGGCCGGAGGTCGATCGTGCCATCGGCGAGCGCCACGACGGGGCCGAATGTCTTCGCCGCCCCCGTGAGGCTGAGCACCGAGCGGGTGTCCGAAGTGCGGGCCGTCTCGGGCATGGCCGTCGGGCTCTGTTCTGTCGCCATCGGCAGCCGTACCTCCGCGTCGAGGAAAATTGAATCGATATAATTCAATCCGTTGTGAACCCTACGGCTCGACAGGGGCCGTCGTCAAGGCGCGATCGCGACATCCGTAAACTTTATTGAATCGATACAACCGACGAGCCATCGTGGCCGTCGGACCGCCGCACGGCGGCGGAGCGAGCTCCGGCCGCGCTGGTAGCGGCGGGGCAAAGATCCGTCGCTTCGGCGGCCTGGGACGTCGGGTCCTTTCCCCTGCGCGCCTCACTCTCGACGAGGGGTCGGTTCGATCACCATCGGCCGGGGGCGCGCCGGGGCTACAGCGTGCGCGCCGCCGGGTCCCAGGACTCGGGCAGAAGCGGGGCCGGCGGCGCCGAGCTCTCGATTGCCATGAATTGGCCGGATGCCGCGGACTCCTCGATGCCGATCATGACGTCGAGCACGTGGTAAGCGAGGCTCGCGGGCAGAGGATCGGTTCCTCCGCCGCGGATCGCCCGCGCCATCTCGAGCACCGCCGAGCCCCGGCCGCCCGCGAAACCCGTGGCCGGCAACTCGATGGTCTCGTCGGCGCGAACCAGTAGCGACGGCCCGTCGAACATGTTGGGGTCGGGCAGCACGAGCGTGCCGAGCTCGCCCGCGATCTCCACGACGCCCATCTGCACGAGCGTCGAGTCGAAGCTGAAGACGCTCTGGGCGGCGCCGCCACCCTCGAAGCCGGCGATCGCGCTGACCTGGGTCGGAACGGCCACGGGCACCTGCTGACCGGCCCGCGGGCCGGAGCCGATGGTGCGGAACTCGCTCGCCCGCGTGCCGACAGCGGCGACCCGGCGGAAGGACCCGAAAACGCACGCGAGGGTCGTGAGGTAGTACGGGCCCATGTCGAAGAGCGGACCGGCGCCGGGTTGGTAGAAGAAGTCGGGATTCGGGTGCCAGCGCTCCGGACCGCCTACCCGCATGGCGGTGAGCGCCGACAGCGGGCGTCCGATGTCGCCGCGAGCGATCGCCCGGAGCGCGCTCTGGATGCCGGAACCGAGCACGGTGTCGGGTGCGACGCCGATGCGGGAGCCGGTGCGAGCGGAGGTCTCGAGCAGGTCGCGGCCGCTCGCGCGGTCGAGACTGATCGGCTTCTCACTCCAGACGTGCTTGCCGTTCTCCATCGCGCGCTTGGAGAGCTCGGCGTGGACTGCAGGGATGGTGAGATTGACGACGATCTCGACCGAGTCGTCGGCGAGCAGCTGATCGGCGGTGCCGGACCGCGGCACGCCGTAGGCCGCGGCCTGGGCGGCGGCGCGCGCGACGTCGATGTCCGCGACCATCCGCACCGAGACATCCGGAAACCCGCTGAGATTGGTGAGGTACTGGTCGCTGATCGCGCCCGCGCCGATGATTCCGACGCCGACGGGCCCCGAGCGGCTCACGAAATGTACCCGCGCTCGATGAGGTAGTCGCGTGATGCGGTGATCGCGGCGAAGATGTCGCCGACGACCCTGTCGTATTCGATGACCGCGAACTCGAGGTCAGGCAACGCCGCCAGCGTCGCGTCGAGCGGCACGACTCCGGTGCCCGGCGTCACCTGGCCGTCGAGGTGTTCTGGCTCGCCGGTTCCCGCGGCGGGCTGGCCGGCGACGTCACCCTCGAGGGTGCCGTCCTTCACGTGCAGGTAGCGCACCCGGTCGGCATGACTCGTGGCGAGCGCGACGACGTCGTCACCACCGGCGGCCACCCAGTAGGCGTCTATCTCGAGCACGACGCGCGGGTCGAGCAGTGAGACGAAATGCTCGAGCCCGCTCTCGTCGCCGACGCGTCCGCGGATCTCGCCGTCGTGGTTGTGATAGCCGACGCGGATGCCGCGGGCAGCGGCCGTCTCGGCCGCCGCGTTGAGCACCTCGGCCATGCGCGCGATCTCGTCGGCGTCGCCCCAATTGGCAGCGGGGGTCATCGGATCGATGAGCGTGCGCACACCGAGACGCTCGGCGAGGTCGAGAGCCTCGGAGAGGTCTGGCGTCGTCGACGGGTCGTTGCCGATCATGCTCGCGTGCGCGCTCGACACCGAGAGTCCCGTGTCGGCGATTGCGCGTTCGTACGCGTCGGCGTGCTCGCTCATTCCGTACAACTCGATCGAGCCGATGCCGATCTCGGCGACGCGGGCGAGCGCCCGGTGCACGTCTTCGGACAGCGATTCGCGGATGGTGTAGAGCTGCAGCCCGATCGTGGCGGTCATGCCGCCACGGTAGCAGAGCGCCCAGTGGTGGTGGTGGAATGGGGTCATGCCACTCACAGGGGATTACGAACCGAGTACCGCCGACTGGGCCAGAGAGCAGGTCGAGCTCTTCGAGGCGACCGACGGCCGGGAGGGCAACACGCTGCGCGGCCACCCGATCATCGTCCTCACCTCCGTCGGGGCGAAGTCGGGCAGGCTGCGCAAGACGCCGCTCATGCGCGTGGAGCACGACGGCGAGTACGCCGTCGTCGCATCGCTCGGCGGGGCCCCCAAGCATCCGGTCTGGTACTTCAATCTCGTGAAGAACCCGCTGGTCGAGCTTCAGGATGGCGCGGTCAAGCGCGACTACACCGCGCGGGAGGTCAGCGGCGAGGAGAAGGCGGCGTGGTGGGAGCGGGCGGTAGCCGCGTGGCCCGACTACGCGGGCTACCAGCAGAAGACCGACCGTGAGATCCCGGTGTTCGTGCTCACGCCCGTCGCGGGCTGACGGACGCGCGGCAGGGAGACGTTGACAGGCCGCCGCGCCGCGCCGTACGGTGGCCGTGGCATTGAACCGTTTCAATGCGGTGCTCGCGCGACTTCACAAGGAGGTAGAGCCATTGTCGATGTATGGTCACTGCATGGTCGAGACGGGACGGCGGCGCGATGAGCGTCACTAGCGTCAGAGACGTCGCCCAGCGGGCGAGTGTCTCCGTCGGAACCGTCTCCAACGTGCTCAACCGGCCCGACAAGGTCGCCGCCGGCACCGTCGCGCGAGTCCTGCAGGCCATCGACGAGCTCGGCTTCATCCGCAACGACGCCGCCCGCCAGTTGCGGGCGGGCCACAGCAAGACCGTCGGCCTCGTGGTGCTCGACGTGCGCAACCCCTTCTTTACCGACGTCGCGCGCGGCGCCGAAGACCAGGCGTCGAAAGCCGGTCTCACGGTCATCCTCGGCAACAGCGACGAGAACAGCGACCGGGAGGCCGCCTACCTCGACCTGTTCGAGGAGCAGCGCGTGCACGGCGTGCTCATCTCCCCGTTCGGCGACATCACGGCCCGACTCGAGCGGCTGCGCCAGCGAGGCATCCCCGCCGTGCTCGTCGACCGGTCGAGCGGCGACGCCTCCTTCAGCTCGGTCTCGGTCGACGATCTCGCGGGTGGGCGGCTCGCGGTCGAGCACCTCATCGCCCAGGGCCGCAAGCGCATCGCGTTCGTCGGCGGTCCGATGCAGATCCGGCAGGTCACCGACCGCCTCGCGGGCGCTCGGTCGGCGGCATCCGCCCACCCTGAAGTCTCTCTCGAGGTGTTGGAGATCGAGGCGCTCAGTGTGCTCGCCGGCCGCGCCGCGGGCGTCGGCATCGCCGAGCGGCCCGTCGCCGACCGGCCCGACGCGGTGTTCGCCGCCAACGACCTCGTCGCGATGGGAGTGCTGCAGGCGCTCATGATGCAGGGCGGTGATGTCGACGTTCCGCGCGATGTCGCGCTCATCGGGTACGACGACATCGACTTCGCGAGCGCCGCGGTCGTGCCGCTCTCGTCCATTCGCCAGCCCAGTGCGCTCATCGGCCAGACCGCCTTGGAGATCCTGCTCGAGCAGGCAGCCGACCCCTCGGCGCCGCCGCGGCAGGTCGTTTTCGAGCCGGAGCTCGTGGTGCGGGAGTCGACGCGCGGTTGAAACAACACGGCAACATGCCGCGGTTAGAGTGGGGCCATGGGCGACCTGTTCGATGACTATGGCGTCACCACCACGCGCAGAACCGGCGCGGCTGCGTTCGACGAGATGTTCTCCTCGCCCGGGTCTGCGAGGGCGCCGTACAAGGCGTTGCACGCCGCACTCGCGCAGATGACGCAGGAGGAACTGCGGGGCAGAACCGACGCCCTCGCGAGCTCCTACCTCGCGCAGGGCGTGACCTTCGACTTCGCGGGCGAGGAGCGTCCCTTCCCGCTCGACGCGGTTCCGCGGGTGATCGAGCAGGCGGAATGGCTCGAGGTCGAGGCCGGCATCAAGCAGCGCGTGCACGCGCTCGAGGCCTTCCTCGCCGACATCTACGGCAAGCAGGAGGCAATCAACGACGGGGTCATTCCCGCGAAGCTGATCACGAGCTCGAGCCACTTCCATCGGGAGGCGGCTGGCATCGAGCCCGCCAACGGCGTGCGCATCCAGGTGAGCGGCATCGACCTCATCCGTGATGAACAGGGCGGATGGCGCGTGCTGGAAGACAACGTGCGGGTGCCCAGCGGCGTCAGCTACGTCATCTCCAACCGCCGTGTGATGGCGCAGACCCTCCCCGAGCTGTTCGTCTCGATGCGGGTGCGTCCCGTCGGCGACTACCCCAACAAGCTGCTGCACGCCCTGCGAGCGAGTGCCCCGGGGGGAGTGGAGGAGCCCAACGTCGTCGTGCTCACGCCCGGCGTCTACAACTCCGCGTACTTCGAGCACACGCTGCTCGCCCGACTCATGGGAGTGGAGCTCGTCGAGGGGCGTGACCTGTTCTGCTCGGGCGGCCGGGTGTGGATGCGCACGACGGCGGGGCCGACCCGGGTCGATGTCATCTACCGCAGGGTCGACGACGAATTCCTCGACCCGCTGCAGTTCCGTGCCGACTCGATGCTCGGCAGCCCCGGCCTGCTCCTCGCCGCGCGCCTCGGCAACGTGACGATCGCCAACGCGGTCGGCAACGGCGTCGCCGACGACAAGCTGGTCTACACCTACCTCCCCGAGCTGACGAGGTACTACCTCGGTGAGGAGCCCATCCTCAAGAACGTCGACACGTGGCGGCTCGAGGATCCGGGTGCGCTCGAGGAAGTGCTCGACCGGCTCGGCGAACTCGTCGTCAAGCCCGTCGACGGCTCCGGCGGCAAGGGCCTCGTGGTCGGCCCGGCGGCATCCGCGTCCGAGCTCGAGAAGCTTCGGAAGAGCCTCCTCAAGGATCCGCGCGGATGGATCGCACAACCGGTCGTCCAACTCTCCACCATCCCGACCCTCGTCGACGACGGCATGCGGCCGAGGCACGCCGACCTGCGACCCTTCGCCGTGAACGACGGCAACGACGTGTGGGTTCTGCCGGGCGGCCTCACCCGGGTCGCACTGCCCGAGGGCGAACTCGTCGTGAACAGCTCCCAGGGCGGTGGCTCGAAAGACACCTGGGTCGTCGGGCTGGACCCGCTGCAGGTCTCGCGGCACAGCATCCAGGGCCTCGTAGCCGACCAGGCGACCGCGACCTCGGCGATCCCGATCATCACCGGCGAGCATTCGCAAGACCACTCTCCGCTCGACGGCCCGCACGCGAACGGGCAGCAGGAGCAGCAGCAGCAACAGCAGGGCAGCGGATCGGAGACACCATGCTGAGCCGCATCGCCGAGAGCCTGTTCTGGATCGGCCGCTACATCGAGCGCTCCGACGGCACCGCCCGCATCCTCGACGTGCACCTCCAACTGCTGCTCGAAGACCCGTGGATCGAGGAGGACCTCGCGTGCCGCTCGCTGCTGAGCGTGATGGGCAGCGCGGTGCCGAAAGACCAGACTCTCACGAGGGCCGACATCCTCAACATCCTCGCCGTCGACCGCTCCGAGCCGGCCTCGATCGCCTACTCGCTCGGCGCCGCGCGCGAGAACGCCCGTCGCGCCCGCGAAATCGTGTCGACCGAGCTGTGGGAGTGCCTCAACACCACGAGGGCGCGGATGCCTCGCAAGGTTTCCGGAGACAAGGTGCACGAGTTCTTCGGCTGGGTGCGTGAACGCAGCGCCCTGGCCGTCGGCATCATCGAGTCGGCCACGAGCCGCGACGAGGCGTGGCAGTTCTTCACGCTCGGCCGCAGCCTCGAGCGAGCGGACATGACCGCCAGGCTGCTCGCGACGCGGTCGCTGACCGAGGCGAGCGGCCCGTCGTGGACCACCATCCTGCGCAGCTGCGGTGCCTACGAGGCCTACCTGCGCACCTATCGCGGTGTGCCGAGCGCGCGCAACGCAGCCGAGTTCCTGCTGCTCGACCGCCTCTTCCCGCGCAGCATTCTGTTCTCCGTCTCGCGGGCCGAGGCGTGCATGCGCGACATCGAGCCACGGTCGGATCGCGTCGGCGTCTCCGACCAGGCGCAACGCCAGCTCGGACGCATCCGGAGCGAACTCGAGTACCGGCCCATCGCCGAAATCCTCGACGACCTGCCGCTCCACATGGACAACGTGCAGGCCGCGACGAGTGCCGCGTCGGAGGCGATCCGCCAGCGGTACTTCCCGACCAACGCCGCCCCGAGCTGGGTGGGGGAGAGCTCATGAACCGACTCCGCATCAAGCACTCCACCGGCTTCCACTACGGCGGCGACGTCACGGCCTCCTACAACGAGGCCCGGATGCTGCCGGTGAGCGCCGACGGACAGCTCGTGCTCTATTCGCACGTCGAGATCCTCCCGATCTCGAGCCAGCACAACTACGTCGACTACTGGGGTTCGCGCGTCTCGTCGTTCGAGGTCCTCACGCCGCACAGGGAGCTCTCGCTGACGGCGACGAGCCTCGTCGAGGTGCGCCCGCGTGTGCACACGTCGGAGAAGCTCGACTGGCAGGCGCTCACGGCGCTCGCTGAGACCGCGACCTCCTACATGGAGCAGACCAAGCAGACGCGTCGCACCGACCCGCCCGACGAGGTGATCGCGCTCGCGGCCGAGATCGCCGGCCGTTCGAGCTCGCCGTGCGACGCCGCACTCGAGATCTGCACGGCGATCGGCGACTCGGTGCAGTACATGCAGGGCTTCACCGGCGTCACCTCCACCGCGAAGGAGGCCTGGGAACAGCGCAAGGGCGTCTGCCAGGACATCACGCACCTCGCCCTCGGTGCGCTGCGTTCCGTCGGCATCCCCGCGCGATACGTCTCCGGCTACCTGCATCCGAAACCGGATGCTGCCATCGGCGAGACCATCGCCGGCGAGTCGCACGCCTGGGTCGAGTGGTTCTGTGGCGAGTGGCGCGGCTTCGACCCCACCAACCTCATCGACATCGGCGACCGTCACGTCATGGTCGGGCGCGGTCGCGACTACAACGACGTGCCGCCGTTGCGGGGGGTGTACGCGGGCCCCTACGGCTCGAAGCTCTTCGTCACGGTCGAGATCACCAAGGAGGCCTGAGGCTCGCCGGCCGGTTTCGGCTAGCCGGCCGCAGGGTCGGCGCCCTGGGGCTTCTTCTGCCAAGGCCAGCGCCCCGAGATCTCCAGCTCGAGCGAGAAGCTGAGGAACGTGCGGATGAGCACGATCAGCCCGAGCACGGCGACGCTCTCGAGCGTCGGCGTCACGGCGACGGTTCGAATGATGTCGGCGGCGACGAGCAACTCGAGGCCCAGCAGGATCGACCGGCCGAGGAAGCGCCGGAAGGGCGAGTACACCGGCCCCGACCGGCGCACCGCCGTGCGCACGGCGAGCACCCCGGCGACGATCGCGCCGATCACGATCGCCGCGACCCCCGCCGCGTCGATCGCCTTGCCGACTGCCTCGATGATCTCCTGGAATGTCATGCTCCGTTGCTACACCGCACCGCAAGGGCTTGATCGCCGACACACCGACCCCGACGGTGGAGTCATGACAAATGCGAACGTGGACGAGATCTGGGACGACTGGAAAGCAGCCGTCAACATGACCGCGAGCGAGATCGATGAGTGGCTCGACACCGACGAGTCGAGGGAGGTCGGCCAGAAAGACGACGGCAGCGGCGAGTCGGTCGGCCACAAGTCGGGGCGCCGGATCGTCGACATCCTGAACACCAAGAAGGCCGACCTGAACGAGTCGGATGTCGCGTGGATGCACAAGGTCGTCGGCTACGTGAAACGGCACAGCGCGCAAGGCCCCGCGAGCGACGTGGAGCACTCGCGGTGGCGGTACTCGCTGATGAACTGGGGCAACGACCCGCTGAAGAAGTAGGCCCGGCGCCGCGGAGGGCCGGTGCGTGGGCGCGGAGGTGTCAGCGCCACGTCGGAGCGCCCGTGCCACGGCGAAAGGGCGCGCACCCGCCGCACTGGCGCCGAAGCCGTGCGAAGCGGCGCGCTACACCCGCCGGGCCAGCGTCTCCTCGACCGCGAGCTCCTCCTCCGCCGCCGCACGACCCGCCGCGCGACCGATCGAGTGGCTCAGCACGAGGCGAATGCGTCGGCCGGGGTGACGGCGAACGCGAAGGTCGTTCGACACGATCATCCAGACGAGGCCGACGACCGCGGCCGCGAGGCCGGATGCCGCGCCGACGCCGAGGGCCCAGCGCGGGCCGAACTGGTTGGCGACCCAGCCGACGACGGGCGCGCCGAGCGGGGTCCCGCCGACGAAGATCGCCATGTATAGCGCCATGACCCGACCACGCATGAGCGGCTCGGTCGTCGTCTGCACGACGCTGTTCGCGGTGGTCATGAGTGTGATCGACGAGAAGCCGACGAGCACGAGCGAGATCGCGAACGTCGTGAAGTTGGGCATGACCGCCGAGATCGCGCAGCTGATGCCGAAGGCGGCGGCGGAGATGAACACGACGCGCATCTGCGGCCGCTCCCGGCGGGCCGAGAGCAGCGCACCCGTCACCGAGCCTATTGCGAGCACGGATGACAGCAGGCCGAACTCGCCCGCACCGTGTCCGAACTCGACCCGAGCCATGGTGGCGGTGAAGATGGCGAAATTGAGGCCGAACGTGCCGACGAGGAAGATCGCCGCCATGATCGCGACGATGTCGGGCCGGCCCGCGACGTAGCGGAACCCCTCGAGCAGCTGGCCCTTCGCGCGCGGCGCCCGAGCGGAGGCACGCAGCTCGCCCCGCCGCAGCAGCGCGAGCGACACGAGGGTCGCGGCGAACGTGATCGCGTTGATCAGGAACACCCAGCCTGCGCCGACCGCGACCGTCAGAACGCCTGCGGCGGCGGGGCCGACCAGGCGAGCGGCATTGAACGACGCCGAGTTGAGAGCCACCGCGTTCGGCAGGTCACGTTCGGAGACGAGTTCGGAGACGAAGGCCTGTCGGGCAGGCGCGTCGATCGCAGACACGACGCCGAGCGCGAGCGCGAAGGCGTAGACGTGCCACAACTCGGCGACACCCAGCAGCACCAACACGCCGAGCCCGGCGCCCAATCCCGCCATGAGCGCTTGCGTCAGCATGAGCAGCTTGCGGCGGTCGAAGCGGTCGGCGATGAGACCCGACCACGGCACGAGCAGCAGTTGCGGGCCGAGCTGCAGCGCCATCGTGATGCCGACTGCGACGGCGTCGTTGCGGGTGAGCACGGTGAGCACGATCCAGTCCTGGGCCGTGCGCTGCATCCAGGTGCCGATGTTCGACACGAGGGCGCCCGCGAACCACAGGCGGTAGTTGACGCCGCTGAGCGACCGGAACATCGCACTCACTGGTCGGCGAGCCTCCGCAGAATCTCCTCCGCGTTCTCGAGCGTCTCGCGCTCGGCGTTCGTGAGCTTCGACAGCCGCGACGAGAACCACGCGTCGCGCTTGCGACGGGTGTCGCGCACGAGCCGGCGGCCGGCATCCGATACGTCGATGACGACCTTGCGCCCGTCGGTGGCGTCGCTCACCCGGGTGACGAGGCCCGACTCGACGAGCCCGTTGATCGTGCGGTTCATCGACGGCGGGGTCACGCGCTCGTGGTCGCTCAGCGAACCGAGGGTCTGCGCGCCCTCGTTCGCGAGCATGAACAGCACCGAGAGCTTGCCGTCGCTCATCGCGTCGTCCGCGCGTTCGGCACGCACGCGACGTGCGAGGCGCAGGATGGTCTGGCGCAGCTGGTGACCCAATTCGTTCGACACAGTTACTTAGCATAGGTAATTAGCCGTGCTAAATGAAATCGGATGCGGGCCCTGCGGCATAATCACACTCATGACTTCCCCATCCGCCACACCCGTCATCGTCGTCGGCTCGGTCAACATGGACCTACTCTTCACCGGTCTCCCCGCCATCCCGAGGCCCGGCCAGACCGTGACATCCGACACGTTCCGCATCATCCCGGGCGGCAAGGGCGCAAACCAGGCCGCGGCCGCCGCGCGGCTCGGAGCGACCGTGCCGTTCGTCGCCGCAATCGGAACCGACGACCTCGGCGACCAGGCCTTCGCGGCCCTCGAGGCGGAGGGCGTCGTGCTCGACCAGGTGCGGCGCGTCTCGCAGCCGACCGGCGTCGCGGCCGTGGTCATCGACGCGACCGGCGAGAACGCCATCATCGTCAACCCCGGTGCCAACGCTGAGTTGCGAGGGGCGGATGCCGTCGCCGTCGCCGCGCGTTACGCCGGCTCGCCCGCCGTCGTGCTCGCGTGCCTCGAGGTGCCCGTCGACACCGTCACCGCGTGGGCGCGCGTCGCGCGGGCGAACGGCTGGACGTTCATCCTCAACCCGGCTCCCGCTCCGGCCGAGCCGCTGCCGGCCGAGCTGCTCGGGCTCGTCGACATCCTGACGCCCAATGAGACGGAGTTGGAGGCCCTCGGCACGACCCGGTCGCTGCACGCGTCCGGTGTCGGCACGGTCATCGTGACGCGTGGCGGCGACGGCGCCGACCTCGAGCGCCCGGGCGAGCCGGTGCACCACCAGCCGGCCTTCCCCGCGACGCCCGTCGACACCACCGGCGCCGGCGACTCGTTCAACGGGGCACTCGCGACGGCGCTCGCCGAGGGCCTCGAAATCGCCGCAGCGCTCGAGTTCGCGGCAGCCACGGGCGCCCTCTCCACTCGAGCGATCGGGGCCCGCGACGGCCTCCCCACGCGGGCCGAAGTCGACGCCTCGCTCGCGCGATAGCCCCCGCTACGATTGCCACAACGAGGAGGCTCTGGTGCCCACATTCACGGCAGCGCGGCGCGAACACGAGTTCGTCGATGAGCGCGGCGTCACGATCTACTACTACTCCTGGAACGCCGCGAAGCCGAAGGCGATCGTGCAGCTCGCACATGGGCTCGGCGACCACGCGGCGCGCTACGAAGACGTTGCACAGGCGCTCGTCGCAAACGGAATGACGGTCTACGCCGACGACCATCGCGGCCACGGGCGCACCGGCCTCGCCCAGCACGGCGGTGACCACTCGAAGCTCGGCCGGCTTGGTGAGGGCGGGCTGCGCGCGGTCGTCGACGACCTGCACCAGCTCACGGGCATCATCCAGCGCGAGCATCCCGGAGTGCCAATCGTCTACCTCGGCCACTCCTGGGGTTCGCTCGTGGGGCAGCGGCTCATCAACGACCACATCGCCGACTTCGCTGCCGTCGTGTTCACCGGCACGGCATACCGCACGCCGCTGCACATGAACGCGGGCGACCTCAACAAGACGCACAAGGCGCTCGGCACGACGGGCTACGAGTGGCTCAGCCGCGACGCCGCCGTCGCGCAGGGCTTCGTCGACGACGAGCTCACGTTCTACGCCGACGCCCTCAAGCTCTTCGGGCTGGTCGACGGCATGCGCCTGTTCGGGCGACCCAAGAAACGGCTCGCCGACGTGCCGCTGCTCATCATGATCGGCGAGGAAGACCCGCTCGGCGGCGAACGCAGCGTGCGGCGGCTCGCCGAGAGCTACCTCACGCGCGGCGGACTCACCGACGTCGAGGTCATCGTCTACGCCGGCGCACGGCACGAGATCTTCAATGAGACGAACCGGGCGGATGTCTACGCCGACCTGATCGCATGGGTGAAGAGTCGACTCGCGCTCGCGAGTTAGGCTTCTAAGAGCTCGAGGAAAGGCACGATCTATGCACGGCGAATTCAAGGTGCCCGGGGGCAAACTCGTGGTCGTCGACCTCGAGATCGTGGACAACCGCATCGCGGGATTCCGTCTCGCGGGTGACTTCTTCCTCGAGCCCGACAGCGCTCTCGACGCCATCGACGCGGCGGTCAACGGCCTTCCCGGTGACACCGATGCCCTCACGATCGCGAAGACGATCCAGCAGGCGCTGCCCGAGGGTGCGATCCTGCTCGGGTTCACGCCGGAGGCAGTGGCAACCGCCATCCGTCGCGCCCTGCAGAGGGCCACCACCTGGCGTGACTACGAATGGCAGCTCGTGCACGGGGAAGCCGAACGGCCCGTGCTGCAGATGGCGCTCGACCAGGTGCTCGCCGAGGAGGTCGGCGCCGGTCGCCGCAAGCCCACGCTGCGCATCTGGGAGTGGAACCAGCCGGCGGTCGTCATCGGCAGCTTCCAGTCGCTCAAGAACGAGGTCGACCTCGACAGCGCCGGTAAGTTCGGCTTCGATGTCGTGCGGCGCATCAGCGGCGGCGGTGCGATGTTCATGGAGGCCGGATCGGTCATCACGTACTCCATCTACGCTCCGGCCGACCTCGTGCAGGGCATGAGCTTCGCCGACTCCTACGCCTTCCTCGACGAGTGGGTGATCGAGGCCCTCAAGTCGCTCGGCATCGAAGCCACGTACCAGCCGCTCAACGACATCACGAGCCCGACAGGCAAGATCGGCGGCGCCGCCCAGAAGCGCCTCGGCAACGGTGCGGTGCTGCACCACGTCACCATGAGCTACGACATGGACGGCGAGAAGATGGTGCAGGTGCTGCGCATCGGCCGCGAGAAGATGAGCGACAAGGGAACCAAGAGCGCCGCCAAGCGCGTCGACCCCCTGCGCAGCCAGACCGGACTCGAGCGCTCGGAGATCATCGAGCGCATGGAGCAGACGTTCGCGAAGCTCTACGGATTCACCGAGAGCACCATCACCGCCGAGGAGCGGGCGAAGGCCGAACGGCTCGTGGCCGAGAAGTTCGGCACCGACGACTGGCTGCGGCGCGTTCCGTAGTCACGGTGACCCCACGCTTCTCGTGCTTCTACCGGGCTGCGGCGAAGCCGCGCAGACGCGCCGACCGAGGATTGCGCGACGACCCGCTGACGCAACCCTCGCACTGTGCGCAGGAAGGCCTGCGTAAGCTGGTGGGGTGAACGGGTGGATCGTCTTCGGCATCGGGGTCGTGGCGTGCGTCGCGATCTACTTCGCCAACCGCGTCGGCTGGATCGACCTCTCGAACAAGAACGAGAGCGGACCGCGCGGCGGCGTAATGGGCATCGGCGACGAGGTATTCAATCCCACGCGTCACGAGGCGCAGATCGAGATGGACCGGCAGACCGTGTTGCCCGCCCCCGCGCCCGTGCCGGGTGACGGCGACAAGGGCATCTACGGTGGCAAGGTCGAGATCGACCTCGAGCGTCCCGCCGACTTCGTGTCCGGAACCCCCCGCGGCCGCCACGCCGCCCGCGACGTCGAGTCGTAGGGCGCCGCGCCGGCCGCGCCGCGGTGCCTTCAGGCCCGAAGCCGCGATTCGCGGCATATTGCGGTTGCGACAGGGCGGGAGCAGCAATATGGCGCGAATCGGTGAGCTGGTTGGGCGTCGCGGTCGGGCTGGCCGCCCGAGACCGCGCCCTCTACGCCAGCAGCGCCGCCAGCGGCTTCGACTCGTATCCGAGCGCCTCCGCGACCTCGTGGTTGTACAGGTCGCCGTCGTGGGTGCTCACGCCCTTCGACAGCGGCTCGTTCGCGCGCACGGCGGCGAGCCAGCCCGTGTCGGCGATCTGCAGCACGTACGGCAGCGTCGCGTTCGTGAGCGCCTGGGTGGATGTCTTCGAGACGGCGCCCGGCATGTTGGCGACGCAGTAGTAGGTGCTGTTGTGCACGGAGAAGGTCGGGTCGTCGTGTGTCGTCGGGCGACTGTTCTCGAAACATCCGCCCTGGTCGATCGCGATGTCGACGAGAACGCTACCGGGCTTCATGGTGGCGACCATCTCGTCGGTGACGAGCTTGGGTGCCGCCGCTCCCGGGATGAGTACCGAGCCGATGACGAGGTCGGCCTCCTTCACGAGCGCCGCGATCGCGTAGTTCGTGGAGACGGCGGTCTTGAGGCCCGTGTACTGCGCCTCGAGCTGGCGAAGGCGCGGGATGGACAGGTCGACCACGGTGACCTCGGCACCCATGCCCAGCGAATTCGCGGCGGCGTGCTCGCCCGCAACGCCCCCACCGATCACGACCACCTTCGCCTTCGCGGTTCCGGCGACGCCGCCCATGAGCACGCCGCCCCCGCCGTTCGGGCTCATCAGCTGGTTGGCGCCCACTTGCGCGGCGAGCCGCCCTGCGACCTCGCTCATCGGGGAGAGGAGCGGAAGCGTGCGGTCGGGCAGCTGCACGGTCTCGTACGCGATTGACGTCGTGCCGGCCGCGAGCAGCGCGTCGGTGCACGGGCGGGATGCGGCGAGGTGCAGGTACGTGAAGAGCACCTGGTCGCGGCGCATGTGCGGGTACTCCTCGGCGATCGGCTCCTTCACCTTGAGCAGCAGGTCGCCCGCGGCCCAGACCTCTTCCGCGGTGGCGAGTATCGTCGCCCCGGCCGCGATGTACAGCTCGTCGCTGACCTGCGCACCGATTCCCGCGCCCGACTGGATCACGACGTCGTGACCCCGCCTGACGAGCTCGTGCACTCCCGCCGGTGTGAGGGCGACGCGGTTCTCGTTGTTTTTGATCTCGGTGGGCACTCCGACGCGCATGGCAGATCCGTTCTAGGAAGGTGTACAGACGAGTGTGGGGTGCATTCGTTTCCGGCGCATTTCACCTGCATATAATTCTGTTCATGAGCCAAAATTCAATGGATGCTTCGGCAGACGAGCCGAAGCTGCCGCTCACGCGGGAGATTGTTCGGCGCTTCGAACCGCTCGACGACATCGATCTCGCCCTCATCCGGTTGCTGCGCGACGACGCGCGCATCTCGAACGCGCGCCTCGCCGAGGAGGCCGGCATCGCACCGTCGACGAGTCTCACCCGCGTGCGCTCGCTCATCGAGCGCGGCGTGGTGCGCGGCTTCCACGCCGACCTCGACCCGCGGGCCCTCGGCCTAGGCCTCGAGGCGCTCATCAGCGTCAACATCCGGGTCGGCGCCCGGAAGGCGATCTCGCAGTTCTCCGACGAGATGCGTCGGCTGCCCGAGGTCGTGCAGGTCTTCTTTCTGGGCGGCTCCGAAGACTTCATCCTCCACGTCGCCACGCGCGACACCGACCACGCCCGGCAGTTCGTGGTCGACAATCTGTCTGCGCATCCGTCGGTCGCCTCGACGCGCACGAGCCTGGTCTTCGAACACCACTCGCCGCGCCTCGCGGTCGAGGGCTGATCCCGCGTCAGGCGCTCGCGCGCACCACCATCCGGGTCTGCATGATGTTGACGCGTTCCTGCTCCTCGCCCCGCAGCAGCCCGAGCAGCATGTGGGCCATCGCCTCACCCATCTCGACCGAGGGCTGATGCACCGTCGTGAGCTCGACCTCGCCGCTCGTCGCGGCGGGGCTGTCGTCGAAGCCGACCACGGCAACGTCGGCGGGGATGGTGCGCCGCCGCTCACGCAGCACCGAGACGGCTCCTGCCGCCATGAGGTCACTCGCGACGAACACCGCGTCGAGATCGGGCGCGCGGTCGAGCAGCTCGCGCATGCAGCGTGCCCCGCTCGCCATCGAGAAGTCACCGTGCGCGAGGAGGTCGGTCGCGAGGCCCGCCTCCTTCATCGAACGCAGCCATCCGTCGGCCCTGTCGATGCCCGCGGGCATGTCGGGTGCGCCGCTGATGCTCGCGATCCGCGTGCGCCCGAGGTCGATCAGATAGCGGGTGCCCATCGCTGCTGCGGCCACGTTGTCGACGTCGACGAAGTAGCGGTCACGCTGGTTGCCCAGGGGTCGACCGCCGAAGACCACGGGCATGCTGTTGCTGAGTCGCGAGAGAAACTCGTCGCCGGAGTGATGCGAGACGACGAGTGCGCCGTCGACGTTGCCGCCGAGGAGGTAGCGCACCGTCTTCTCCGACGGCCCGGAGGGACTCGCGAGCTGCAGGGTCAGCACGTAGTCGCTCGGTTCGAGAACTCGCGTGATGCCGTGCACAATCGACGCGAAGTAGGGGTCGCCGAAGAAACGGGTCGTCTCCTCGGGCACGACGAGAGCGATCGCCATCGTCTGCCGGTTGGCGAGCGAGCGCGCCGCCCGGTTCGGGATGTAGCGCAGGTCGTCGATCGCCGCGGTGACCGATGCCAGCACTTCAGGGCTCACGCGACTCGAGCCGTTGACGACGCGAGACACGGTCGACCGTGAGACGCCGGCGGCTGCGGCGACCTCCTCAAGGGTGGGAGGAGTGCGTCGCGACTGTTCTGTGCTCATCGCCTGATGCCCTTCGGGTGGGATGAGCACAGTCTATGTAGGAGCCGCCGCTACATCGATCGCGCCGCGATCACACGACGGTATTCGATCGCGCTGTCTTTGAGCGTGCGTCGCTGCGTGTCGTAGTCGACCCGCACGATGCCGAAGCGCTTGTGGTAGCCCCACGCCCATTCGAAGTTGTCCATGAGCGACCAGTAGAAGTAGCCGTACACATTGACGCCCGCTTCGACCGCATCGAGGATGGCGTCGAGATGCACGAGCAAGAACTCGGTGCGCTCGGCATCGTGCACTGCGCCATCCGCCTCGACCGTGTCGTCGTAGGCGGCGCCGTTCTCGGTGACGTACAGCTTGACGGCGTCGCCGGTGTACTCGTCGTTGATGCGTCGAAGCAGGCGGGTGAGCCCCTCGGGCTGCACCTCCCAGCCCATCGCCGTGACGGGGAGGTCGCGCAGGTGCCAGTAGACGCCGTCGGCTGCGGGGAAGGGGGAGCGCTTGGGACGCTCGGATGGGGCGGCCGTCGACATCTCGGCGTCGACGGGCGGATGCGCACTGAGCGCCTCGCCGTGGTAGTAGTTCACGCCGAGCGCGTCGATGGGCGTCGAGATGATGTCGAGGTCGCCGGGCAGGATGTGCTCCTCGAGCCCTAGTCCCGCCAGGTCGTCGAGCACGTCGGCCGGGTACTCCCCGCGGAAGATCGGGTCGAGGAAGAAGCGGTTGAACTGCCCGTCGATGCGGCGGGCGGCGTCGACGTCGCCGGCGTCGGTCGGGTCGACCGGGTCGGGCACCGTGAGGTTGAGCGTGATACCGAGCTTGAGCGAGGGGTTGAGCTCGCGCAGGTCGCGCACCGCGAGGCCGTGGGCGAGCAGCAGGTGGTGCCCCGCCGCGACTCCGGCCGACGGGTCTTGGCGGCCCGGCGCGTGCTCGCCACCGATGTAGCTGAGGAACGACGAGCACCACGGCTCGTTGAGCGTCGTCCAGTTCTCCACCCGGTCGCCGAGCGCGGCGTACATGTCGGCCGCGTATTCGGCGAAGAGGTAGGCGGTGTCGCGATTGGTCCAGCCGCCCTTCTCCTCGAGAGCCTGGGGGAGGTCCCAGTGGTAGAGGGTGAGCCACGGCTTGATGTTCTTCTCGAGCAGCGAGTCGACGAGTCGCGAGTAGAAGTCGACGCCCTTCGCGTTGACCGGGCCGCCGTCGGGGCGCACGCGCGACCAGGAGGTCGAGAAGCGGTACGTCTCCAGCCCGAGGTCGGCCATGAGCTCGACGTCTTCGGAGTAACGGTGGTAGTGGTCACAGGCGACGTCACCGTTGTGGGCGTCGACGACAGCGCCGGGTACACGGCAGAACGCGTCCCAGATGGAGTCGGTGCGGCCGTCCTCGTGCGCTGCACCCTCGATCTGGTAGGCGGCGGTAGCCGCCCCGAAGAGGAAGTCGGAGGGGAAGGCGCGTGTGTCGGCCGCCGAGCGTGCGGTCGTCGAGGTGTCGATGGTGGTCATCCCTTTACTGCTCCTTGCATGATTCCTGATACGAGTTGCTTGCCCGCCAGGACAAAGAGGATGAGCAGCGGGATGGTGGAGAGCAACACGCCAGCCAGAACGATTGAGTAGTCGATGAAGAAGTTGCTCTGCAGTAGCGACAAGGCTACGGGCAGCGTCGGATTGTTGCTATCGAGAATGATGAACGGCCAGAAGAAGGTCGTCCACGTGGCGACGAAGGTGAACAGAGCGAGCATCGCCGCCGCCGGTCGGGCAGCGGGCAGACCCACGTGCCAGAATGTGCGGATCATGCTCGCGCCGTCGACGCGGGCGGCTTCGATGAGCTCGTCCGGGAGCGTCTGAGTGAGGTACTGGGTCATCCAGAACACTCCGAATGCCGTGACGAGGCCCGGGATGACGACGGCCAGGAGGCTGCCGCCGAGGTGGAACCACTGCGACATCGCGATGAACAGCGGAACGATGCCGAGCTGGGTCGGAACCGCCATGGTCGCGATGATGAACAGGAGCATGGCGCGACTGCCCTTGAATTTCAGCTTCGCGAACGCGTAGCCCGCGAGGGTGGAGAACAAGACGACCGAGAACGACACGACGGTCGACACGATGATGCTGTTCGTCAGGGCCCGCCAGAATCCGACGCTCGGGTTGTTGACGACGGCCGCGGCGTTCTTGAAGAAGTTGCCGCCGGGGAGCCAGTCGATCTCCTGCCGGTTGAGGGTGGACGAGTCGCCGCTGCCGATGAGCAGCGACCAGTAGAGGGGGAACAGCGCGCTCAGGATGACGATCACGAGGAAGGCGTAGCCGAGCACGCCCGGCTTGTTCGTGGCGGCGGCCTTGGCACGGCGGCGGGTGCGCCATCCGGCCTGCGGCGTCGTGAGGGGAGTGGCCCTCGGGGTGGTCGCGGTCATTTGCGGCTCCTCGATCCGGCGCTAGCGATGGTCCTGGTCGCGGCGAGGTTGATGAGCCCGACGACGACGATGATGACGAAGAGCAGCCAGGCGGCTGCGGCGGCGTGCCCGAACTGGCCGCCACCCTTGATGCCGAAGCCCTGGTTGTAGATGAACATGGTGATCGTGAGCCACTGTGCGCTCGCTCCGCCCTCGCCCGTGGTGTCGTACATGCGAGGCTCGTCGAAGATCTGAAGCCCGCCGATGGTCGACGTGATGATGACGAAGATGAGCGTGGGTCGCAGCGAGGGGATGGTGACGGAGAAGAACTGGCGCAGCCGGCTCGCCCCGTCGAGCATCGCGGCCTCGTAGTAGTCACGCGGGATGGCCTGCATCGCGGCGAGGAAGATGAGGGCGTTGTAGCCGGTCCAGCGGAAGTTGACCATCGTCGCGATCGCGAGGTGGCTCGGCACGACCTGCGAATGCCAGCCGACCGGGTCGAGCCCGATGCTGCCGAGCATGTTGTTGACGAGTCCGTACTGGTCGCCGAACATGTTGCTGAAGATCAACGCCACGGCGACGGGGGCGACGACGTAGGGCACGAGAACGCCCATGCGCCAGAAAGTCTTGGCCTTGAGGTTGGCGTCGAGCACGGCGGCGATGATGAGCGAGAGGATCACCTGCGGTACGGCGGAGAGCAGGAAGATGCTGAAGCTGTTGCGCAGGGAGATCCAGAACTTTTCCTGGCCGAGCACCCACTCGAAGTTGCCGAGCCCGACGAAGTCGCCCTGGCCGCCGATGATGTGCCAGTCGAAGACGGAGACATAGGCCGTGTAGACGATGGGGAACAGTCCCGTGAGGGCGAAGAGGATGAAGAAGGGTGAGACGTAGAGATACGGCGAGAACTTGAAATCCCAGTTGCTCAAGCGGTGACCAAATGCGATGCGTCTCACCAGCCGATCGTCGGCCAGCATGGTTGTCGTCATGGGGGTGTCCTTGATGTCTGCTTGATGTCTGCGGGATGTCTGCGGGATCCGAGCGGGAGGCCGATGAAGGGCCGGGTCGGCTGGTGCAGCCGACCCGGCCCCCGCGGTGCTGGTTAGCCGAGCGCCTTGACGTCGGACTCGAACTGCTTCCACGACTCATCCGCCGTCTGCGTCTTGTCGACGTCGACGCGGGTGATGGCGTCTTGGAGCGTGCTCATCACGGGGAAGTATTTCGCGCTCTTGAACGGAGCGACAGTGACGGCCGTGGCGCGGTCGGAGAAGATCTCGCCGGTCGGTGCGTCGTTGAAGTACGGGCGGATCACCGAGGTGAGCTCTTCCGAGTCCTGGATCTCGACCTGGCTCGGGAAGTTGCCGGTCTTGACAAATGCCTTGAGCTGCTGCTCGGGAGCGGTCAGCCAGGCTGCGAGCTCTTGCGCTTCCTTGGGGTGCGAGCCCTGGGCGGGAACCGTGAGGTACGAGCCGCCCCAGTTGCCTCCACCGTTCGGGAACACGTTGGCGACATCCCACCCGGTGACCTCGGGTGCGTTGCCCTCGATGATGCCGAGCATCCAGCTCGGGCAGAGCATCGTGGCGAAGGCGCCATTGGCGAAGCCGGCGTTCCAGTCGTCACTCCACTGCACGAAGTGCGCCGACAGGTCGGGGCTGACGTCGAGAACCTTCTCGTAGGCGTCCTTGATGACGGGGTTGGTGGTCGCGATGACTTCGCCGTCCTTCGACTCGAGCGTCTCCTCTTCCTGGTTCAAGATGCCCTGCATCATCGCGCCGGATGCGTCGAACCAGGCCGAATCGGATGCGTCGGTGAACTGCTGCCCGACGGAGAAGTACTTGTCCCAGTCGCCAGTGAGGAGCGTCTCGACCTCGGCGCGGTCGGTCGGGAGACCCGCCGCCGCGAACAGGTCGGAGCGGTAGCAGATGGCCTCGGGGCCGATGTCGGTTCCGTAGGCGATGAGGCGACCGTCGGAGTCGGTTGCGGCCTTCTCCTTCCAGTCGAGCCAACGGCCCTTGACCTCGTCGGAGGTGAGGTCGGTCAGCTTGTCGGAATACTGGAGCAGTTCTGCGAACCAGTCGATCTCGACTGCTTCGATGTCGGCGAGGCCGGAGCCGGCGCCGAGCTTGGTGAAGTAGTTGGCCCTGGCGTCGTCCGACGTGGCCGCCTTGTTGTGCTTGATGGTGATACCGGGGTGCTCCTTCTCGTACGCCGCGAAAAGCTCGTCGGTGTAGCCGAAGTCGTTGAAGGTGGCGACGGTGAGGGTGATGTCGCCGTCTTCACCGCCAGCGGTGTTGGCGCTACAGCCGCTTGCGGCGAGGGCGAAGACTGCGGCGCCGGTGATGGCGACGGCCGTTGTGCGTCGTGAGAGTCTCACGGTCACTCCTTTGTGTGCGTGGGTAGGGGTGATCCACCGGCGCGACACGCAGCGTGGGAGCGCTCTCATGGGATCGAGGCTCACAGTAGGTGCGACGTTTCCTCGCTGTCAATGGTCCGATGGGAGCGCTCTCACCGGTTGGGGTGCCGGCAAGCGCTTCCGGGCGGCCGCGTGCCCCGGGATTTCGGGGCGGGAGCGGCTCGCATAACATTCTGATAACGTTCCGGGGTCGACCGAAGCCCGACCCCGGGGCCGGCCGCCATAGGCTGTGAAGCGTGACATCCCCCAAGAGCCAGGTCTCGCTGCGCGTGCGCAGGCGGAGGTTCGTCGTCGTCGCGATCCTCGCGCTCGCCGCGGTGATCGCCATCGCCGCCGTGCTGTTCAACGGGCTCCAGCCGACCGGGCGATCGGCGGTGGGCGGCTCGACCGGCGTTTCGGACTCGGCTTCTTCCAGCGCCCCGTCGGACACCACTCCCTCGGAGACACCGATGCCCGACCCCACGCCGACTCCCACCCCGACGCCCGCGTTCGACAAGCTCGCCCAGTCGATCGACGACCCGGCGAGCCTGTGGGTGGTGGTGAACAAGCTGCGACCGCTCACCCCCGACGACTACGCCGCACCCGATCTCGTCGACGTGCCGGTGCCGTTCGCGAACCCGCCGAGACTGCGGGCCGAGGCATCCGCCGCCGTGGTCAGGATGTTCGCCGATTTCGAGGCCGCCACCGGCCAGCGGATGCAGTCGCAGAGCGCATATCGCAGCTACAGCTCGCAGGTGTCGGTCTACAACGGGTGGGTGTCGAGCCTCGGCGCGACCGGAGCCGACCTCACGAGCGCCCGACCCGGATACAGCGAGCACCAGACGGGGCTCGCGATCGACGTGAGCGCGCTTCCTGCGGCGTGCACGCTGCAGGCGTGCTTCGGCGACACCCCGCAGGGCCAGTGGCTCGCCGCGAACGCCTGGAACTACGGGTTCACGCTGCGCTATCCGCAGGGCAGGACGCCGGTCACCGGCTACGAGTACGAGCCGTGGCACTACCGCTACGTCGGCCTCGCCCTCGCCGCCGAACTGCACGCGAGCGGCGCCGCGACGCTCGAGGAGTTCTTCGGGCTTCCCGCCGCCCCGACGTACTGAGTGCCTCGGAGGGTGCTAGCCCTTCAGCGCCTCATCCACGATCGTCTTGGCCTCCGCCTGCACGAGCCCCAGGTGCTCCTCCCCGACGAACGACTCGGCGTAGATCTTGTACACGTCCTCCGTGCCGCTCGGGCGGGCGGCGAACCAGGCCCTCTCGGTGACGACCTTGACGCCGCCGACCGCGGCGCCGTTGCCGGGCGCCTCGGAGAGCTTGGCGATGATCGGGTCTCCCGCGAGCGACTCGGCGGTGATCGCCGATCCATTGAGCTTGCCGAGCGCGGCCTTCTGCGTCTTGGTCGCGGCGGCGTCGACGCGCTGGTAGACCGGGTCGCCGAACTGCGCGACGAGTTCCGCGTACAGCTGCGAGGGGCTCTTGCCTGTCACCGCGCGGATCTCGCTCGCGAGCAGCGCCAGCAGGATGCCGTCTTTATCGGTCGTCCAGACGGTGCCGTCCCTGCGCAGGAAGCTCGCTCCGGCGCTCTCCTCACCGCCGAAGGCCACCGATCCGTCGATGAGTCCTGGCACAAACCACTTGAAGCCGACCGGCACCTCCCAGAGGCGGCGGCCGAGCGACTCGGCCACGCGGTCGATCATCGAGGAGGAGACGAGGGTCTTTCCGATCGCGGCATCCTGTCGCCACTCGGGACGATGCGTGTACAGGTATTGGATGGCGACCGCGAGGAAGTGGTTGGGGTTCATGAGTGCGCCGTCGGGGGTCACGATGCCGTGCCGGTCGGCGTCGGCGTCATTGCCGGTCACGATGTCGTACTCGGACTGGTGCGCCACGACCGACGCCATGACCGACGGCGACGACGGATCCATCCGAATCTTCTCGTCCCAGTCGAGCGTCATGAACGGCCAGCGGGCATCGACGGCCGGGTTGACGACCGTGAGCGTGGACGGGGTCGAGTCGAAGTACGTCTCGGCGATGAGCTTCCAGTAGTTGACACTCGCGCCGCCGAGGGGGTCGGCGCCGATGTTGAGGCCGGCCGCGGCGATGGCGTCGAAGTCGATAATGTTCGCGAGGTCGGCGACGTAGGCGCCACGGTAGTCGTAGGTGTCGACGGCGCTCGGCTCGGCGCGCTTCACGCCGCGGTTGCCGTCGGCGATGAGATCGTTGGCGCGGTTGGCGATCCAGCTCGTGGCGTCGCTGTCGGCGGGGCCGCCGTGCGGAGGGTTGTACTTGAAGCCGCCGTCGCGGGGCGGGTTGTGGCTCGGGGTGATGACGATGCCGTCGGCGAGGCCTTCGTTGCTGCCGGGCTTGGTGCCCTTCGAACCTATGTCGCGGTTGTACACGATGATCGCGAGGCTCAACGCCGGGGTGGGAACGAAGTCATCGTACTGGTCGACGAGCGAGTGCACGCCGTTCGCCTCGAGCACCTCGAGCGCGGTGGTCTCGGCGGGGCGGCTGAGCCCGTGCGTGTCTTTGCCGATGAAGAGAGGGCCGGTGATGCCCTGCGCCGTGCGGTATTCGACGATCGCCTGCGTGATGGCCGCGATGTGCGTCTCATTGAACGCCGCGTCGAGCGACGACCCGCGGTGGCCGCTCGTGCCGAAGACCACCTTCTGGTCGGGATTCGAGACGTCGGGCACCTTCGCGTAATACGCGGCGACGAGTTCTTCGACGTCGATGAGATCGGATTCCTGGGCGGGTAGACCGGCGCGAGTTGTCATGCAGCCAGTCTCCCAGCATCGGGCGGCTGCGGGCGAGCGGCGGGGCAAACATCCGTCGTCGAGACGACCGCGACCGCGCCCGGCCCTAAACTCGTGACCATGCCCACGCCTGCCCATGCCACGCCGCCGCACGACACCTACAGCTACCTCGGCCCGGCAGGCACCTTCACCGAGGCGGCACTCGCGCAGGTCGCAGAGGCGGCGGGCAAGAGCTGGCGCTCCGTCAACAACGTCGGCGAGGCGCTCGATGATGTTGTCAACGGCCGCAGCATCGCCGCCATGATCGCGATCGAGAACTCCATCGAGGGCGGCGTGAGCGCGACGCAGGACGCGCTCGCGACCATCCCCGACCTGCGCATCGTCGGCGAATACCTGGTTCCGGTGAACTTCGTGCTCGTCGCGCGGCCCGGAACGACGCTCGACGAGGTCACCGTCGTCAACGCACATCCGGTCGCGTACGGCCAGACGCACCTCTGGCTCGATAAGCACGTGCCCGACCACGGCCACATCCCCGCGAGCTCGAATGTCGCCGCCGCAGCAAGCCTGCTCGACCTGTCGCGCGCGTCGGGGGCCGGAGTCGCCAACGCGGCGGTCGCACCGCCCGGCATCACGCGCCACTACGACCTCGAGGTGCTCGCGACCGGGATCGGCGACAACCCGAACGCGGTGACGCGCTTCGTGCTCGTGAGCCGCACCACGGCACTACCGCCGCGCACCGGGTCGGATAAGACGAGCATCATCGCCGAGCTGCCCGACGACTCGGCCGGCCGCCTTCTCGAGATGCTCGAGCAGTTCGCGACCCGCGGCGTCAACATGAGCCTGCTCGAGTCACGCCCGATTGGCGACGCCCTCGGGCGGTATCGCTTCATCATCGACCTCGACGGCCACATCCTCGACGAGCGGGTCGGTGATGCGCTGTTGGGCCTCAAGCGGTTCAGTCCGAACGTGGTGTTCCTCGGCAGCTACCCGCGTGCCGACAAGCTCGCGATCGAGGTCACCGAGCGGTACGGCGACTCGAGCTTCACGGCCGCCCGCGAGTGGCTCGACGGGCTACTCGCGTAGCGAGCCGGCGAGCCGGCCAGCCGAGCCGCGGAGCCAACCAGCCGGCCATCCGGAGGGAGTGCGCGTGCTTACGGCTGCTGCTTCGGCCCACGCGCCTTCGAGATGGCCGACTTGACCCGCGGGTCCTTCGCCATCTTGATGATGATGGGGAGCACGACGGGCAGGAACTTCAGGAGACGGAACATGGTGTGCTTTCTGTCGGAGCGACCGGTTCTGGGCGAGACCCGGCCGGAGGAAGTGGTCAGACAACGCTAAACACGTCGTCGCCGCGACGCCGATTTCGCGCGGGCCATTGACATCCGCGACATCCCGATCAAAGGGTCGAACGCCGTGGGTCAAACGAGCCCTCGGGCACCCGCACCGTCAGCGCTCCCGGGTCGACCCAGGCGTGCACGGTCTTCGCCTCGCCGAACTCGTCGCCGTCGAGCTGAAACTCCTGCGGCGTCTCCACCACCATCCGGAGGTCGCGCCCGGTGAGGTAGGTCACGTCCTTTACATCCCGCGACAGGTCGATGATCTTGCGCCCCAGCGCGGTGCGCCGCAGCACGCCGTTCTCCCACGCCACCTTGTTCCACACATTGATCCAGCCGAGCGGGCCGCGCGGCCGCAGCGCCACGAAGTCGAGCAGGCCGTCGTCGGGCTTTGCATCCGGGATCAACAGGATGCCGCCGGGGAGCTTTCCGCAATTGCCGATGATGATCGTGTGCACGTTGACGGCGCGTTCGGCCTCGCCGTCGACGCTCACGCGTAGCAGCACGGGCCGCAGCTCCGGGATGGCGCGGATGCCGGCATCCACGTAGGCCAGCCAGCCGACGGCCTTCTTGAGCGTGGAATTGGTGTTGGCGATCATCTTCGCGTCGAGGCCGAGCCCGGCCATGACGAGGAAGACGTGTTCCTCCTCGTCGCCGTTCTCCCTGATGATCGAGGTCACTCCGAGGTCGATTGTGCGGTCGACGCCGTGGAGGGCGACCCGCACCATCTCCTCGAGGTTCGTGATGGCGACATCCAGGTTGCGCGCGAGGAGGTTTCCCGTGCCCGAAGGCAGCAGGGCCATCGTGACGCCCGTGCTGCGGAGTGCCTCGGCGACGGCCCGCACCGTTCCGTCGCCGCCCGCGGCCATCACCAGGTCGGCACCCGCAGCGACGGCGGCCGCAGTCACGCCTTGGCCGGCGTCGGCGAGAGTGGTTGCGAACCACAGGGGATGTGCCCAGCCGGCGTCATCCGCGGCCGCCGAGACGACCGTCTTGAGCGCGAGGAGGTCGACCTTGAGCGGGTTGTAGACGACGGCCGCCTGGAGAGCACGGAGGTTCACGGGTGTCGCCACCTCGTCAACCTTACGCACGCGCCGGTTGCGCGGTCGTCGACAATGCGCTCCAAAGTAGACTGGCGCGGTGATTGATCCACAGATTCTGCGCGAGAGCCCCGAGATCCTCCGACGTTCGCAAGAGGCCCGCGGCGCATCCGTCAACCTCGTGGATGACGCGGTCGACGCAGACTCGCGCCGCCGAGAGTCGATCGGGGAGTTCGAGAGGCTGCGCGCGGAGCAGAACCTTTTCGGCAAGACGGTCGCGGCCGCGCCGAAAGACGAGAAGCGCGCGCTCGTCGCCCAGGCGCAGGAGCTGTCGGCTCGCGTGAAGGCAGCCCAGCAGGTGTCGGTCGACGCCGAGACGGAGTTCACCCGCATCGTCGGCGCCATCGCGAACCCGATCATCGACGGCGTTCCCGCGGGTGGCGAGGAGAACTTCACCACGCTGCGCGAGGTCGGGCAGAAGCCGGTGTTCGACTTCGAGCCGCGCGACCACCAGGAGATCGGTGAGCTCCTCAAGGCGATCGACATCACCCGGGGAACCAAGGTCAGCGGCAGCCGCTTCTACTTCCTGCGCGGCGTCGGCGCACGCCTCGAGCTCGCGCTCATGAACATGGCGCTCGACAAGGCGCTCGCCGAAGACTTCGTTCCGCTCATCACGCCCACCCTCGTGCGTCCCGAGATCATGGCGGGCACGGGCTTCCTCGGCGAGCACGCCGACGAGATCTACTACCTGCCCGCCGACGACCTCTACCTCACCGGCACGAGCGAGGTCGCGCTCGCCGGGTACCATTCCGACGAGATCCTCGACCTCTCCGACGGCCCGTTGCGATACGCCGGCTGGTCGACCTGTTACCGCCGCGAGGCCGGGTCGGCGGGCAAGGACAACCGTGGCATCCTGCGCGTGCACCAGTTCAACAAGCTCGAGATGTTCAGCTACGTACACCCCGACCTGGCGGAGGCGGAGCACGACAAGCTCGTCGGCTTCCAGGAGGCGATGCTGCAGGCGTGCGGTCTCAGCTACCGCGTCATCGACGTCGCCGCCGGTGACCTTGGCTCGAGCGCCGCGCGAAAGTTCGACATCGAGGCGTGGGTGCCGACACAGGGCACCTACCGCGAACTCACGTCGACGAGCAACTGCACCACGTACCAGGCGCGTCGACTCGACATCCGTCACCGCGGCGAGTCGGGCAAGACGAGCCCCGTCGCCACCCTCAACGGAACCCTGGCCACGACGCGCTGGCTCGTCGCCATCCTCGAGACCCACCAGAAGGCGGATGGCTCGGTGACGGTGCCCGAGTCGTTGCGGCCGTATCTCGGCGGCCTCGAGACCTTCGAGCCGGTGAAGTAGGTGTCGGTGGACCGCTGGCTCGTCGCCCTCGACATCGACGGAACCGTGCTGCACGAAGACGGCACGCTCGGCGACGACGTGGTGACGCAGGTGCAGCGTGTGCGCGACCTCGGGCACGAGGTCATGCTCGCCACGGGGCGCTCGGTCGCGATGACGCTGCCCGTGCTCGAGCGGCTGGGGATAGCACCCGACTACCTCGTCTGCTCCAACGGCGCGATCACCCTCGAACGTGAGGCCGGCGCTCCGACAGGGTACGCGCGACGCTTCGTCGAGACCTTCAACCCGGGCGAGGTGCTCACGACGATCAAGGCCAACCTCGCCGACGCGCACTATGCGGTGGAGGATGAGACGGGTTTGTACCGCTTCACCGGGTTCTTCCCGGACGGCGCGCTCGGAGCCAACAGCGTCAAGGTCGAATTCGACGAGCTGCTGGTGCATGGGGCGACCCGCGTTGTCGTGATCTCGCCGGAACACGACGTCGACGACTTCCTCTCCGTGGTCTCCCGGATGGGGCTCCACAAGGTGAGCTACAACGTCGGCTGGACGGCGTGGCTCGACATCGCACCCGACGGGGTCAACAAGGCCACCGCGCTCGAGCGTGTGCGTTCCAACCTCGACATTCCGCGTTCCCGCGTGATGGCCGTCGGTGACGGACGCAACGACGTCGACATGCTCGAATGGGCGTCGGCCGAGGGCCGTGGCGTCGCCATGGGGCAGGCTCCCGCCGAGGTCGTGGCGGCCGCCAACGAGACGACGGCGACCGATTTGAACGGCGGCGTCGCCCGCATACTCGAGCATTTCTAGGGTCGGATGCCGCCGTGCGGTCCTCTTTCAGGGTGAATCGGCGGGCATCCGTTACACTCGGGACTTGGTTTCCCTGGAGGGCTGTCCGAGCGGCCGATGGAGCCAGTCTTGAAAACTGGTGATGTGAAAGCATTCGTGGGTTCGAATCCCACGCCCTCCGCATTTTCGACTTCACCATTTCCATTACCCGAAGGGATCAGCGATGAGTGAGCTTCGTCCCCGGTCGAACAGGTCTGCCGCGGTGGGTATCGCGCGCCACGGCCAATTGAAGAAGTCGAGCCCCTGGCCGGCGATCTTCACGTTCATCGGTGCAGCCCTCGTCGTCGTGCTGGTCAGCGGAGCGTCGCTCGGCGCCATCGTGTTCTCCCAGATCAAAGACCAGATCACCACGGTGACGCTCGTCGGCGAGACCGAGGGGCCGCCGCCATCCATCGGTGCCTACAGCGGTGGATTCAACATCCTGATCGTCGGCAGCGACCGCTGTGAGAAGGACGGCGGCTGCAAAGACAGGGATGCCGAACTCAACGACGTCACCATGCTGCTGCACGTGTCGCAAGACCAGACCAACGCCGTCGCGGTGAGCATCCCGCGCGACCTCGTGGTGCCCATTCCCTCCTGCCCGCAGCCGGACGGCACGGGTTCGACGTCCGCAATGTCGGCACGTCCGATCAACGAGACGCTCTACTACGGCGGCCTGCCGTGCACCGTACTCACCGTCGAGAAGCTCACCGGTCTCGACATCCAGTTCGCCGGAATGATCACCTTCAACGGCGTCATCGAGATGTCGAACGCCGTCGGCGGCGTGGATGTCTGCGTCGACGGGCCCATTAAGGACAAGTACACGGGGCTCGACCTGCCGGCCGCCGGCACATACAACCTGTCGGGCGCGCAGGCCCTCGCCTTCCTCCGCTCGCGGCACGGCGTCGGCGACGGCAGCGACCTCACGCGCATCAGTTCGCAGCAGGTCTACCTGTCCAGCCTCGTACGCACCCTCAAGAGCAGCGACACCCTCGGTGATCCGATCAAGCTGTACCGCCTGGCGCAGGCCGCGACACAGTCGATGACGCTCTCCGACAACTTCTCGAAGCTCGACACGCTCGTCTCCGTCGCCATGGCGCTCAAGAACGTGCCGCTCGAGAAGGTGACCTTCGTGCAGTACCCGGGCACGACCGAAGCCGGCGGTGTCTACACCGGCAAGGTGGCGCCCGTGAAGGCCAAGGCCGACCAGCTGTTCTCACTCATCGAGTCGGACACGCCGTTCGCGCTCGCGGCCGTCGGTGACGACAAGGGATCCACCGTCGACCCGAACGCTCCCGTGACCGAGGCACCCGACCCCGCCGCGACCGCGGATCCGGCGGCCCCCGTCGACCCGTCGGCCACCCCCGAACCCGTGCTCGACATCTCTGGGCAGACGGCGGCCGACTACACCTGCACGATCGCGAATTGACCGACTGCGACATCCGTGATCCGAAGGCGCACAAAGTCGCTCGCGCAATTGGTTATGATTGCTGACGAACAACTAGGGAGACGTCGCATAGTTCGGCCTAGTGCACCACCCTGCTAAGGTGGAGTACCCTAACGGGTACCGAGGGTTCAAATCCCTCCGTCTCCGCACTTCGAAGCCCGCTGGATCACAGAGATCCGGCGGGTTTTTGCGTGTCGTCGGGACCATCCCCCTTCGCGACGAGAGCCGCGCTCTGGAAGGCCACTTGCCGAATCGTGCGTGACGTGCGGCGTTGCGGTGCGTGCGATCTCACGCCTAGTATGGGCGACCATAGGAGCCGGGGGGCCCGATGGGGACCAACTGCCAATAGCCCCGGACCAGTGAACCCATGTCGGATGTTCGCGAACGAATCATCGCCACCGCCTATCCGCTGTTCGTCGATCGGAGCGTTCGGCACGTCACCGTCACGGAGATCCTGATCGGATCCGGTGCTACGCGCATAGAGTTCGACCGCCAGTTCGACTCCAGAGACGAGCTCGCCGAGGAATGCCTGGGTCGCAGGGAACGGGAGTGGACGCGGGGGTTGGTCGAGGCGGGTGCCCGTGCGCGCGAGGGCGGCGCCACCGCCGAACTCCAGCTCCTCGTGATCTTCGATTTCTTCGACGACTGGTTCAACCGAGACGACCACGCGTGCCACTTGGTCAATGTGCTGCTCGAAACGGGACGCGAACACCCGCTGGGCAAGGAGAGCATCTTGCACCTCCTCTCCCTTCGCAACCGGGTGACCACCCTCGCGGCCGAGGCGGAGCTGGTCGATCTCGACGCATTCGCGATGTCGTGGGACGTCTTGATGAAGGGTGCCATCATCGGCGCTGCGGACGGCGACCAGGATGCGGCCATTCGGGCCCGTGCGATGGCGGAGGACCTGATCCATCGGCATCGCCCTCCGTCTGCGGATGCCGAATTGGACTGGTGGATGGACCATGGATCCGGCTCCGTCCACCATGTGGACGACAGCTCGAGACAGGCAGACGCCTCGCTTTTCGACTTCGGGTACCTCCAGTACCCGCAGTTCAGTTGGGCAGAGGACTGATCGCGAATGCCGCTTCGCCCGGCTGGCGGCGAAGCAGCCGATCCGGTGCGACCGTGCGTCGGGTGCTGCGCTTGAGGGGCGACCGATGAGCCGATCCGGGAGGATTGACGAGGGTGAACGACTCCTTCTCTCGTTCCGCGCGTCCCTGCGTGAGGTGATCCCGCGTGCGATGGCGCGGGCGGCGAGTCGACCCTGGCGGGTACGCGCGAGCTGGTCGACCTGGATCTCGCTCCCATCAGGCCGGTCTCCGATCTATAGTCCCAGGCAAGGACCACCCGAAGGCCGTACTCATGTCGCGAATCGTCCGCTTCGATCACGTCGGTGTCACCGTGCGAGACCTCGACCGGGCGACGGCGTTCTTCGTCGCACTCGCTCTTGAACTCGAGGCCCGCGCCTTCGTCGAGGGCGACTTCATCGACACCGTCACGGCGATACCCGACTCCCGCACGGAGATCGTCGTGCTGAAGGCGCTCGACGGCGGCACCCCAGTCGAGCTCTCGAGCTTCGTCCGGCCCGACCCGGTGCGGGATCACCCGACGCCGGCGTCCGTCGGCGGCAGGCGCGGCTCGCCGATCAATGTAATAATCTGCGTATGGATGCAGATATGCCGATGTGTGGCCGAGAGCCCGACAGCCAGTACGTGGAGCTCGCGGTGGAGGTGTTCGCGATGCTTGCCGACGCGACGCGCATCCGCATCATCCTCGCCCTGCGGGGCGGCGAACTGTCGGTCAACAGCCTTGCCGAACTCGTGGCGAAGTCGCCTCCCGCCGTGTCGCAGCACCTCGCAAAGCTGCGGCTCGCCCGGTTCGTGACGAGCCGCCAGGAAGGCACCAAGGTCTTCTACAGCCTCGCCAACGAGCACGCGCGCCAGCTCGTGTCCGATGCGATCTTCCAGGCCGAACACTCGCTCAGTTCGAGCCCGCGCCACCACCACGTCGAGGCCGGAGCATGAGCGGAGCACGCGAGCGACACGAGCACGACCACGAGCACCCGCACGACCGCGAGCATTCTCGCGAGCATCCGACCGGTCTCAAGGGATTCCTCTACGGCCTGTTCGTGCCGCACACTCACGACGCTGCAGGCTCGATCGACGACACCCTGGAGGCGAGCGCAGAGGGCGTGCGCGCGGTCAAGATCAGCCTCTTCGTGCTTCTCGGCACGAGCGTGCTGCAGCTGCTCGTCGTTCTCATCAGCGGCTCGGTCGCCCTGCTGGCAGACACGATCCACAACTTCTCCGACGCGCTCACCGCCATCCCACTGTGGATCGCGTTCGTCCTCGGTCGGCGCGGGGCGTCGCGCCGCTACACGTTCGGTCTCGGGCGGGCCGAGGATCTCGCCGGCCTCTTCATCGTGGCCGTCGTGGCCCTCTCGGCTGTGGTCGCTGCGTGGCAGTCGGTCGACCGTCTCATCGACCCGCAGCCTCTCCACAACGTGTGGTGGGTGGCCGCCGCTGGGGTCATCGGATTCGCGGGCAATGAGGCCGTCGCCGTCTATCGCATCCGTGTGGGACAGCGCATCGGCTCCGCCGCTCTCGTGGCCGACGGCGTACACGCTCGCACCGACGGCTTCACGTCCCTCGCCGTGCTCGCGGGGGCGCTGGGGGCGATGCTCGGATTTCCCATGGCCGACCCCATCGTCGGCATCCTGATCTCGGTGGCCATCATCGTGCTGCTGTGGGGCACGGTGCGGAGCATCGGAGGCCGCCTGATGGATGCCATCGAACCCGAGCTGCTCGACCGGGTGACTGGCGTCCTGGTCGCCGTGCCGGGCATCGCGCGCGTCGACCGGCTCCAGGTGCGATGGGTGGGACACCGCCTGCAGGGCGCCGCGATCGTCTCCGTCGACGCCACGACGACGGCCGCAGCATCCACCATCGTGCGCGACGCGCACCGGGCGTTGGCTGACGAGCTGCCCAATCTCGACGACTTCGTCATCGCGCAGACCTAGCCGGGGGCGACCGCGTGCGGTTCCACCATGAGCGGAGCGGTCATCTCGGTATTGTCGGCCCGTGGGGCCTGACCCGCTACGAGAAGGGGCGGGCGCAGCATCCCGGCCTCACCGTTCACTGCAGCGTGCTCAGGCCCGATCGCAACGTCGTCCTCGCCCGGGCACGGGTCGCTTCGTGCGGTGACGAGGGCCGTCGCGATTCGCGACTTCGTGATCTGATCCTCAGCCGACGTGGATGCCGGGCCGGCGTGCGGGATCCTTCTCGACCTCGCGCAGGATCTCGCGCACGAGCGGCGCCGTGTCGCCGCGCCCGAAGAGCAGGTACTTGAACAGGTATGCAATCGGATTGCCCTCCGCCCACTCGAAGTGGCACTCGGGTCGCGCGCCCGTCGCATCGCGGAGGGCGAGCAGGATCGCGGCGATCGTGTTCGGCACGACGGCGCTCTCGACACGCAGCACGTTGTACTCGCCGACCTCCACCCCGCGCACCGTCAGTGTCTGGCTGAACGTGGACGGGTCGACGACGTCGACCTCGAGGAAGAGCAGTCTCGCCTTGTTCGGCACCGGGTTGATTCCCCGCTGCGACTGCTCCTTCTCGGCGTACTCGGCGACGTCGCCGACTTGCCGACGATTGGCGATGAGGTTGATCTGCCCGTCTGCGGCGAGTGCCTCCGAGATGAGGCGTCGGGCCGTGGCGTTGAACTCGACCTTCTCCACCCGGAGCTCGGTGGCGCGGTACACGCGGGAGACGAGGGACACCGTGATGATGCCCGCGATGAAAAGGCTCGAGATCGCGATTCCGTCGGGCTTCTCGATGACGTTGGCGATGAGAGCGTAGAGCAGCACCAGAGTCAGGATCGTGAACCCGACGAATGCGCGGCGCTCCCGTTTGCGCACGGCGGCGATCGTCACCGCCACGGCGCCCGACACCATCATCGCGAGGATGCCCGTCGCGTAGGCTCCGGCCTGGGCGTTCACGTCGGCGTCGAAGGCGATCGTGATGATGATGCTGATCCCGGTGTAGACGAGCACGACCGGGCGGATCGCCTTGCTCCACTCCGGCGCCATTCCGTATGAAGGAAGGTAGCGCGGCACGATGTTGATGAGGCCGGCCATGGCGGAGGCGCCGGCGAACCAGAGGATGAGCACGCTGCTGATGTCGTAGACGGTGCCGAAGCCCTCACCCAGGTACAAGTGGGCGAGGTAGGCGAGCGCTCGGCCGTTCGCCTCGCCACCCTCGGCGAACTTCTCCTCCGGAATGAGCACGGTGGTGACGACGCTCGTGGCGAGCAGGTACGCGCTCATGATCACCGCGGCGGTGGTGAGAAGCTTGCGGGTGTTGCGCACTCGCGACGCGAGCACCTGGTATTCGGTGAAGCCCTCCGACTTCACCAGGGGCATCATGCTGACCCCGGTCTCGAACCCGCTGAGCCCGAGCACGAGCAGCGGGAACGCGAAGACGGCGGTGCGCGTGAGATCGCCGAAATTGCCGCTACTCGCGGTGAGGCGCTGGAGCCAGTCGCTGAAGGTGCTCGGTTCGATGACGATCGCGTCGATCGCGACGCCGATGACGATCGCGTTCAAGCCGAGGAACACCACGACGAGCGGGATCGCCACGTTGACGGCCTCGTTGAAGCCCAGCAGGAATACGCCGCCCAGAACGAGCAACAGGACGACGGTGACGAGCACCTGGTGGTCACGGAACGAGTCGGGCACGAACGGGTTCTCGAGCAGGTGGACGGTGGCGTCGGCGCTGGAGAGAGTGATCGTGATGATCCAGGATGTCGCCACGAAACCCAGCAGCACGAGGACGAAGATCTTGCCGCGCCAGAACGGCAGCAGCTTCTCGAGCATCGCCACCGAGCCCTGCCCGTGGGGGCTCTGCTTGGCCACGCGCCGGTACATGGGCAGCATCCCGAACAGGGTGAGAAGCACGATGAGGAGTGTCGCTACGGGGGAGAGCGCGCCCGCGGCGAGCACCGCGATGGCCGGCAGGTACGACAGGGTGGAGAAGTAGTCGACGCCCGTGAGCGTCATGACCTTCCACCACGCGTGCGTCTCGCCCTTCTCGTTCGACTCCGGGCCGGCCGGCGCGACCCGGTTCGCGAGCAGCCACGCGGTCAGCTTGCTCGGAGCAGACACCCGCTCGTTCTGCCCGAGCACCACGACGGCGGGGATGGTCTTCGAAGGCTTTGGCATGCTCACGAGCGACGACACTACTCTCGGCCGTACTCCGCAGGCGTCCGAAAGCCGAGACAACTCACAATGACGCAGAAGTCGCACTAGCCAAAACGAAGTGCATCACGCCGCCTCACCGCGGAGCGTGGTCTCGCCGGGTTCAGGATCGAAGAGGTGTGCGACGAGGTCGACGGGATGGCCGCACCTCATCGACGAGGTCGTCGACCTGATCATCGAGCACTTCGAGCGGGCCACGTCGATCCCGCGGCCCACCGGGAGCTCATGGCCGCACTCGAGCGCGAACCCCGGCTCCTCGTGCGCTTCATCGGCATCACCCGGGACAACGAACGCTTCTGTCGGCGCTCATGAGGTCGACGGTCGACCGCTTCCTCGAAACATCCAGCACAGACGACTTCTCCACAATGCGGCGCTCCTCGCTCGCCGCCTTCCGCGGTGTGCTGGCGAGCCCACCGCCTCGAAAGGGAAGGCCGTGACCACACCGGCCGCCACCAGCTCGGAGCAGCCGCTCCTGCTCACCAAGAGGCGTATCTGGATCATCTTCGGCCCGCTCCTCGGCGGCTACTTCGTCGACCACCTCACCTGGCAGTGGGCGTTCTACATCAACATCCCGGTGGGCATCGCCGCGTTCGCGATCGCGTGGTCTACTCTCAAGCTTCCGAACACGAGGGCCACCAAGCCGATCGACGTGCTCCTGTTCGTCGTCGTCGGAGCCGACCTGGGCCTCGTCATGCAGGTCGTCGTGCTCGTCGCCCCGAACTCGGTCGACGCGTCGCTCATCGGTACCGCGACCAGCGCTCGGGCGCAAGTTCCGGCGAGGCCGCGAACGCGACGGCGACACTCGACCCGCAGACCCTCGCGACGCTTCCCGACGCCGTGCGTGACGGTGTCGTGACCGCCTACGCCTACGCCGACGCGCTCGCTCCCGTCTTCTGGTACCTGCTGCCGTTCATCGGCATCGCGTTCGTGCTCTCGATGCTCCTCACGCAGATTCCGTTGTCGGATGTCACGGGACTCGTGGCGCGCGGCTCTGCCGCAGAAGCCGGGTGCCGGGGCCACCGATCCGCCCGCACTCGACCCGGCAGGCGTCGTTCTCTTCGTCGCTCGTTACGCGACCGACCAGCCGCCGTCCGACGGCAGGATGACGCCGTTGACGTTGACCCCGTCGTCGCTGAGCAAGAACGTGATGGATGCCGCGAGGGCGTCGCTCTCGACGGCATCCGTCATCACGGCCATGCCCGCCTGCACGCGTGCGGCACCGAGCGGCGACGCGAACGTGGCCTGGATGTTGGTGATCGTCGGGCCCGGCGCGACCGCGTTCACGCGGATGCCGCTCGGCCCGTACATATACGCCGTGCTCTTCGTGAGCCCCGCGACGGCGTGCTTCGATGCCGTGTAGGCGGCTCCGGCGGCCGAGCCGCGCAGCGCCGCTTCCGACGCCGTGTTGACGATCGAGCCCTTGCCCTGGGCGAGCATGGCGGGGACGACCGCGCGCATGAGCTTCATCGTGCCGTCGACGTTGATCGAGAACACTCGCTTCCACACCGCATCCGACATGTCGCCGACGGGCGTCATGTCGTCCATGATGCCCGCGATGTTGGCGAGGCCGTCGATGCGGTCGCCCGCCGCCTCGACGATCGCCGCGATCGCCGCGTCGTCGGTGATGTCGGCGCGCACGATGACGATGTCGGCCGACGGGTGCTCGCCCGCAAACTCGTCGAGACGCTCCCGCGAGATGTCGACCGCGATCACGCGACCGCCCTCGCGAGCGACGCGAGACGCGGTGGCACGGCCGATGCCGGAGCCGGCGCCGGTGACGATGATGGTCTGCCCGGCGAACCGTCCCTGGTTGAGGCGCTCCACCCACTCGGGCTTCTCCACCGCCGTGGCGCCGGTCGTGTCGGTGTCGGCGGGCTCGTCGTCGCTCTCGGCGTCGGCGACGACCTCCCCCGCCTCGACGCGCCGCACGAGGTCGTCGACCAGGTCTTGGCTGAATGCGCCCTTGCTGAGCGTGACGAGTCGTTTCAGCGCGAGGCCGCGAACGGGGCGCAACGTGTCGGCCGACTGGCCCGCCTGCGCGAGCATCTGGCGGATGATCGGTCCGCCGACGGGGTGCGCGAGCCAGGTCGCGATGGATGAGTCGCCGGTGAGGTGCTTGGGGGTGGGAGCCATGCGGTGCTTCTCTTCTCTCTCGGGTCGGCGGGCCGGCAGGGATGGGCTCCCTATCCGGACACCTTTGTCCGCTTCGGAGCGTACACCCCGAATCCGCGCGATGGCTGGCGGTGAAGAGGCCGTGCGTCGCGGGTCGGTACTATCCACCCGAAGAGAGCGGAGGTCAACCCCGAACCGGCGCTCGCAGTGCGCTACGTAGCGTGGCATCGTCGCCCGATTCCGGATGCGGCTTCAGAACCCCGACGGAGGTGCCATGTTTTTTCACAAGCAAGAACTCCAGTTCAAGTCCACACCGGCGAAGCCGGATGCTCTGATGGCCAGGAGGATGCAGGAGGTCCTCGGCGGCCAGTACGGCGAGATCACCGTGGCCCTGCAGTACGGCTTCCAGGCCTGGAACTCCCACGAGCCCGGCAAGTACCGCGACCTGCTCTTCGGCATCGGTGCCGAGGAGTTCGGCCACGTCGAGATGCTCGCGGTCATGATCGCCCAGCTGCTCGAGAAGGCCCCGATCGAGCAGTCGGAGGCTGCGGCCAAGTCTGACCCCGTGCTCGGCGCCGTCATGGGCGGCATGGACGTTCAGCACGCCATCGTCGCTGGCGCCGGTGCTCGTGCGGTCGACAGCAACGGCAACCCATGGCAGGGGTCGTACATCACCGCGAGTGGCAACCTGCTGGCCGACTTCACCGCGAACGCCAACGCCGAGATGCAGGGGCGCCTGCAAGTGGCACGCCTTTACAACATGACCGACGACCACGGCGTGCGCGACCTGTTGTCGTTCCTGCTCGCCCGAGACACGATGCACCAGAACCAGTGGATCGCCGCCGCCACCGAGTTGCGCGCGTCGGGCGCGGAAGACCTGCCGGTGCCGAGCAACTTCCCGATCAAGAAGGAACATCGGGAGGTGTCGTACCAGTACATCAACTTCTCCGACGGCAAGGCCGCGGCCGAGGGCTCGTGGGCCAGCGGGCCGACGCCCGACGGCAAGGGCGAGTTCACGTACCTCGACGCACCGGGCACGAGCGCGCCGATGCCGCCGGCAACCCAGCCCGACGAGCGCTTCTACGGAACGACTCCGAAGCCGAACATCGTCGAGAAGGCCGCCGGCGTCATCAAGGACGCGGTGACTGACAAGTAGAGTGTGTCGTCGGTTGCCGGGAGGGATGATTCCTCTCGGCCCCCGCCGTTTCCCCGGGTTGCTCGCGCCGCCGGCTCCCGAGAAGCTACGGCCAGCCGAGCATCCGCAGCCCTGCCGCGGTGGCAGCGGCCACGATGACCACCACGATGAACGGCGCGCGCAGCAGCAGCGCGGCGGCCGCGGCGACGAGAGCGGCGGCGCGGGCATCCAGCACCAGGGCGGGTCCGTCGGTGAAGGTCTGCATCACGACAAGCGCCGCGAGCAGCGCCGCCGGCAGCAGGTCGATGACTGGTGCGACCTTGGGCCGCTCGAGAAGCGCGGGGGGAACCGAGTAGCCCGTGAGCTTGAGCACGAAGGCGATGACGCCCGCGCCGATGATGGCGATCCATACAGTCACGACGGCTCCCCTCGCCGATTGGCCCGGGGCAGGAGGCCGAAGACCACCGCGACGAGGGCGGCGGCGATGACGGGAAGCCCGATGGGCACGACGGGCACGAGGATGGCGGCGATGCCCGCGGCCACGATGGCGACGACGACGGGTTCACGTTTCGTGAGCCGAGGCCAGAGCAAGGCGAGGAACGCCGCGGATGCCGCGGCATCCAGCCCGTACTGTCTTGGGTCACCGATGGCGTCGCCCACGAGCGCACCGACGAGGGTCGAGGCGTTCCATCCGACGTAGATGCCAACGCCGGTTACCCAGAAGCCGACGCGGCCGAGACGCCGGCTCGGCTGGGCAATCGCGACGGCCGTCGACTCGTCGATCGTGACCTGGGCGACCGGGATGCGCCACCAGCCCTTCGGCGCCAGCATCGGCGTCAGCTGCAGCCCGTACAGCGTGTTGCGCACGGCGAGGAGTGAGGATGCGGCGATCGCCGCACCGACGCCTCCGCCGCCGCCCAGCACGCCGATGAGCGCGAACTGCGAACCACCGCTGAAGAGCAGCAGCGAGGTCACGCTTGCCTGCGTGATGGTGAGCCCGCTCGCGACTGCCAGGGCTCCGAAGCTGACGCCATAGAGACCCGTGGCGAGAGAGACGGAGAGTCCTTGGCGGATGACGGCTCGCCGCTCGACGTCGACGGGGCGTCGCCCGTCACTCACCGTTCTCGACCTTCGACGCCGTTATGCGCAGGATGACGCGGGGCTTCTGCTCCTTGCCGGCGCGACGCTCGACCCACGTGAACAGGCGGTACTCGAACCCGTACTTCTCGCGGAAGATCTGCGTCAGGCGCTCCGTCTCCGGTTCGATCGTCGCGTCGGCATCCACTCTCGGGGCGTCGTCGGCGACCTTGCCCATGTCGGCGGGGGTCGTGACGAGCAGGTCTCGCCCGTCGCGCGCGATGCATACCGGCGTCGACACCTCCTCTCCGGCCTTCCGGAAGGTGGTGAGCGAGACGAAGCGCTCGTCGGCGAGGCGCAGCAGTTCGGATTGCGTGGTCACAGGATGAACCGTAGCCGACACGTGTAACGACGGAGTGACGGGGGCATGGAGGGTGCGCCGAGTCGCGCTTCTCCTCGCCCGACCCGCCGCTCCGTACCCGCCGTTCCCTCGCCCGCCTCCACCCGTCTTCCTCTCCTCCAGAGCCGGTGGCTCCCTCGACCGTGTCGCCCACAGGCTCGGCAGGCCGACCGGAGCCGACCTCGTCGAGTTCCTGACGCGTGTGTCTCCGGCCGAGGCCAAGCGGCGCGTACGACTCGAGCTCGCGACGGCACCGCGCGGCGCGTTCGGCAGCCCAGTGCGGCGCAGCTGCGGGCGCTCGCCGTGCGCGATGGTGGCTGCGTCTGGCCGGGGCACGTGGATCGACCCCTCGCAGACCTGGGTGCCGCTCGGCACGTCTCGGACCGAGAAGCAGCGCAGGCTGCGGGGGAGGGCACGGCAATGACGGCGGCGGTCGGCGCCGCCGATGACGGGCCCACCGCCGCCTATTCCGCGCCCGGCCACACAGTCGCCGCGGTCAGCAGCACCGGCCCTCGGGGTGGGCGTCCTGCCTGTCCGTGCGGTCGCGCCAGAACTCGCGTTCCGACATCATCGGTTCGGCGTGATCGGCGGCGTGCTCGCGCCCGTGCTCGCCGCCGTGCGTCGACTCGTAGTGGGCGCGGTACTTCTCGTACGCGTCCTCGCCCATTACGCCCTTCACGAACCACGCGACATCGCGCGCGACGCGCCTGCCCTGCTCGATGATGGCGCCCATGTCAGTGTGTGCTCCTGGTCGCTCGGTCTGCGACGGGGAGAACGGCCCACTCGGCCTCGAGGCGCTTCTCGGCCTTGGTGGCGAAGAGGCCGGCCGGGGCGAAGCGACGCGACGGAACGGCGGCATCCTCGCTCGTTGCATCGCTGCCCAAGCGATACGCGCGCCAGGTCGCCCACAGCGCTGTGGCAATCACGATGATGGCGAGCGACACGAAGAGGATGGAGAGCACGCCCTGGATCATGGTGTTGCGCACGACCGCTTCCATCGCCTCGACGGTCGGGGCAGTTCCGAAGCTGGTCGCGCCGTCGGCGAGGGCCTTCCGGAATGTCGCGTTCTGGGCGAAGTAGCCGACAGCCGGCACGTCCGAGAAGATCTTCAGGAACGACGCCGAGATGGTCACGACCGAGGCGAAAGCGAGCGGTACCGCGACGATCCAGAGGTAGCGGAACAGCCCCCGCTTGGCGACGATCGCGAGGCAGACGGCGAGAGCGATGGCGGCGAGCAGCTGGTTGGCGATGCCGAACAGCGGGAAGAGGGTGTTGATGCCGCCGAGCGGGTCGGTCACGCCCATCACCAGCACCGCGCCCCACGCCGCGACCATGATCGCGGTCGAGATCCACGCTCCAGGGCGCCATGACGTGCTCTTGAAGCGCGGGATGACGTTGCCGATGGTGTCCTGCAGCATGAAGCGGGCGACACGCGTGCCGGCGTCGACGGCGGTGAGAATGAAGAGCGCCTCGAACATGATGGCGAAGTGGTACCAGAACGCCATCAGGCCGCTGCCGCCGATGAGCTGCTGCATGATGTTCGCCAGTCCCACGGCGAGGGTCGGGGCACCACCGGTGCGGGAGACGATCGACTCCTCGCCGACGTTCGCCGCCGTCTCGGTGAGCATGTCGGGGGTGAGATTGACCCCGGTCAGTCCCAGCCCGTTCACGAACGCCACCGCGCCCTCCACCGTTCCGCCGGTGAGCGCACCAGAGGAGTTCATCGCGAAGTAGATGCCGCGGTCGATCGAGAGCGCAGCGACCAGCGCCATCACCGCAACGAACGACTCCATCAGCATGCCGCCGTAGCCGATGAACCTGGTCTGCCGCTCCTTCTCGACAAGCTTCGGCGTGGTTCCGGACGAAATCAACGCGTGGAAGCCAGACAGCGCGCCGCACGCGATCGTGACGAAGAGGAACGGGAACAGGGAGCCGGGCACCACTGGTCCACCCTCGGCCGCGAACTCGCTGACCGCCGGAGCAAAGAGCTCCGGGCGCACCAGCACGATGGCCACCGCCAGCATGATGATGGTGCCGACCTTCATGAAGGTCGAGAGGTAGTCCCTTGGGGCCAGGAGCAGCCACACCGGCAGCACGGCGGCGATGAATCCGTAGAGGATGATGGCGATCGCGATGGTCACCCGGTCGAGCGTGAACATCGCAGCGCCCCACTCGGTGTCGGCGACCAGGCCGCCGCCGATGATCGCCAGCATCAGCAGGACGAACCCGATGAGCGACACCTCCGTCACCTTGCCTGGACGGAAGAAGCGGAGGTAGCAGCCCATGAAGATGGCGATCGGAATGGTCATGCCGACGGAGAAGACACCCCACGGGCTCTCCGCCAGCGCGTTCACCACCACCAGGGCGAGGATCGCGACAATGATGACCATGATGGTGAGCGTTGCGATCAGGGCTGCGGTGCCGCCGACCACTCCCAGCTCATCGCGCGCCATCTGACCGAGCGAGCGACCGCCGCGGCGCATCGAGAAGAACAGCACCAGGTAGTCCTGCACGGCACCGGCGAGGATGACACCGACGATGATCCACAGGGTGCCAGGCAGGTAGCCCATCTGCGCAGCCAGCACCGGCCCGACGAGCGGCCCTGCGCCAGCGATCGCGGCGAAGTGGTGTCCGTAGAGCACTCGCCGGTCGGTGACGGAGTAGTCCTTGCCGTCTGCCTTGTACTCGGCCGGGGTAGCCCGGCGGTCGTCCGGCCGCACCAGGTGCCGCTCGATGTATTTCGAGTAGAAGCGGTAGGCGATGAAGTAGGTGCAGACCGCGGCGAAGACGAACCAGATGGCGTTGATGGTCTCGCCACGGACGATCGCGATCATCGTCCAGGCGAGTGCGCCGAGCAGTGCGATGCCAGCCCAGATTGCGATCTTGAGCGGGGTCCATCTGCGGTCTTCGGCTTCCTGCACCTCCGGATCAAGCGCGACCGGCGGCAGCGACGGATCCTGCTCGATCACCGCCCCGGTTCTCGCCGCTTCCGCGGCGCGGCCTTGCTTGCCCTGCTTCCCACGGTTCACGCTCGACGACATCGCTCTCCCCTTTGAGAAATCCGTTGCTGACCTGCGGAATCTAACATCCCCGCGGCGCACGCGGCACCGCACCGTGACGGTCCCCAGCGAAGTTCCAGGCTCCCCCGGAAACGTGTCGGCATGCACCCAGCCGACAGCCACGACGTCATCCGCGTTTCCGGCGCCCGTGTGAACAATCTGAAGGACGTGCAGCTCGATTTCCCGAAGCGCCGGCTCACCGTCTTCACCGGCGTC
>JAODMO010000033.1 GCA_025464995.1 Microbacteriaceae bacterium
CATCGCCACCTCTTTCCGGCCGGCGAGTTCGAGCAGCCTGCGCTTCGCGTCTTCGCGTGAATCCTGCGCCTGCGCCCGCAGCACCTCGACGATGGGGGTGCCGCGATCGAGCGCGCCGGTGACCTGCTCGACGAATCGGGTGAAAGGCGCGAGGTCGAGGTCACGAGCCACCCGGTCTAGGGACTCGGCGAACGGCAGGCCTGTGTTCACGTCGGCGACCACCCTGCTCAGCTCCCCCGCCAGTTCTCCCGAGCTCACCCGCGATACTCGCCGAACGGCGTCGAGTATCCCCTCGCCCGCGGAGAGGCTGAGGGTGAGGAACTCGAGCACGGTGGGCAGCTCGCCGACCATGCGTGCCAGCCGCCCCTTGGCCTCCCGCTGCAGGGCGTAGTCGCGGAGCGCCACACCGGCGGCGGCGAAGAGCGCCACGATGCCGATCAAGGCGATGACGGGGAGCGCGGCCGATCTTCCCGCGCCGACCGCGCCCGCGACGCCCACCGCGGCGCCGACCGCCGCCCACAACAGCTGGCCACCGCGAAACGCGTCGACGGTCAGCGACGATCCGGCTTGGCGCAGGCGGTGGGCCGTGGCATCCGGCCCGCCGAGAAGAACGCCGAGGGCACGGCGCAACGAGTCCACCAACGGAGAGAACACGAAGCCGAGCACGGGCAGCGGGTCCGCGGGTCGCCGCGCGACAAGTTCACGGGCCGCGGGCGAGACGTCGAGCACGAACGGCGCAACACGGTCGATGAGCCGCGGCCGGCTGAGCCGGGGCGTCATGCTGACGAGCGCCCAGAGGCCGACACCCAGAGCGAGCCCGCACAGCGTCGCCCATGCCATCGCCGCCGTCATCGGAACCAGCGCTCCTCGGCTGGGATGTGGCCGACCGCGACCATGACCCGGTAGGCGACGATCGACACGGCCAGCCCGGCGAGCACGAGCACACCACCCGCCGGCGTGTTGTACGCGGTGGCCGCTTCCGGCCGACTGGCCAGCAGCACCAGCACGACCCACGGCGCCGCAACGCCCAGCCGGGCGGCGTTCATCACCCACGACTGCCGCGCCTCGACCTCCGACCGGATCGCCGCCTCCTGCCGCAGGTATGCGGCGAGGTTGCGCAGCACGAAGGTCAGCTCGCTGCCGCCGACCTCGCGCGACATCCGCAGTGTCTCGATGATCCGGTCGGCCACAGGATCGGCGAGCTCGTTCTTGAGCGTGGTGAGGCACAGCGAGAAGTTGCCCGTCGCCCGGTACTCCGCCTCGAACCCGGCGAACGCGGCGCGCGTGACGGCCGGCCCGGCGTGGGCCAGTGTGACGACCCCGTCGGGCAGCGCCTGCCCCGCGCGCACCGCCGACACGAGGTGGTCGACGACGTCGGGCCAGACGACGCGCGCGGCGCGACGGCGAGCGCGCGCCCGCGAACGCACGAGCAGCGCGGGCAGAACGAGGGCGGCGACCCCCGCGGCGACCGCGAGCGACCCCACCGGTACGAGGGCGAAGGTGATCGCCGTCGCGGCGACGCCGAGCACGACGCACACCACGAGAAACGCCGCCACGGTGACCGACGCGAGGCCGGCCTGAGCGAGGTACGCCCGCACGGCCGCCATCGCACGCGGTTCGCTCCGGATGCGTCCGCCCGGAGCACTCGGCCACAAGACCGGTGACACGACGAGGAGCGCGCCGATGCCGAGCACCAGCCCGCACAGCGCTATCACCGCCGCACCCCCAGGACGATGGCGGGGTCGAGTCCGGCCGCGGCGAACTTGGCCGTCTTCGTCGGGTATCCGCCGGTGGGGGCGAGCGTGCCGCCGTCGACGGCGAAGATGCTGCTCGTCTCGATGACCTGGCCGCTCACCCGGCCACTCGGGGTGACGATCTCCACGACGCGACGGGCACCACGTCGGCCGATCTCACAGTGCACGACGACGTCGATGCACGATGCGACCGTCGGCACGACGAACGCCGAGTCGATGTTGCGCCCGGCGAGCAAGGGAAGCGTGCTGAGCTTGACGAGCGCGTCGCGCGCACTGTTGGCGTGGATGCTCGACATGCCCGGAATGCCGCTGTTGAGCGCGATGAGCAGGTCGAGCGACTCCGCCTCGCGCACCTCGCCGACAACGAGCCGGTCGGGACGCATCCGCAGCGACTCCTTGATGAGCCGTCGCAACGTGATCTCCCCCGATCCCTCGAGGCTCGGCTGGCGGCACTGCATCGCGACGCGGTCGCGCGCCGAGACATCCAGTTCGAAGGTCTCCTCTACGGTCACGATGCGCTCGTTCGGCCGCGCGCTCGACAGCAGGGCGCCGAGCATGGTGGTCTTGCCGCTCTGGGTGGCGCCGGAGACGAGGATGTTCTGGCCGGAGAGCACGCACATCCGCAGGAACTCGGCCGACTGGTGGGTAAGCGAACCGAGGGCGACGAGCCGCTGCAGGTCGCGGATGCGCTGCGTGAACTTGCGCACATTGACGGCCCAGTGTCGCTGCGTCACGTCGGGGATGACGACGTGCAGGCGCGAGCCGTCGGGCAGGGATGCGTCGACGAACGGCGAGCTGAGGTCGACGCGACGACCGGACGATTGCAGCATCCGTTCGACGAGGTCGCGGATCTCCCCGTCTGTCAGCGTGACCGTCGTGAGCTCGGCGACGCCGTCACGCGCGATGAAGACGCGGTCTGGCGAGTTGATCCAGATCTCCTCGATCTCGGGGTCGTCGAAGAACGGCTGCAGCGCGCCGAATCCCGTGAGGGTCGCCACGATCTGACGCGTCGTGTGTGCCTCGTCGGCGAGCAGCGGAAGCGAGCCACCGAGCGCCCGCTCGCTGTAGCGCTGCACCGCGTCGCGCACGTAACGGCCGGCGAGCTCACGGTCGGTGCGCAGGTCGACGCCGTCGCGCCGCACACGTTCGCGCACCTGGTCGGTGATGATCGACTCGGCGTGAGACATGCCCACAGTGTGGGCGGATGCCGCGGCCGCCGCGCGACTTATCCACAACGTGTGCGCTCCCGGGCGTGCCCTCGGGCAGGTGGAGGCTCGAGAGCCGCACACCGTTGTCGGAGGACGCGGTCCACGCCGCGAGCTCCGCCCAGCCGTCCGGCCGTTTCATGACACGCAGCACGGCTCCGACGCTCCGTGCGGCTTGTAGCGGTGGCGCGCGCCGATCGCTGCCATCATCCGTAGCTCTTCCGGTCTCTTCGCGAGGTCGCGCTGCATTCCGTTCCTCTCGGCGAGCGTGTCGACCTTCTCGGGTTCCTCATCGAGCACGAGCTCGAGGGTGGTCTCGCCGAGGTCGATGCGCTGCTGCACGCGCGCTGCCTCTCGACTCCGAGCTTGCCGACGAGTGCGAGTGCGGAGAATTCCGCATCGCGGCGCGGATCGTCGGCCGCCGACCGCACGAGGGCCTCGGCGATCTCCGCCTGCATGGCCATGATCGCGGCGAGAGCCGCGTTGGCGCCATGCGCATCGGCCGACGCTTCCTCGCCGAGGGGCCCGGAACCACTCGGGTCGGCGAACTGCACGGTGCTCGCGCCGAGTTTCACCGAGATGGCGCTGAACGACTGCTGCGCGCCGCGGGCGGCGGCGATCTAGGCCTCGATGCAGGCCGCCCGCGCAAGGCTCCGTCGAAGGAGCGGGTACGGCCGTCGCAGTACACTGATTACCGCTCGCGGGAGTGGTGAAATTGGTATACACGCAGGTTTTAGGTACCTGTGCCGGAAGGCGTGAGGGTTCAAGTCCCTTCTCCCGCACAGACGAAAAGCCCCGGCAACCTCGAGTTCCCGGGGCTGAATCGCTATCTCAGGGGCATCAGCCCCACGAGAACCCCACAACTGTTATACAAGTCGTTCGAACACGAGCGTCGCCTGGATGCGGTCGCCTCCACCGAAGCCCTTGCTACCTGACGCTGAGGTGGTGATGGTGTGCAGTCGGTAGCCGAGTGCGGCCTGCGAGTTGATGGCGTTTTCAAGCTCCGTTAGGTTCCCTGAGCCAGTGCCCAAAAACTTCTCTTTGAGCACGACCTGAATGACGACGTAGTTCATTCCGTTTGACACGTTGATGCCTCGCTTCCTTCTCGCACGCCCTTGTGACGCAATCGGAGGATTTCACAGTAATCCCTTCGAACAGGTCGGCATACGTGTCGAGCGTCATGGCCGCGGACGCGTGACCGAGCATCCGCTGGACCGCCTTCACGTTCGCGCCGGCTGAGATGGCGGTGATGGCGGTGCTGGCGGCCGCGTGTCTTAGGTCGTGAGGGGTGACACAGGGAAACGACGGGTCGTCGTCTCGTGCAGCGAGCATCGCCTCATGGAACCATCCAGATCCGCTTCCCGGTCGCGTCTGGCGCCAATCGCTGGCACCGTATGGCACGCTTCGGTTCTCGGGGGGCTTCGTCGTGCCGAGATGCACCTGAGCACCCGTGATGACGGCATTTCCTTGGATCTGCATTCGCCTACGCAACGTATCTAGCGACGAGACACGGAGGGCGACGGCCTCTCCCCATCGGATGCCGGTGTACGCGAGAACGTCACAACTCCCCACAATCGAGCTTGATCTGAGAGCCGAACTGCCCCATACAATCGCGTCATCCGTCCTCTGTTCCGCACTTCTGAACGCGTACGGTCATTCGTCTTCCGTAGACGTTTCGGCGTGCGGAGTTCCCACCGGCTTGGATTCGGACGAGCCCCGCTGGCGCAGGAAGATGGAGAACGCGACCATGCTGCCGACAGCGAGGAACTCGGACTGCCAGTTCTGCAGCGTCCGGTTCCAGAAGTCCGGCGACGCGACGTAGCCCAGCCAGTCGACGGGCGGCTGCCCGTGCTCTACCTGGTCCCTGTTGTACACGGTGGTGCCTGCCACCGACTGGGTCCACCACGACACGAGGAAGATCGCCCCCATGACGAGCAGCAGCGAGTTCGAGTAGACGGTCTGCCGCCATCCAGTCGCCTTGGCCCACCGTGGCGACGACGGCTTGGCATAACGGCCGACGAGCTGTTGCCCGTCGCTGTCGACTCCTTCGTCGCCGGGCTTCTTCGACTCCGGCGATCCTTTCTGCACGAGCCAGATGGTGGCGAAGATGAACAGGAAGAACTGGAGGAATTCCGACTGCCAGTTCTCCGCCACGTCGACGACGAAGTCCGACGACGTGACGAAAGTGCCGTACGAGACTCGAGTCAGTCCGTGAGCGATCTGGTCCTGGTTGTACGCCGCGAGCCCCGCGACGGATTGCCCTGCGAGCGAGATGAGAAAGATCGCGCCGAAGAAGATGCTCAGCAGGTGTTGCCGCGCTCGAGTGAACATGTCCTCACCTCCCCAGAAACGCGATGACGAGCATATACACGAGCCCGAGGGCGATGAATCCCAACCATCCGACGAAGACTGTGCGCACGAGTCGACCGTATCGCCCCGGCATCCGTTGTTCCAGCTTCCCGGCGTACGACTACAGGATGATCTCTCACGGATATTGCCGGGATCTCAGGTTTCCGGCCCCTGCCAGCGGGTACCCTGACGGTAGTTGCAACCAAAACCGTAGCCGCCGCCGATTGACCTCAACGGCAACCGACGACTGGAGATATCCCCGTGCTTCCCACCGCCCTCATCCCAATACTCGATCCAGAGAATCTCATCAACAGTTTCGGCGCGTTCGCGCTGCTCGGGATCTGCTTCATCGTCTTCGCCGAGACCGGGCTGCTCGTGGGATTTCTGCTTCCGGGCGACACTCTGCTCGTCATCACGGGGTTACTCACCTTCACCGGCACCATCGGCATCGACATCTGGTGGGTGTGCCTGGCTATCTCTGTCGCGGCGTTCCTCGGCGGCGAGGTGGGTTACCTCATCGGCCACAAGCTCGGCCCACGCGTCTTCGAGCGAAAGGAGAGCGGGTTGTTCTCGGTCGAGAACGTGCGGCGCACCAACGGCTTCTTCGAACGGTTCGGTGGGCTCGCTGTGATCGTCGCCCGGTTTGTTCCGATCGTGCGTACTTTCGCGCCGGTCGCCGCGGGCGTGGGCCACATGGACTACAAGAAGTACTCGCTGTACAACGCCATCGGCGCCGTCCTCTGGGGCTCCGGGCTGACCTTCGGCGGCTACCTGCTCGGGTACATCCCGTGGCTTGCCGACTTCGTCACGCACTACATCGACGTCATCCTGCTCGCCGCCGTGGTCGTCACACTCGTGCCGACCATTTTCCACTACGTGCAGTCGACGATGAAGGCCCGCAAGGCCCGCGCGGCTCAGACGACGACAGACACCGGAAGCCTCGTGCTGAACCGCAACCTGTTCGACCAGGACAAGAGCAACGACGAGAACAGCTAGACGGTCGGCTCGGCCTCGGTCGGCTGGGCCTCGGTCGGCTGGGCGGGGGCGTCCTCCACTGCGGGCAGTTTCGCTCGCAGTTTCTTGAGTGCCCCGCCGGCTTCGCGACGCACCTCGATCTCGGGGTCTTTGAGCAGCGAACGCAGCACGTCGACCTCGTCGGAGCCCCCGATCTCGCCGAGCGCTCGGGCGGCCTGCGCCCGCACCCGGGCTACCTCGTCTGTCACGAGCGCGACCACCTCTGCCGGATAGGCCAGCTCGCGTCGGGCGACGACCTTCGCACTCATCTCACGCACGCGCCAGGCCTGGTTGCCGAGGCCAGCCAGCACCGCCGGAATGGCGGAGTCGTTCCAGACGTAGAGGAATGTCCGCGCGCCCCACACCTCCGGCCAGTACAGCGGCGGTGCACCGTCGAGGATGCCCTGCGCGTGGCGACCGCCGACGGCGAGGAGGAACTCCTCGCCCGCGTTCAGCCCGGCGATGAGCGCTGTCGCGCGCGCGATCACCTCGTCCTCCCCGAGCTGCTCGACGACCTTCGCGATGCGTTCGGCAGGTGAATCGTCGTTGGGCTGGTTCTTCGGGGAGTGTGTAGTCATGGCGCTGCTACTTTACGCGCCATGCCCGCCGGAGCTCACCCAGATGGACGAAAGAGCGTCCGCGGCGAGCGCGATCGGGGCGTCTCCCCCGTCGACGACGCACTCGAACGGATGCACCGAGCCGACCGTGAGCGTTCCGTCGATCGTCACGCCTTCCGTTTCGAGCTGGCGCAGCAGCCCGGGGTCGCGATCGCTGATGCGCACCACGCGCACGCGCTCCCCCGCGGCCACCTCCCGGAGCAGCACGGCCCTCGGCCGATCCACCGTCCCGTCGCGCGAGGGAATGAGGTCGCCGTGAGGGTCGCGCCGCGGATGTCCCAGCCGCTCGTCGATCGCGTCGAGCATCCGCTCGCTGAGCGCGTGTTCGAGCACCTCGGCCTCGTCGTGCACCTCGTCCCACGAGTAGCCGAACTCTCGCACGAGCCACGTCTCGATGAGGCGGTGTCGGCGCAGCATCCGCAGGGCCAGGGTCGCTCCATCCGGTGTCAGCGTGATGGCTCCGTACGGCTCGTGGGAGACGAGGCCCTGCGCGCAGAGCTTCTTGACCATCTCGGTGACCGATGAGGCGGCGAGCCCCAGCCTCATCGCGAGAACCGAACTCGTGATCGGTGCGGGCTGCCACTCAGTGTGGGCGTAGACAGCCTTGACGTAGTCCTCGACCGCGACCGGGTGCTTCCCTCCGGCCTTGGACATCAGATGCCGGCCATCAGAATCCGGCCATCACGGGGCGAGCCATCACGAGCCGGCGATCACGAGCACGATGAGCGCCACGTTGATGAGGATGATCGCGACGGTGGCGACCCAGCCGGCCCAGCGCAGCCACGGGGTGTTCGCGAACTGGCCCATGAGCGTTCTCGAACTCGCGAACCGCACGAGCGGGATGAGCGCGAAGGGGATTCCGAAGCTCAGCACCACCTGGCTCAACACGAGGGCGCGCGTCGGCTCGAAGCCGATGCCGAGCACGAGGAGCGCAGGGAACAGCGTGATGACGCGCCTGGCCAGAAGCGGCACCCTCACCGTGAGCAGTCCGCCCATGATGGACGCCCCGGCGTAGGTGCCGACGCTCGTCGAGGCGAGCCCCGAGGCGAGGAGTCCGACCGCGAAGACGACGCCGATCGTGGGTCCGAGCGCCGAGACGATGGCGGCGTGTGCGCCCTCGATCGAGTCGGTGCCGTCGACCCCGCGCAGTGCCGATGCGGCGAGCAGCAGCATCGAGATGTTGATGGCGCCGGCGATGATGAGCGCCGCGCCGACGTCCCAGCGCGTCGCGCGCAGCAGCAGCAGGATGCGTGCCGGGTCGCTCGTGGCGCCGTGACGGTCGCGGGCGAGCGCCGAATGCAGGTAGATGACGTGGGGCATGACCGTGGCCCCCAGCATGCTCGAGGCGAGCAGCACCGAGTCGGTGCCCTCGAAGCGCGGCACGATGCCGGCGAGCACGGCGACCGGATCTGGGCCGCTGAAGAACAGGCCCGACACGAATCCGACGACGATGACGGCGAGCAGCGTGACGATGACGACCTCGAACGTGCGCTGCCCACGATGGGTCTGCACGGCGAGCAGCACCATGGACGCGACGCCGACGGTGAACCCTCCGGCGAGCAGCGGCACTCCGAACAGGAGGTGGAGCGCGATGGCACCGCCGATGACCTCGGCGATGTCGGTCGCCGCGGCCACGAGTTCGGCCTGCCCCCAGTAGATCCGCCGTGGCGTGGTGCCGAGCCGCTCGCCGAGCAGCTCGGGGAGGCTGCGTCCCGTGACGAGACCCACCTTGGCCGACTGGTACTGCACGAGCACGGCGATGAGGTTGGCGAGGATCAGCACCCACAGCAGCAGGTAGCCGTACCGGGCGCCCGCCGTGAGGTTGGCGGCGACGTTGCCGGGGTCGACGTAGGCGATGGCCGCGACGAAGGCCGGTCCGAGGAGGAGCAGCGTCGAGCGTGGCGCGAGGCTCGGCTGCGCTGCGGGACGGACGACACGAGATTTCGGCACGCCGAAAACCTATACCGGCCCGCAGGCCGCCACGAGGGGCTAGCGGTGGAAGCGGTCTTCGTGCGCCGCGTGCTCGGCGGGCTCGAGCTGGAACGTCGAATGCTCCACGTCGAAGTGCTCGGCGAGACACCCGCTCAGCTCGTCGAGCAGTGCACCGGTGCCGCCCGACTCGAAGAGCGACTTGACGACGACGACATGGGCGGAGAACACCGGTGCGCCCGAGGTGATCGCCCACACGTGCACGTCGTGCACGTCGACGACCCCCGGCGTGCCGAGCATGTGCTCGCGGATCTCGGCGACGCTCATGTGGTGCGGCACCGACTCGCTCAAGACGCGGAACACGTCGCGCAACAGCAGCAGCGCGCGCGGTGCTATGAGAGCCGCGATGACGAGCGACGCGACGGCGTCGGCCTGCGCGAGGCCCGTGGTGAGGATCACCACGGCAGCGATGATCGTCGCGACGGAGCCGAAAAGGTCTCCGAGCACCTCGAGGTACGCGCCGCGCATGCCGATCGACCCGCCGTCGCCCTCCCGGGCTCCCCCACGGAGGACGAGCAGGGAGGCGACGTTCGCACCGAGTCCCACCACCGCGATGATCAGCATGGGGGTGCTCAACACCTCCGCCGACGCAGGGTCGAGCAGACGACCGACCGCTTCGATCGCGACGAAGACGGCGATGCCCGCGAGGAGCACGCCGTTGATCAGCGCCCCGAAGACCTCTGCTCGCTGGTAGCCGAAGGTCTGCCGGTCGGTCGGCGGGCGGGCGGCGATCATGAGGGCGATGTATGCGACGATGAGCCCGAGCAGGTCAGACAGCATGTGGCCGGCATCGGCGAGCAGCGCGAGAGAACCGGAGACCGCCGCGCCAACGACCTCGACGACGAGGAAGACGGCCACTATGGCGATGGCCACGAGCAGCCGCACGCGATCGGTCACGCCGGAGGCGTGGTCATGGCCGTGCCCGTGGTTGCTGCTCACTCGTTCAGCGTAGGTGGCCGGGCACACCACTTCCAGACGTTCCGCCCTGTTGGGAATGAGGGGCATTATCGACTGGGTGGCACGCCCCGAATTGGGGTGCGCCACACACCGACCCCCCGTCTACGCTTGGCCCGTGAGCATTCTTCTCGTCGTGCTCGCCCTCGCATGCAGCGCACCCTGGGTGGTCGTCGCATCCCGCCGGTGGGGCGCACTGCTCGCCGTTCCCGCCGTCATCACGGCGATGGTGCTCGCGATCATCCTGACCCTGCTCGTCACGCCGTTCACGCCGGTGAACCTCGGCGTCGTTGCGCTCGTCGAGCTCGCTTTGGGTGCCGCGATCGGCGTCGTCGCCGTGAGCAGGTCGGGCGCGATCACGAGGCGCGGTGCTGTCGCGGCGGCGTGGCTGTGGTTGCCGGCGACGCTCGGAGCATTCTGCTGGCTGGTCGTGCGGGTGCTGTCGATGGTGCTCCCGGATGGTTCATCCATCGCCTGGGCCATGTCGGGTGACACGGCGAACAACCTCTATTTCGCGCGCACCATCCTGGGCGACAACGGCATCGCTATCGGCGCCGAATCCAACCCCGTGCCCGTCGTGGCGAGCGCGTTGGCTGTACCGCTCGCTCTCGCCCACCTGTCTCCCTCCTCCACCCCGTCACTCGCCATCGACCTCTCCGTCTTCGCATGGACGTGGAGCGCGGTGATCATGATCTGCTGCGTAGCGATGGGGGTCGTCGTCGCGTCGCTCGTCGGCCCGGGCCGCACTGTCACCCGGGCCGTGACGGGAGCAATCGGCTCGCTCCTGCCCCTCACCTGGTTCATCACCGGTCTGCCGATCGACTTCGGCTACCTCAACGCGCACTTCGCGCTCGCGCTGCTGCTGGCCTGCTGGCTCGTGTTTCTCGCGAGCGACCGGACTCCCGCGCCAGCGCTGACGGTGCTCGTGGCGCTCGCCATCCTGCTCCTCCTCACCTGGACCCCCGTCGTGCTGGTGCCCGTCGCGTTCGGCGTCGTCGTGGCCGTGCGACACCGCCGCGCCCTGCTGCGCACACGAGGCGTGGCGCTCGCCACACCGCTCGTCGCGGCCGTCGCCTTCCTCGGCCTGACGGCGACGCTCACTGCTCCGACGTATTTCGCCCAGGCCGACGAGCTCGCTGCGGGCGGCCACGGTTATCCCGCGACGTGGATTCTCGCCATCGTTCTCATCGGCACCGCCCTCCTCTCGACCGCCTGGCTGCGTACGCGACTAGCCGTTCCGCTGTTCCCTGGCATGTCGGCACTCCTGCTCGCGTCGTACGCGGCTCTCGCGAGCACGCTGTATGTGGCGCGCGACCTCTTCGACCAGTGGACCGCCTACTACCCGGCGAAACTCGCCTGGCTGCTGTGTGCCCTCCTGATGCCGGTCGCCGCATCCCTGCTCGTCGGGGCGCTGACCATCAACCGCGGCCTCGCCAGATCCACGCTCGCCGTCGCAACGGCCACGCTCGCCGTGGCGACGGCTGCGTGTGTTCCCCTCGGCCTTCCCGACAACTACACACCGCTGCAACCGGCCGATCGCATCCTCACCGGCGAGTCGTGGCACACGGGTGACGACGCGGCGCGTGTGATCGTCGCCCTCGCCGACACGGGCGGGGTGGGCCTGCTCTGGGACACGAGGTCGACCGACGAGGCAGTCATCAACTTCTGGGCCATGGATGCCGCTGGTGGGCATTACAAGGGCGTAACGGCGCTTCGTGCATTCGCTTTCGACGAGTACCGCGCATATCGGGCCACCGGTGGACACTCGGCGCAGTCGTGGAACGAACTGTGCGCGCTTCTCCGAAACCGCTCCGTCTCGGCGACGGTGTACACCGACAATCCGGAACTGCAGCGCGACCTCGCCGAGCGGTGCACCGGCTCGGAGGCGCGGTTCGTCGTGGGCGCGACTCCGGGCCTGTAGCGCGAGCTTCCCTACAGCAGCCGGTCGCGCACGACGGGCATGATCTGCCCGAACGCGCGAGCGCGATGACTCACGGCGTTCTTCTCGTCGGCCGTCATCTCCGCCGCGCTCACGGTGTGACCCGCGGGCTGGAAGACGGGGTCGTAGCCGAAGCCGCCAGCCCCCGCCGCCTCGAGCAGCACCGTGCCCGGCCAAACGCCCACCTCCACGTGCTCGAAGTCGCCGACGACGAGGGCCGCGGCGCAGGTGAACTGCGAGGAACGGTCGGAGCGCCCGGCGAGGTTGGCGAGCAGCAGCTCCAGGTTCTCGCGGTCGTCGCGATTGCCGGCGTACCGTGCCGAGTGAATGCCCGGGGCTCCCCCGAGCGCGTCGACGGAGATGCCCGAGTCGTCGGCGATTGCCGCGAGACCCGTGTGAGCGGCGGCCGCACGCGCCTTGATAAGCGCGTTCTCGGCGAAGGTGAGGCCGTCCTCGACCGGCTCGGGGCCGTCGTACCCGACGAGCTCGATGCCCTCGAGCTGCGCGCCGAGGATGCGTCGCAGCTCGTCGACCTTGTGCGGGTTGTGGGTGGCGAGCACGAGACGGACTGTCATGACGCGAGCGACGCGACCTGCATGGCGGTGAGGTCGGCCGTGCCGCCGAGGGCCAGGTCGAGCAGCGCGTTCAACTCGTCACGGTCGAATGGCGCACCCTCCGCGGTGCCCTGCACCTCGACGAAGAGCCCGCGGCCGGTGACGACGACGTTCATGTCGGTTTCCGCCTTGACGTCTTCGACGTACGCAAGGTCGAGCAGCGGTTCGCCGCCCACGATGCCGACTGAGACCGCGGCGACGCTGTCGGTGAGCGGCTTCGCGTTCTTGCCGATGAAGCCCTTCTCGCGACCCCACTCGAGCGAGTCGGCGAGCGCGATGTAGGCGCCCGTGATGGCGGCGGTGCGCGTGCCTCCGTCGGCCTGCAGCACGTCGCAGTCGATCACGATCGTGTTCTCGCCGAGGGCCTTCATGTCGACCACGGCGCGCAGGCTGCGACCGATGAGGCGGGAGATCTCGTGGGTGCGGCCGCCGATCTTTCCTTTCACCGATTCACGGTCCATGCGGTCGTTCGTCGAGCGCGGCAGCATGGAGTACTCTGCGGTGACCCAGCCGGTTCCCTTGCCCTTGAGCCAGCGCGGCACGCCGTTCGTGAACGACGCCGTGCAGAGCACCTTCGTGTTGCCGAAGGAGATGAGCGCCGACCCCTCCGCCTGTGCGCTCCAGCCGCGCTCGATCGTGATGGGGCGGAGATCGGTGGCGGTACGGCCGTCGGAACGGGTCATCGGGGGTCTGCTTTCGGTGATAGGTGTTTCAGGGCTACGGCAGGGAGAGCTTGGGGAGGTGGATGACGCCGGTCTCGACGAGGTCGACGCGGGTAACCTCCGGGCCGAGGAAGCGCGACGCGAGCGACAGGAACTCCTGCTGGCTGTCGCCGGTCGCCTCGAACGTGTAGGTGGGAGCGCCGGCCCCGGATCGCTCGAGACCGTGCTTGACCAGCATCCGGTAGACGTCGTAGGCCGTCTCCTCGGCGCTTGAGACGAGGGTGACCTCCTCCCCCATGACGTACTGGATCGCGGCGGCGAGCAGCGGGTAGTGGGTGCAGCCGAGCACGAGCGTGTCGATCTCTGCGTTTTTGAGAGGAGCGAGGTATTCCTCGGCCACGGCGAACAACTCGGCGCCGCTCGTGACTCCGCCCTCGACGAACTCCACGAATCGGGGGCAGGCTTGGCTGACGATGTGCAGGTCGGATGCCGCCGCGAACGCATCGACGTAGGCGCCCGACTTCACCGTTCCGACCGTGCCGATCACGCCGATGCGGCGGTTGCGGGTCTGTCGAACGGCCGCTCGCACGGCGGGCTGGATCACCTCGACGACGGGTATGCCATACCCCTCGGTGAACCGCTCACGCGCGTCGCGAAGCATCGCCGACGAAGCGGTATTGCACGCGATCACGAGCAGCTTCACGCCCTCGGCCACGAGGTCGTCCATCACATCGAGCGCAAAGCGGCGCACATCGGCAATCGGCTTCGGACCGTAGGGCGAATGCGCGGTGTCGCCGACGTAGGTGATCGACTCGTGGGGCAGCTGGTCGATCACGGCCCGGGCGACGGTGAGGCCGCCGACCCCTGAGTCGAAGACTCCGATCGGCGCATCATTCACACCCGCCAGTTTAGGGGAACGGGTGGCGTTCCCTCTCCTGCTGCACGACCTGCTCGCGGTCGGCGAGCCGACGGAAGCGCGCAGGCACTCTCGCCCAGCCGCACCTTCGGGTTGAACCGCCATCCGCCGCAGAAATCGATCGCCGCCAACCCGCGCGGGCTGTCACCGTCGACGAGACGGATGTCGCCCGCCGCAATCTGGATAGGCTCGTTGACATGACGAGTGCGCTGCTGACCGACCGTTACGAACTCACCATGATCGACGCGGCCATGCGCAGCGGCCACCACGACCGAGCGTGCGTGTTCGAGGTCTTCGCGAGGCGCCTCCCCGAGGGACGCCGGTACGGGGTCGTTGCCGGAACCGGCCGTTTTCTCGACTTGGTTCGCGACTTCCGCTTCGACGACGCCGAGCTCGGATGGCTGCGCGACCATGGAGTCGTGACCCAGCCCACCCTCGACTGGCTGGCCGACTACCGCTTCCGCGGCTCCATCTCCGGATACCAGGAGGGCGAGCTGTACTTCCCGAACTCCCCCATACTCGTGGTCGAGGGCGGCTTCGCCGAGGCCGTAATCCTGGAGACCCTCGCGCTCAGCGTCTTCAACTACGACAGCGCCATCGCAAGCGCGGCCGCGCGGATGGTCTCGGCCGCCGACGGTCGACCCATCGCGGAGATGGGCTCGCGCCGCACGGGCGAGCGCTCCGCCGTCGCGGCGGCACGTGCCGCGTTCGTCGCCGGCTTCGGCGCGACAAGCAACCTCGAGGCGGGTCGCGAGTGGGGCGTACCCACCATGGGCACCGCCGCCCACGCGTTCACGCTGCTGCACGACAGTGAAGAGGAGGCGTTCCGCGCGCAGGTGGCCGCGCTCGGCTCCGGCACGACCCTCCTCGTCGACACCTACGACGTGGCTGCCGCCGTCGAGCTCGCGATCGAGGTCGCGGGCACCGGACTCGGCGCCGTGCGCATCGACTCCGGCGACCTGCCCGCCCAGGTCGCCGCGGTGCGAGCGCAGCTCGACGCGCTCGGCGCCGTGAACACCAAGATCACGGTCACCAACGACCTCGACGAGTACACGATCGCCGCGCTGCGGGCGGCACCCGTCGACTCGTACGGAGTGGGCACCTCGGTCGTCACGGGGTCGGGCCACCCCGCCTCATCCATGGTCTACAAGCTCGTGGCACGCAAGGATGCCGCGGGCACGTGGGTCTCGGTGGCGAAGAGGTCAGCCGCCAAGGCGACGGTCGGCGGCAAGAAGCACCCGGTGCGCAGCATCGAGAACGGCGTGGCGGTCGCCGAGACGATCTACGTCGGTTCCGAGCCCGCGCCCTCAGACACCGAACGGCCGCTCCTCGTGCCGCTCATGGTCGACGGCAAGCCGGTCATCGAGTACCTCGGTGCTCACGGCACCGGAGTGGCGCGAGCGCACCGTGCCGCGGCGATGGCCGAGATGCCCGCCCAGGCGTTCCGGCTCGGCCGCGGCGAGCCCGCCATACCGACCGTCTACGCCTAGAGCGCTGTCGCAGCCTCCCTCGAGGCGTTACTTCAGGCTCTCGTACACCTCTTTGCACGTGGGACAGACGGGAAACTTCTGCGGGTCGCGACCCGGCGTCCACAGCTTGCCGCACAGCGCCCGCACCGGCTTGCCGGTGAGCGCGGACTCCATGATCTTGTTCTTCGGGGCGTAGTGCGAAAAGCGCTCGTGGTCGCCCTCCTCCACCTGCTCGCTGTTGAGCAGCTCCTCGAGTTCGCGATCGAGGGTCGAGGTGCCGCCGCCGGTGTGCTCGGTATCTGTCATGTGCACGATTCTACTTTCGTGCGTCGGATGCCGCAGGGTCAGTTGCGCATGGCGAGGGCGAGAATGAGCGACCCGCGCCGTTCGAAGATCCAGCCACCGAGGGCCACCCCGCCGAGCAGCACGACCAGGCCGATCACGAGTCCTGCCGCGAGCGAGTACAGGGGCCAGTGGCCGCCCACGGTCAGTCCGAGGTAGGCGCTCACGAGCGACGGCAGCGAGAGCACGAGAATGGCCAGGAACGACACCGCCTGGATGAGTCCCGCGGGGCTGCCGCTCTGGGGCTGGGCGAATGGGCTGTCGCCCGGGCGGACGGCCGGATACGGGAAGCGCGCCGACATCACGCTGGACAGGCCGAGTCCGGTGAGGAGCACGCTCGAGCTGACGCCCACGAGCGATGCGAGCACCGACCAGTCGCCGTAGATCGCACTGCTCACCACCGAACCGACCGCGATCAGCACCACGCCCGCGACGAGCGACGGCAGGAGGCGGCCCCAGCGGTCCGCGCGCCCCGGTGTGCTCGATGAGAGATGCAGCCAGATCGCCGTGTTGTCGAACGCGACGTCGTTGTGCACCGACCAGGAGAGGAACAGGCACATAACCGGGAGGGGGAGCAGAGCCAGCTGCTGCAGCGGCAGTCCACCGATGGCGAGCGCGATCACCATGAACAGCGGGATGAGCGGGATGACGATGAGCGAGCTGCCGTAGCGCGAGTCCCGCAGCCAATACGTGACACTCCTCGCCGCAATGACGCCCGTCGGCGTGCCGGGCAGCAGTCCGAACCATCCGAGACCCGAGTACTTCTTCGCCTGCGCCTGGCGCTGGGGCGTCGTGAGCATGGCCGCGACGAGCCCCCGCCAGACGAGCGCGAGCACGGCGAGCCAGGCGACGGCGATCAGCAGCTTCAGCAAGGCGGCCCCGGTGTCGCCCGTCGCGGCATCCGCGGGAATCGCCCACGCTGCGCCGAGCGGGGTCCAGCCGAGCACGCTCGCCAGGCGCGCGAGCACATCGAGGCCCTGTCTCGCCCAGTCGACGGAGACGAGCGCGACGAGGGCGGGCGAGATGCTGACGATTCCGATGAGGGCGAGGATCGCCGTGGTGTCGCGAGCGCGTCGTGTCGCGAGGAGGAAGGCCGCGATGGAGGTGGAGATGCGCGCGGAGATCACGCAGGTCACCACGATCAGCACGGCCGCGACGACGGCGAGCAACAGCGGCAAGGCGCCCCTGCTCCACGTCGCGACCTGCCCCACGGCCATGACCGCGACGACCAATGACGGCACCGACAGGAACGAGGCGATGAGGAGGGATGCCGCGAGTCGCCCGGTCGGAATGCCGAACAACGCGAACTTGCGTGGGTCGAGCGTGTCGTCGATGCCGAGCACGAGCGGGAGCACCGTGAACACGACGAGCACGATGGAGCCGAGAACCACGACGGCGCTCGCAGCGACCGACACGTCGAAGAACCGCAGCGAGATGAGCCCGCCCACGACGAGCACCGCGGTACCGAAACCGTAGAGCAGTCCGATGGCGAGACCGAGCAACTGCCAGGGGCTCCGACGGAACGAGTTGCCCAGCAACCGCAGTTTCAGTCGGAGAATCTGTGCAACCACTCCATGCCCTCCGCCGCCTTGCGCCCGCCAGCGAGCTCGACGAACCGGTCTTCCAGGGTCTTTCCGCCACGCACCTCGGCCATCGTGCCGGTCGCCAGCACGGCGCCGTTCACGACGACGGCGACCGAGTCGCAGATGCGTTCGATGAGCCCCATCGTGTGGCTCGACATCACGACGGTTCCCCCGGCCGCGACGTACTTCTGCAGGATCTCGATCACGTTGGCCGCGGAGACGGGGTCTACCGACTCGAATGGCTCGTCGAGCACGAGAAGTCGCGGTGAGTGGATCATCGCGGCAGCGAGCGCGATCTTCTTCATCATGCCTGCCGAGTAGTCGGTGACGAGACGGTTGAGCGCGTCCTCGAGTCCGAAGGCCGCCGCGAGGTCTGCACTGCGACTGCGGACGACCGCCTTCTCCAACCCGTGCAGGATGCCGGAGTAGTAGAGCAGTTGCGCCCCGGTGAGCCGGTCGAACAGGCGCAGCCTGTCGGGCAGCACGCCCATGGTGCGCTTGGCGACGACGGGGTTGGTCCACACGTCGGCACCGTGCACGGTGACGCTGCCGGCATCCGGACGCAGCAGGCCGGTGACCATCGAGAGCGTGGTGGTCTTGCCCGCGCCGTTCGGTCCGACGATGCCGAAGAACGACCCGGCCTCGATCTCGAGGTCGATGCCGGCGACCGCAGTGGTGTCGCCGAAGCGCTTGACGAGTCCGGAGATGCGCAGCACCACCTCGGTCTCGCTCGGTGCGTCCACCGGGGCGCGCTCGATCGGCCGGACGTTCTCGACGGCCTCGACCACCTCGGGAGACGCCTCGATGACGGCGTCGAATGTCTCGGTCGGCTGCGACTCGGACGTCGCTGCGGTCACGGCCGACTCGACCTCCGCGGCGGGAACTCCGGCGACAGGAACTTCGGCGACGGGAACCTCAGCGGCGGCCGGAGCCTCTTGCACGGGGGCCGGCTTCGGAGCCGACTTCGGCCGCGGCGCACGGGGCGCCCGCTTTGCCGGGGCCGCGCGCGGCGGTGTGGCGGCGGGCGTCTTCCTCGCGGTTGGGCGCTTGACACCGGGAGCGGCGGCATCGGCAGGCGGCTCGGGAACGGGGTCCGCGCCGAGGAGCGCGAGGCTCTCGTCCGTCGCGGCCTGTGCCGATCTGGCCGCCTTCCCAGCGGCGGGCGTCCGCGGCGTGCGGGGGGCGCGGGCGGGAGCGGGCTTGGCGTTCGGCGTGGCGGCGGTCGCCACCTCTGCTACCGGAGGCTCGGCCGACGTCGCCGCCGCCTGGGGTGTCCGAGCCCGACGGGTCGTGGTCTTGGGGGCGCCTTCCACGGGCGTTGTCGCGGTCGTCGCCGCGCTCGCTTTCGGAGTCACGGTCGCCGGCGTCGCGGTCCGGGGAGTAGTCGTCCGAGGCGTAGCGGTCTTCGGCGTCGTGGTCTTCGGCGTCGTGGTCCTGGGCGTCGTGGTCTTCGGTGCCGTGGTCTTCGGTGTCGTGGCTTTCGATGCGCCAGAAGACGACGTCTTGCGCGCGGGCTGCCGCGCAGCAACAGGTTTCGAAGTCACCGGTTCAGAGGGTGAGGTGGCCGCGGACGATGCATCCGTCGGCCCCTGCTCCGTCGTCGATCTCTTGCGTGGAGTCGCCGTCGCCGGCTTGCGCGCGCCGGTTGTGCGGGTGCCCGGAGCACGCGCCGGCGGCTGGGTGTGCGCCTCTGGCAGGTCGGGTTCTGAATCCACCCGTCAACCGTACCAACCGGTGATGGCTCCGGAGGTTCCATCACGAATACACAACGACCCGCATGGCCCTCTGGCCCGTGGACGAGGGCCGCGGCTAAGGTTAACACCAGCACAATGGCGTGTCCAGATATTCACCTTCAGGTAAACGACAGGCAAACTTGCCACACTTCAGCGTTTACACGGAGCAATAGATTGCCATCAAGGAGACTCATCGTGACCACGCAGATTGTCATTCTGGCCGCCGGAATGGGCAGCCGTCTCGGCCGCACGCTGCCGAAGCCCCTGACCGAGCTCGCCGATGGCCGCACCATCATGAAGCAGCAGTTCGACAACATCCGCCACGCCTTCGGCAAAGCCGCCCAGGTCACCGTGGTTGTCGGCTACAAGCTCGAGCACATCATTGAGGCGTTCCCCGAGGCCTCCTTCGTCTACAACGAGCAGTACGACCAGACCAACACATCCAAGAGCCTCATGCGCGCCCTGCAGGCGTCTGCTCCCGGTGGAGTGCTGTGGATGAACGGTGACGTCGTGTTCGACCCGACCGCCCTCGAGCGTGCCGCCAAACTCGTCGCCCGCGACCAGTCGTTCGTCTCCGTCAACACCGCGAAGGTCTCCGACGAAGAGGTCAAGTACACGACCGACGCGGAGGGCTACATCAAAGAGCTGTCGAAGACCGTGAAGAACGGGCTCGGCGAGGCGGTGGGCATCAACTACATCTCGCGCGACGACAAGGCGGTTCTGCTCCGCCAGCTCAAGCGCGTCGGCGATCAGGACTATTTCGAACGTGGCATAGAGTTGGCGATTGAGCAGGACAAACTGCACATCGAGCCAGTGGACATCTCGGATCTCTACGCTGTGGAGATCGACTTCGCCGAAGACCTGGAGCGGGCGAACCTTTTCGTCTGATCGTCGTCGGCTGGTTGCCGGGGATGCCCACTCCCCGTGAAGGATCCACGTGACCGTTGCAGCACCCGAGCGAGCCGTACGGTCACCGCTGGCGCGATACTGGCAGTCACTGTGGTTGCTGACCAAGCGCGACCTCCGGGTGCGCTACTCCACCTCGGCGCTCGGATACTTCTGGTCGATTCTCGATCCGCTGGTGATGGCGGGCATCTACTGGTTCGTCTTCACCCAGGTCTTCCAGCGCCCCGTAGGCGACACGCCGTACATCGTGTTCCTGTTGTCGGCGCTTCTGGCCTGGACGTGGTTTACCGGGGCCGTCTCCGACACGACGCGCGCGTTCATCCGCGAGGCGAAGCTCGTGCGGTCGACGAAGATCCCTCGCACCATCTGGGTCGTGAGCCTCGTGCTCTCGAAGGGCATCGAGTTCGTCGCCAGCCTTCCTGTGCTCGCATTCTTCGTCATCATCAGCGGGGCGGATGTCACGACCGACATCGTGCTCTTCCCGCTTGCCATCCTCATCCAGGGCGCCCTGACCGTCGGTGTGGGCCTCATCGTCGCGCCACTGGTCGTGTTCTTCCGTGACCTCGAGCGGGCCGTCAAGCTCGCGCTGCGATTCCTCTTCTACGCGTCGCCCATCATCTACGGCGTCACCGACCTCCCCGTCGGCCTGCACTTCTGGGCGGCGTTCAATCCGCTCAGCGGTATCTTCTCGATCTACCGTTCCGCGTTCTTCAGCGAGCAGCTCGACTGGTTCATGGTGGCAATCTCAGCCGGGATGAGTATGGTCATCCTGTGCGTGGGCATCCTGGTGTTCAGGCGCTCCATCCGTTCGGTACTGAAAGAGATTTGAGCCGTGGCCGCAATGTCAGTGTCTGAGGATGAAGGCGTGGGCCTGATGCCCGTCTCGCACAGCGTGCCCGTCATATCCGTCTCGGATGCCGGCATCCGGTACCGGCGCAACCGCCGCTCGCGCCGCAACTTCAAAGACCTGTTCAGCGCGCGAGCACGCCGCACCCGCCCCGGCGAGTTCTGGGCGCTGAGAAACGTGTCGTTCGACGTGCGCGCCGGAGAGGCCATCGGCGTCGTCGGGCGCAACGGCCAGGGCAAGTCGACCCTGTTGAAGCTCGTCGCGGAGGTCGTGCTGCCCGACGAGGGCACCGTGCGCGTCCAGGGCGGCGTCGCACCCCTCATCGAGATCACCGGCGGTTTCGTCAACGACCTGTCGGTGCGCGAGAACGTGTACCTCACTGCGGGCCTCCACGGCATGAAGAAGGCCGAGATCGACAGGCGTTTCGAGGAGATCATCGAGTTCGCCGAGATCGGCGAGTTCCTCGACACCCCCTACAAGCACCTGTCGAGCGGGATGAAGGTGAGGATCGCATTCTCCGTCGTCTCGAGGCTCGAAGAGCCGATCATCCTCGTCGACGAGGTGCTCGCGGTCGGCGACCGAGCCTTCAAGGAGAAGTGCTACCGCCGCATCGAAGAGCTGCTCGCCGGCGGTCGGACGCTCTTCATCGTGTCCCACAGCGAGAAAGACCTGCGCAGGTTCTGCACGCGCGGCCTGTACCTCGACAAGGGGCGACTCGTATTGGACGCCCCCATCGCGGACGTGCTCGAACGATACAACGCAGAGTATGGAGTGAAATGAACCCCGCCGACATTCCCCAGGCAAACCAGTTCATGGTGACGGGCATCGACCGGCTGCTCAGCGTGCAGCGACCCGCGGTACTCGCCCACCTGCACAGCATCCGCGCGAGGAATCCCGAAGCAACCCCCGCCGAGGTCATCCGTGTGCTCGAGAAGCGCTACCTCGCGGCCGTCACGACCGGTGGAGCGCTCGTGGGCGCGAGCGCCGTCATCCCCGCGGTCGGCGTCGGCGCGTCCCTCGCACTGTCTACCGTTGAGACGGGCGGCTTCCTCGAAGCCAGCGCTCTCTTCGCCCAGTCGGTCACGGAAGTGCACGGGATCGCGGTCGACGATCCCGACCGTGCCCGCACGCTCGTCATGACGCTCATCCTCGGCTCGGCCGGAAGCGACCTCGTCAAACAGCTCGCGAGCCAGGCAAGCGGCACCGGCCCCGCCCGTGGCAAGTTCTGGGGCGAGATGGTGACCAAGAGCCTCCCCCAGGCGGCCGTCGGCCAGATTGCCGACCGGATCAAGAAGACCTTCGTCAAGCGATTCACGCTGACCCAGGGCACGAACATCATCGGCCGGGCCATCCCGTTCGGAATCGGCGCCGTCGTCGGCGGTACCGGCAACAACATGCTCGGTCGCCAGATCATCCGCAGCTCGCGCGAGGCGTTCCGCGCCGCCCCTGCCGACTTCCCGCCCGTGCTGGGCTTGCGCGTGAAGGCGCCCAAGCCCATCCGCGAGGCGAAGCAGGCCCGCGTGCGTCGCGAGCCCGGTGCGCCGAAACCGTCGCGCGCGCAGCGACAGCTCGAGCGGGCGCAACTCGACTTTCCGGAGATTCCCGAGGAGCGGGGCTAGCCCAGCAGCTCTCTCAACTCCGTCTCGGCCGACGCGAGACGATCGGGGTTGATGGTCTTGCCCTTGCGGTACTTGTCGATGAGCCGCGGATCGACGTAGCTCTTCTTCGCGATGGACGGCGTGTTACCGAGCACCGAGGCGGCGTCCCGCATCGCCTGCGCGATGGCCTTGCTGCGTGCAGACCTCGTGCGCTGCGGCCCTCGCCTGGCGAGGCTCACGGCGGCCGCGACCGTTCCGCGGAGGGTGCGGAAGTCTTTCGCGGAGAATTCGCCGGCGGTGCGCTCGCGCACGTAGTCGTTGATCTCCTCGGCGCCGAGGGGATGCCAGTCGCCTCCGTCGCGGTAGGCGAGCAGCCGCGCGTTCGGCCCGCGCCGCTTCAGCGACGTGAGCAACGCCGCGAGGTCGACATCCGTGATCTCCGAACTCCACTCCTGGCCGCTCTTGGCGGGGAAGCTGAGCGACACCGTCGAGCCGGACACCTTCGCGTGCGAGCAGAGGAGCGTGCTGAGGCCGTGGCTGCCGTTGGTCTGGGTGTACCGTTCCGAGCCGATACGCAGCGAGCCGGTGTCGAGCATGCGGAAGGCCGCGGCGAGCACTCGCGTGCGCGTGAGCCCCTCGCTGCGCAGGTCGACCGTGACGCGACGACGTGCCGCCGGCAACGACTCGGCGAGCAGCAGCGCGCGCTCGAACTTGACCTTGTCCTTCTTCTCCCGCCAGGCCGCGTGATAGATGTACTGCCGGCGACCGGCGCCGTCCACGCCCGTCGCCTGGATGTGGCTGTTCGGGTGCGGCGCGATCCAGACATCCGTCCACGCCGGAGGGATGGCGAGCGTGTCGACGCGGTCGCGGATGACGGGGTCGTGTGAGACCGTGCCGTCTGCCGTTCGGATGGAGAATCCGCGGCCGCTGCGCACGCGTGAGTAGCCGGGCGTTGAGAGGTTGCTTCTGCGCAATCGGGGCATGGCTCCGACGTTACGCGTCCACTCCCCCACAGAAGAATTGCGGATAAGGGCTTGCACAGGGCACCGGTTTTCGTCGTCGGCTCGACATAGCTTCCCGGCATGCAACCACCTGCCTACCGCGTCCCCTTCGTCGTCGATCGCTCGCGCGCGCCCCAGCGCTACTACCTCGTCAATCGCAGCCCCGAACCTCTCGAGGGCGTGCGACTATCGCTGCTCGGCAGCGGCCAGATGCTCCCCGTCAGTACCCGGCGAATGCAGCCGGGTGGCGTCGTGGCCTTCGCTGCCCACGGTGCCGATCTGAGTCGCACGTCCGTCGTGATCGTGCGCTGGTTCCGTTCCAACGGCGAGGAGTACCTATGGCGGGTCAGCTTCTGACCGTCGGCCCAGACCAGCGATCAGTCGTTGTCGCCGATCGAGTCCTCGTCGTCATCGTCGTCGAACGAGTCAGTCTCGCGCCTGCTGACGTCGGCCGCGTGGAGCGCCGCGTGGTGCTCCCACTCGGTGACGAGCCGCTCGACCGCACCGTGGAATCGTGCCGTCGCGGCGCCGGGTGTCGTGTCGCCGAAGTGGCGTTCGACCCAGAAGTTGAGCTTCGTGCGCGCCTCCTCGCTGTGCTGCACGCGGTCGACGATGTCGACGATGTCGCCGGCGTTCTGCTCGGTGAGCCACTCGCAATCACCGAGGTAGCCGGTCTCGTCGACGTCGGCGCGCGGCGACGCCGGGCGGGCGACGATGAGCGGCTTGCCGGTCGCGAGCCGGTCGTAGACCATGGCAGAGACGTCGGTGATCGCGACATCCGCCCCCGCCAGCTGCCAGTCGAGCTGCGGCCCGTCGTCGAAGATGTGATGTGCCGCAGGATCGCTCGCGTTGGCCGCCGCGATGGCCGCGATGATCGACTCGTTCGCCGCGCGGTAGGCGGGGTCGAGCACGCCGCTGCGCGGATGCGGCCGGTAGACGACCCGGTGGGCGCCGGTCGCGAGCAGCGCCTCCACCAGCGGCACGCCGTGGGTCGCTATGGACCCGTAGGCCGCCGACTCGCGGTCGCCCTCCCAGGTCGGGGCGTACAGCACCACGGTGCGGTCGTCGTCGGGGTAGGGCAGCACACCCGCGAAGTGATCCGCCTGCGGTCGGCCGATCTGAATCGCTCGACGATCGAGATCGAAGTCCCACAGCTTCCGAGCCAGACGCTCGCGAGCCGCTTCCCCGGCAATAAAGCTGTAGTCGTAGGCCTTGAACTGGTTGGTGGTCATGTACATCTTGTCGCTCTCACCGTGGTTGATGAAAACGTGCCACATGCGGCCGTAGCGGAACATCTGGAAGTTCTTGGTGTTCTGGTTGACGTAGAACACGATCTTGATGTTCTGCGACTCGACGAAGTCCTCGAGCTCGACGACCTTGCGCAGGTAGACGACGGGCACCGGCGACTCGTCGAGGAGGGTGAGCATCGTGCCGGGAGAGCGGGCGATGATGGCGACCGAGCGCGTCTTGGCGAGTTCGGCGAGCGGTGCGTACCACTGCCTGATCTGGTACAGGTTGACGCGGGTGTCAGCGAAGTAGACCGCCACCTGCACCGAGCCGGGCACCGGCTTGTCGATCGAGGGCAGTCGACGCGCGAGCTGCGCACGGGCGCGGCGCGAGCGCAGGATGTTGCGGAGCACTCGACGAGCGGCCCCGACGTCTTTGAGGAGTGACACCCGTCGATTAAACCAGCGTCGCCCGTGTGTTCCCCTGTGGCCGTGCGACCGTTACCCACCTGATACCGAGCAACACTCGGGCTGTTACTCTGGGGCGTGCCTCAGAACGCGCCAGGATTCACCTTCGCCGCGGGGAATGCGAAGAAGATCCTCGCCCTCCCCGGCTACGCCCTCGGCGCCATGGCGACCCTGTTCGTGCCGCGTCGCCGTGACCTCTGGGTGTTCGGTTCCGGCCCGGGCATCGGCGAGGGCGCGCTCGCCCTGTATCGCGTCGTGCGGCGGGAAGACCCGGAACGCACGTTGCTGTGGCTTGCACGTGACGACGCCGACCTGGCTGCGGCCGCACGAATGGGCGTTCCCGCCATCCTCAAGTCGTCGCGACGCGGATTCTGGGCGACGCTGCGCGCGCGCGTCATCATCGTGACGCACGGATTCGGCGACGCCAACCGGTACGGCATGACAGGGGCCTTCGTCGTGCAGCTCTGGCACGGTATCCCGCTCAAACTCATCAATCTCGACTCCCCCGCGACCGTTCGCACGAGCCTGCTCCCCGACTCCGCGCTCGTGCGGGGAGGATTGCGGGCCATGTACCGCCGGGCCGCACACACGATCGACTTCATGCCCGCGGCATCCGAGGTGTCGGCCCGGCGGCTGCGTACCGCCTTCGACCTACCCGAGCAGCGGGTCGTCGTGACCGGTGACCCGCGCGACGACGTGCTGCTGCTCGGCACCGATGCGCAGCGCCGCGCCTCCGCCCGAGCGCTGCTCTACGCCGGTCTCGGAAGGTCGGCGACCACCCGGCGCGTGCTGCTGTACGCCCCCACGTGGCGCGACGGAGAAGCCGACCCAGGCATCCCGAGCGATGAGGAATGGGGGCGGATCGTGCGGATGCTGGACGAGTCAGACTCGCTTCTCGTCGTGCGCCCGCATCCGCACGGCGTCGGCGACTACGCGCGCGGATTCGCCATGAGCGATCGCGTCGTGCTGCTGAGCCCCCGGGCGTGCACGGACGTCACGCCGGCGCTGCCCGCGGTCGACGTTCTCATCACCGACTACTCGTCGATCGCCTTCGACTTCGCGCTGACCGGGCGGCCGATCGTCTTCCTCGCTCCCGACGTCGAGTCGTATTCCGCGAGCCGTGGCCTGTACGCGCCATACGAGTCGTTCAGTGGAGGTACCGAGGTGGCCGACTGGCCGCACGCGGTCGACCGCCTCGAGAGTGTCATCGCCGATCCCCGGGCGCGCAAGCGGGCCGCCGAACAGAGCGAGGCTCTCGCCAGCGCACACCATGCGTTTCGAGACGGCCGAAATACTGACAGAGTGTACCTTCAGATCGTTTCCCGGCTGAAAGAGCACGAATGACCGCGACGCTTCCCGCCGGTTCCGGCCCCGCTGGGCCCGGCATCGACTCCTTCGAGGTCACTCCCGGAGCGCGTCCGACGGTCACCGTGTCGGGCTCCGGCGCTCCGGCCTTCGCCGTGCTTCGTGGGTCGCGTCTCCAGCTGGAAGGCACCGTGGATGTGTCGGGCGAACGCTGGTCCGCAACATTCCCCCTTCTCGCCTCGCGATGGAACGGTCTGCCGATGCCCGCGCCGAGCGGCACTTATGCACTCGAGCTCCGGGGAGAGAGCGGCGAGGCGCTCGCGCCGCGCATGCCAGAGCTGACGCCCCCCGAGACTCTCGTCGACGGCGTCGCGCGCGTGGCGTTCACGGTCGGCGACACGACGGTGTCAGTGGTCATCTCGGCGCCGCTGACCGACGTCGAGCGCGGGCCCGAACGGCAGGCGGCCCTCGAGGCGGAGTACCGGTCGGCGAAACACTCGCCGCTCAACGCAGTGTTCTTCGAGAGCTTCTATGGTCAGAGCGCGACGTGCAACCCCCTCGCGCTCGACCGCGAGTTCGCGGCCACCCGACCCGACATCGCGCGCTACTGGAGCGTCGTCGACGCCTCGGTCGAGGTGCCGGAGGGCTCCATCGCCCTCATCGAGGGCAGCGAAGAGTGGTGGCGCGTACGCGGTTCCGCCCGCCTCCTCGTGGTGAACGACTGGCTGCGCAACAGGTTCCGTAAGCGGAGGTTCCAGACGGTGCTGCAGACGTGGCACGGCACGCCGCTCAAGAAGATAGCGCTGGGGCGACCCGGCGTCGGAGTGCGGACGGCGCTCGCCACGATCCGCGAACGGAGCAGGTGGAACATCCTGCTCGCCCAGAATCCACACAGCACCTCTGTCTTCCGTTCGGCATACGCCTACCTCGGCCCCATCTGGCAGGAAGGCTACCCGCGCGACGACGCCCTGGTCTCCGGAGACGGCGCTGCCATCCGCGCTCGGCTGGGCATCGCGGAGGGTGTGACGGTGCTTCTCTACGCACCGACCTGGCGTGACGACCGCCCCGAACACGTCGACCACTTGGATGTCGCGACATTCACCGACGCGCTCGGCGACGGCTACGTCACCCTCATCCGCGGACACTCGCGCACCCTGCAGCCCGGGCGCGACGTCGAGGGAAGCAACGTGCTCGACGTCACCGGGTACCCGGATGTCACCGAGCTCTTCCTCGTCGCCGACGCGCTCATCACCGACTACTCCTCCGTGATGTTCGACTACTCGGTCACGGGCAAGCCGCTGTTCTTCTTCGCGCCCGACCTCAAGCGTTACCGTGAACAGTTACGGGGCTTCTACTTCGATCTCGATGCCGCAGCGCCGGGCCCGGTCGTGCAACGCGCCGATGAGCTCATCGAGCTGGTGCGCTCCCGTGACCAGGTCGCGGCGCGCTACGCGCCGAAGTACCGCGCGTGGCGCGAGCGGTTCAACCCGCGCGACGACGGCGGATCGGCGGCACGCATCGTCGCTCGCCTGCTGCAACGCCGAGTCGTCGGCTGAGTGCCGGCTCCCGACGACCTGCCGCGGTCAGTTCTCTGTGCGCGAGGTGTCGACGGTGTCGCGCGCGCCCCGCACGAGCCCGATGATGAACCCGACGCCCCAGCTCAGGTGCATCGTCGGCAGCACGACCACGAAGAACCAGCGGTCGAGCAGTTTCTCCCCGCGGTCGGCGACGAAGGCGAGCCACAGCACGAGCAGGATGTACGCCAGCGGTCCGAGGTAGACGACCGACGCGACGGCGCTCGGCCAGCCCTCGACGACTCCCGCGACCTGCAGCACGAACAGGATGGCGCTCGCCAGCACGTTGAGCACGAGCACGGGGGGCACGAAGAAGCGCCACGGATTGCGGCCACGGTAGCGGCGCACGAGCTCGCCGCGCCAGATGCCGGTCGCACAGAACTGTCGGGCGAGCTTTGACCAGCTCTCCCGCGGCCAGTACGTCACCTTGAGCGCGGGATCGAACCAGACGGTGTGACCGGCGGCGCGGATGCGGAGATTGAGTTCCCAGTCTTCGCCCCGCCGCAGCGACTCGTCGAAGTATTCCACCTCGGCGAGCACGTCGCGTCGAAAGACGCCGAGGTACGCCGACTCCGCCGGCCCTTCCTCTCCACTGCCGTGGTATCGCGCTCCGCCGAGACCAAACCTGCTGTTGTATCCCCGGGCAGCTGCCGCCTGGAACGGCGTCTTGCCACGGGCGTGCATGATGCCGCCGACGTTGGCGGCCTTGGTGCGCTCGAGCGTGGCGAGAGCGCGACTGGTGTAGCCGGGCTCGAGCTCGGAGTGCGCGTCGACGCGCACGATGACCGGGTAGCGGCTGGCACGGATGGCGAGATTGAGGCCGACCGGTATATCGATCTCGGGGTTCCGCACCGTGCTGATGCGTGGGTCGGCCGCGGCGAGGCGAGCGACGATATCGTCCGTGCCGTCCGTCGACGGGCCGAGCGCGAGAATGAGCTCCTTCTCGCCCGGGTAATCCTGGTGGAAAACCGTCGCAATGGCGCTCTCGATATACAGAGCCTCATTGAGGACGGGCATCACGTAGGAGACTCCGGAAATCGCGTCTGCCGTGTCGGCCATGTAGTCCAATACTCGTGCTGGGGCGGGTCGGTCGAGCCTACCAGCCGGGGCGGAGGGGCTTAAACGACGGAGGGGCACGGAGCGCAGTAGCGCTCCGCGCCCCTCCCATCGGTCATTCCAGCGTGCCGAGCGTGACGTCAGTCGTCGCCGACTCACCGTTGCGAACGTAGGTGAGCGTGGCGTCGGCTCCGCCGGCGAGGGCGCGCACCTGAGCGGTCAAGTCGGTCTTGCCGGTGACGGGGAGGCCGTTGATTCCGGTGATGACGTCGCCTACCTTGAGGCCTGCCTTCGCGGCTGCTCCGCCGGAGACGACCTCCTTGACGCTGGCGCCGACCGTTGCGCTGTCGGCCTGTGCGGTGTCTTCGGTGACGTCGACGATGGATGCTCCCAGCAGGCCGTGGGTCGCCGCGCCGTTCTTCACGATCTCATTCGACACGCGCTTGGCGAGGTTTGCCGGAATGGCGAACCCGACGCCGATGCTGCCCGACTGGGATGCGGCGCTCGAGCCACCGGCGCTCGCGATGGCGACGTTGATTCCGATGACCTCACCGTCGGAGTTCAGCAGCGCACCTCCCGAATTTCCGGGGTTGATCGCAGCATCCGTCTGAATCACGGCGAGGGAGATTGTCGAGGCGGAAGTAGCGGGCGGAGTGGCCGGGTCTTGCTGTCCGGGTATCCAGAAGTCGAAGGGGCTGTCGCCCGGGCTTGTGGAGTCTTCGGGTGCCTGGGTCTCGGAGGGCGCGGCCGACGAGGCGATCGTGATGCTGCGGTTGATCGCGCTCACGATGCCGTTGGTCACGGTTCCGGAGAGTCCGAGCGGCGCTCCGATAGCGATCGCGGTGTCGCCGACGTTGAGCTTGGCGGAGTCTGCGAACGTCGCCGGCTGCAGGTTGGTCGCGCCGTCGATCTTGATGACCGCGAGGTCGGAGATCGGATCGGTGCCCACGACCTTGGCAGTGTAGAGGTGGCCGTCGTTGGTCTGCACCTTGATGGCCGCGTCGCCCGTCGCGCCGTCGAGGGTGACGACGTGGGTGTTCGTAAGCACGTAGCCGTCATCGGTCAGCACTACGCCGGAACCGGTGCCGCCCGCATCGCTGGATGTCGCGGAGATGGTGACCACGGACGCGGACGCCTTCGCAGCGACAGCAGTGATGGTTGTGGCGTCTTCGGGGTTGTTGACGGTGATGTTCGCGGGAGTGGTGACCGCCTCGGTCGAGGTGCCGGAGTTGCCGTCGTTCATCGCCAGCACGATTCCTCCGCCGGCGACTCCGCCGACGAGGGCACCGACGGCGAGCGCGGCAACCAGCAGCACCGGGCGGTTACGCCGGAACGAGGCGCCGCCCGTCTTGCCCGCAGTCGAGTCGGTCGGCGCGTCGGCGAGCGGTCGGGTGTCGGCGAGAGGCTGGGTGTGAGCGACTCCGGAACCCTCGGTGACGGCACGAGGAGTGGGCGGCACGGGAGGTGCGGGCGGCGTTGAGCTAGCGGGTGTTTCAGGAATATCGGGGGTGTTGGTCATCGGGTGCTCCTTCCAGCGCAGTAAGCATCCCGCGCAAACCTGAACGTTTTATATGGCTGCGCTGGGAGCAGACCGCTGCTTTCAGATTACCTTCGATCAGCAGCCCGGACCGGCCGGGTTGCTCGCGCAGTCACGTGCAACGAGCACCGTCTTCGCTCCCGACGCGATGGTCGTAGCGGGGGGCGCGGGAATCGACAGGGTGCCGACGATGGGTGCCCAACTGCCACCCGCTACCCTGTACTCCGCGCTGAATCCGATGGTCAATCGGATGGTGGACGTGGCAGCCGTCGCGTAGATGTGACTCGTGGCTGTCGGCTCGAACTCGGGAAGGCCGAGCGACGCCCAACTCGCTCCCGGCGTCGAAGAGTCGAGCACGGCTCCGTCGCCGTAGTCCCAGTGCCAGGTTCTCGGCGTGAAGCGTACTGACGCGGGTGTGCCGAGCAGCCTGCCGTCGACGACGTGCCGTTCCGCGTCGGAGTAGAAGTTGGTCTCCAGCCCGACCACCGTCCATCCGTTCGGCTCCATGTGATCGGAACCGACCGCCGGCCGGAAGCTCGCGATGTCGCTGAGCGTGACCGCCGGTGCGCCG
>JAODMO010000037.1 GCA_025464995.1 Microbacteriaceae bacterium
GATCGTGATGGGCACCCTCGACGTCTACCGCGACTGGGGCTGGGCGCCCGACTACGTACAGGCACTACAGCTCGCCGTGCGCAACGACGTGCCGGGCGACTACGTCATCGCGTCGGGGGAGCCACGAACGGTCGCGGAATTTGTGAAGACGGCGTTCGAATTCGTGGGCATCGACGACTGGGAGGAACATGTCAGCATCGACCAACGCTTCGTTCGCCCCGTGGAGATACTCACTATGAACGGCGACGCGTCCAAAGCGCGGAAAGTGCTCGGTTGGCACCCGAGCATGAACTTCGAGCAGATCGTCGAGCACATGGTCGGTCACGATCTGAACCTGATCGAACGGTCGCGAGGAGGCGCTCGCCCTCAGCCATGATCGCGCGACCGAGCCATTCGCCCTGGCGGCTCGGCGCGACGACGAGGTCGTGCACCCAGCCAGGCGTTCCGTCGAAACCAAACACCGCGATGGCGACGAGCGCACCGTCGCTCTCACCGACGAGGAAGAGCTCGGGCTGCACCGTGAGCTTGCGGGCGATGTCTTTGACGGGGTCGTTCCACGGTCGGGTGAGCGCGCATTCGTTCTAACGTGCGATGACGGATGACTCGTCGCGGGCGTCGTAGGGGCGGAGTTGCATCCGTCGATTGTCGCAGGCGGGTTTCGATACGGTCGCGGGGACACCTGCTCAACCAGCCGGTCCGACTCGCTGGGCCACCTGCTCGCCGAGCAATGAGTCAGATGTAGAAGTCGGGCGTGTGCGGCGTACGGGAGCGCACCTTCGCCGGCACCCCGGTGAGCAGCGAGTTCGGCGGGGCGCTCACGAGCACGACCGCGTTCGCACCGATGACCGAGTGCTCACCGATGACGACGGGTCCGAGCACGCTTGCTCCGGCGCCGACGACGACGTGGTCGCCGAGAGTCGGATGCCGCTTCTCCCTCAATGACGTCACGCCGCCCAGTGTCACGCCGTGGTACAGCATCACGTCGTCACCGATAACGGCGGTCTCGCCGACCACGACCCCCATGCCGTGGTCGATGAAGAAGCGCCGGCCGATCACGGCACCGGGGTGGATCTCCACCCCGGTGAGAAATCGCACGAACTGCGAGACGAGGCGCGCGAGCAGGAAGCGGCGCCCCGTCCAGAGCCAATGGGCGAGCCGGTAGCCCCACACGGCGTGGAGCCCGGAATAGGAGAGGAACACCTCCGCGCCGCTACGCGCCGCAGGGTCGCGGTGGCGCGCGGTGGTGATGTCCTCCCGGAGCCGGGAACGCTTCGGCACGCTCGGCGACCGCTCTCGCCTAGTCGACGAGGTCTTCGTAGAGAACGGTGGAGAGGTAGCGCTCGCCGAAGCTCGCGACGATCACGACGATGGTCTTGCCCGCGTTCTCCGGGCGGGCTGCCAGCTCGAGGGCGGCCGTGACGGTCGCGCCGCTCGAGATGCCGGCGAGTATGCCCTCCTCGGCAGCGAGGCGGCGCGCCATCTCGACACTCTGCGTGATGTTGACGTCGATGACCTCGTCGTACACCTCACGGTCGAGCACGTCGGGAACGAAGTTGGCGCCGATTCCCTGGATCTTGTGCGGGCCGGGGGCTCCGCCGTTGAGGATGGCGCTCTCGGCCGGCTCGACCGCGACGACCTGCAGGCCCGGCTTCTGCTCCTTGAGGTAGTTGCCGGCGCCGGTGATGGTGCCGCCGGTGCCGATGCCGGCAACCAGCAGGTCGACGGCTCCGTCGGTGTCATCCCAAATCTCCACACCCGTGGTGGCCTTGTGGATGGCGGGGTTGGCGGGGTTGTCGAACTGGCGGGCCCAGATCGCGCCGGGCGTCTCCGCGGCGATCTCCTTGGCCTTCTCGACCGCGCCGCGCATACCGTCGGGGCCCGGGGTCAGCACCAGCTCGGCGCCGTAGGCTCGCAGCAGGATTTTGCGTTCCTTGCTCATGGTCTCGGGCATCGCGAGGATCACCTTGTAGCCGCGCGCCGCACCCACCAGGGCCAGCGCGATGCCGGTGTTGCCGCTGGTGCCCTCGACGATCGTGCCGCCGGGCTGCAGTTCGCCGGACTTCTCCGCGGCGTCCACGATGGCCACACCGATACGGTCCTTGACGCTGCTGGACGGGTTGTAGAACTCAAGCTTGGCAAGCACCGTTGCGGTGGAATCGCCCGGAAGCCGGTTCAGCTTCACCAGCGGGGTGCCGCCGACGGTTTCGGTAATGTCTGAGTAGATCCGTGCGGACATCGGTAGACCTTTCCTGCGGGCTCATCAGGGAGCCTCGTGATTCTGCGGACGAGCCGCTGGGTGGGTAACGCCGTAACGGGAGCTGTGCAGTAAGCCCCGTTCAGCCTAGAGCCCTGACGATACTCAGGGAGGTGCGTAAGATTTCACTTTGTGACAGCTCCCAGCAATCCTCCAGCTTCATTCTCGGATGACCCCACCCCCGAACCGGGTCCGGTAACCGTCGATCGCGTTCGCGCCGACACCGTCGCCAGGCTCGCCCGAGCGGGTATCGAAGACGCCGAGGTGGATGCCGACCTGCTCATCGGCCACGTGCTGGGCCAGAGCCGCGGGCAGGTGCAAGCCGCCGCCATCATGGGCCGCGTCCTCACCGCCCCGGTTGCCGCCGCCATCGCGGACCTCGTGCAGCGCCGGGAAAAGCGCGAGCCCCTGCAGCACATCACCGGCCGGGCGCCGTTCCGCGGTCTGGAGCTGAACGTCGGTCCCGGGGTCTTCGTGCCCCGGCCGGAGACCGAGGGCGTCGCCCAGATCGCCATCGACGCCCTGCGCTCGATGGCGGATCCGGAACCGATCGGCGTTGACCTCGGCACCGGCAGCGGCGCGATCGCGCTTGCCCTGGCCACCGAGGTGCCGCACGCCAGGGTCTATGCCTGCGAGAACTCCGCGGAGGCGTTCCCCTGGACCAGCCGCAACTTCGCCGAGGTGGCGGCGCCGAACGCGACCCTGGTGTTCGCCGACCTCGCCGAGGCGTTCGGCGAACTCGACGGCACCGTCTCCGTCGTCGTCTCCAACCCGCCGTATATTCCCGCCGACGCCATCCCGCGCGACCCGGAGGTGCGCCTGTTCGACCCCGCCCAGGCGCTGTTCGGCGGCGAAGACGGCCTCGACGTGGTGCGACTGGTGTCGCAGACCGGCCTCCGCCTGCTCCACGCCGGGGGAGCGCTCATCATCGAACACGGCGAGCTGCAGGGCGCCGAGATCCGGGCCCTCCTGGATTCCGACGGCTGGCGCGCCACGGCCACTCACCGCGACCTCACCACCCGAGATCGCACCACAACCGCAGTGCGCCCGTAGACCGGAGAACGGTGCGGAACAAGGACAACGGTCCGAAATAAGGGCCCTGGGACCACTTTCGTCCTAGTGCCGCCACTTTTTCCTTAGAACGGTTCCGCCGGCCCAGCCAGGGCGCCCTCCGGCCCTCTCAGGCAGGCTGCACTAGAATCGTGCCCGATGACACGAATCTATGACTGCTCGGTCGACGAGGAATACGCGACCGGCATGCGACTGGCACG
>JAODMO010000042.1 GCA_025464995.1 Microbacteriaceae bacterium
GGGCGACGACGCGCCGGAGGTCGACCTCCTACGCGAGCACCTCTTCGAGGAAGTTCTCCATCGCCCGCCACGACCGTCGGTTCGCCCTGTCGTGGAAGGCCGCGCCCATCTCCGGAGCGTCGGTGTCGGGCACGGCGAACGCGTGCATCGCACCGCTGTAGGTGACGACCTGCCAATCGGAGACCCCGGCGTCGCGCAGTTCGTCCTCAAACCTGTCGACGGCCTCCGTCGGCACCACCGGGTCGTCCGATCCGGTCAGCACCAGCACGGAGGCGGTGATGTTGCCCGGCTCGGCGGGAGCGCTCGTTCCGAGGCCGCCGTGGAACGCGACGACACCCCTCACGTCGGCTCCCGCGCGCGCGGCCTCGAGTGCGGCCGAGCCTCCGAAGCAGTACCCCATGACGACGATGCGGGATGCGTCGACCCGGCGATCTGCGCGAAGCGCGTCGAGGTTGGCGAGAACTCGCGCGCGCAACAGGGCGACGTCTGCGTAGAAGGTGCCGGCCAGGGTGGCGGCCGCCTCGGTGGAGGACGGACGGGTGTCGGCGCCGTAGATGTCACCGGCGAGGGCCACGTACCCGAGTCGCGCGAGCATCTGGGCGCGCACCCTGACATGATCGACGGGGCCGAACCAGTCGTGCAGAACGAGGATGCCGGGACGCGGTGTGTCGGAGTCGGCCGGAGCGGCGAAGAAGCCTTCCAATTCCGTTTCGCCCCCGTCGTAACGGGCGATGCCGGTGCGGATGGCGGCCGGCTCCGGCACGGAGTCGAGGAGTGCCTGCAGCGCGGGGGTCAGTGTGGGTTCGTGGGTCACGTCTCGTGACTGTACCCGACGGACCCGTGAAGTTGCGGCGGGCTCACGGTGGTAGCGGACGTCGGCCGCCCCACCATTCTTGGGTCGCCGCACAGACGGGAATGCGACCGGACCCCGTCGCGCACCATGCCGACTCCCCCGTCCTCCTACACGCACCGAGATGGGGAACGCGCGAGGTGCTGCTCTCTCTGTGATGCCACGGCTTGCGTCGAGAGGACGTTACGTCAACCCGGCGCGACAGGAGTACCCATGAATTTATTCTGGCGGTATGAAGCACCTCACCTACGCAGACCAATCCGTCCTCGTCGGAGATGAAGCGGCCGACACGCTGGTCCGGTACGCCGCGATCCTGTCCGACACCAACCACGCAGACACCGTGATCATGAACGCAATAGAAAGCGGCGGCGACTCCGTCGTCGCCACCTTCGTACTGGGTGCGGGAGTCAACCTGATGGCTCAGACCACATCCTCCGAGCTCAATGAGCCCGGCAACAGTGAGGCCGTGGATTACATGAACAGCAGGATCGGGCGGATCACGTCGGCACCGCGCGCACACCCCACGGAAGAACCCTGGCCGACACAGCCCGACGTGTGACGTTCCGTCGGGCCGTGCCCGACCGGCGAGAACCTCGCGCAGGCCCTCGGATACCAGATCGCCGCCGCACTCGGCGGCTTCGCGCCCCTCCTGGCGGCCCTCCTCGTGGGTTGGATCGGCTGGCCCGGCGCCTCGCTGTTCGACATGACCGCGGCTCTCGTCGGTACGGTCGAAATCCTGGTGACCCGCGAGACCTACGGCCGCGCGGAGCGTGCCCGCATAGGCGCGAAAGGTCAAGGCCGCACGGAGAAGGAAGCCTCGCCCCGCGTGCGGGGCTTTCTTGGTGCGGGGCAGTTCTTCCGCGCGGCGGGATGCGCCCGTCCGGCCAACGGCTCGGGTCCACATGGGCCAGCCATGTCGACGGCGAGATCATCGACGCTGGTTGTGGCCCCGGTCAGTGGACGAAGCTCCCTGTCGAGCCGGGTCGTGTTGCCCGCGGCGTCGATCTGGTGACAGCCGATCGAGAGAACCGGGTCCCGAGTGATGGTCGGCCCGTCAGGATGCGCCCTCCATCGGGCCGCCTCAAGTCGTGGCGACCCCGACCGAAGTCTGGGCTCAACACGTGAGGTGATCACCTTGGGAACACGTCAATTCTCCTCGAGTCTGGGCAGGATGTGGGTGAGTGCCGCACAATGCAATACGTGTTCCAGCAGATGACCGGGGGACAACGGGGAGCGCCGAGAGCGTTGGGAAACCGAACAGCGGTGTCCTTCACGATTCGGAGCGCTGGGTATGGGCAAGGCCATTCCCCGTGAAGGAGTTCGACGACTGCGAACCTTCGATCGACTCGATGGACGACCGCGGCTGGGACAGCCGCCAGTAGCAGCGATCACAATGATGGGCGCCGCGGGTGGTCCCCGCGGCGCCGCGGACCTCAGGCCGGCACCTTCCACTGCTGTGGCCACATACCGTTGCAGTCATAGAGCTTCAGGTCCACACCCGGATTGAGGTCGCCCGCCGGCAGGTCGAGGCAACGACCCGATTGCGGGTTGCGCACAGATCCGTTCGTCTGGGGGATCCATTGCTGGCCGGCGTTGCCGTCGCAGGTCCACAGCTCCACCTTGGTGCCGTTCGCCGTCGCGGTTCCCAGCCCGTCGGCATCCATGCACTTGGCGAACGCTCGCAGCGTGCCGTCGGCGTGCCTTGACCATTGCTGGCCTTGGGCACCGTTGCAGGTCCAGGTCTGGATGGCTTTCCCGTTCACCCCGGTATTGGTGTCCACGTCGACGCAGAGCGTGTTGGTTCCCGGGCCGACGATCGGCCCAGTCGGCTGACCGGGCAGCGTCCACACCTGGCTCGAGAGGCCGTTGCAGTCGTAGATGCTCAGGTCGGTTCCGTCTGCGGTGTTGCCCTGCGGCAGGTCGAGGCATCGGCCCGACTGGGGATTGCGGAGACTGCCGTTGACTTGCGGGATCCACTGCTGCGCCCCGGCCCCCGCGATGCAGTCCCAGATGTGCACGGGGCTCGCGTTGGCGGTCGCGTTGCCCGCGACATCGAGGCACTTTCCGAAGGCCCGGATGGTGCCGTCGGCGCTCACCGACCACCGCTGGCCGGTCGCGGTGCCGCACGTGTAGAGCTGCACCATCCGGCCCGCGTTCGCTGTGTTCGTGTCGACGTCGACGCACTTGCCGCCCGGTCCGGTGATTGCGCCGGTCGGGCCGGGCAGGGTGCCGATGCCGAACTTCAGCCCGCATTGGTTGCCCTGTAGGAGGGTCGCCGCGAAGTAGACGAAGCTTGTGCCGTCCTCTCGCGCGAGCGCGGGCGTCGAGTAGCCGGGGCATGATGCCACCCCCGAGGCATACCCGCCGGTCGGGTTGACCGTCACGGGTGCCTCGAGCTCCGTCCACGGCCCGACGCCGAGGTTGGTGTTCTGGAACAGCACGGACCCCGATTCGGCGAGAACTGTCTTCGTGCCCGTCGGGCCGGAGACCACGCGTTGCCCGGAGATGAGCACGGTGCCGTTCGGCCCGCCGCCCGCCATCCACGAGACGTAGGGCGTATGGAGCAGCTCTCGCGAGTCGGCCGTCGTCACGAGCGTTCCCGCGCTTCCGAGCGGTCCCCAGTCGAGGCCGTCGGCGCTGAACTTGATGTAGACCTCGCAGGCGTGGTCGGCGTTCGTGGCGTCACGGCACATCTCGTACGACATCACGAACTGTCCGTTCGGCAGCTCGGCGAACGTCTGCATGCCCGGGCGACGCAGGTTGTCGCTAGGAAACGCCACGTCCTGGGTCAGGGTGCCGCTCCACGTCGCGCCGCCGTTGGTCGAGGTGTAGTGACCGATGATCTGGTTACTCGTCACCGAGTTCGCCGGCCGCTCGTCGGAGATGAAGCATGCCAGGGTGTTGTCGTCGGCGACGAGGAAAGTCGGCTCCCAGATGCCGTGGCCCCAACTGTTCGGCTGGCCCGACGTCTGGGTGCAGTTGGAGAGGTACTGCCAGCTCTGCCCCTTGTCGGTGCTCTTGAACACCTCCACCTTCTGGGTCGTGTAGTTGCCGACGCTCCAGGCCGTTCCCGCGGCGAGGATGTCGCCCTGGTTGAGACCCGGGATGGTGCGTGGCACCTCGAAGATCGTCGGCGCCTCGATGTCCCACCCCGGCGTGTTGGAGGAGATGGTCGAGATCTGGCTCCAGCTGGTACCGCCGTTGACGCTGCGGTAGACCGGCATGGTGCCGGGAGCACCGTGTCCTGCCTCGGCGAACGTCGCGAGCATCGTCTGGGCGGTTGAGCCGTCGTGATCGACGCGTATCGCCCGCGGATACCCGGCCGTGCCATTGGGGAAGGTCGCGAGGTTCGGCGAGTACAGGGTCTGCCCGGGTTGCAGCGCGATCGCGGGTGTCCCGGGAGCCGTGAGCGAGCTAAGGATCACTAGACAGCTGAACAGCGCGGCGAGCAGTAAGAGCGCCCGGGATCGTGTCCTTCGGGGAGTGGATGGCATCATTGCGGTCCTTCTTGTTGAGAGACGCGCCAACGCACGCCCCACACTGCCCGTGATTTGCCAACGTTGCAAGTCATAGTTTCAGCGAGCGGAGGGCGACGTGCTCTCTCGCACACGCAACGCGTGCGGCGCGACGACCTGCTCCGGGCGCAGCACGGGCGTCTCAATGCGCGCAGCAACACGGGCGATCGCTTGTTCGGCGATGAAAGTCGTGTCAAGCGAGACGGTGCTGAGCGATGGTCGGGAGTACCTCCCCTCCTCGATGTCGTCGATGCCGATTATGGCCACGTCGTCGGGAACGGTAAGTCCGGCGTCGAACACGGCGCGCATGGCGCCCATGGCGAGCAGGTCGGAGAAGCAGAAGATCGCGTCGGGTCGAGGGTCGAGTGTGAGCAGGCCCTGTGCCGCGGTGTATCCGTCGGCCCGGCTGTAGTGCGCGGCGGGTCGGGCGTAGTCGGCCACCGGCTCGATCCCAGCCTCCCGCAGGGCGGACTCGTAGCCTTCGGTGCGCTGCTGGGGTGTCGCGTACGGCTCGAGGGGTTGGGCGCCGATCGCCGCGATCCGGGTGCGGCCGATCGAGATCAGGTGGGCTACGGCGTCGTACGCCGCGCGCACGTTGTCGATGGCCACGTGGTCGTACCGTCCGTCGAAGTCGTGCTCGCCGAGGAGCACGAGCGGCATGCGCGTCGGTGTCTCCATTTCCAGCAGTTCGGCCTTTGTCACAAGGGGGCTGAACAGGATCCCGTCGAAGAGCATCGTGCGGTCGTTACCGGTGAGCAGCTCCCGTTCCCGCTCGTGGTCGTGCCCGGTCTGGTCGATCATCACGCGATAGCCAACTTCGGCCGCAGCGTTGATCACGTCGCGGGCGAGCGCGCTGAAGTACGGCACATCGATCTCCGGCACCACGAGGGCGAGCATGCCGGTGCGGCCCGTGCGCAGCGTTCGCGCTACCGGGTTCGGGCGGTAGTCGAGTTCCTCGATCGCCTGGACTACCCGCGCGCGCATCCGCTCGCTGACGTGGGTGTAGCCGCTGACGACGTTCGAGACCGTGCGCATCGACACCTGCGCGTATTCGGCAACGTCGCGAAGGGTCGCGGGCATCGTCTATCTCCTCCGACTCGAGTGCGGTCATTCTAACGTTTGCAACGGTAGCAAATTAGCGCTACGGTTTGCATACGTTGGCAAACGCAGCAGCTCCGAGCACCCGGCCCCCGGTCACGCTCTGAGCACACGTCACAAAGGAGTGTCTTATGCATCAGCACGAGCCCCGGCGCACAGCGCCCACGACGCGAGTCCTCATGATCGGCCTCGCGACGACCATCGCGCTCGGCCTCGCCGGCTGCGGTCCCGCCATTGACGGCGGGTCGGCGAGCGGCTCGGCGCGCTTGCAGGCGCCGTCGGAGGAGTCGCCCTCGGGAGAGATCACCATCTGGGACCGCTCCGGCGACCTCTTCGAGGTCTTCGACGCGGCCATAGCCGACTTCAACGAGGTCTACCCCGACATCACGGTGAATCACGAGGCCGTCGACATCGACGCCAAGCTGCAGAACACGCTCATCACCGGCACCGACGTGCCCGACGGCGTCTTCCTCGACGACGCCAAGGTCGCGGGACTCGCCGACTCGCTGTGGGACGTGAGCGACGTGCTCGCACCTTACGTGGACGACATCGCCGAGCAGAAGGTCGATGTGAACTCAATCGACGGCGGCATCTACGGGGTGCCGTTCGACTCGAACCCCGGCCTGCTGTACTACAACGCCACCGCGCTCGAGGCGGCGGGCGTCGACGCGACGCAGATCGAGACCTACGACGACCTCCTGGAGGCGGCGCGCGCCTACCAGACCGCCGTTCCCGGATCACAGCCGATCCACCTCGAGCAGTCGGCCTTCCTCGGCCAGCTGCAGCTCGAGATGTACGCGAGCCAGCTCGGCACGAGCATCGCCGACGGAGAGGGCGAGCTGCGCCTCGACTCCCCCGAGTACGAACAGATCCTGACCTTCCTCGACACGGTGCAAAGAGACGGGCTCGGAACGCGGGCCGAGTACCTCAACCCGACCGACATCGCGCAGCTCGAGTCAGGCAACCAAGTCTTCTACCCGTGGGCCATCTGGTTCAGCTTCGCCACCCAGCAGCTCCTCCCCGAGACCTCGGGCGACTGGCGCGCGATGCCGCTCCCGGCGTGGGGGGACGGCGGCGCACACAGCGGCGCCATGGGCGGCGCATCGTTCGTGCTGCCGCGCGACGGTGAGAACTCCGAGCTGGCCTGGCTGTTCTACGAGTTCCTGATGTTCGACGAGGCGGGCTACACCGCGGTCTGGGGACCGAACGATGTCTACCCGGCGGGGCTCAACACCTCGATACCGAGCTACCACCCAGCCGCCGACCCCGCCGCGCCGCTCTTCGAGCCGGTCGACGCGCTCGGCGGACAGGACCTGTGGGCTGTCGCGACGGAGGCCGGTGCAGAGATCCCGCGCGCCGTTCCGACGCCGTCGTGGTGGGCGGGAGCCGTGGACTATCTCGGCAATGACGTGCAGCGCATGCTCGACGGCGACCTCACGCCCCGGGAGGTCATCGACAGCGCCTCCGCAGACATCCAGTCGAACCTCATCGACCGCAAGTAGCGGCACCCTCCGTCCGTCCCATCCGACCCACCGAGATCGAAAGCGAGCACGCCATGACCGCTCTGACCAGCGCGAGGACGAGACGCCGCATCGCGCCATACCTCTTCGTCGCGCCGTTCGTCGCCGTGTTCCTCGCCTTCAGCATCTATCCCCTGATCTTCACGGCCCGGCTCAGTTTCACCAACTGGCGGGGCTTCGGAGCCGCGGAGTGGGTCGGATGGGACAACTACACGTACCTCCTCGGCAACGCCGGCTTCTGGGGCTCGCTCGCCAACTCCGGGGTGCTCTGGCTGCTCATCATCCCGGTGCAGCTCGTCATCGCCCTGCTCGCCGCGGTGCTGCTCGACAACTCCCGCCTGCGCCTGCGCGGGTTCTACCGCGTGGCCTTCATCGCCCCCTTCGTCACGCCTCTCGTGGCCATCGCGCAGATCTGGGTCGTCGTATTCGACCAGCAATACGGCGCCGTGAACGGGCTTCTGAATCTTGCCGGGCTGCCGGATGTCGGCTGGCTCACCACGAGCGAATGGTCCAAGCCCACCCTCGCCCTGCTGTTCATCTGGAAGACGACGGGCTTCATCGTCATCATCCTGCTCTCCGGCCTGCAGTCGATCGACTCGAGCGTGTACGAGGCGGCATCGCTCGACGGGGCCTCACCGGTGCGCAAGCTCTGGAGCATCACCGTGCCCCTGCTCCGTCGCACCTTGATGTTCGCCGTGGTGCTGCAGACGCTCGCGGTGTTCCAGATGTTCGCCGAGCCGTTCGTGGTGACGCAGGGAGGCCCGTACGGGTCTACCACCACGGCCGGCTACTACCTCTATAACCACATCACGCGGGCAGACCTCGGCACCGGCGCCGCGAACTCGTTCCTGCTCGTGATCGTCGTCATGGCGCTCTCGCTCGTATTCGTGCGACTGCTGCGAGCAAAGGACTGACCCATGAGCACCTCAACCCTTACCCCACCCGCCGAGCACGCAGCCGCGCAAGCCGTGCCCACGAGAGCCGCGCGAACCCCGCGGCGCTCCCGCCCGGCGATCGGCTCGCAGCTCTTCCTCGTGCTGCTCACCATCGGATTCCTCGCTCCGGTCGTCTGGGCGCTGCTCTCGGCCTTCAAGCCGGCGAACGACATCATCCGCTCGCCCCTGACCTTCGCCCCCTCGACGTTCACGCTCGACAACTACATCGCAATGTTCACCGACGTGCCGATCGGATCCGGCTTCCTCAACACGGGCATCGTGCTCGTGACGAAGGGCGCCATCACCCTTTTCTTCGCTCCGCTCGCTGCCTTCGCGTTCGCCAAGTACGACTTCGTGGGCAAAAGCCTGATTTTCGGCACCGTGCTGGTCACGCTGATGCTCCCGACAATAGTGCTCATCATCCCCCTCCTCCTGGAGATGAAGGAGCTCGGCTGGGTCAACACCTACCAGGCGCTCATCCTGCCCGGCGCGGTCGACGCGTTCGCCATCTTCTGGATGCGTCAGGTCATCTCCGCCGTGCCCGACGAGCTGCTCGACGCCGCACGCGTCGACGGCTGCGGCGAGTTCGGCATCTTCTGGCGCGTGATCCTCCCGGTCATCCGCCCCGGCCTCGCGGGCCTCGCGGTGCTGACGATCATGAACATCTACAACGACTTCGTGTGGCCGGTGGTGGTCGCGAGCTCCGACCGGATGGCGACGCTCCAGGTCGTGCTGTCGACGCTGTCGCAGAACATCACCGGCAACCGCATCGGCGCCGACTACGCGACCGTCACCGGCGAGCTGCTCGCCGCCAGCTCGGTCGCACTCATCCCGCTGCTCGTGCTCTTCATCGCACTGCAGCGTCATTTCATCAACGGAATCCTCGCTGGAAGCGTGAAGGGCTGAATATCCATGACACTGATCACCGACCCGACCCCCGGGCACACCATCCCCACGGCCGCCGCCGCGCCACGCGGCGAGTACCCGCGGCCCGACCTCGACAGGTCGGCGCGCTGGCTGACCCTCAACGGAGACTGGCGTTTCTCCAGCATCGACGGCGAGTCCACCATCACGGTGCCCTTCGCGTGGGAGACGACCGACTCCGGCATCGCCCGCACCTGGCTCGAGTCGGCGACGTACCGCCGCACCATTGAGGTGCCCCGCGACTGGGACGGCTCGCGCTTCGCCCTGTGCTTCGGAGCGGTATGGCACCGGGCCATCGTGTCGGTCGACGGGGTGCCGGTCGGCGAACACATCGGCGGCTACACGTCGTTCGAGTTCGACATCACCGACCACCTCACCCCCGGACGCCCCGCCGAGCTCGAGGTCGAGGTCGAGGCGCCCGCCGACAAACGCACCCTCGTGCACGGCAAACAGCGCTCTATCCCGCGCGACGACTACGACGGTGTCTCCTTCACTCCGACCTCAGGCATCTGGCAGAGCGTCTGGCTGGAGGCCCGCGGTCGCACCTTCGCGCGGTCGGTCGAACTGCGCGGAGACTCGCGCACCGGCATCGACATCGCGGTGCGCGTCGCGGGCGATGCGATCGAGGGCGCGAGCGTCGTGGCCCTCGTCGTCGACGGCGAAACGCACGAGCGCGTCGAACTGACATGCGACGCAGACGGTCGCGCTAGGGGCCGCATCGAGCTCGCGGCGCCCCGTACGTGGACGCCGGCCGACCCGCACCTTTACCGCGTCGAGGTCGCCACCACCTCGGGCGAGGCACCCGACGTCGTCGTCGCAACAACGGGCCTGCGCACGATCGAGGTGCGCGGCGAGGAGCTCTACCTCAACGGCGAGCGCCTCTACGTGCGGGGAGTGCTCGACCAGGGGTACTGGCCGACATCCGGCCTCACCGCCCCCGACGACGAGTCGCTCGTCCACGACCTCGACCTCGCGCGCGAACTGGGGTTCAACCTCGTGCGCAAGCACCTCAAGTTCGAGGAGCCCCGCTGGCTACACGCCGCCGACGAGATGGGCATGCTCGTCTGGGCGGAGCCCGCGTGCCCCAGCCGGCACAGCGACAAGGCCGCCGCCGCCTTTGCGGCGCAGATCGCGCCGATGGTCGAACGCGACGGCAACCACCCGTCGATCGTGATCTGGGGCCTCTACAACGAGGAGTGGGGACTCGACTGGGACATCCCGGGTAGCAGCAGCCGCGCCGCCGCCGCGGCAGCCGCCTACGACGCCCTGGCCGCCATCGACCACTCCCGCCCAATCGTCGAGAACTCCGGTTGGGCCCACGTGCGCACCGACCTCGTCGACTGGCACTACTACGAGCCCGATCCGGCGACATGGGCCCGGAGCGTCGCCGACCTCGCCTCGGGTGCCCGGCAGGACTTTCCCGTGCGGCTCGGCCCCGATTTCGTCGTCGACAAGAGCCTCTACGGCTCCCCCGACTTTCCACGATCCGGTGTGCCGATCCTCAACAGCGAGTTCGGCGAGGGCTTCACGAGCCTCGAGCGCGCCTGGCACGTGCGCTGGCAGACGCAGGAGCTGCGCAGACACGACCGCTTCGCCGGGTATGTATATACCGAGCTCGCGGATGTGGAGCATGAAGGCGCAGGGCTAGTTGACGGCGACCGGCGACGCAAGGATTGGGGCGGCCTCGACCCGGCCGACTCCAACGCCGAAACTGTACTCATTGTCGACCTCGTTCCCGAACGGGCGGGTGCAGACTTCCCCGTCCCCACCGGTGAGACCGCCTTCGACGTCCGTTTGTCGCACCACGGCGCATCAGTCGTATTCGGGCACGTTCAGGCTGCCTGGGTCAGCGCCGGCCGACCGTTTCGCTCGGTCACCGCGTCGTCTGATTCCGTGCCCGACCTCCGCGACACAGTCACCTCTGCGGGGCTTACGGCGCTCCCGTTTGTCGTCAGCGAACCGGTGCAAGTCACGGTCGCGCCTCCGAGCGGTCCGGCGCGCCTCCTCCTTTGGTTCGTGCACGATGACGGATATGTGATCGCGCGTACCTTCGTCGACGCCGCCGACGTCGAGCCGCACAATCGCCGAGGTGCCCGCCAGGGCCAGGCGTCCTAAGCTGTGGCGCGCGTCTCTCTGCCAACGCGGCGCGCGCCACTTCGATCGAGGACGGCATAGGAACTATCCGGTAGACGTGCGGGCCGAGGAAGTCGGTGAGCGGTTCGCGCCCTGCTGTCAACAGTGTTTGCGGGGCACTCACGTCGGATCATCAAGCGGCGCAAACTCGTGTCTGGCAAGAGGTAGCCACCGCTCTCAGCGCGGCCCACGAGCACTCATCCATCTCTCCGCTCACACTCGTTCGTCGGGGAAGGCGCCAGATGACACCCGCTTCACGCCGCTGCATCCCGCGCAGTCTGGTGGTACATCGGTTCTCGCAATACAAAGGGTGTGCGGCCGCCCCTCCGACGCCACGACATCAGACGTCTGCAGCCCCTTCTTCATAGACAGCTTGGATGCCGAGGCGGGTGTGCTCAATCAGCCCGCTCGGGAACGGGTGCAGCAGCACCAGAGCGGACGCACGGCGCACGAGATGGCCGGGTCGGGCGGCAGGCAGGTACCCCAAGGACGACGCGGACTTATGTGGAGCCGCCTGTCAGAATCGAACTGACGACCTTCTCATTACGAGTGATTTCCGAGGCCCTATCGAGCAGGCACTTCGCATGCCAACCCCAATACATCACTGGGATCGAGCAACAACATGATCACAACAACCGCGGTTCAGTTTCAGACGAGTGTGGGCAAAATGTGGGCAAACGATGACACGGCGCGACGCACGATCCGGCTCTCGGCTCGCTCGGTTGGGACTGGCCTGATAGGGATTCAAGTCGCGCAACAGCTTTCGCACGACTCGAGATCGTACGTGGCGCTGCTGAAACGGACTCAAACGAAGCCGTGATCTCAGGAAGCCCGTCCGATAAGCCGCGCTCGATCAGGAAACACGCTTTGCTAGCGAACGGCGCTCTGGTTCAACCCGTGACCTTGAATTATGCCGGTGCCGTTCGGTGCTCCCGCCGACCCATGCGAACGGAGGAACGCAGAGTGCACGGCGGCGGTCGCCGCCCTCAGCGCCCGGAAGTAACCGACCAGGTCAGTCACACCGCCAAGCTCATCGCAACGGTCCGCACGGTAGCCGACCTCGTCCCCCCGCTTCACGAACCGGATCTGACCGTAAGACCTCCCCAGACCGTCGATCAAGAACCAGTGCCCCGGCGCCGTCTCGCGTGCGGCCAAAATAGGATGCCAGTCGGCCATTGTGCTCCTTCCGAAGCATCCGGCCATGCAGCCATCAGGGTACTTCAGACGTGCGACCCCGCCTTATCAAAGAAGCGGCAAGACTTTAACGCTCTTAAGACATCGCATACCCCGAGTACGAAGCCCCAGAAGCTGTTGCACAAGAGGTACCCCGGCGGGCGATGTCATCGGGCGGGGTAAACG
>JAODMO010000052.1 GCA_025464995.1 Microbacteriaceae bacterium
GCGGCCCACGGGTACTCCACCAGGATGGCGGCTTCTCCGGGCACGCACACTGTGTGCGCGTATGCGATCAACACCGGGCCCGGCGGCAACTCCACCCTGGGCTGCCAGCAGGTGACGATCCCCTAGGGAGCCAGAACGCGGAGCCGCTCGTTGTGGCGGCTCCAGGCCAGCGCCAGCCAGAGTGAGACGACCGCGAAGCTCACCGATCCGATGGCCCACAGCGTCATCGGGCTGACGGGGATGCTCCACCACCACTCGATGCTGGCATCGAGGTTCACGCCTTTGACGTCGGTGCCCGTGACGTACCGGCGCAGGTTGTAGTGCAGTGCCACGGCATTGGCGACGCCGAGGGCGACAGCGACAGCAACCAGCTGCTCGCGAGTCACGCCGAGAGCCCGAGGTGTGGGCGAGAGCAGCGCGACGCCGACGAACAGCACGACGAGCGGAAGGAGGTAGCGGGGCTGCACCAGCTCACCGACCACGCTCTGCGAGCGCAGCAGGATGATCCACGGAACGAGCAGGAGAAGGGCGAAGGCGTAGAGCGCCGCGAGCGTCTTGCGGCGGTCGGACACGGTGAACCCGATCGTGACGACGGCAACGAAGGCGCCCAACGCCGAGAACGACACGATCGCGGGCATCGCCGTGTCGAGCCATCCGAGCCCCGACGTCGTGAAGCCGGCGGTTGCGAAGATGCCGAACCACAGCTCCGGTACCTGAAAGAGGTTGTCGACGAGGAGGGTGAACATGCCGTGATCAACCTGGACGCGCGAGGGCTCCATGCCGGAGATGGCCGCCGCCGACTGCCGCGAGTTGACGAACAACAGCAGTGCGGGGATGACGAGCGCGAGGGGCAGGGCCGAGAGCGTGAAGAAACGGCGGTCGGCCCGGAACTTGAGCACCATGACCGCACCTATTGCGAGGATCGAATAGACGGCGCTGTCGGCGCGGGCGCCTGCTCCTATGACTGTGCTCACGAGCGCGATCGAGGCCAAGGCCAGCCGGCGAGCCCCGGTGGTCTCGAAGTACCCGATGAGCGCGATCCACAGGGTGGCGGCGGACAGGATCGCCCAGCTGCTCGGGTTGGCCGACGTGACGAAGAAGATGCCCAACGGTACGAGCGAGACCGCGATCGAGGCGATCAGGGTGGCACGCCTCGCGACGGGCAGCAGCAGGAACAGCGCCATGACGAGCCCGACGAAGAGCACGCTGTTGGCCGTGCGCATGAGCAGCACCGACGTCTGCAGGTCGTGTCCTGCGAACGCGTTCATCACGGAGTAGTAGACCGGAGGATACGACCCGTCGAAGTTGCCGGTGGTCGACGGGTTCAGGTCTTCGGCGAGGTCGTCGCCGAAGCCGGCTCCCTGGCATCCCGCGCTCTGCTCCGCGTCGAAGGCGTAGCACCGGGCCGAGTACTCGATGTCGGGCGAGATCCGTCGCTCTTTGTCATCGGAGCCCGGCTCGCACATGTCGGTCGACCCGTTGCCGCACCAGATGCTGGTGAGGTGGTAGTCCTCGTCGGGGCTCGCTCCGACCGGAGAGGCGAAGCCCCAGCTGACGAAGGCGATCAGGGCGAGGAGGGGAATGGCGATCAGGGGTACGAGAGCACCCCGGCGAGACCGTCCCGGTGTTCCGGCGTTCAACCCTGCTCGGCGATTCTCGGGGGATCCTGGTCGTCCAGCTCGTTCAGGCGGAGTTCCAAGATCGCGAGGCGCTCGGCCAGCGTCCTGGTCTTGCTCTCGAGTTCGGTCAACTCGGCGCTGTGCTGCAGGCAGACCAACACGAGTACCGCGATTCCGGAGAAGAACACGAGGTTGGTCGGCACCTCGACCCCGATGGCGCCGGCGGCCCACTCGAGCGAGGAGGGGAAGATGCCGACGATGAGGGCGATGACTCCTGCGACGAACCACCACACGGCGTGACGTTCGCGGAGATGGCGACGCCGGAGGAGCTCTATGACCACCACGAGGATGAGGGCGGCGGAGAGGATGCCGAATATGTATGAGGTGACTGTCATTGTGTGCCCCCAGAGCGGTAGGTCGAGGCCGGCCGCATGAATGCGAAGGTGAGGGCGAGCGCTGCGCGGCCCAGGTAGACGGCGGATTTCAGCGGATTGTGCGACGGCACCCCGCCGGCGCGCGGACGCATGGAGACGGGCACCTGGCGTACGACGAGCCCCGACCGGGCGGCGATGACGAGCGCCTCGATTGTGTCCCCCAGATACTCCGCGGGGTAGTGCTCGGCGAACAGCGCGACCGCTCGGGGGCCGGAGGCGCGGTAGCCCGAGGTGGTGTCGGTGAGCCGGGTCTTGGTGGCGCGGCTCAGGATAGCGGCGAGGGCCTTCATCGCCCACTGTCGCGGGCCGCGCACGGCGTAGTCGCCTTCACCGGCGAATCGAGCCCCCAGCACGAGATCGGCGCTCTCGAGTTCACGGAGGAGTGCGGGCACGCTCGCGGGGTTGTGCTGCCCGTCGGAGTCGATCTGCACGACGGCGTCGAAACCGTTCTCCATGGCGAATCGAAAGCCCACACGCATGGCCCCGCCGACGCCGAGGTTGAAGGGGAGCGTCGCGACGCGGGCGCCGGCTGCTCGTGCCACCGCACTCGTCGAGTCCCACGATCCATCGTCGACCACGAGCACCTCGGCCTCGGGATTGCTGAGATACACCTCGCGCACGACCCCGGCCACGGATGCCTCTTCGTTGAAAGCGGGCATCACGATCAACGTTCTGCGGGTCGAAGGCATGTACGGGAGTCTAGCAATCGAGCCATCCGCGCGGCCCCGCGCCGGTCCCGCCGCCACTGCCGGCCCCGGCTTGTACGGCTAACATGGCCGACGGTGGATCTCTCGAGGAACGGCGGTTGGGTTGTGGCGTCTTCGGTGAGCGCGGGCTGGCATACGTCGGTGGCAGCATTGCGGCGCCTCGTCGAGCCGCGCGCGTCGGGCCTGCCCAACTGGTTGGTCGTCACGTGGTTCCCCGTGCTCGTCGCCCTCGTCGGGGTCGTGCTCATCGTCCTCCGCATCAGCGGAACATCCTCGGGCGTGAATTTCCTGACCTACGGAACGGGTGCCGATCCACGGCTGGTGTGGGGTAGTCCCCAGCAGATCCGTGGCGACGAGTGGCTCGTGCAGCAGGGTTGGGTCGTCTCCCAAGCGCAGCAGGGGTTCCCGGTCATCAACGGCACCTTCCCCGGCGGGATGAATTCGACCGCCGTCATGGAACTCCCGAGCTGGGACTGGACGGCGCTGTTGCGGCCGCACATGTGGGGCTTCCTCCTCTTCGGCCTCGAGGTCGGCGTCGCGTGGCAGTGGTGGATTCCGGGAATCGGCCTCGCGAGCGCGGCGTACCTGCTCTTCGTCACCCTCGTGCCACGCCGGCCGGTGACGGCAGCCTTGGTCGCCACCGCCGTGTTCTTCTCGCCCATCATCCAGTGGTGGTACGGACCGAACTCCATCTGGCCTGTCGCCTGGGCGATGCTCGCCATCGCTGGCACCGTGTGGCTCCTGCGCGATACGCGCCGGTGGGTTCGCGTCTCGTGGGCCGTGGTCGTCGGCTGGCTCGCGGCCACGACGGCGATCGGTCTCTACATCCCGTTCTCCATTCCGTGCGTGCTCGTCTTCGTGCTCTTCTTCGTCGGCAGCGTGCTCCAAGAGCGACCGTGGTCGAGAGAAAGGGTGGCGGCGCTGTCCCGGCGCCTGCTGCCCGTCGTCGTGGCCGGAGTCTCGGCGGCGGCGGTCATCGGGCTGTTCGTCGCCACGCGTCTCGATGTCTTCCAGGCCGTGGGCAGCACGGTGTATCCCGGCCAGCGCTCGGAGACCACCGGAAGCATCTTCGTCAAGGATCCGAACGCGGCGGGCTTCTTCGGTGCACCATTCGGGCAGTCCTTCACCGCGTCGAGCCCCAACCTGCTGGGCGCCAACCAGTCGGAGTCGGCGACGGTGATCCTCATCGCGGTCTTCCTGACGCCGGCACTCGCCTGGTTCGCCGTGTCGACGTGGCGCAGGTCGCGCCGCATCGACTGGGTGTTCATCACGACGTGCCTCACCGTGATCATCTTCCTGGCCTACCTGTTCGTGCCCGGCTGGGACGCCGTTGCGAAGCTCCTCCTGCTCGACCGGGTGCCCGCCGAGCGCCTCCGGGTCGGGTTCCTCGCGCTGACTCCTCTCGCGATCGCGCTCGTAGTGAGGGAGATCGACTCCCGGCGATCGGCCGGATGGCGGAGTGCCCTGCGGCGCAACCTGGGTCCCGCCGTCGCGTGTGCAGTGCTCGCCGCCGCGCTTTCCGGGTATGTCATCTACCTCGTGCGTACCCAAGACCCGGGATTGCAGGTCGTGGCTCCGCTGTGGAAGGTCACCGCCGTCACGATCGTGCTCTCCTCCTTCCTCTTCTTCTTCCGCGCGACGGTCACCGTCGCGGCCGCCTGCCTGTTGGTCGCCGCCCTCACCATCGGGCTGTGGATCAACCCGCTCTATAGAGGCCTGTTCAACCTCAACGACACCAACATCGGCCAGGCGGTGCTCGAGATCAACGAGGATGATCCGGGCACCTGGGTGGGGGTGGGCGAGAACCCGTCGATGGCGATTCTGATGTCTTCAGGGGTCGACGCGTACAGCGGCATGCAGCCCTACCCGTCGGAGGAGATGTGGCACGACATCGATCCCGACGGTTCCGACGAGAAGGCGTGGAACCGGCTCGCCTACGTCCGCTGGAAGTTCGGGCAGGGCGAACCGGAGTCGTCGAACCCGGTCGCCGACCAGATCATCACAACGTTCGACGCCTGCTCCGATTTCGCGCAGGAGCACGTCTCCTATGTGCTCGCCGACAGCCCTCCTCCGAGCATGCAGTGCCTCCATATCCTCGACGAGGAAAAGGAAGGGGTCTCCGACATGACCATCTACGAAGTGATTCCGTCGGCCGAGTAGCGGGCTTCCGCCGTCCGGTTCGCATGCCTGCCGTCAGCTAAACTTCACGAATGACCAGAACCGGGGCAAAAAGAGCTGTCATCACCGGGATCACCGGGCAGGACGGCAGTTATCTCGCGGAACTCCTTCTGTCCAAGGGGTACGAGGTGCACGGGTTCATCCGGCGATCGTCGTCGTTCAACACGAGCCGAATCGACCACATCTATCAAGACCCGCACGCGGAGGACCACCGTCTCTTCCTGCACTTCGCCGACCTGACCGACGCCTCCCGTCTCGTCACCCTCATGAATGAGATCGAGCCCGACGAGGTCTACAACCTCGCCGCCCAGTCGCACGTGCGGGTGAGCTTCGACGAGCCCGAGTACACCGGCGACACCACGGGCCTCGGCACCGTGCGCCTGCTCGAGGCCATCCGGGCCGCGGGCGTCTCGCCGCGCTTCTACCAGGCGTCGAGCTCGGAGATGTTCGGCGCATCGCCGCCGCCGCAGAACGAGGAGACGCCGTTCTACCCGCGCTCGCCGTACGGCGTCGCGAAGGTGTACTCGTACTGGATCACCCGCAACTACCGCGAGGCCTACGGGCTCTTCGCCTGCAACGGCATCCTCTTCAATCACGAGTCGCCTCGTCGTGGCGGCACGTTCGTCACCCGGAAGATCACGCGAGCGGTCGCGCGCATCGCCGCCGGACAGCAGTCCGAGCTCTTCATGGGCAACCTCGACTCGGTGCGCGACTGGGGCTACGCACCGGAATACGTCGAGGGCATGTGGCGGATGCTGCAACACGACGAACCGGGCGACTACGTGCTCGCGACCAACACGTCGTACACCGTGCGCGACTTCCTGCAGCTGTCGTTCGAGCACGTGGGCCTCGAGTGGGAGAAGTA
>JAODMO010000028.1 GCA_025464995.1 Microbacteriaceae bacterium
GAGACCTTCTTCGTCTGGAAGGTGGCGAGGATCTGCTGGTGCTTTTCCTCGCTGATGATGGCCGGCCATGCGGCTGGACCTGTGGCGACTCCGTGGTGGTCACGGATGCCGGCTATTCGTCCCGACACCAGAACCGCCCGAAGCGTGGGCGTTCGCCATTCCTCAGCCGCCGCGGTCGTGGGTATCTCTTGCTCGTTCATCCACACCACGAGCGACCTGACAGATTCACCGGCGAGGAACCGATCGACCAGAAGACGGATGACCTCCGCCTCAGCTTCCCGAACGGTCACCTTGTCCGGCTCGTACCCGAACGGGCGCTGGGCACCACCGTTAGGTCGACCTTGCTCTACGTTCTGTTGGATCTTCCGTTTGATCCTGGCCGACTTCCGCGCCGACTCGTTCGCCGCCACTGCGGCCGTGATCCGCGCCACGAGCACTCCGTTGTCGTTGCCGAAGTTGATATCCGACGTGACCGTCGCCAATTGCTCCACCCCTGCCCGGTCGCACAGTTCGACGAACTGCTCGCACTCCATCGGGCGACGAGTCGACCGGTCCTGATGGTAGGCCAGAACCGCATCCCGGTGACCGGCTTCGATGCCTGCGAGCATCCGCGCGTATTGCGGGCGGTCCCTACCCCTGAACGCCGAAATGTCGTTGTCGACGTATTCCTCCGCGACGGCCCATCCTCGTTCCGAGGCTAGCCTGCGGCAGTCCTCGAGCTGGCGCTGTACACCGAGCGCTTGACCTGTCTGGTCGCTGGAAATGCGGGCGTAGATCGCGGCTGATCGCGCGGGCTACATAAGGGGTCATATCAGCGTTACGCGGGCAACGGCACGCTGCTCTGCAAAGCCTGTCATCGCATGTTCGACCACACCGACTTCGCCCTCAGGATGATCGGCGGGCGCCCGCACATCCTCGCGCCGCCGTGGCTCGACCAGCAACAGCGATGGCGGCCGCTGCGCAACCATCGACTGCGGGCGACGCTGGAGCTCGAGGCGCGGCCGAGGTTCCGCACCTGATCCAGCCGGGCTCCGCGGGTGCGTCGACGGGGAGTTGCGCGAGCAGGTTGGTGTGACGGCGGCGACGTTCGCGCCGCCTCCAGCCCGATGAGTACCTACGAGAGCGCGGGGTACGGCGACGCCGCGAGCAGTCCCGCGAGGTGTGCGGCGTTCGACGCGAGCGCCTTCGTTGCGGATGCTACGGCCTCGGGCGTCTCGTCGAGATCCTTGTAGTCGCGGCTGCCCATGGCGACGTCGTTCCAGTAGGTCGCGCCCTGGGAGGAGATCGTGAACCCGATGTCGCCGAGTCCCTGGAACAGTGCGCTCGTGATGTGGTGCGCGCCATCCTCGTTGCCGACGACACCGACGACGGCGACTTTGTCGTACATGTCGGGGCGTCCCTTCTCGTCCATCTCGCTCAGCTCGGCATCGAGGCGCTCGAGCACGCGCTGTCCGACGCTCGAGAGCTGTCCGACCCAGGTCGGCGCGACGACGACGAGGATGTTCGCGGCGAGGATTCGGTCACGGATCGAGGGCCACTCGTCGCCGTCGCCCATGTCGGTCTCCACGCCCGGCTTGACGTCGAAGTCGACGACGCGGACGGACGAGGTGGCGACGCCGTGGGTCGCGAGTTCGGCGAGGATCTGGTGGGCGAGGAGGTCGCTGCTCGACTCCGCCGGCGACGGTTTGAGGGTGCAGACGAGGGCGAGCGCGGAGAGCGCGGGCGACGAGGGGGCCGTGCTGGCAGGAGAAGCGGACCGGGTATCGGGAGTAGTCATGTCTCACTGTACGGACGGGCCACCGCCGAACCCCAATAGCCCCTCGGGGCTGGCGTGCGGCCAGTCGAGTGGCTAGGTGGGCCTGTCAGCGGCCGTCGAGCCAGGCGACGACACGGGTCATGAGGTGGTGCGCCAGCACGGGATCGTAGTCGGGCAGACCGATGTCTGCGAACAGATGCCGGGAGCCGGGATACATCCACAGTTCGCCGTCGGCCGCCTCGTCGACGAGCTCGCGCGCGACGTGGAAGTCGATCGAGGGGTCGTCCTCGGCGCCATGGACCGACAGCGGCACCGCGGCGGGCCACTCGGTGCCGAACGCCGACGACGGCAGGCAGCCGTGCATGAGCAGCGCGCCCGCGGCCCCCGCCCGGGTCTGTGCCAGCAACTGCGCGGGCGCCGCGCCCATCGAGAAGCCGGCGTAGACGATGCCGGCCGGCAGTGTCTTTGGCGAAAGTCGCGCCGTCGAAAAGGTCGGCGACGTGCACGCCGTGCCCCAGATCGCGCAGACGCTCGGCGAGCTCGACGACTCCCGGGGTGACCCCGTGCACCGAATGGAACAGCAGCATCTCGGCCATACTGAACACCGTACCCAGACCGAAAAGGGCAGACAATGACTCGACAGATCGAACTCGGGCTCGACACCTTCGGCGACGTGACGGCGGATGCCGACGGCACTCCGCTCTCGCACGCGCGGGTGCTGCGCAACCTCGTCGAGCAGGGTGTGCTCGCCGACGAGGTGGGCGTCGACTTCATCGGCATCGGCGAACACCACCGCGAGGATTTTGCCGTCTCCGCACCCGAGGTCGTGCTCGCCGCAATCGCGTCGAGAACGAGCCGCATCCGTCTCGGATCCGCGGTGACGGTACTGAGTTCGGATGATCCGATTCGGGTCTACCAGCGCTTCGCGACGCTCGACGGCATCTCCGGCGGTCGCGCCGAGGTCATCCTCGGTCGCGGCTCCTTCACCGAGTCGTTTCCGCTGTTCGGGTTCGATCTCTCGCAGTACGAGCAGCTGTTCGAGGAGAAGCTCGACCTCTTCGCCGCGCTGCGTGAGCAGGGCGCCGTCACCTGGGCGGGGTCGACGCGTGCGCCGCTCACCGACCAGCGGGTGTTTCCGCCGGTCGAGCACGCACCACTCACGACCTGGATCGGAGTCGGCGGCAGCCCGGAGTCGGTCGTGCGGGCGGCGCGTTACGGCATGCCGCTCATGCTCGCCATCATCGGCGGCCAACCGCTGCGCTTCTCGCCGCTCGTCGCGCTGTACCACCGCGCCCTCGAACAGCTCGAACAGCCAGACCAGCCCGTCGGCGAGCACTCGCCCGGACACATCGCCGAGACCGACGACCAGGCGCGCGAGGAGCTGTGGCCGCACTACTCGACGATGGTCGACCGCATCGGGCGCGAACGGGGCTGGTCGCCCATGTCACGCGCGCAGTTCGACGAGGCCGCCGGCCCGGAGGGCGCACTCTTCGTGGGATCCCCGGAGACCGTGGCGGCGAAGATCGCCCACGCCGCAAGCGGGCTGGGGCTCTCCCGCTTCGATCTCAAGTACAGCAATGGAGCCCTCGGCCATGACAAGCTCATGAAGAGCATCGAGCTGTACGGAACTCGCGTGATCCCGCGCGTGCGCGAGCTGCTCGCCTGAGCACACGACCGAGCCGCCACCCAGGCGCCGGCTGGTAACGTGGCGACCACCCGAGCCCGTGCACCCGGCGGCTCGAGAACGAACTGAGGGGCCCACCTGTGAAGCTGTTCTTCGACTGCAGGGCGGTGCGCTGGGGCACCCACGACGGCATCAGCCGCTACTCCGCGAACCTCGTGCGTGAGCTGTCGAAGCTCACCCCGGTGACGATGATCATCAACGACGAGCGCCAGCTCGCGATGCTCCCCGACCTGCCGTGGATCAGGACGCCCGCCATGACCAGCGCAAAAGACACGCTCATGGCGCGATACCTCAATCCGCACCATCCCGACCTGGTCTTCTCCCCCATGCAGACGATGGGCTCGCTCGGCCGCAACTACAAGCTCGTGCTCACGGTGCACGACCTCATCTACTACACGCACCGCACGCCCCCGCGGAACCTGCCCCAGGCCGTGCGCGCACTGTGGCGTCTCTACCACCTCGTCTGGTGGCCGCAACGGATGCTGCTGAATCGCGCCGACGCGGTCGCCGCCGTCTCGCGCACGACAATCGACCTCATCAAGCGCAAGCACCTCACGACGAGGCCGCTCATCCTGGCGCCGAACGCGAGCTCGCTCGAGGCTCCGCCGGCCATGGGCGCCGACCGCGCCCGCGAGAAGAGCCTCGTCTACATGGGGTCATTCATGCCGTACAAGAACGTCGAGACTCTCGTCACGGCGATGAACGACCTGCCGCAGTACACCCTCCACCTGATGAGCCCCATGACACCCGAGACACAGGAGCGGTTTCGGGCGCTGAACTCCGCAGACAACATCGTCGTCCACAACGGCGCGACCGATGCCGAGTACGTGTCCGTGCTGCAGTCGGCCACGGCGCTCGTGACGGCGTCGTTCGATGAGGGCTTCGGAATCCCACTCGTCGAGGCGATGGCCCTCGGCGTGCCGGTCGTGGTCAGCGACATCCGCATCTTCCACGAGATCGCGGGAGACTCCGGCACCTACTTCCGGCCGACGGATGCCACGGCCTTCGTCACGGCGGTGCAATCCCTCGAGGCTCCCGGACGGTGGGACGCTCTCTCGCGCTCGTCACTCGCACAGGCGGCGACATGGAGCTGGGAGCGTTCGGCCGCGCAGCTGTGGGAGGGCCTGCAGGCGGTCGTCGAGAACCGCACGATCAGTGAGTAGGCGGCTCGCCGGTCAGGCGGGACGCGGCAGGCCGGTCAGGCGGGAGGCGGCAGGTTCTTCTTCGCCCACGCCGAGAGCTCGCGCATCGCGGGAACGAGAGCCTGCCCGCCGTCGGTAAGGCTGTAGGTCACCGAGAGCGGCGGCCCGGCCACCACCGAACGCTGCACGAGCCCGGCCGAGCCGAGCTCGCTCAAGCGCTCGGAGAGCACCGAGTCGCTGATGTTGCCGACCGCTCGGCGCAGCTCGGAGAAGCCGGCCGGACCGTCGCGGAGCGTGCCCAGGATCACTCCGCTCCAGCGTTTGCCCAGGAATTCGAAGGCACGGGCGAGCGCGGCGTCGCAGGCGCGCGGCTCGTGGATCTCCGGGGACTTCGTGGTCATGTGCTCCAGCATAGCCTGTGCTAGGTTCAAACGAGTTACTTCTTTTTTACTAGCTCATATCGAACGGACCCGCCCATGACCAACCTCGTCGACTCCACCTCCCGCTTCCCTCGCCGACTCGACGACGAGGCGCGCTCACAGCTCTTCACCGACGCCCGCACGGCGAACGCGTTCGACGCCACTCCCGTGTCGCAGGCGCAGCTCGCGGAAATCTGGGAGCTCGCGAAGTGGGCACCCACCGCCGCCAACCTCCAGCCGCTGCGCGTGACGTACGTCAACTCCCCCGAAGGACGTCAGCGCCTCGTAGGCCACATGAGCGAGGGCAACAAGGCGAAGACGCTTGGCGCGCCCGCCGTGGCCGTGCTCGCGTTCGACAGCCGGTTCCACGAGCACATCCCGACCGTGGCCCCGTTCCGCGCCGAGATGGTGCCCATGCTCGAGACGAACGAAGAGACGCGCCTCTCGATGGCCCGTTTCAACGCCGCACTGCAGGCGGGCTACTTCGTCATGGCCGTTCGCGCCGTCGGCTTCGCTGCCGGCCCGATGGGCGGTTTCGATGCTTCCGCGCTCGACGCGGACTTCTTCCCCGACGGTCGCTGGCGCTCCACCCTCGTCGTCAACATCGGCCACCCCGGCGAGGGCGCCTGGCGCGACCGCCTGCCCCGCCTCGACCAGACCGAGACGGTGCAGTGGGCCTAGTAGGTTCGCGCGGTCAGGGGTTTTCGCACGGTCAGGGAATGTAGACGATCGACGTGCGAAGGCTCATCTGCGGCACATCGGTGTTCACCGAGCCGTAGACGACGAGTTGCGAGTTCGGTACGCCCGTGAGCGGGCCACCCGAGTTCGACGTGAGCGACGAGGTCACCGTGACGCGGCACACCACACCGAAGAGGTAGGTGTGACCACGCTGCACGAGGAACGAGGCCGAGAGCGCACCGCCGGAGAAGGAGTCCGCGAACTGGTGACGTGCCGCACCGTGTGACTGGTCGCGTAGTCCCGTCGACGTCACCGTGCGCGAGGTGAAGCGCAACAGGTCGAACCCCCCGGGGATCACATGCCAGGCGCACAGGAGCACCTCGGCGTGCACCTCGACCCCGCCGGCGGCGAGCGTGGGAAAGAACTCGAGGGCGGTTCTCAGCGTGCCGCGCATGTCGACATCCGGCGCGAACTCCACGACGCTGAGCGACGGGGTCGGGGAATAGACGATGCCCACACCCGACTCGCTCGACGGGTCGGATGCCGGCGCCTCGGCGGGAAGCTGCGCGGTCGTGAACAGCTTGCCGTCGGCCGCCGACGCCTTGTTGGAGGTGTTCGACGGCGGAGCCGTCCACGCGAGCGCGTATCGATGCCCGGCCGGCGCGGCGGACACCCAGTACTGGTGGCTGTCGGCGCCGCGAGGGATGTAGAGCCAGTCGGGCCACGCGATCCACGGCACCTGGTCGAAGGTGAACGAGCCACCGCGCGTCGGGAAGCCCTTCACGACCTCCGCGTTGTGCCGCTCCCATGCCTCCGCCAGTTCCGACGCCGGGATCTCGTCGCGCCCGAGCAGCTCCTCGACGCGGAGGATCACGTCCCGTGCCGCGGGGTTCCGAGCGGGCGGCAGAGCGAGGGTGGCGAGTTGCTCGGCGGTGAAGCGGCTGGCGTGAGTGGAATCATCCATGGTGACATCGCCCGGTCTCGTATGTTTACTCTCTCCGAATGGCGCTCACTCTAGCGGCGCGCCACCCGGCCCGGCACCCCTGCATCGGAAAGACCCCGCTCTCCGCGCGAGACTCGCCGGCGATTACTCGCGCAGCTCGAGGTACTTCGCGATGAGTGACTTCGTTGAGGAGTCCTGCGCCTCGAGAGCGGCCACGTCTCCCCCGACGGCAGGCGTGATCTGCAGGGCGAGCTGCTTGCCGAGCTCGACTCCCCACTGGTCGAACGAGTCGATTCCCCAGATGGTGCCCTCGGTGAAGACGATGTGCTCGTAGAGCGCAATGAGCTGGCCGACGACGCTCGGCGTGAGGGCCGGGGCGAGGATCGATGTGGTCGGGCGGTTGCCCGCGAACTCGCGGGCGGGAACGACGGACTCCTTGGTGCCCTCGGCACGCACCTCGTCCGCCGTCTTGCCGAAGGCGAGAGCCTTGGTCTGCGCGAAGAAGTTCGCCATGAAGAGCGTGTGCACGTCCTGACCCGGCTCGACGGACGCGCCGTCTCCCGTTGCATCCTTCAGTGGATGCGCCGGGTTGGCCACCGCGATGAAATCTGCGGGGATCAGTCGCGTTCCCTGGTGGATGAGCTGGTAGAACGCGTGCTGGCCGTTGGTGCCCGGTTCGCCCCAGAAGACCTCGCCCGTGTCGGTCGTGACCGGCGAGCCATCCCAGCGCACACTCTTGCCGTTCGACTCCATGGTCAGCTGCTGCAGGTAGGCGGCGAAGCGGTGCAGATACTGCGCGTAGGGAAGCACGGCGTGGGTCTGCGCGCCGAGGAAGTTGCTGTACCAGACGTTGAGCAGGCCCATCAGCACGGGCACGTTCTGCTCGAGCGGCGCGGTGCGCATGTGCTCGTCGAGGGCGTGGAAGCCGGCGAGAAACTCGCTCCACCTCTCCGGACCGATAGCGATGACGACGGAGGTGCCGATGGCCGAGTCGACCGAGTAGCGGCCGCCCACCCAGTCCCAGAAGCCGAAGGCGTTCTCGGGGTCGATGCCGAAGGCGGCGACCTTGTCGAGAGCGGTCGACACGGCGACGAAGTGCTTGGCGACCGCGCCCGTGCGAGCCTCCTCGGTCTCGTCCAGAACTCCGGCGGCGCCGAGCTCGGCCCAGAGCCACTCGCGGGCCAGGCGTGCGTTGGTGAGGGTCTCGAGGGTGCCGAACGTCTTGGACGCGACGATGAACAGGGTCGTCTCGGGGTCGAGGCCGACCGTCTTCTCGAACACGTCGTTGGGGTCGATGTTGGATACGAAGCGCACCTCGATGCCGTCTTGCACGTAGGGCTTGAGTGCTTCGTAGACCATGACAGGGCCGAGGTCGGATCCTCCGATGCCGATATTGACGACCGTCTCTATGCGCTTGCCCGTGACGCCGGCCCATTCGCCGGAGCGCACTCGGTCGGCGAACGTGTAGACCTTGTCGAGCGTCGCGTGAACATCGGCGTCGACATCCTGCCCGTCGACGACGAATCCCGCGGGCGGAACCAGCCCCTCTCCGCCTCTCGGGCGACGCAGCGCGGTGTGCAGCACCGCGCGGTCTTCCGTGACATTGATGTGCTCGCCACTGATCATCGCCTCGTAGCGTCCAGCGACGTCGACATCCTTCGCGAGCTGCAGCAGGTTCGCGAGGATCTCCTCCGTGACGAGTCCCTTCGACAGGTCGACGGTGAGATCGGCGGCCTGGAAGGTGTACGTCTCCGCCCGGTCCGGATCGGCGTCGAACCAGCCGCGGAGATCGGGGGTGAAGTTCTCGGCGATGGCGGCGAGGTTCCTCCAGGCGCCGGTCGAGGTCGGGTCGATGGGGGCGTTTTCGGTCACGGGGTTCTCCTGAGGGCGAGGGCAGTGCTTGGCTCACGGCGGTGCGCGGCGGGCCGTCTTCAACCCTATTGCCGCGCGGGCGGAAGTGGGACGCGCCAGGGGCGGTAATGAGCGTGAACCGGCCGAGTGCGGGTTACCTCCGCGCACGAGGGCCGGTGGCAATGTCGGTTCGAGAGTGCCGCGTGTGAGCCGGAGTGTTGCCAGCAGCTTGTCGAGCACGTCATCGTCGAGCGATTCGACGGTGATGTCGACGGCTACCAGGGTCGCTTGCTGGTGTGAGACTTCAACCGGGACTCCCCCACGTTCGTAGCCAGGCGAATCAACGGTCCGGCTACGCCGCGGGAAAGGGCCACTCCGGACGCAATCGTCGCGTGCCCGCAGAAGGCGATATCGGAGCAGCGCGCAGCGTGGGCGTTTCTCGTACGGCTGTACGAGTTTCTTTCTTGCCTGTTGCACATAATCAATGGAGCAGGGGCCACGGGGCCAATATTCTTTGCGGAATGCATGTTGCATGCACAAAGTAGTGTCTGCGAACGGAGACTTCAGATGACCACCAGTTCCCCACGTACCAAATCCGTCGAGCCCCGAAGCGAAAGTGGCGTCCTTGGCCGGGTAGAGGTCCGGTCAATTGACTACGTCCCGCTCCGGGAGCGTAAGGGCCGCCTGCTTGACCAGGCGACCGTGTGGTTCGCAGGGAGCGCTCAACTGCTCTCGCTCGCAACCGGCGCCATCGGCATCGGGCTCGGACTCAATCTGGCGTGGACTCTCCTGGCCTTGGCTCTCGGCACCATCCTCGGCACCATCCCGGTGTCGGCCCACGCGACACAGGGTCCGCACCTCGGGCTGCCGCAGATGGTGCAGTCCCGACCCCAGTTCGGACGCTACGGAGCGCTGTTCATCTGGGCCATGGCAATCGTCGTCTACTGGGGCTACGTCGTGCTTGGCGGTAACCTGATCGGCACGACCGCCACCGAGTTGGGTTGGGGAAGCGCGCCTCTCTGGGCAATCGCTTCCTGCCTTGCGGCGATCGTCCTCGCGATCTTCGGTTACCATTACCTTCACGTCGCGCAGCGATACATCACGATCGCCCTGGTCCTCGTGATCCTGATTTACGTGGTCGGTCTCAGCGTCCTCGGGCGAATCCCGGCCGCGCTCTTCGACCTGACGCAGACGTTCTCCGCAGGTCCGTTCATGATTGTGGTCTCGGCCGCGGCGGCATACCAGCTGACCTGGGCGTTCTTTGTCTCGGACTACTCCCGGTACATGCCTCCCCAGACCAAGCGCAGCAGGATCGTCGTGACCACCTCCGGCGGGCTGTTCCTCGGCCTCTTCGCGTTCATGGCGATCGGCGCGGTCTGCGCGGCTCTCCTGCCCAAGAGTGACTTCATTCTCGGACTGGCTGAGACGGGCGACTTCGTCTTCCCGGGTCTTGGCATACTCGTGCTGGGCGCCGGCGGTCTGGGGCTCATCGGCCTGATGTCCATGTGTGTCTACGGCGGCTCGCTGACGCTCATCACCGCCATCGACAGCCTCCGCAGCGTGCGCCCGACGCGAAAAATCCGTCTGGTCACGATTTTGCTCGTCGGCGTGACGGGCGCCGTCGCAGCTGCTCTCCTGCCGACCGACTATCTCTACACCAACCTCGGGACCGTCCTCGTGGTGCTCGCCTACCTCATGGGGCCCTGGACTGCTGTCAATCTCACCGACTTCTTCCTCGTGCGGCGGGGGCATTACTCGGTGACGGAGATGTTCCGTCGCGACGGCATGTACGGTCTCTGGCACTGGCGAGGGATCGTCGCCTACCTCATCGGGATCGTGGCGATGATCCCATTCATGAGCATCGGCGGCTACCAGGGACCGCTGTGGACGGCCCTCGGCGGGGTCGACATTGCATTCTTCGTCGGCATTCCGGTGGCAGGTTTCTTCTACTGGCTGTTCTGCCGCGACATCGACGTCGCGAAGGAGCGCGCAACGATTGCCCAGGCGGATAAGGACATCGACTCCATCGGCGAGCCGATCGAGTAGGCGCAACTTCAGGCGCCGAGTCGGTCCGTCGGGCGGACCGGTTCGGCGTGTTGCACTTGACGCTGCTCAGCTGCGTCCGGATGAAGCGCCACGCGGCCTTCAGCCGCGGCCTCTCTACGGTCCCGGGGGGGCGTTGCACGAGCCGGTGAGCACCGGAAGCCACTCGGCGATCCGCTATCGCGGCACGATGCCGGGGTACGATGCGAGGCGTTCGGATGCTCAGATGTAGTGGATCGTGAAGACCTTCGTGAGCGTCGTGTCGACCACTCGACCGCCCCACCCTTCGGGCAGCATGGTTGTGACTCCGGGCTCACCTCGGTCGTCGTCCGCTGTCCGCCACCAGGCGACCCATCGAGGCGCCGAGCACGAATCGGGCAGCCGCCTCGAGCAGGCGGATGCCCGCCCGAGTCGAGCCCGATCTGGGCACGGGGCGGTTGTGTCACCGGGCGCAGTCACTCTCTCGAGTGCTCTTATGTCGCGCGGGGGTCGACTCGGCTCAGCGTCCGCTGACGACGTTCGCTAGGCGCGCGGTCCAGTGCGTGTTGGGCCCCTCCGACGCGTACTCGCGGCCGTCCGCGTACCGGTAGGCGGCGTACAGGGCGGTCGCCCCGACCCAGCGGATCGGCTCCACCTCCCAGTTGCGACTATGGCGACCCACCCACGGCAGCCGCGTCAGATCAGTGTCCTCACCGAGGATCAGGTCGCGGAGCGTCCGGCCGGCGACATTCGTGCCGGCCAACCCGTGGCCGACGTACCCGCCCGCAGCCAGAATCCCCGTCGCCCGGTCGTAGTTCACCGAAGCGCACCAGTCTCGCGGCACGCCTAACACTCCTGACCACGAGTGCTCCATGCGCACGTCCGCGAGGGCGGGAAAGAGTTCGCGCAGACGCTGGCTCAACTGGTGCACGGCGGAATCAGCCGTGCGCCCATCCCTGTCGAAGGAGGAGCGGAAGTTGTATGGGACGCCGCGCCCACCGATCGCGATCCGACTGTCCTGAGTGCGATGCATGTAGGTGAAGCTGTGCGCCACATCGCCGACAAGCTCTCCGCCCTGCCAGTTGACCGCGCTGAGCTGCGATTCGCTCAGCGGCTCGGTGATGACCATGCTGCTGTTCATGGGCAACAGCTTGCGGGCCTTTCCCTTCAGGGAGAGGGTGTAGCCCTCGAGAGCCTCGACGATGTATTCGGCATTCACTACGCCTCGATCCGTGTGCACGCGGTTGGGCGTCACGCACAGCGCAGTGGTGCCCTCGTAGATGGTGACGCCGATAGATTCGATGACATCGGCAAGCCCGCGGGTGTACTTCGCCGGGTGCACGCGTGCGCAATGCGGCGTCCAATACCCGCCCTGTACGCCCTCGATGCGAACTCGGTTCTCGAGCTCGGCCGGGGAGAGTTCGAAGACGTCGTCCTCGCCCCATCCCTGAGCACGCATGTCCTCGACGTGGTGCTGGGCACGCGTGAGCTGGGCGCGGTTCGTCGCCACGTGGATCAGGCCATCGTGCACGAGATCTTCGTCGAAGCCTTCGGCCCGTGCCACCGCCACCGATTCGCGCACCGCGCCGAACATCTCGCGTTGCATGCGGAGGGCGGACTCCACCCCTCTCGAGCGCGCGTAACGTCGGAATTGGCCCACCGGCTCAGCGCTCATCCATCCGCCGTTTCGGCCGGAGGCGCCGAAACCGGCGAACTCCCGCTCGATTACGGCGATGCTGAGGCTCGGGCGGGCCTTCTTGAGGTAGTAGGCCGTCCAGAGACCCGTCAATCCCCCACCGACGATGGCAACGTCGACTGATGTGTCCCCGGCCAGGGCCGGGCGCTTCTCGGGAGCCCCGATGCTCCGCATCCAGAACGACACTTCGCCGTTGATGAGCTCCGAGACTGTGCTGCGCTGCGACTTCATCTGACACCCGTCTCGTTGTAATTGAACGTCGTTACTGGGCGAGCGTAACTATCGCGGCACCCGCAATCGACTGATCGGGCGTACGAAAACCAGAGTGAAACTGTACTGCCAGCAGGGTCGCCGCACCCGAGGCGGCTCCGCTCGTCAGGAACCACGCGTGGCGTCCCACGCCTGAAACGCAATCCACAAAGCTGCCAGATCGGCGGAGCGGTTGATGCTCAACCCGGTCTCCGCCTCGATGCGATTCAAGCGGTAGGACAACGTCTGGCGATGGATGCCTAACTCGTCCGCCGTCACCTGCCAGTGCCGGTCATTGCGTAGGTAACAGAAGAGCGTGTCACGGAGGCGAGTGGCGGCCGTCGTGGACGCGACGAGCGGCCCGAGGACACCGTTGATGATCTCGTCCGCTTCCCGGCGAGACCGGCTGAGGACCGCGATTGTCGTCCCTTCGAACTCGACCCACCGCCGGTCCCCGAACTGGGCAGCCCCGAGGACCTGGCTCGCTTCCCTCGCGGCTGCGGCTGCATCCCGATAATCCGTGTACACCGAGGAGACGCCGAAATGGACTGCGGCCGTCTCCGCAATCCGTCGCACGTCGCCCACCACGTCTCGTGGGATGAGCAAGTAAAAGTGGGTCTGGCCGGGGCCGACCAGCGCCGGAAGCCGAAGCGTGGCCACGCTGCGCTCGATGCGCCGTCCTTCGCTCTCGGGGATCGCGGCCACACGGAACCCGTTGCCGGCGGTCCTCCCTTTCAGCAGCACTTCCACGTCCGGGCTCTCTCCGCCGTTGAGCAGCGTGGTCAACGCGTTCTCCGACACACGCGCACGCTGATCTGCTGCATTGAGCAGACGGTCGACGCCAAACTCGAGGACCTTCAGGAGATGGAGCAGGATGAAGGCGTCCAACATCTCGCCGGGATACTCGGCGAGATGCAGTTGTGCCGGCTGACTTCCGCGCAGCCGAAAGGAGCGCAGCGACCGCTCAGAGCGGATGTCGGGATCGTCCCAAGTCTCGATGACGGTTAGACCACTGACGTCATCGGTGACGCGGAATTCGATGCTGAGCAGTGAAGCGAGATTGCGGCAGAGCGTGATCAGGTCATCGTCGGCGTTCGCGGCGACCTGGTAGAGCTTGCTGAGCTTGAGGACCTGCAACAACTGGGACGACGAGGTCGCTGCTGCGACATGCCGAGCCACCACGGCGTAGGGGATGTGCTCGGCAGCGAGCAAAACAGGGAACCGCCTTGCTTCGGCTTCTTGCAGCATCGCCTCAGACACTGGAGGGGCAGTGTCATGGTCGCCGATCATAAGACCAGCCAGGCCCGCGTCGTCCAGCCGGCGGACGAAGGCCGCCTGCTCCGTCGGGTCCCGCGGCACGCAGAGACCGACGGTCATGAGGAGCTCGTGCGGCCCCAGCCATTTCTCGGGAGCCACCATCTCGCAGCTGTGCGCCCACAGCAGCGCACGGTCCAGCCCCGCCGCGCCAGCCAGAACCCGAACGCCCAGGCTCGCGGTGGAGACCAAGTCCTCGACCTTGAGCACACTTTCCACGCTTGCCATACAGCCGCGCCCCTTACTCCGATTTCAGAGAACGATACAGGAGCTGCCGAATTTTCATATTGGTGACCGATTGTCGACGATGCCAGCGCTGACGCATCGTGGGACAGCCGACCGGCGTATGTCCGACCGAAAGTGACGAGGATGTCAAATCTGCTCAGTTCCGATACAACCACGCGCCCCTCGACTGCCGCTTCCGGCGCTCTGCGGGAGGTCAGCGATCGCCTGTTCATCGGGGGTGAGCTCGTGCTGGCCAGGGGGGCACGGCAGGTAGAGGTGCGTGATCCGGCAACCGCCTACACGCTCGGAAGCTTCACGGACCCGACAGACGACCAGGGCGAGCACGCCATTGCGGCTGCCAATCGCGCGCAGCGGATCTGGAACACTGAGACACCACTTGTTCGTTCAGAGCTCATGCACGAGCTCGCGGTGAGGATGCGCAGCGACACCCGCCTTTTCGCCGAACTGATGACTCTGGAAACAGGCAAGCCGTTCAAGGAGTGCGCGGACGAGATCAAGTGGTCGGCGTCAGCCGTGGACTACTATGCGGAGCTCGGGCGGCATTCGGTCGGCACGATCCATGGAACAGCGACGGCCGGCCAGACTCAGTACACCATCAAAGAGGCCATGGGCACGGCTGTAATCGTCCTGCCAGCGAACTTCCCGATCCTGCTGATGATGTGGTCCGCCGCGGCCGCGCTCGCCGCCGGGAATGCCGTCATCGTCAAGCCGTCCGAGAACGCATCCCTGACCACGCTCGCCTTCATGCGCGTCTTCGAGGAGCTCGAGCCGGGCCTCGTGCAGTGCCTCCCGGGCGGCGCCGCCGTGGCGAAGCAACTGGTGGGCCACCGCGACACTCACATGGTCGCGTTCACGGGCAGCGTGCCGACGGGCCAGGCCGTTGCGCGCACCTGCGCCGGAAGCTTCAAGCCGTTTCTCATCGAGGCGTCCGGGAGCGACTCCTTCATCGTGATGCCCTCCGCCGCCATCGACGTCGCCGCTCGGGCCGCTACCTTCGCGGCTTTCCTCAACTGCGGACAGGTATGCACGTCAGCCGAGAAGATCCTCGTCCACGAGGACGTGTACGACGAATTCATGGCTGCATTCGTGCGCCACACCCGTCAGTTGCGTATCGGACACGGCCTGAACCGTGTGGACATCGGACCGATGGAGAATGAGCGAGAACGACAGCGGGTGGAAGTCCTCCTTGCTCGGGCACTTGAGCAGGGGGCGCACCTGATAACCGGAGGCTCACGGCCTGAACTAGGTGGAGAGCTGGCCGACGGCTACTTCTACTCGCCGACCATCATCGACAACTGCACCCCCGACATGGACCTGTACACCCAGGAGATCTTCGGTCCCATCGCTGCGGTGTACAAGGTGTCGAGCTTCCAGGAGGCACTGGACATCACCAACCGGTCGCCATTCGGACTTGGGACGACCCTCTACTCGACGGACATCATGGAGATCGATCGGGCACAGCGCGAGATCGTGGCGGGCATGATCTGGATCAACGCACCCTTGCTCGACAATGACGCCGGACCCTTCGGGGGCCGCAAGCTTTCTGGCGTCGGTCGCCAACTCGGATCGGAGGGCCTCGACACCTTCCGGCACACGAAGCTCGTGATGGTCGACCCGACGTCGAGCGAGCAGAGCTTCTGGTGGTTCCCTTACGCCGACGAAGAATCGTGGTGACCCGTTAAGCGGGCAACGTTCCCGGGGCCTCGTGGGATCGCGTCCTAGCGCAGCGCGAAACCGAATAGCAGATTCAGCATGGTCCGCGAATGCTTCGACCGGGAATACGACACTGCCAGTTCCGACTTCAAGAAGCGTTCCACCCGACCGGTGGTGATCTCCCCCAGAGTGAAGTATCGGAACGCGGGCAACACATGAAGGCGGATGTCGTCGCGGTAGTTCTCTTTGGTTTGGTCCGCAAGGTCCTGCAGTTCACGATCTGCCAACCACAGCGCCACAAGGTCACCGAAGGAGCTGCTGAGCGAGAGCATCCCGGACGTTCCAAAGCCCGAGCGACTCAGCAGTCGCAATTTCAGATTCGCCTTGGCTGCGGATTCGGAGCCGCCGCGCGCGGTCACTACCCGCAGGCGCCCATCGGCGTCCCTTCAACGTGTGGCTACAAGGAACCGGCCGGCTTGGCGGCGGACGCGCCGATCTGTCCGTACGTGCCAATAGTCGTGTGAGGGCGACCAGCCATCACCCTCGCCCCACCCGCGATCGTCGTTCGTCGTCGTCTTCCAGACGACGAAGCCACGCCTCGACGTCGGACGCTCGAAATTCCAGCTCCCGGCCGATACGGAAGCCGTGGGGGCCACGACCTTTATGGCGCAGGTCGTAGATCGTCTGGATCGGGACGCCTAGACGTGCCGCCAGATCGGAGATAGACAGAACCGACTCGAGGTCGCTGGAGAGAGGAGTTTCGCAAGTCATACCCACGAGGTGTGCAAGCGATTCCGAACCCGCCCGGAAACACCTCGAGGGCATTCGAAGAACGTGAGTGCAAAGCAAAAAGTGTCGGATAAACGTCGAACGGCCATCCCAAATCCCTTGTTCGGGTTTTGGAATGGCCGTCTGACTGGTACTTCTGGTGGATCCAAGGGGATTCGAACCCCTGACCCCCTGCATGCCATGCAGGTGCGCTACCGGGCTGCGCCATGGACCCATTCGGTTTTCTCGAAGCCCCGAAAGGCAACTCGACAAGATTACTACATCTCGGGAGGGCCGCGAACCGCTTTCGTCGGGAGCCGCGCGAAATAGCGGGCACACTGCACTATCTCGGCTCGGGCTGGGTGCGGCCAGACCCGACCTAGCCGGAGTGGCGCATGCTCTACAGTTTCGCCGACGCGGAGAGCCTCGACCGCTGGGAGCGGTCGCCGGAACGCGAGTGGTGGGTGAGCCCACCTCCGTGGAGGTCATCGCCGCACCCTCCCAGCCTCGCCCCGGTGGACGCAGATGGTCGCCATCTTTCATCGTCTTCTACCCGATGAGCCTGCTCGGCAACTGGCTGCTGGCGCCGGTGACTCGGGCGCTGCGCCCGCGGCTCGCGAGGCAGCACCCATAATCAGCACCCGCGGTCAACGCCCGGAGTCGGCGCAGGCAGTCGGCCGCTACTTGGCCACGGGGACGACGAGGCCGCCCCAGGTGTCGTTGATGTAGTCGGACGTCTCGTCTGAGGTGAGCAGCTCGTAGAGCTTTTCGACACGCGGGTCGTCTTTGAGCTTGTCCGTCGTCGCGAGCACGTTCACGTATGGGCTGTTGCCGCCCTCGATGAGGATGGCGTCGTCTGCCGTGAGACCGGCCGGGAGCGCGAAGGAGATGGTGACGAAGGCGGTGTCGACGTCGGGAACGGACTGCGCCAGCGTGGCGTTCTCGATCTCCACGAAGTCGAAGTCGTGGCTGTTCTCGGTGATGTCTCCGAGCGTCGTCGGCTCGTCCGTGGTCTCGATGAGACCCTCGGCCGCGAGGATCTTCAACGCGCGGCCCTCGTTGGTCGGGTCGTTCGGGATGGCGATCTTGGCGCCGTCCTCGAGGTCGTCGAGGCTCTTCACCTTCTCACTGTAGAAGGCGGCGCTCGGCAGGTAGACGTCGCCCGCGCTCACGAGCGAGTCGCCCGCCGCGTCGTTGTAGGTCTTGAGGAATGTCGCGTTCTGGAAGAGGTTGGCGTCGGTCGAACCGTCGCTCACCGACAGGTTCGGGGTGTTGTAGTCGGTGAACGGCACGAACTCGATCGTGAGACCGGCGTCTTCGGCCAGGTTCTCCTTCACCCAGGTCAGGATGTCGCCGGCGGGCGTCTGCAGCGCGCCGACCTTGATCGTTCCGAGGCTCTCGCCGTCGGACGACGCCGCCTCAGGCTCACTCGCGCACGCGGAGAGGCCGACGGCGAGGGCGGCGAGGGCAACGGCGGCACCAGCACGGCGCGCGCTGCGGGAGATGGATCGCATGGGTTCTCTTCTCTTGTTGTGGGTGTTGCTGATGGTGGCCGTGATGCCTGACCTCGGCCACGGGGTCTGGGGCGGCTAGTTGACGCGGGGGGCCGCGGAGGGCTCGATGCGAGCGGTGACCGCGGCGTGCGTCTCGTCGGTCGCGGTGCGAGACAGGCGCTTCGCGAAGTGGGTCGCAACGGCCGCGAGAGACTGCACGATGATGAAGATGATGATGATGACGGCCACGATGTGGATAGTCGAATAGCGCTGGTAGCCGTAACGGAACGCCACATCCCCGAGCCCGCCGCCCGCGACGGTTCCGACCATGGCCGAGAAGTTGATGATGGATGTGACGGTCGTGGCGAGCCCGAGCAAGATGCTGGGCAGCGCCTCGGGCACGAGCACCTTGCGCACGATCTGCCAGCGTGTAGCGCCGAGCGAGTTCGCCGCCTCCGTGAGCCCTGGGTCGATCTCCTTGAGCGCGATCTCCACCATCCGCGCGAAGAAGGGGATTGCGACGAGCGAGAGCGGCACGATGGCGGCGGTCGACCCGATGAAGGTACCGACGACGATCCGGGTGAACGGGATCACGGCGATCATGAGGATGATGAACGGGATGGAGCGGCCCAGGTTCACGATGAAGTCGAGCACGCGGTTGACGACGCGTCCCAGCATCCGCGAACCGAAGAGGTTCTCGAAGAGCCCGCCTCGCTCGGTGCCGACGAGAAGGACGCCGAGCGGGAGTCCGATGACGATGGTGACGACGAGCGAGATGGACACCATGTAGAGGGTCTGTCCGGTGCCGAGCAGCAGCACATCGACGAGGTCTCTCCAGAACTTGGGATCGCTGGTGTCGTTCATGCCGATTCTCCCCGCACGATCTCGACGAGCAAGCCGCGTGCTCGCAGGTCGGCGATGGCCGCCCGGTTGGTCTCGGCCGAGCCGGGCAGGCCGAGGCGTGTGCGGCCCGCCTGGTTGCCGGCGATGGTCTCGATGGTCGCGCCGAGGATGCTCACGTCGATGGCGTGGTCACGGGCGAGCTGCGCGATGACGGGCCGGTCGGCGAGCCCACCGCTGAAGGTGATGTCGATGACGGTTCCCGCGGCGTCGGTCGGCAGGTCGCCGAGGGGGAACAACGCCCGCGCCAGACGAGATCCGGGCGTCGAGATGAGCTCGACGAGCCTGCCCTGCTCCACGATACGCCCGGCCTCGATGAGGGCCGCCGAGTCGCAGATGCTCTTGACCACGTCCATCTCGTGGGTGATGAGCAGCACCGTGAGTCCGAGCTCGCGGTTGATCGTTCGCAGCAGCTCGAGGATAGATCGCGTGGTATCGGGGTCGAGAGCGCTCGTCGCCTCGTCGGAGAGAAGCACGCCAGGCCGGCCGGCGAGCGACCTCGCGATGCCGATGCGCTGCTTCTGGCCTCCGGAGAGCTGTGCAGGGTAGGCGCCCGCCTTGTCGGTGAGCCCGACCAGCTCCAGGATCTCCCCCGCCCTGCGACGCCGTTCGGCGCCGTCGACGCCGATCACCTCGAGTGCGAGCTCGACATTTCCCTGCACCGTGCGGCTCGAGAGGAGGTTGAAGTGCTGGAAGATCATGCCGATGCGCTGTCGAGCGTGCCGGAGGTCGCGGTCGGCGAGGCTCGAGAGCTCGCGTCCGTCGACGGTGATGGTGCCCGCATCCGGTCGTTCGAGGAGATTGACGGTGCGGATGAGCGTGCTCTTGCCTGCACCGCTCTGCCCGACGACGCCGTAGATCTCGCCACGGCCGACTTCGAGGCTGACGGTGTCAAGCGCCAGGGTGCGCGTCGCTCCGCTGCCGAAGGACTTGCTGACCCGCTCGATGGAAATCATGCTCTACCCGGCGTCGTGTTGAGGACTGGTGGATCGTCACGCGACACCGAGCGACGGAACATCAAGTATGACCTCGAGCCGCGGGGCGAATTGAATCGTGTTACCCCGCGTGTCCACGGGCGCAACCGTGAGACGTGAGCGAGCGCTATTCGGCCCTCTCGGTCACAGTCTCGTCGGCGCTTGCCTCGTCGCTTGCCTCTGTGCTCGGGTCATCCGTCGCCGGGGCGACGTCGAGGGCGACCGTCGGGCAGTCCTTCCAGAGGCGCTCGAGCGAATAGTACATGCGGTCTTCCTCGTGGAAGACGTGCACGACCACGTCACCGAAGTCGAGGAGGATCCATCGGCCCTCGGCACGACCCTCGCGACGGAGCGTCTTGGCGCCGGCCTCGAGCATCTTGTCTTCGATCTCGCTGGCGATGGCGACGACATTGCGCTCGTTGCGGCCGGTGGCGATGAGGAAGATGTCGGTCAGCGGCAGCGGACCCGACACGTCGAGCGCGACGAGATCCTCGGCCTGCTTGGAGTCGGCGGCGGCCGCCGCCACGTTCACGAGTTCGCGGGCGCGAGGAGATGCAGTCACTGGGTCCTTTGGAGTGTGTGGGGAGGGGTGCGCATGGGGCTGATCAGCGCGTTTAGAAGAAATTGAAGGCGAGGCCCGCGACGAGCAGCGCCGCGGTTCCCACGGCGAGCACGCACGCGGTCACGAGGAGCACGTTGAGCATGCGGTTGCTCTGCTTGCGGCCGGTCTCGATGCCGCCGCGCGAAGCGGTGTGGCTGCTGACGGCGGAGATCGCGCGCACCGGCTGCGCGTCGGTGTTGGTGATCTCGTTGTCGTAGGCGTCGAAAAGGTGGTCGGCTTCGGGGTCGTCGTAGTGCCGCGAGTCGCGACCGGTCGCACCGACGCTGCCGGGCAGGTTGATGGTTCCGGTGACCATGATCTCGCCCGTGGCGTTGAGAACGGAGGAGAAGTCGTCGCGCTGCGGGATCATCGGAAGAACGAGCGCGTTCGTCGTGGTCGCGACGTTTCCGCCGCCGACATCCCGACTCAGCGTGTTCTCGAGCGGCTGGTTCTCGTCGTCCATCTCCGCCTGACGAGACCAGTGGCCGACGGGGGGCGTGTAGCTGCCCGTGTCGGTCACCTCGCCCGGCGTCGATTCGCCGGCGGGCGGGGCGGTGGACTCCGCCGGGGGCGTCAGGAACGAGAACGGTGCGCTCAGGGTCGGGGCCGGTGTCGAGCCCGCGCGGGGCGCGTAGTCGGCGTCGTTCGTCGTTTCGGCCGGGCTTTCGTGGGCGACGGATGCGGCGGAGTCAGGGGTTGCCGCGGTGTGCGAGTCGCCGGTGGCGACCCCCATCCCCGTTGTCTCGGCGTCTGGCGTTGTCTCGGCGTCTGGCTCGTGGGGCAGCTGATGGGCGTCTGGCTGGTCGATCGTGGTCTCGCCCGTGACGGAGTCGGAGGTCGTGGTCTCCGTGACGGGGAGCGAATCCGCGTCCGCCTCATTCGCGGGCACGGCCTCGTGGGCGGTGCGCGCGGCGTAGCCGGGAGCGAGTGCGACAGGGAACGACGGGAAGGAGCGCTCGGCCGGGCTGTCTCCGCCTCGCGAACCGCGGGTCAGGGCCTCGAACTCGGCCATGGCATCGGAGAGCGGTGTGTGTACCTCGGGAGCCGGCTCGACGAGCGCAGGGATGCCGCGCGAATCGGCGGCCGGCGCTTCTGCCTCGGGAGCGGCTGGCGCCTCGGACGACGTCGCGGCCGCTTCGGCCTCGGCGCGCGCACGCATGAGACGCCACTCGCGACGGCTCAGGATGCGCTCGGTGGCGGACTCGGCCGGGGCGGACTCGACATCGGACGCCTCCTCGACCGCTGTCTCGGGCACAGCCTCGGCGGCGTGCTCCGGCGCGGCGTCGGGAGCCACATCCGACTTGTCATCATCGGAAGACTGGACATCGGCGGAATCGGGGACCGTCAGATCGGCGAAGAGGGAGTCGAACGAGGGGCGGTCGGAACCGGAGTCGTCGTGCTCGACGTCTGCCGGCGCCTCGGCGCGCTGGACTCGTCGCGAGGATCCGGCCGGTCGACCCTGCGTCTGGTACTCGAGCGGCGCAGAATCGGCGATCGGAGCCCAGTCACTTGAAGACTGCGACTCGGCCTCGGCCGCCCCGAACTCGGGGCTGAAGTCGCGGAGGCGGAACCCAGGGTGCCCGGCATCGTCGCTCGTCGCCTCCACCTGGTCGGCGAACGGGAAGGATGTCGGGACGGCGGAATCGGTCACGTGCGCGTCGTCCGGGGCGGAATCGCCGGGCCGCGACTCGTCGTCGTTCGAAGCCTCAGCAGGGTCGGCGTCGTGCTGCCGCGTGTCTCGCTCGTCGCCGTCTGCCGCGACCTCGACCTCGATCAGGGTCGCGGGGGCCTCGGCGCGCTGCGCGCGGCGACCGGAGGGCGCCGGACGGCTGGCCTCGGCGGATTCGTCGACGGTGTCCGTCTCGGCATGCCCAGAGAGCTGCTGTTCACGGAGAGCGCGCCTCGACTGCGGCGGCTGATCCTGAAAGGTGGTCATTGAATACTCCGATACAAGTGGTGCTTGGAGATGTATTGAACTACACCATCGGGAACCAAATACCAGACCGGAAATCCCCGGCTCACCCGGCTTCTGCAATCTGTAGAGGAGATCGCTAGCGCCGGCACTTCCAACAAGCTTACGCCTTGCTCAGGCAAACCGGAAATGGTGAGGGGATGTCCCGGCCGAGTCACAGCTACAAAGTGAGCGAGCGGCCAGACCTGCTCGACGTCTTTCCACTCGAGGATCTGGGCGATGGCATCCGCCCCGCTGATGAAGAAGATGTCGGCGTCCGGCCTGGCCGAATGGATGTCGCGCAGGGTGTCGATCGTGTAGGTGGGCCCGGAGCGGTCGATGTCGACGCGGCTGACGGTGAAGCGCGGGTTCGCTGCCGTCGCGATCACGGTCATGAGGTAGCGGTGCTCACCCTCGGTGACGACGCTGTCCGACTTCATCCACGGCATGCCCGTCGGAACGAAGATCACCTCGTCGAGGTCGAACTTCTGCTGCACCTCGCTCGCGGCCACGAGGTGTCCGTTGTGGATCGGGTCGAACGTTCCACCCATCACCCCGACACGAGCGCGTCGCTGGGCTCCCTCGAGCACGCGCGGCGCCTAGTGGCCCGGCGTGTGGTGGTCGCTGTGGGCGTTGACGTTGTCGCCCTGGCGATTCGCGACGTCACGGTAGCTCCACACGACCACGCCGAGGGCGACGAACGCGGCGACGGCGATGGCCGCGTAGCCGAAGGGGCTCATGGGCAGCGCGTGCGAGTCTTCTGCGACGGCGGTAATCAGGCTGGTGATCAGCGACATGTGGTTCTCCATTCAGGCCAGTGAACAGCTTAGCCGCGCTCGATGGCAACCGCGGTCACGACTCAGGCGCGCACTCAGGCCCGCACCTGTCCGGTACCGCGGACGATCCACTTCGTGCTGGTGAGCTCGCCGAGCCCCATCGGGCCACGTGCGTGCAGCTTCTGTGTTGAGATGCCGACCTCCGCACCGAAGCCGAACTCGCCGCCGTCGGTGAAGCGGGTCGAGGCGTTCACCATGACGACGGCCGAGTCGACCTCGGCGAGGAATCGCTCGGCGTTCGCGAGGTCGTTCGTGATGATCGACTCGGTGTGGTGGGTCGAATAGGTGCGGATGTGACGCATCGCGGCATCGAGATCGTCGACTACCCGCACCGCGAGATCGAGCGACATGTACTCCGTCGCCCAGTCGAGCTCCGTCGCGGGCACAACGTCGGCGACGATGGCGCTGGCACGCTCGTCGGCGTGGATGGTCACACCGGAGGCGCGCAAGCGGGCGATCACGGGAGGAAGCAGGCGGTCGGCGGATGACGCGTGCACGAGCAGCGTCTCGAGGGCGTTGCACACGCTCGGCCGTTGCACCTTCGCGTTGTGCACGATCTCGACGGCCATCCCCTCGTCCGCCGACTCGTCGAGGTATACATGCACGACGCCGGCCCCGGTCTCGATGACGGGCACGGTCGACTCGGCGACGACGGCATCGATGAGGTCGGCACTGCCGCGCGGAATCAGCACGTCGACGTGACCACGGGAACGCATGAGCTGCCGCGCGCCGTCACGACCGAACTCGTCGATGGTCTGCACGGCCTCCCGGGGCAGCCCCGACGCCTCGAGCGCCGACTGGATCACGTCAACGAGCACGCGGTTGCTGTTGAGCGCCGCCGACCCGCCTCGCAGCACCACCGCGTTGCCGCTCTTGAGCGCGAGGGCGGCGATGTCTATCGTGACGTTCGGCCGCGCCTCATAGATGGCGCCGATGACACCGAAGGGAACGCGAACCTGCGTGAGACCCACCCCGTTGGGCAGCGCGCTGCCGCGCACGACCTGCCCGACGGGATCGGTGAGCGCGACGATCTCGCGCACGGCTCCCGCGAGCGACAGGAGCCTCGCCTCGTCGAGGCGAAGGCGGTCTTGCAGCCCCGTCGACAGTCCGTTCTCCCGGCCCGCGTCGAGGTCGAGAGCGTTGGCCGCCACGATGCGCTCTGCATTCGCGACGACGGCGACGGCGACGGCCTCCAGCGCTGCGTTCTTCACGTCTGTCTTGGTGGTGGCGAGCACCACGGATGCCCGGCGCGCGGCCTCGAGCATGCTCACGAGCGCGGGGCTGTCTGCGGATGCTGCCTGCGGTTCGGCGACGACTGCGGTATCGGTCATCACCCCAGTTTAGGGTCGGCGGGCGTGCGGCGCCCGGGGAGTCAGCGGACGCCCGGTGCCGCGGCGAACCACGTGCCGAGGTCGGCACCGTCGAGCGCGGCGCCGACCTGTCCGGTCTCGGCGAGGAGCACCGGGGTTCCGGATGCCGCGGCGAGACGCGCCGCGGCGACCTTCGTGCCCGCTCCCCCGGTGCCGACACCCGCTGCGCCAATGTCGCCGAACTCGACGCTCGCGAGATCGTCGTCGAACGCGACATTCGCGATCTTGACGGCGCCGGGTTCACGCGGCGGCCTCGTGTAGAGGGCGTCGATGTCGGAGAGCAGCACGAGCACGTCGGCCTGCACGAGCTGCGAGACGAGGGCCGCGAGCCGGTCGTTGTCGCCGAAACGGATCTCGTGGGTCGCGACCGTGTCGTTCTCGTTGACGATGGGAAGGATCCGCAAGTCGAGCAACCGCTCCATCGCGCGCTGTGCGTTGCCACGGTGCGTGGGGTTCTCGAGGTCGCCCGCGGTCAAGAGCACCTGCCCGGCGACGATGCGGAAGCGACGCAGGCTGTCCTGATAGCGGTAGATGAGCAGGTTCTGCCCGACCGCGGCGGCGGCCTGCTGCGTCGCGAGGTCGGTCGGCCTCGCGTCGAGGTTGAGAAACGGGATGCCCGTGGCGATGGCGCCCGACGACACGAGGATGACCTCGCAGCCGCGCGCGTGGGCAGCGGCCAGCGCGTCGACGAGCGGCGCGATCTGTCCGACGTTCTCACCGCTGATCGACGACGAGCCGACCTTCACCACGATGCGCCGCGCCGAGGGGATGTCGGCACGCGACGCGACGCGCCCCGGAACGGTCTGCTCGGCCGTCGTGTCAGTCACGGTCCTCCGAAGACTCCCGCTCGATCGCGAAGCCCTCGTCGTCGTTCCAGACCCCGCCCGCGCGCTCGCGGTCGAGTTCGGCACGAGCGGCCGTCTTCGCGTCCATGCGCTCGAGGTAGTTGGCGCGACGCGTCTTGCTCGTGAGGCGACGGCCCTCCTCGAGGCGGGGATCGGTGCCTCGAGGGCTCGACACGAGCTCGGCGGCGGAGGCCACCGTGGGCTCCCAGTCGAAGACGACGCCGCCCTCTGGGCCGATCATGACGGTGGAGCCCGGTACGGCGCCCGCCTTGAACAGCTCGGTCTCGACGCCGAGCTTGGCCAGGCGGTCGGCGAGGAAGCCGACGGCCTCGTCGTTGGTGAAGTCGGTCTGGTGCACCCAGCGCTCGGGCTTCGCACCGATGACGCGGTAGATGTTGCCGAACGAGCCACCCTCGACCTTGATGACGAAGTCCACCTCGTTGACCGCACGCGGGCGGATGACGATGCGCGGCTTCGAGACCTCCTTCGCCTTCTCCACGCGGTCGGCCTCGACCAGCTCGGCGAGGGCGAACGACAGCTCACGCAGGCCCTGACGGGACACGGCGGAGACCTCGAACACGCGATACCCGCGGGCCTCGAGCTCGGGACGCACCATCTCGGCGAGCTCCTTGCCCTCGGGCACGTCGGTCTTGTTGAGGGCGATGAACTGCGGGCGGTCGAGCAGCGGAACCTGGCCCTCGGGCACCGGGTACGCGGCGAGCTCGCCGAGGATGATGTCGAGGTCGGTGAGCGGGTCGCGTCCGGGATCGAGCGTTCCGCAGTCGAGCACGTGCAGCAGCGCAGAGCAGCGCTCGACGTGGCGGAGGAACTCGAGGCCGAGACCCTTGCCCTCGCTCGCACCCTCGATGAGCCCGGGCACGTCGGCGACGGTGTAGCGGGTCTCGCCCGACTCGACGACGCCGAGGTTGGGGTGCAGGGTCGTGAAGGGGTAGTCGGCGATCTTGGGCTTGGCGGCCGACATCGCGGCGACGAGGCTCGACTTGCCGGCCGACGGATAGCCGACGAATGCGACATCCGCCACCACCTTGAGCTCGAGGCGCACGTCGCCCTCGAAACCGGGGGTGCCGAGGAGGGCGAAGCCGGGGGCCTTGCGCTTCGTGGAGGCGAGGGCCGCGTTGCCGAGCCCGCCCATCCCGCCGGGAGCGACGACGTGACGCATGCCGTGCTCGTTCATGTCGAGGATCTCGTTGCCGTCGACGTCCTTGACGACGGTTCCGACGGGCACGAGCAGTACGAGCTCTTCGCCCGAGGTGCCCGCCTTGTGGTCGCCCTGGCCCGGCTGACCGTGCTCCGACTTGCGGTGTGGAGAGCGGTGGTAGTTGAGAAGCGTCGTGGTCTGGACGTCGCTCACGAGGACGATGTCGCCACCGTTTCCACCGTTTCCGCCGTCGGGGCCCGCGAGGGGCTTGAACTTCTCGCGCTTCACCGACACGCAGCCGTTGCCGCCGTGCCCTGCGCGAAGGTGCAGGGTTACCTGGTCAACGAACGATGCCATGAGGACTTCCTAGATCAAGACTCTCGTCTTGGTAGATAAAACACGTAAAGGGCGAGCCGAAGCCCGCCCCTACGTTCAAGAGTTGTGAAGCTGACTACGCAGCCACCACGATGTTGATGACCTTGCGGCCACCCTTCGCGCCGAACTCGACCGCACCGGCTGCGAGGGCGAACAGCGTGTCGTCGCCGCCACGGCCGACGTTGACGCCGGGGTGGAAGTGCGTGCCACGCTGGCGGACGATGATCTCGCCTGCGGAGACGACCTGGCCGCCGAAGCGCTTCACGCCGAGGCGCTGGGCGTTGGAGTCGCGGCCGTTACGGGAGGAGCTTGCGCCCTTTTTGTGTGCCATGAGTAGTCAGCCCCTTAGTTGATGGAAGTGATCTTGATACGAGTCTGCTCCTGGCGGTGGCCCTGGCGCTTCTTGTATCCGGTCTTGTTCTTGAACTTCTGGATGACGATCTTCGGTCCGCGGAGGTCGTTCAGAACCTCGGCTACAACCTTGACGTCCGCAAGCGCCTTAGCGTCATGCGTGATCTTGTCGCCATCAACGAGCAGCACCGGGGCGAGCTCGACATTGCCGTCTTTGTCAGCCTGGATGCGATCGAGGACGACGATTGTGCCGACCTCTACCTTTTCCTGCCGACCACCGGCGCGCACAACTGCGTAAACCACTTGGTAACCCTTACTTTCGGAAGCTTATGGCGATCTTCGCGGCCTCAGGCCAGCGCACACCAAGGGCCAAGACTACTCGAACTTTGTAGCTGCGGTCAAACCGCGGCTACGGCGACGGTTTGCCGCCGCTTATCAGATTCGAGATCGTGGCCGTACTGGTTGTCTACTCTAGTTGCCCTGCGACGAAGCGCGCTGTCGAGACACACCGGATGCGCGAACCCGGGACCGGATCAGGCCGCGGTGTCGGGACGCGGCTTCGACACCCTGAGCCAGACCAGCACCCCGACGAGCATGACGAGAGGCGTCACCGACAGGAAGGTGTAGAGCACCGTCTGCACCGTGCCGAAGGCGGCGTAGGCGACATCCATGCCGCTGGGAAAATCGCTGCCGAACGGCGCCCCCGTCGACGTGAAGGTGCCGCCCGCCGCGAACACGCTCGTGAAGACCAGGGTCACGACCGCCGCGACCGCGGACGCGGTGAGCGACCGGAGCACGACGGCGACGACGCGCAGCTCCGCCGTGAGGGGAACGATGAACCAGAAGGCGAGGAAGACGCCGATCGCGGCGGGCAACACCGTGGTGCCGAAGGTGATGAAGAAACTGCTGAGCGGTGAGAAGACGTCGCTTCCCGAGGCGAACCCCGAGTACACGGCGTTGCCGAACACGGAGATAATGGTGCGTACGAACGCCTGCACGATGAGCACCGCGATGACGAGGCCCGCGGCTGCGGCTGCGGTGCGCGCGGTCTCCCTCGTGGCCCTCTGGCTTGCCGGCTGTGCCATGCGGATACCCCCGTCTAGAATCGGCCCATGACCGTGCTGATCGACCAACCGATCTGGCCGGCACACGACACTCTATGGGCTCACCTCGTGAGCGACCACTCCCTCGAGGAGTTGCACTCGTTCGCTCGAGCGGCCGGCATCCCGGCGAGGGGGTTCGACGGCGACCACTACGACGTTCCCCTGCACAAATGGCATGAGCTGGTGGCCCTCGGCGCGACCCCAGTCTCCGTGCGCGACATGGTGACGCGACTGCGTGACAGCGGACTGCGCATCACGCAAAGGGAGAAACGCGGCCTGTAGCGCCGCGGCACGTCGGCGGCGTCAGACAGAATGGAACCCATGTGCGGTCGCTTCGTATTCACCACTGACCCGGCCGAGCTCGTGGCCATGCTCGACGTCGACCGGGCGGCAGACGACCTGCCTGCGCCATCCTGGAACATCGCGCCGTCCGACCGGGTCACCGTCGTCATCGACGCCGTGAACAAGGATGCCGCCACCGACGACTACGACCCGGAGAACCCCGCCGTGCTGCGCCGCCTCGAGTCGGCGAGCTGGGGCCTCGTGCCCGGCGGGGCAGCCGACGCGGGCGTGGGCGCGACGATGTTCACCGCTCCGATCGAGCAGGTGCTCGACAACCCGGCGTTCTCGCGCGCCGCGGCGACCCGGCGCGCGGCCATTCCGGCGACGGGTTACTACGTGTGGCACAAGTCGGCCGACGGCTCCACCTCGGCTCAGTTCGTGCACTCCCCCGACGGCGAGCCGTTGCTGCTCGCCGCCCTCTACGAGTGGTGGAAGAACCCGGCGGCCGAGGCCGGCGACCCGGCGCGCTGGCTCTTGTCTACGACGATCCTCACGCGCGAGTCTGGCGGGCCGCTCGCCATCATCGACGCGCGCATGCCCGTGCTGCTCGAGCCGGGACTGCTGGAGGACTGGCTCGACCCGCGGACGCCCGGCTCACCCGAGCTGCTGCAGGCGGTGTCGGATGCCGCGCTCGACCTCGCGGACGACGTCGAGTTCTACGAGGTGAGCAAAGACGTCGCGTCGGTGCGTAACAACTCGGAAGCTCTCATCCAGCCGGTCTGAGCCCGCTGACGTTCGCCTCCCCCGGAGGCGACTGAAGCCCCGCCAGTCGGAACCGGCGGGGCTTCAGTCTGTCGTGCTGGTGCGCCTAGTCGTCCGTGACGGGAGCGCTCACGATGGCGCCTGCGCTGCCCGCGCGACGTGACGTGCGCGCACGGCCCTGTCCGGGCTGCTTCGGCTCGGGAAGAGCCTCGAGCACCGAGTCGAGGATCTGCTCGGCGTCGCGGTTGTTCATGCGACGACCGGCGCGGGGAGCCTTGGTGACGGGGATGTCGAGGATCGCGACGGTCTCGACGACCACCTCCGACACTGCCACCTCGGGCACCGAGACGTCGGGCACCGAGACCTCGACGGGCACGTCGGGCGTCGTCGGGTCTTCCGTGCCGCGGCCCGCGCGCTGCGAGCCGCGCTGTGCACCACGCTGGGTGGCGGGGCGCTCGGTCGCGGTGCGCTGCGTGGGCGTGCGCTGCGTGGGCGTGCGCTGCGTCGGCGTGCGCTGCGTCGGCGTGCGCTCTCGCACGACGCGCTGCGTCGTCGGGATCCGCTGCGACGGTACACGGTGGTCGTCCGCCTGGGCGGCGGTGGGCGCATCCGTCGTGGCGGCCGCGTCGGTGGTCGCTACCTCGGTGGTCGCTACCTCGGTGGTCGCTGCCTCGGTCACCGTGGGCTGCTCGGTCGCGGGCGACTCGGTCTTGAGGGCGTCGAGCTTGGCTGCGTCGAGCTTCGTCGCTTCTCCCTGCGGTGCCACGGTGCGCGCGGCGATCTGGGCGAGAGCGTTGCGGGCGTCGTCCGTGATCGAGTGCGTTCCCGAGCCGACCTTGGGCGGGCTGACCGGCGCCTGCTGCTGCTGGGCCTGGTTGCCGTTGCCCCCATTGCCGTTGCCGCCGTTGCCGCCATTCGACGATCCGTTGCCGTTTCCGCTGCCCTTGCCACCGCGACCGCGGCGGCCGCTGCCGGCGATCTCAGGCTGCGGCGCCTGCTGGATGCGGTGCTTCGTCGTCGGGTCGTGGTGCACGATCACGCCTCGGCCCGCGCACTGCTCGCACGGCTCGCTGAAGGTCTCGAGGAGTCCGAGGCCGAGCTTCTTGCGCGTCATCTGCACGAGGCCGAGCGAGGTGACCTCGGCGACCTGGTGCTTCGTGCGATCGCGGCTCAGGCACTCGACGAGGCGACGCAGCACGAGGTCGCGGTTCGACTCGAGCACCATGTCGATGAAGTCGACGACGATGATGCCGCCGATGTCGCGCAGTCGGAGCTGCCGCACGATCTCCTCGGCGGCCTCGATGTTGTTCTTGGTGACGGTCTCCTCGAGGTTTCCGCCGGAACCGACGAATTTGCCGGTGTTGACGTCGACGACGGTCATCGCCTCGGTGCGGTCGATGACGAGCGAGCCACCCGACGGCAGCCAGACCTTGCGGTCGAGCGCCTTCTCGATCTGCTCGTTGACGCGGTACTCGTCGAAGGGGTCGTTCGTGCCCTCGAAGCGTTCGACCCGGTCGATGAGATCGGGGGCGACTCCGTTGAGGTAGCTCTGGATGATCTCCTGTGCGTCGTCACCGTCGATGACGAGCTTGTGGAAGTCCTCGTTGAAGACGTCGCGGATGATTTTGACCAGGAGGTCGGGCTCGCTGTGCAGCATCGCGGGCGCGTTGGCCGTCTCGATGAGGCGGCTGATCTCGGCCCACTGGCTGGTGAGGCGGCTCACGTCGAGCGTGAGCTGCTCCTCGGTCGCACCCTCGGCGGCGGTACGCACGATGACGCCGACGTTCTCGGGTAAGACCTCCTTGAGGATCTTCTTGAGGCGCGCGCGCTCCGTGTCGGGCAGTTTGCGGCTGATGCCGCTCATCGAGCCGTTGGGCACGTAGACGAGGTAGCGGCCCGGAAGCGAGACCTGGCTCGTGAGGCGGGCACCCTTGTGACCGATCGGATCCTTGGTGACCTGCACGAGCACCTTGTCGCCGGGCTTGAGCGCGAGCTCGATGCGGCGGGCCTGGTGCGCGTTGCCGTTCTCGGCGTTCGCGGCATCCCAGTCGACCTCACCGGAGTACAGCACGGCGTTGCGGCCGCGTCCGATGTCGACGAAGGCCGCCTCCATGCTCGGCAGCACGTTCTGCACGCGGCCGAGGTAGACGTTGCCGATGAGCGACATGTCCTGGCTCTTCGCGACGTAGTGCTCGACGAGCACGCCGTCTTCGAGAACGGCGATCTGGATGCGCCCGAACTTCGAGCGCACGACCATGACGCGGTCGACGCTCTCGCGGCGGGCGAGGAACTCGCTCTCCGTGATCACCGGGCGGCGACGACCGGCGTCGCGGCCGTCACGACGGCGCTGCTTCTTGGCCTCGAGGCGGGTGGAGCCCTTGACTCGCGTCGGCTCGTTGCTGAGCACGGGCTCGGGGCGCGGCTGGCGCACGCGGACGACGGTGCCGGGGGCGTCGTCTCCGTCGCGAGCCTCCTCGCCGGGGCGACGGCGCGAGCGACGGCGGACCGTGCCTGACTCGTCGCCGAGGTCGCCGACAACGGGGTCGGAGCGATCCGGGGCCAGCTCGCCGCGAGACTGTCGCGACTGGCGTGCCGGGGCGCGCTCGGGCAGCGGCTCGATCTCCGGCGGGGCCTGGAACAGCAGCGATGTGGTGGGGCGACGCTTGGGCTCGGTGGGAGCATCCGTGGTTTCGATGATCTCGGTGCTCTCTTCGATGGCGCCGGAGGCGGCGGGCTCTTCGGCTGCGGGCTTGCGCGTTCGTGTGCGCGGCGCCTTGGCGACGACGTCGTCGACGACGATGTCGTCGGCGACGGATGGCGCGATCTGGTCGACCGCGGCCGGGGACTCGGCCTCGGCGGCCGGTGCCGCATGCTCGACCGGGGCCGCTACGGGCTCGGTCGGGGCGACTACAGCGGCCCTGCGGCTGCCGAACAGTCCTTTGCGTCTTCTCGGTTCTGTGCTGCTCTTGTCATTGTTGTCATTCACCACTGGCGGTGTACTCCTTGGCCCGGGTGGGAGACCGCGCCGCCCACCGGGTACTCTCTCGTTCGCGTAAAGCGCCTCAGCGATCACGCTGCAAATTCTTCAGGTCTAAAACCGGCATGTCGTGATCCTCGATCACCGTCTGCTCTGGTTCATCGTGCACCGACTGTCACTCGGAGCTTTCGGAACTCGCTATCCGACTCGTCGTCACCCGGTGAATCGGATGCCTGACATTGGCCCGGATTGTCGCCCGGTAAGCCTTCTCTAGCGCCAGTTCGAGCGCGGCTCGGCTGACTACATCCGATTATCGCACGCATTCTCAGTTACCCGCGATTCGACGCGTGCCATAATCCGTGGGTGCCAGACACCCAGGTCAACAAGCGCCCCGTCACCCTCGCCGTTTTTCTCATCGTGGCCGGTGTCATCGGTTGGTACGCGGCATTCGCCCTCACGATCGAGAAGTTCGCGACGCTCAGCGATCCGGGCAGCGCCCTCACGTGCGACTTCAGCGTCGTCGTGCAGTGCTCGGCGAACCTCGAGTCGTGGCAGGGATCGCTCTTCGGCTTCCCGAACCCGGTCATCGGGCTCGCGGCCTGGATCGCGCCCGTCGTCGTCGGCGTCGCGCTGCTCGCCGGGGCACGCTTCGCACGCTGGTTCTGGATCGCGTTCAACGTCGGCGTGCTCGCCGCCATGGTGTTCGTCGTGTGGCTGATCTCGCAGAGCATCTTCGACCTCGGCACGTTGTGCATCTACTGCATGCTGACCTGGTCGGTCACGATCCCGCTGTTCCTCACGCTGACGCTGCGCAACATCACGGCAGGCGTCATCCCGCTCGGGGCCGCGGCTACCGGTGCCGCGCGGGGGCTGTACTCGTGGCTGCCCGCGCTCACGCTCGGCTGCTACATCGTTGTCGCGGTGATCGCGCAGCTGCGGCTGGACGTGCTGGCGACGCTGTAGAGCGGTGAGGCGGGGCTCCTCCGAACTGAGGCGCGAACACGGGCGGCAAAGACGGGCGGCGAGCGACGGCATCCTGTTCACCCGCGACGGCACGACGGCCACGGCGGTGTCGACGAAGCCCGGGCACGGGCACGAGCGGACTGACCCACGGCGAGCTCAGACGATCGTGTCGGATGCCGGCGCGACGAGCTCGACGGCACCGAATCCTCCGGAACCCCGCTCGTGCTCGTCAGCGGCCAGCAGCACTCGGGGGCGTTTGACGATGCCGCGGCGTTCTCGACGTTCGTGCAGACGGTGGGGGCGGATGTGACGCGAGCGCCCTCCAGGGGGAGGGCGCTCGGCTCGCCGCTAGAACCAGAGAGCCAGCTCGCGCTCGGCCGACTCCACGGAGTCGCTCCCGTGCACGAGGTTCTGCTGCACCGCGACGCCCCAGTCGCGGCCGAGGTCGCCGCGGATCGTGCCGGGTGCGGCCGACGTCGGGTTGGTCGCGCCGGCGAGCGAGCGGAAACCCTCGATGACCGAATTGCCCGCGACACGGATCGCGACGATGGGGCCGCTCTCCATGAACTCGACGAGCGGGAGGAAGAACGGCTTGCCCTCGTGCTCGGCGTAGTGCGCCGCGAGCAGCTCACGATCGGCTTCGACCATCTTGATGTCGACCAGCTGGTAGCCCTTCGCCTCGATGCGGCGGAGGATCTCCCCGGTGAGGTTGCGGGCGACGCCATCCGGCTTGACGAGAACGAGTGTTTGTTCGACGGTCATGGGTTTTCTCCAGAGGGTTCGGTGACGGGGGGTTCGGTGGGTGGGGGTTCGGTGACGGCGAAATCCGCCTTCTGGCGGTCGATCTGGCGCCCCTTGACGAAGCAGTAGATCCAGATCGCGAGGAAACACGCGGCGATGAGGTACATGAGCGGAACGAGCAACCCGGTCGCGAGCAGCACGACCTGCAACATCCAGCCGATCCAGACACCCCACGGATGGCGCAGCAGCCGTCCGGTGAGCAGCAGGGCGACGATGAGCACCGCTCCTCCCCCGAACGCGACACCGGGCTCGAGCGAGCGGAGACCGTAGACGACGAGCGTGACGAAGAACACGAGCACCGCCTCGAGGGCCAGCACGATCGACAGCAGCATCTCCGTGACGGAGCGCTGCCGTCGCGACCGGGGAGCGGCGGGGGCGGCTGTCACCGCTTCCACCGGTCGATGGTGGCGAGGCGGATGGCGTCGCCCACGAGCGTGATCGAACCGGTCACGAGCACCGCACGCTTCTCGCCGTCGTTGGCCCATTCCCGTGCGGCCTCGAGCGCGGCCTCGGCTGAATCATCCGTGTACACCTCGTCGGTGTGCGTGCGCACGATGTAGGCGAGGTCGTCGGCGTCGACCGCTCGGTCGGACTCCGACTGGGTGACGTAGAAGCGCGTCGCGACGGGCGCGAGCGCCGCGATGATGCCGTCGGCGTCCTTGTCCTGCAGCACGCCGACCACCACCGCGACCTCGTCGAAGGTGAAGTACGTGCGGATCGCTGCCGCGAGAGCAGCCGCCCCGTGCGGATTGTGCGCCGCGTCGACGAGCACCGTGGGTTCGGTGCCGATGATCTGCAGGCGACCGGGAGAGGTGGCCTCGGCGAGTCCCTCGGCGAGGACGTCGGCGACGAGCGGCGTGTCGCCGCCGCCGAGGAAGGACTCGACCGCGGCGATCGCGAGCGTCGCGTTCTGCGCCTGGTGGTCTCCGAAGAGCGGCAAGAAGAGGTCGGGGTAGCTCGCGGCGATGCCCTTGACGCTGATCACCTGGCCGCCGACGGCGACCGTGGTCGACTCGAGCGAGAAGTCGTCGCCCTGCACCGCGAAGGTCGACTCGGTCAGCTCGGAGGCACGGCGGAGTTCGCCGAGCGCCTCGGTGGTCTGGCTGGCCGACACGACGTGAGCGACGGGCTTGATGATGCCCGACTTGGTGCGCGCGATCTCGCCGATGGTGTTGCCGAGGCGCTGCGTGTGGTCGAGGGCAACGGGCGTGAAGACAGCGACCTGGCCGTCGGCGACGTTGGTGGAGTCCCACTCGCCGCCCATGCCGACCTCGATGACGGCGACGTCGACCGGCGCGTCGGCGAAGCTCGCGAAGGCGAGCACCGTGAGCGCCTCGAAGAAGGTGAGCTCGCTCTCCCCCTTGTCGGCGAGGTCGGCGTCGACGATCTCGAGATACGGGCGGATGTCGCCCCAGTTCTCCACGAGGGCACGGTTGGAGATCGGCTGTCCGTCGATCACGATCCGCTCATTGACGCGCGTGAGGTGCGGGCTCGTCAGCAGCCCGGTCTTGAGGCCGTAGGCGCGGAGGATGCTCTCCGTGATGCGGCTCGTCGACGTCTTGCCGTTCGTTCCGGCGATGTGGATGACCGGGTAGGCGTGGTGCGGGTCGCCGAGCAGCTCCACGGCGCGACGCGTCGGCTCGAGCCGGGGCTGCGGGTTGGCCTCGCCGATGCGGGCGAGCAGTTCGGCGTAGACCGCGTCTGCGCCGGCCTGGAACTCGGCGTCGTCGAAGTCGTACTCCGAGTCGTCGTCGAGATTCGTGCCCTCGTTGCCCGCCTGAAGGAAGTCGGGCAGGCCGGAGCCGTCGTCGACGAAGTCGTCTTCGCCGGGCTCGCCGTCGTAGCCGCCCTCGGAGTCGCTGCCGTCGTCGCCCCCTCCGTAACCCTGATAGTCGTTGTCGCCGGGGTTGTCGTTCTTAGACATCAACTGATGCCGCCTTCCACAGGTCGATGACCAGCACGCCCACGTTCGCGTACTGGCCGGGGGTCAGGAGCGTGCGCTGCGATCCGGCCGCGGAGCCCAGCGCCGCGTCGACCGCGGGGTCGTCGCTCAGCGTGAGGCTCAGGTCGGTCGCGAGGGTGTCTCCCGCTATGGTCGCCTCGAACGTCCCGAGGGCCGCGAGGTCGGATGCCGCGTCGCCGCGGATCGTCAGGGTGATGCGGTCGCTCACGTCGAGACCGGCCGCCTTGCGGGTGTCCTGCACGGCGCGGATGAGGTCGCGCGCCAGCCCCTCCGCCTCGAGCTCGGGCGTCGTCTCGGTGTCGAGGATGACGAAACCGCCGTCTGCGAGGAAGGCGATCGCGTTCGTCGCATCCGCCGACTGCAGTTCGAGATCGAACTCGCCGGGCAGCAGCTCGACGCCCCCGACCGTGACCGTGTCACCCGTCGCGACCCAATCGCCCTCGCGGGCGGCTTTGATCACCGACTGCACCTGCTTGCCGATGCGCGGACCCGCGGCGCGCGAGTTGACCGTCAGCTTCTGCGAGATGCCGAAGCGTTCGAAGCTGTCCGGCTCGAGTGCACTGAACTCGACCGACTTGACGTTCAATTCCTGCACGAGGATGTCGCCGAACTCGCCGAGCGCGGCGCCGTCGTCGCTCACCACGGAGAGGCGCGCGAGGGGCAGACGCACGCGCAGGCTCTTCGCCTTGCGCAGCGAGAGTCCCGCGGAGGCGATGGCGCGCACGCGGTCCATCACGGTGACGAGCGCATCGTCGGCGGGAAACAGCTCGGCATCCGGCCAGTTCTCCAGGTGCACGCTGCGGCCACCGGTGAGTCCCTGCCAGACCTCCTCGCCGACGAGCGGGATGAGCGGGGCCGCGACGCGTGTGAGCGTCTCGAGCACCGTGAAGAGGGTGTCGAAGCTCTCCGTGTCGGTGCCCGCCCAGAAGCGGTCGCGGCTGCGACGCACAAACCAGTTGGTGAGCACGTCGCCGAAGTCGCGCAGTTTGGCCGCGGCCATCGGACTGTCGAGCGACTCGAGTTCGTCGGTCACGTCGTCGACGAGACGGCGGGTCTTGGCGAGAAGGTACCGGTCGAGCACGTTCGTCGAGTCGGTGCGCCACTTCGCGGTATAGCCGGAAGCATTCGCGTACAGGGTGAAGAAGTAGTACGTGCTCCACAGCGGCAGCAGGAACTGGCGCGTGCTCTCCCGGATCGCCTCCTCCGTGACCACGAGATTGCCACCGCGGATGACGGAACTCGACATGAGGAACCAGCGCATCGCATCCGCACCGTCCCGATCGAAGACCTCGGAGACGTCGGGGTAGTTGCGCAGGCTCTTCGACATCTTCTGGCCGTCGCTGCCGAGCACAATGCCGTGGCTGATCACGTTCTTGAACGCCGGTCGGTCGAAGAGCGCCGTCGACAAAGTGTGCAGCGTGTAGAACCAGCCGCGCGTCTGCCCGATGTACTCGACGATGAAGTCGGCGGGGTTGTGCTCCTCGAAGAACTCGCGATTCTCGAACGGATAGTGCACCTGCGCGAACGGCATCGACCCCGAGTCGAACCACACGTCGAGCACGTCTTCGATGCGGCGCATGGTCGAGCGGCCGGTCGGGTCGTCGGGGTTGGGGCGCGTCAACTCGTCGATGAACGGGCGGTGCAGGTCGGGCTCACCGTCGGCGTTGAGCGGGAGGCGGCCGAAGTCGGCCTCGATCTCGGCGAGCGACCCGTACACGTCGATGCGCGGGTACTCGGGGTCGTCGCTCTTCCAGATCGGGATGGGGCTGCCCCAGTAGCGGTTGCGGGAGATGGACCAGTCGCGGGCGTTGCCGATCCACTTGCCGAACTGGCCGTCTTTGACATTCTCCGGAACCCAGTTGATGTCCTGGTTGAGCTCGCCCATGCGGTCGCGGAACTCGGGAACACGCACGAACCAGCTCGACACCGCCTTGTAGATGAGCGGGTTGCGGCAGCGCCAGCAGTGCGGATAGCTGTGCTCGTAGCTCGCCACGCGCAGCAGCCGACCGGCGGCACGCAGCTCCTGGGTGAGGGGCTTGTTGGCGTCGAAGACCTGCAGTCCCGCGACTCCCTCGATGGTGGAGAGGAACTTTCCGCCCTCGTCGACCGAGATGATGACGGGGATGCCTGCGGCCGCGCAGACGACCTGGTCGTCTTCGCCGTAGGCGGGCGCCTGGTGAACGATGCCCGTGCCCTCCCCTGTGGCGACGTAGTCGGCGACGAGGATCTGCCACGCGTTGTGGGTGCCGTACTGCTCAGTGTCGGCGTAGTAGTCCCAGAGGCGGTCGTACTTAACGCCCGCCAGCTCGGCACCGGTGAGCGTCCGCGAGACGGCGGCTCGCGCGGCATCCGCACTCTCGTAGCCGAGGTCTTTGAAGTAGGCGGCGACCGTGTCGAGGGCTAGCAGGTACCGCGATTCGCCCTCGACGGTGAGGATGTCGCCCGCCACGGCTCCGCCGATGGTCGTCGCACCCGCCGGGACGTGGTCGGCGGCGCCGTTGGGTCCGCTCGGCACGACCGCGTACTGGATGTCGGGCCCGACGGCGAGCGCCATGTTGGTCGGAAGCGTCCACGGGGTGGTCGTCCAGGCGAGGGCCTTGGCCCCGGTGAGCCCGAGCACCTCGGCCTTGGCGCCGACGAGAGGGAAGGTCACCGTGACCGTCTGGTCTTGGCGCATCTTGTAGACGTCGTCGTCCATGCGCAGCTCGTGGTTCGACAGCGGTGTCTCGTCGTGCCAGCAGTAGGGCAGCACGCGGAAGCCCTCGTAGGCGAGACCCTTCGAGTGCAACTGCTTGAACGCCCAGATGACGCTCTCCATGAAGTCGACGTCGAGGGTCTTGTAGTCGTTCTCGAAGTCGACCCAGCGCGCCTGCCGGGTGACGTACTGCTCCCACTCGCCGGTGTAGCGCAGCACCGACTCGCGTGCCTTCGCGTTGAAGGCCGCGATGCCCATTTCCTCGATCTGGCTCTTCTCCGTGATGCCGAGCTGCCGCATGGCCTCGAGCTCGGCGGGCAGCCCGTGCGTGTCCCAGCCGAAACGGCGGTGCACCTGCTTGCCGCGCATCGTCTGGAAGCGCGGGAACAGGTCTTTCGCGTAGCCGGTGAGGAGGTGGCCGTAGTGCGGAAGCCCGTTGGCGAAGGGCGGTCCGTCGTAGAACACCCACTCGTCGGCCCCCTCGCGGTTCTCGACGGAGGCGAGGAAGGTGTCGTCACTCGCCCAGTAGGCGAGGATGCCCTCCTCGATGGCCGGGAAGTTCGGCGAGGCGGGAACGCCGACGGGCGCGTCGGTGCTTCTTCGGGCGGCGTCTGCGTGGGGGGCGCGGCGGGGGTAGGACATCTCACTCCAGATCGGTCAGTCATCTGAACGAGGACGCATCCCGCTCTCACGGTTTGCGCGGTACCACCCCGCTTGCCCCTGCTTGCGCAACGACCGCTCATTCTCCGGCTGTGACGGGCCTGACCCGTTCGGTTCTAATGGGGCCGAGGCCCGTTCTTCCGAAGGCTCCCCGGTGATGCCGGATCGACGCCTGTAGCCCCATACTACCGGGGATTCGACCGCCCCGCCGGGAGCGCGCGCGAGCGGTCCGAGCGACAGATGAGAGCTTTCTCACTAGGGGCCGCGACCGGCGCGGGAGACAATGTGGGGATGCGCCGGTCTATCGCTCTTTCCCTTGCCCTCGTTGGGACGGCCGTCGTCGTGGGCTCCGGTGCGACGCTGGTCGGCGCGGTGACGCCGCGGGAGTCGAGCGAGCGGGTATCCGACGTCGCGCCGATCACGGTCGAGCAGGCGCCCGACGCGCCGACGCCCGCTGCCACCCCGACCTCCACGTCGCCGGCGCCGTCCAACTCCCCCGTCCCCGGGGCGACTGTCCAGCCGGTCGTGCCCGAGGCTCCCCACGACGTCGGCGACGACCATGGCGGCGACTCCGGCGGCGATTCCGGGAAGGGCGGCGGCGGTTCGGGCGGCAGCGGAGGCGGCAGCGACGACTGACGTTCCGGATGAGGACCCTCTCATCCCCCGCTCCTCTGCGTCTCATGCGCGACATCCACTCTGGGTACAGAGGGGGCCGCATCGGGCCTCCCGACAGGGACAGGAATAGAACTCATGGTCATCACACGCAATTGGTCTGTGGTCGCAGCGACCGCCGTCGTCGGTACCGGGCTCGTCATCGGCGGCATCGCGGCCTCCGCGGGGGCGGCGCCGCAGTCACCCACCCGGTCAGACACCTCGACCGTCTCGGGCTCGAATTCCGGGTCTGCTTCGGGCACGGGCTCGTCGGGCACACGCCCCGACGACAACCCGACGGGGCACGAAGCGGCCGCGGGCACGGCGCCCACGCCCGGGGCCACATCGACCGTGCCCGTGCCGAGCGGGGCTGCCGTCCCGGTGCCGACGGCGTCGCCCGCCCCCGCCCCGAGATCTGCGGCCGACGATTCCGGCCACCACTCCGGCATCGAAGACGGCACCCACCGCTCATCGGACGACGGGAGCCGGGACTCCGGTGGCGACGACGGCGCGCATCACGCCGGCGGTGACGACGGCGGTCAGCACTCCGGTGCCGACGACAGCTCCGGTCGCGACGGTGGAGGGCACGGCAGCGACGACTGAGTGTCGCGAGGAAGGGGCCCGGCGCGGATCGCCCGGGCCCCTTCCGCGTGCCCGCGAGCTCCGGCGGTGTCTGCGCACCCGAGGGACCTCCGCGGCTGCGCGCCGTAGCGCAATCGCCCCAAGGGTGCGCAGACACCCGGCGCGCCTGGAGCACTCAGCGCAGCCGGTACCCCATCCCGCGCACCGTCTCGATGCGGTCGGCGCCGAGCTTGGTGCGCAGGTACCGCACGTACACGTCGACGACGTTCGATCCGGGGTCGAAGTCGAAGCCCCAAACCCTGCTGAGCAGCTGTTCCCTGCTCAGCACCTGGTCGGCATGCCGGAGAAATTCTTCCGCGAGCGCGAACTCCCGAGCGGACAGGTCGACGACGCGGTCGCCCACGGTCGCCCGGCGAGTGCGCAGATCGAGTTCGAGCCCGTCGCGGTTGAGCGTCGTCGCCGCCTGCTGCCCTGCCTCACGAAGGCGGAGCCGCACGCGTGCGAGCAACTCGTCGAACCGGAAGGGCTTCGGGATGTAGTCATTGGCGCCACCCTCGAGCCCGGCGACGGTGTCGTCGAGCCCCGACCGTGCCGTCAGCATGATGACCGGCACTCCGGCGTCGGTGGCCCGCAGTCGCCGCAGCACCTCGAAGCCGTCCATTCCGGGCAGCCCGATGTCGAGCAGCACGAGGTCGAAACCGCCGCCCTGTGCCGCCGCGAGAGCGTCCGGCCCGGTCGACGCGACGATGGTCGTGAAGCCCGCCGCGCGCAGTCCCTTGTCGACGAAGAGGGCGATGCGCTCCTCGTCCTCCGCGATCAGTATCGTGCTCATGACTCCCCCGCTGCCGTCTCGGATGCGGGAGCACCGGCCGCGGCATCCGGCTCTCGAGGGATGACGATAGCGAAGCGTGAGCCGTCCGTCGACGTGGAGAGAGCGACACGCCCGCCGTGGGCCGACGCGATCGCCGCGACGATGGGGAGACCGAGGCCCGACCCGCGGATGCCGCGGCCGGCGTCCGCGCGCCCGAATCGCTCGAAGATGCGCTCGCGGGCGGCGTCGGGCACACCGCTGCCCCGGTCGCGCACCCAGAACTCGATGCCCTCCGTCATCTCGGTGCTGCCGAGTTCGACGAGCGAGCCGGGCGGCGAGTACTTCGCCGCGTTGTCGACGAGCTGCAGCCACGCCTGGGTCATGCGTGCGGGATCGATCGCCACCACGGCGTCCGCCGAACCGGCGAGCGCCCACTCGTGATCGGGCAACACCGACGCCTTGGCGAACACCTCGGTGGTGAAGGCCGCGATGTCGGTCGGCACGCGTCGTGGCGCGATGGCCTGGCTCTCGGCGAGCGCCTCGATGTCGTCGACGAGCCCGGCCATGCGGTCGAGCTCGTCTATCGCGAGGGCGCGCGTCACCACCACGTCGTCGACGTCGTGGGCGTCGAGCAGCTCGAGGTGGCCGCGAACGATCGTGATGGGCGTCTTCAGCTCGTGGCGCACGTCGTCGAGCAGCCGTCGCTGGGCCGTCATCGCGTCATCCAACCGGTCGAGCATGTCGTTGACGGTTCCCGTGAGGTCGGACACGTCGTCGCGGCCCACGACGGCGATGCGCTCGGTGCGGTCGCTCGCCGTGATGCGGGATGCCGCGAGCCGCAGGTGCCGGATGGGGCGCAGCAGGCGGCCGGCGACGAACCAGCCGACGAGGGCTATCGCGACCAGCGCCGCGACGGCCACCGCGGTATAGGTGGTGAAGGCCGCCGTGAGGTCGGAGAGCTGGGCGTCGATATCGACGGCCGCCACGTACACGCCGGTTTGCGCGTCTCCCGCGACGGCGACCGGCACCGCGATATAGCGCAGCGCACGCGAATCGGTGAGGGCGGTGCCCAGGTGTACCGCACCGTCGTCCGCCTCGCCGACGATGCGCCGCACAAGCGCGTCGTCATTCTCGAGGTGGAAGTCGATCACGACGCTCGGCACAATCGCGGCCCGACCGTCGATGATGCCGAGCGAGCTCTCGGTGCGACCGGGGATGACCCTCCCGAGCACCGCGTTGAGCGCGCCGCGCGTCGAGGCGAAGCCCGCGGTGTCGGGCGCCGCCACCTGCGCGTCGCCGAGCGCGTCACCGCGAGCGACCCCGGTCACGACGGCCCGTGCCGACTCGACGTGGGAGAGCAGCAGCTCGTCCACGCTCTCGAGGATCCGCCCGCGCTGCGCGAGGTATGCGGTCGCACCCGCGCCGGCCATGCCGAGGAAGGCGACGACGAGGATGGAGGCGAGGATGCGCGAGCGCACCGAGAGCCCGCGGGCGCGCGCTCGTCGAGGTGTCCTGGCGCCCATGTACCCAGTATGGCCACCGGTCGCACGCCGCACGCTCCGGATGAGAACATCCTCATCCCGGCTTGGTCGGGCCTGCCGCCTGCCACATGATTGAGCAATGGCGAATGTCTCAGTGACGGTGGTGCTGGCCTTCTTCGCCAACCTGGCCGTCGCGCTCGGCAAGTCGGTCGCCGCCGCGTTGACCGGTTCGGCCTCGATGACCGCCGAGGCAGCGCACTCGTGGGCGGATGTCGGCAACGAGATCTTCCTGCTCGTCGCCGACCGTCGGGGCGCCGGCCGGGCCGACAAGGTGCACCCCCTCGGCTACGGGCGCGAGTCGTACTTCTGGTCGACGATCGCGGCGTTCGGACTCTTCACGGCGGGCGCGATCGTCTCCATCACCCACGGCGTCCAGGAGCTGCTCGACCCCGAGCCCGCCACCGACTACTGGATCGCGTATCTCGTGCTCGGTGTCTCGGCCGTGCTCGAGGGCATCTCGTTCACGCAGGCCCTGCGCCAGTCGCGCGCCGGGGCGAAGGACCGCGGGGTGCACACGGTGCGATTCGTGCTCGACAGCTCGAACCCGACTCTCCGTGCCGTGTTTGCTGAGGACGCGGCGGCGCTCATCGGGCTGGCCATCGCCTTCCTCGGCGTGCTGCTGCACCAAGTCACCGGCTCGCCCGCCTTCGACTCGATCGGCTCGATCCTGGTCGGCGTGCTGCTCGGCATCGTCGCCATCGTGCTCATCGACCGCAACCGCCGGTTTCTCCTGGGCCAGGGGGTGAGCGGCGAAGTCAGGAAGACGGTCATCGACCTTCTGCTGGAGCGGCCGTCGGTCGAGCGCGTCACGTACGTGCACGTGGAGTATGTCGGGCCCGATCGCGTCTTCCTCGTCGCCGCCGTGGATCTCCAGGGCGACGAGAACGAGACGAACGTCGCAATCGTGCTGAGGCGCATCGAGCGTGAACTCGAGCAGGACGACCGCATCGAAGAGGCGATCCTCACCCTCTCGACGCCGGACGACGTGTCGCTCACCGGGTCGCGCGCAGGCTAGACCGGTTCAGCCCGCGAACCGGTCGGTCGCCTCGATGAGCGCCGAGAGGATCCCCGGCTCGTCGAACGAGTGGCCGGCGTCGGCGACGAGTACGAACTCCGCCCCCGGCAGCGCCCGGTGCAGGTGCCACGCCGTGACGGGCGGGGTGCAGATGTCGTACCGTCCCTGCACGATGACGGTCGGGATGTCGCGCAGGAGGTGCGCGTTGGCGAGGAGCTGCCCCTCCTCGAGCCATCCGTGATTCACGAAGTAGTGGTTCTCGATGCGGGCGAAGGCGACGGCGAACCGTGGTTCCGTGAAGCTGTCGACGAGGTCGGGCCGCGGCAGCAGGGTGATCGCGCTCGACTCCCACGTCGACCAGGCCACCGCAGCCGGCACGTGCACCGCGGGATCGGGATCGTTGAGCAGGCGGTGGTAGGCACGGATGAAGCTGCCGCGCTCGGCCTCGGGCACCTGCGCCTCGTACTGCTCCCACACGTCGGGGAAGATCTGGCCCGCCGCACCCTCGTAGAACCACTCGAGTTCGCTCCGGCGAAGCGTGAAGATGCCGCGCAGCACGAGCTCCGTCACGCGCTCCGGGTGCGTCTGCGCGTACGCGAGGGCGAGCGTGCTGCCCCACGAGCCCCCGAACACCTGCCAGCGGTCGACACCGCGATCGACGCGGAGAACCTCGAGGTCGGCGACGAGGTGCCACGTGGTGTTCACCGAGAGGTCGTAGTCGGGCTCGCTCGCGTGCGGCAGGCTCTGCCCCGCTCCGCGCTGGTCGAACAGGATGATGCGGTAGCGCTCGGGGTCGAATGCTCGGCGGTGCCGCGGCGACGTCGCGCCCCCCGGGCCGCCGTGGAGGAACACCACGGGCCTGCCGTCCGGGTTGCCCGACTCCTCCCAGTAGATCCGCTGGCCGTCACCGACCTCGAGCAGTCCGGTCGCGTACGGTTCGATCTCTGGATACAGGGTGCGCATTGCCTCAGCCTAGGTCGCGTGGCCTGCCGCACCCGCAGCCCGCTAGACCTGGTTGCCGCGCCTCGCGTCGTGGAACGCGGTGGTGATGCCGGGGTACACGACGGAGACGCTCTCCGCGATGTAGCCCGCCAGGGGCGACCGGCCGATGCCGGCTCGCGCCCACGTCGTCCAGGCGGCGGACACTGCTCCCGCGAGCGCGTTCGCCGCGGTGCGCACGAGCAGGTCGCCGCGTGGGCGGGCGCTGCGCGCGGCGAAGAAGTCGGCGTACACCGAGGCCTGCGCGGCGACGCGCAGCAGCCCGGACTGGGCGACGTCGTCCGCCGCGCCCATGACGTCCGACTGCGTGAGCGCGAGCGGCAGGCGCAGGTCGTCGAAATCCGCCGCGACGGCGTGTATCACCCCGGGCAGGGAGTCGAGCGTTCCCGACGCGGATGCAGCGGCCGCGGCATCCCGCAGCGAATCTATCGCCCGGTCGACCTCGAACCACAGCAGGTCGCTCTTCGCCGAGAAGTAGTTGAAGAACGTCGCTCGGCTCACGCCCGCCCGGGTGGTGATCTGGTCGATCGTCGTGCCGGCGTAGGTGTGCTCGATGAAGAGCTCGGCGGCCGCGTCTTCGATCATCTGCCGCGACGACGCCTTCGGCCGTCCGGCTCCGCCGCTCCGCCCCGCACGCGTCTGCACGATGGTTCCCGTCATGGTTAGATTATGTACCGAGTCCAAGAATAAGCAATACGATCGACCGCCCCCGAACGACCCGTCCCGAGGAAAGACCGCCGTGAACCGCATTTCACCCTCCATCGTCGCCGCAGCCTCCGTGCTCCTCCTCGCGGCGGGGTGCTCGAGCACCGCCCCGGCCAATACCGAGCCGGTGACGGGCGGCAACCTGGTCTACGCGACGGGCGACGCCGAACCGACGTGCCTCGACCCCCACGTCGGAGGAAACTACCCGCAGGCGCTCGTGGCCACGCAGTTCCTCGAGTCGCTCGTGTCGAAGAACGCCGAAGGCGACATCATTCCGTGGCTCGCCACCGAGTGGAGAGAGTCGGAGGACGGCCTCGCGTGGACCTTCACTCTGCGCGACGGCGTGACGTTCAGCGACGGCACGCCCTTCACTGCCGACGCGGTCGCAGCCAACATCGCGCACGTGCAGAACCCGGAGACCGGATCGTCGACGGGCTACCTCGCGCTGCAGAAGGTCGCCTCGGTCGAGGTGGTCGACGACACCACCGCGCGCCTCGTGCTGAGCGAACCCGACAGCGCCCTCCTCGACTCGCTCTCGCAGCCGTGGCTCGCGATCGAGTCGCCGAAGGCCCTCGAGCGCTCGCAGGAGGAGAACTGCGAGTCACCCGTCGGAACCGGCCCCTTCGTCGTGACCGAGTGGAACCGCCAGGAGTCGATCTCCCTCGAACGCAACGACGACTACACCTCTCCCCCGGCCGACGCCGCCCACGAGGGCACCGCCTACCTCGACTCCATCGAGTGGCGCTTCCTGCCCGACTCGGCCTCGCGCTACGCCGCGCTCCAGTCCGGAACGGTCGACGTCATCGACAACGTGCAGCCCGACACCATCGTCGCGGCGCAGAAGGTCGACGACATCGAGGAGCTCAACGCGCCGCGCCCCGGCGCGTCCAACCGCATCGAGCTCAACTCGAGCAAGGCACCGTTCGACGACGCTCTCGTTCGGGAGGCGTTCGTGCGTTCGGCCAACGTCGACGACGCCATCACGAGCCTGTTCTTCGACACCGCGGAGCGCTCGTACTCCGCCCTCTCGAGCGTAGAGAAGTCGGGGGTCTCCAAGCCCGAGCTCTTCGGCTACGACCAGGATGAGGCGGCTCGCCTGCTCGACGAGGCGGGCTGGACCGCTCGCGACGCCGACGGCTACCGCATGAAGGACGGAGTGACCCTCGAGCTCGACTTCCCGGTGAGCACGAACCAGTCGATCCCCGCGGAGCAGTCGCTCTTCGAGCAGCTGCAGGCCACGGCGAAGGAGGCCGGCTTCAAGGTGAACCTCGAGCCGCTCGACCTCTCCAGCTGGTACGGCGCCCTCGGCGAGAACGCCTACGACCTCGTCAGCGCCCCGTACACGAAGGTCGGACCCGACGTGCTGCGCATCCTCTTCGACTCGAGCGGCACTGTGCCCGCGCCGAGTGGCTACTTCGCGAACCACGCCCAGGTGAAGAACCCCGAGCTCGACGAGCTGTTGCGATCGGCCGCCCAGGTCTCCGACGCCGACGAGCGCGCCGACCTCTACGCCAAGGCGCAAGACATCGTGCTGTCGGGCTTCTACATCCTTCCGCTCTACGACCAGCAGAACCACTACCTCTACCGCTCAGACGTACGCGGCGTCCGCGCGATGCCGACGGTGTCGACCCCGTCCCTATTCGACACATGGCTGGATCGCTGAGCGTCGACCTCGTCGCCGGCCCGCCCGGTGCGCCACTCGACGGCACACCACGGGTGGGCACCCGCGGGCGGATGATCCGCTGGTTGCTGCTACGCCTCGGCGGGGTCGTGTTCGTTCTCTGGGCGGTCGCGACGGTGACGTTCTTCGCTCTCCGTCTGATACCGGGTGATCCCGCCGAGGCCGTGCTCGGCGGGCCTGGCTCGCAGGCGAGCGCCGAGGCGCTCGCGCAGGTTCGGGCGGACTACGGGCTCGACCAGCCGCTCGCGACCCAGTACGTCGTGTACCTCGGGCGACTCGCCATGGGCGACCTCGGCGACTCGTATGCGCTCCGCCAGAGCGTCGCATCCGTCGTCCTCACCAATCTCTGGCCGACCCTCGTGCTCGCGCTCGTCTCACTCGTCGTCGCCACGCTCATCGCGCTCGGCCTCGCCGTGTGGTCGACACGGGGCGGACGGGTGTCGGCGGCGATCGGATCGCTGCTCGAGATCGTGGCGGCCGCCGTGCCGCACTTCTGGCTCGCGATCTCGATGATCCTGCTGTTCAGCACGACCCTCGGCTGGCTGCCGCCCGTGAGCGTGCCCGGGCCGGCGGGGCTCGTGCTGCCGGTGCTGACGCTCGCCATCCCGCTCGCCGGGTTCCTCGGCCAGGTGATGCGCGAGGCGCTGCTCGACGCCCTCGACTCGCCCTTCGTGCTGTCGGCTCGCGCACGTGGCGAGGGTGACGGCGGCGTGTTCTGGCGACACGCCCTGCGGCACGCTGCGATCCCCGCCATCGGTCTCATCGGGTGGGCGTTCGGCTCGCTCGTCAGCGGAGCGGTCGTCGTGGAGACGATCTTCGCCCGGCAGGGCCTCGGCCGCAGCCTGCTCTCTGCGGTGCAGTCACGCGACGTGCCGCTCGTGATCGGGGTCGTGCTCGTCGTCGCGCTCGCCTACATGCTGGTCACGACGCTCACCGACCTCGCCGACCGTCTCGTCGACCCGCGGCTGCGGACGGTGCCCCGATGACCTCCCCGTCCGCCACGGCGTCGGCTTCGGGTTCGCGGATGCGGCCCGCCGCCCGGGCCCGCACCACCGAGGTCGTCTCGCTCGCCATCATCGCGTTCCTCGTCGTCGCGGCCGTCTCCCCCGCGCTGCTCGCACCCGGTGACCCGCTCGCGATCAACCCGCTCGACAGCTTCCAGTCGCCGTCTCCCGCGCACCTGTTCGGCACGGACGAATCCGGCCGCGACATCTACACGCGTGTGGTGCACGGCACCCGCGCCTCACTGCTCATCGGCCTCGCCGCGACCGCGATCGGGCTCGGGCTCGCCCTCGTCTTCGGCCTCATGGCGGGCTTCGGTCCACGGTGGCTCGACTTCGGCACCACGCGCCTGCTCGAGGTGCTCTTCGCCTTCCCCGGCCTCCTCTTCGCCCTGCTCTTCATCGTCGTCTACGGCCCCGGCGTGGTGACGTCGACGATCGCGGTCGGGCTGTCGACCGCGCCCGGTTACGCCCGCATCATCCGGAGCCGCGTCATCCAGGTGCGCACGTCGCCGTACCTCGAGGCGGCGACCGTGCTCGGGCGCGGCCGCACCACCCGAATCCTGCGCCACGTGCTGCCGAACGTGGCGGGATCGCTCTTCGTTCTCGCAACCCTCGGCGTCGGACAGTCGATCGTGTGGGCGTCGTCGCTCAGCTATCTCGGGCTCGGCGCGGTGCCGCCAGCCGCCGAGTGGGGCGCCATGCTCTCGGCAGGCCGCACCTACATCGCGTCGTTCTGGTGGATGACGTTCTTCCCCGGCCTGTTCATCGTGCTGAGCGCCGCCGCGACGACGCTGCTCGGGCGGGCCATCCAGCAGAGGGGACGCGAGTCGTGAGCGCCCTGCTGACCGTCTCCGACCTGCGCGTGCGTTTCGGCTCGGGCGAACCGGTGGTCTCCGGAAGCTCGTTCGAGGTCGAGCCGGGCGAGTGCATCGGCATCGTGGGCGAGAGCGGCTCGGGCAAGAGCGTCAGCGCGCGGGCATTGCTCGGTCTCGCCGGCCGCACTGCCCGTGTCACCGCCGACACGCTGCGGTTCGGCGACACGGACCTCGCCGCCGCTCCCGCCTCGCGCCTTCGCGCGCTGCGTGGCAGCGACATCGGCTACGTGTCGCAGGGCGCGCTCGTTGCCTTGGACCCGCTGCGGACCGTCGGGAGCGAGATCGCCGACGCGCTGCGGCTGCACACCTCGGCCACACCGGCACAGCGTCGAGCGCGCGTGGTCGAGCTGCTCACGAGCGTGGGCGTGCCCGATCCGGAGCTCCGCGCGACGCAATACCCGCACCAGCTGTCGGGCGGGTTGCGCCAGCGGGCGATCATCGCGTCGGCCATCGCCCTCCGCCCGCGGCTGCTCATCGCCGACGAGCCCACGACGGCGCTCGATACCACCGTGCAGGCGGGCATCCTCGACCTGCTCGAGCGGCTGCGCGACGAGGGCACGGCGCTCATCCTCATCAGCCACGACCTCGCGGTGGTGTCACGCCTCGCGTCGCGCGTGCTCGTGATGCGCGGGGGCCACATCGTGGAGAGCGGCCCGAGCGATGTCGTGCTCGCTCGGCCGCAGCATCCGTACACCCGTCAGCTCATCGCCGCCGTTCCCACCGACCGCCCCCGCGGCAGTCGGCTCGTGGCCCCGCCCGACGTCCCCGCCGCTCGCGGTCGCCTCGAACACGCTGCCGCCGGTGCCTTCGGAAATTCAGGAGATGATGACGTCTCCCGGCTCGCTGGCCCGTCGTCGGCGTGTGTCTCGACGCCGGTTCCTGAATTTCCGAAAGACGCCGCGACCGCCCGCGACGCCGTCGTGGTCGCGACGAGTCTCAGCCGCCGCTTCGGTAGCCGGCTCGCCGTCGACGAGGTGAGCTTCGAGCTCGCACGCGGGCGCACGCTCGGCATCGTGGGTGAGTCGGGTTCGGGGAAGACGACGGTGGCTCGGATGGTGCTCGCCCTCGACGCCCCGGATTCCGGCGACGTCCGCGTGCTCGACCGCCCGTGGAGCGCCGCGACCGAACGCGAACGTCGGGCAACACGCCCCCGCATCGGTGCGATCTACCAGGATGCCGCGAGCTCGTTCGACCCGCGGCTCACGGTCGGGCGCATCCTCGCCGACGCACTGACCCACGGGCGCTCGCAGCGGGCCGGAGCCGACGTCGAGGAGCTGCTGCACCAGGTCGGCCTCGACCCGTCCGTCGCGCGCCGCCGGCCCCGGCTGCTCTCGGGCGGGCAGCAGCAGCGTGTCGCGATCGCCCGCGCGATCGCCCCGCGACCCGACGTCATCGTGTGCGACGAGCCGGTGTCGAGTCTCGACGTGTCGGTGCAGGCGCAGGTGCTCGACCTGCTCGACGACCTGCAGCGGGAGCTCGGGCTCAGCTACCTCTTCATCACGCATGATCTCGGGGTCGTGCGGCACGTCAGCGACGACGTGCTCGTCATGCGCGCCGGCCGGGTCGTCGAACGAGGCCCGACCGAGACGGTGTTCGCCGCGCCCCGGCACGAGTACACGCGTGCGCTCTTCGCCTCCGCTCCGCGACTCGGCACTGCGCCGCGGCGACCGTGACCGACGGCCGCGGGTGGCGGGCGCGCGGCGGCGCAACCTAGACTCGGCGTTCATGAGCGACGACACTCCCACCGAGCGGTTCGATCCGAAGTCCGACGGCGAGAAGCGACCGGATGGCGCCGCCCCGGGCGGCACCCCGCCCGAAGACACGCCCACCGAGGCGTTCGACGCGGCGAAGAGCGCGCAGACGCCGGGTGACAACGCCCCGACCGAGCGATTCGTGCCGATCACCGGCACCACCGGTGGCCCGACGCACGACTTCGATCCGACCAACGGCGGCGCGTGGCCGCCCGTCGAACCCGCCACGCGCATCCTCCCGGTAGCCGGGGCCGCCGGGGCGGGGGCGGGCGCCATCCCTCCGGCCCGACCCCCCGTGCACGACCGACCGCCCGTGTTCGACGAACCGGCCGCGGGCGAGCGCAAGTCGCGCGCCCTGCTCTTCTGGCTGATCGGAATCGGGGCGGCGCTCCTCATCGCGGTCATCGTGCTGCTCGCCATGTTCTTCACCGGGCAAGACCAGGCGCCGGTCGCGACACCGAGCGCGACCCAGACCCCGTCTGCGGCGCCCACCGAGGAACCGACTCCGACCGAGGAACCGACGCAGGAGGCGACCCCCACCCCGAGCCCCACCGAGGAGGCGCCGGCAGCGCCCGTCTTCACCGCCTTCGAGGCGCCCACCTCCGCGGGCTGCGAGGAGGGCGACGACAACGCGCCGCTCACCATCAGCTGGGCCTCGACTACCGCAACAACCGCCTACATCGGCGTCGGCACGGATGATGCGTCGCGCGACCCGTTCGAGAGTGACCTGCCCCCGGTCTTCACCTACACCGGGCTCGACTACGAGTGCGAGCTTTCGTCGCAGGTGTACACCGTCACGCTCGAGAACGCCGAGGGCCTGACCACGAGCCAGTCGGTGACCATCCGCCCGTAAGCGCCTCGCGCGGCAGGGGCGGTAGATTGGGGGACGAAACCCACACTCAGGCACCTCATCACCGACACGGTGCCGTCGATAGAACCGGAGCGCCGCCATGCCTGTCCCCACCCCCGACTCGACCGGTTCGATCCCCGACAAGCCAGCACTCGAGGGCCTCGAAGACAAGTGGGGAACGGCGTGGGAGACCGACGGCACCTACCGGTTCGACCGCGACTCGGCGACAAAGGCCAACGTCTTCTCGATCGACACTCCCCCGCCCACCGCATCGGGATCGCTGCACATCGGGCACGTCTTCAGCTACACCCACATGGACCTCATCGCGCGGTACCAGCGCATGCAGGGCAAGGACATCTTCTATCCGATGGGGTGGGACGACAACGGCCTGCCCACCGAGCGTCGGGTGCAGAACTACTACGGCGTGCGCTGCGACCCGTCGCTGCCATACGCCGAGGGCTACATCCCACCGCTCGAAGGCGGCGAGGGGTCGAGCGGCAAGGCGGCCGACCAGGTTCCCGTCTCGCGCCGCAACTTCATCGAGCTGTGTGAGCGGCTCACGGCGGAAGACGAGAAGCAGTTCGAGCTGCTGTGGCGCCAGCTCGGGCTGAGCGTCGACTGGGCCCAGAGCTACCGCACCATCGGCGACGAGGCCCAGACCGCGGCCCAGCGCGCCTTCCTGCGCAACATCGAGCGCGGCGAGGCCTACCAGGCCGACGCCCCCACCCTGTGGGACGTCACGTTCCGCACCGCGGTGGCCCAGGCCGAGCTCGAAGACAAGGAGATGCCGGCGGCCTACCACCGCCTCGCCTTCCACAAGCCCGACGGCTCCGACGTGCACATCGAGACGACCCGACCCGAACTGCTCGCCGCGTGTGTGGCACTCGTGGCGCATCCCGACGACGACCGCTACAAAGACCTGTTCGGCACCAACGTCGTCACGCCCGTCTTCGGCGTCGAGGTGCCCGTCGTCGCGCACCACCTCGCGCAGATCGACAAGGGCTCCGGTATCGCGATGATCTGCACCTTCGGTGACGTGACCGACGTCATCTGGTGGCGCGAACTCGACCTGCCCAACCGCACCATCATCGGTGCGGACGGACGCATAGTCGCGGATGCGCCCGAGGCCATCGTGACCGACGAGGCGAGGGCGGCCTACGCCGAGATCGCCGGCAAGACGGTGTTCAGCGCCAAGGCGAAGATGGTCGAGCTGCTCAAGGCGTCCGGCGAGATGCTGGGCGACGCCCGCCCGATAACCCACTCGGTGAAGTTCTTCGAAAAGGGCGACAAGCCGCTCGAGATCATCTCGACCCATCAGTGGTACATCTCCAACGGAGCGCGCGACGCCGACCTGCGCGAACGCCTGCTGCAGCGCGGCAAGGACGTCAACTTCGTGCCCGATTTCATGCGGGTGCGCTACGAGAACTGGGTGGGCGGCCTCACCGGCGACTGGCTCATCTCCCGCCAGCGCTTCTTCGGTGTGCCGATCCCCGTCTGGTACGAGCTCGACGAGGATGGCGAGAAGGGCGCGGTGATCGTGCCGACGGAGGACATGCTGCCCGTCGACCCGGCGTCGCACACCGCGCCCGGCTTCATCGAGAGCCAGCGCAACCAGCCCGGCGGGTTCGCCGGCGAGGTGGACATCATGGACACCTGGGCCACGTCGTCGCTCACCCCGCAGATCGCCGGCGGCTGGGAGACCGACCCCGAGCTCTTCGACCTCGTCTTCCCGTACTCGCTCCGCAGCCAGGGCCAGGACATCATCCGCACCTGGCTCTTCTCCACGGTGCTGCGCGCCGAGCAGGAGCAGGGCGTCGCCCCGTGGAAGAACGCGGGAATCAGCGGCTTCATCGTCGACCCCGACCGCAAGAAGATGTCGAAGTCGAAGGGCAACGTCGTCACGCCGAAGGGCATGCTCGACGACCACGGCTCCGACGCGGTGCGCTACTGGGCGGCGTCGTCACGACTCGGCACGGATGCGGCGTTCGACCCGCAGAACCCGAAGCAGATCAAGATCGGCCGCAGACTCGCGATCAAGGTGCTCAACGCCGCCAAGTTCGTGTACTCGTTCCCGGTCCCCGCGGATGCGGAGGGCGCGACGATCACGGCCCCCCTCGACCTCGACCTGCTCGCCGAGCTGAACCGCGTCGTCGCGACGGCCACGAAGGCGTTCGACGAGTTCGACCACGCGCGGGCGCTCGAGACCACCGAGCACTTCTTCTGGGTCTTCTGCGACGACTACCTCGAGCTCGTGAAGGAACGCGCCTACGGCTCGTCGACCCCCGAGGGCCAGGCGAGCGCGGCGCTCGCACTCCGCACCGCGGTCGACGTGCTGCTGCGACTCTTCGCACCGTTCATCCCGTTCGCGACCGAAGAGGTCTGGAGCTGGACGCACGACGGGTCTGTGCACACCGCCGCCTGGCCGACGGTGGTCGAGCCCGTCGAGGCGCCCACCGGTCTCCTGCCGCTCGTCTCCGAGGCCCTCATCGGCATCCGGCGCGCCAAGACCGACGCTAAGGCATCGCAGAAGACCGAGGTCACCTCGGCGACCATCTCCGGTCCGGCGCTGCTCGCGCTCGGTCTCGACGACCTCAAGGGGGTCGGCCGCATCGCCGACGTCACGTTCGTCGAGTCCGACGCCGTGACCGTCAGCGACATCGTGCTCGCCGAGCAGCCGAGCGCCGACTCTGGTGAACGCCAGTCTGGTGAGCGCCAGCCCGGTACGCAGGTGGGTGCGTGACGACCGTACGCGCGTTGCGCAGCGGCGACCGCGCCGGCTGGCAGCGCCTGTACGCCGACTACGGCGAGTTCTACGACACCCCGCTGACCGACGAGAAGGCCGAGCGGGTGTGGAACGGCCTGCTCGACGCGTCCTACGAGAGCTTCGGCCTCGTCGCGGTCGACGACGCCGACCGCCCGATCGGCCTCGCCCACTACCGCGAGTTCGCGCGACCCCTCGCCGGCGGTCGCGGTCTCTACCTCGACGACCTCTTCACCTCCCCCGAGGCCCGGCGGTCAGGTGCGGCATCCGCCCTGCTCGACGCGCTCAAGGGCATCGCTCTCGAGCGCGGACTCGGCGTCGTGCGCTGGATCACCGCGGCCGACAACGTCGCGGCTCAGCGCGTGTACGACCGCGTCGCCACGAAGACCCCGTGGGTCACGTACGACCTCGATCCCGCGGCGGGGCCCGCAACCACCGCGACGATTCAGGATGGAGCACGCTGATGCAACTCGGAACCCGATGGAGCGTCGGAGCGCCGACGCCCGAACGACTCCCCGCCCCCGTCGTGCTCGCGGTACGCGACGTCGAGGCGCAGCTCGCCGAGGTGGACACGAGCCAGTGGCGGTGGACGCTGACCTGGCTGGAGGGGCGACCCGTCGTCGAGCTCGACGACGGCACCATCATCCGCGTCGACCACGCCGGGGTCGTGACGACGAGCATCGACGGCGGCGAGCCATCCGCAGACGGCCACCACTAGACAGGCGGAGCTCAGCGCAGGAGGTGGCTCGCGCCGAGGTCGCGACGCGTCATGATCGGGTCTCCCCCGCGCCGGGCAGCGACGCGCAGCTGCTGGGTCTCTTGGCTCATCGGCGTCTTCCGTTGGCGACGCTGGGTCCACCGCACCAGCGCGTTTCCGACGAGGAGCGCGATGCGGTCGAGCCGGTTGGGTTGTGACTCGTGACGCGATCGTGATGCCGTCGGGCGTGCGCTCCCAGCCGTGTTTCTCGAGCTGGCGCGGGTGGTAGCTCGTCGGGCCGCGCGACTCCCCCCGTCGCTCGGCGAGGCCGCTCGCGGGTGAACCAGCCGCAGGTCGACACGGTGTCGCGAATCCGCACGCGCAGCGGGTGCGCGAGGCCTCGAGCCCCGTCATGTGGGCGTT
>JAODMO010000063.1 GCA_025464995.1 Microbacteriaceae bacterium
GCGCCGGGCGCACCGGGCGGCGGGGTGTACTCGACCCAGAACTCCGAACGGCCGCTGGCCCGCTCGCGCGCACGACGTTCCTCGGCCGCGGTCGGACGCCGTCCGGGGCTGGTGCCCGGGGCGTCGCTATTCCCGGGTCGTGCGGTGCGACCGTTTGAGGAGCGCGACGACTCGAGATCGACCTGACCGCTGCCAATATCGGCGCACAACCCTAATTTCTCGTTGGCGGAGGAGCACCCGCCTGCTGCGACTGACGGCAATGCGGTTGCGAATAGGCAGATAGCCACCGCACTGAGAAAGAGAGTGAACGTCGGCACCTTCAACACGATCGCGCACTCCAAGGTGATCGATCCGACACCAATAGTGACCTGTCGTCGTTGCTAGCTGTATCGAATTTCACTTCGTAGCTGATTCGGTCGACCCTCGCGTCTGTCACCACCGAAACCCCCGTCGAGTCGACCACATCCACCGAACTAATGTCCTGACATAGGTAAACGATTACCTCAGCCTCGTCGGATGATTCTTTTGCATATTGCTGAAGCTCGATTCGGTTGAAGGTGGTGTTGCCAATACTGCGATATCCCTTAGTTGCGACTTCCTCGAGACTTGCCCTTTCTATCTCCATCTGCGGTCCGGTGACGACCCCGTCGAGTCGCTCGAGCCCAACGCCCCCGTCGGCGAAAATCTGGTCAGTGACCGCTACGTACGCGGCGTAGGCCTCCTCTGCGGCAGCCAGGGCCTCCTCGTCCGAGGAGAAGAGCGGAGTCACCGACGGGCTGGGGCTGGGGTTGTGCCCGTCAGCCGGCGGAGTGCACGCGGTGAGCGCCAGCGCCGCCGCGATCGCCACGGCGACGCCCGCGCGGCGCACATCTGTTCGCATCTGCTCACCGTATTCCAGCAGCAGCAGCCCGAAGCGAGTTATCCACAACCGTGGCCGTGGCCTCCGGCTAGGGTTAAGCCACAATGACAGTCTCTGGTTCGTGGCAACAGGCAGCTCGCGGGGCCATGCTCCTCGGCAGCGACGGGCAGCTTCGCCCGACCATCTTCGCCGAGATGTCGGCACTCGCGGTCAGTACAGGTTCGATCAATCTCGGCCAGGGATTTCCCGACGAGGACGGCCCGGCCGAAGTGCTCGAGGCCGCGAAGCGGGCGATCACCGACGGGCTCAACCAGTACCCGCCGGGCATCGGCATGCCCGTGCTGCGCGAGGCGATTGCCGCGCACCAGGAGCGCTTCTACGGTCTCAGCGTCGACCCCGACCGCGAGGTGCTCGTCACCGCCGGTGCGACCGAGGCGCTCGCGGCGACCATCCTCGCCCTCACCGAGCCAGGCGACGAGGTGGTGACGCTCGAGCCGTTCTACGACGCGTATGGCGCGATGATCGCGCTGAGCGGCGCGACACACGTCACCGTGAGACTTCACGCGCCCGCCTTCCTTCCCGACCACGATGAACTTCGCGCGGCGATCACCGATCGCACCCGCCTCATCCTGATCAACAACCCGCACAATCCCACCGGAACGATGCTGCCGCGGGAGACGCTGCAGCTCATCGTCGAGTTGGCGACGAAGCACGAGGCCGTGATCGTCACGGACGAGGTCTACGAGCACCTCACGTTCTGTGCCGCGCACATCCCCATCGCGACGCTCGAGGGCGCTCGCGAACGAACGGTGACGATCTCGAGCGGCGGCAAGACGTTCAACACGACCGGCTGGAAGGTCGGCTGGATCGTGGCCCCGCACGAGATCGTCGCAGCCATTCTCGCGGTGAAGCAGTTCCTGACGTTCGTCAACGGCGCGCCCTTTCAGCCGGCGATCGCGGTGGGGCTCGCCCTGCCCGACTCTTTCTTCACGGGGATCGCCGCCGTGCTCGAGCGAAAGCGCGACGTGCTCTCCGCCGGACTCGTCGCCGCAGGCTTCGAGGTGACCAGACCACAGGGCGGCTACTTCGTCGTCGCGGATGCCGCGCCGCTGGGATTCTCGAACGCCGAGGAGTTCTGCCGCCAACTGCCGACACTCGCCGGTGTCGTGGGCGTTCCGATCAGCGCTTTCGTCCGCGGCGGCGCCGACTCCGAGTACCGCTCGCTGGTGCGCTTCGCATACTGCAAGCGCGAGGACGTGCTCGCCGAAGCGGTCTCACGCCTCGGGGCACTCACCCGCTGACGGCGGGTCGTCTGGGCCGGCTCAGACGCCGACTTCCACCGCGGCCCGCACCGGTGCCTTCGGCAGTCGCATCATGAACGTCGTGCCGACCCCGACCTCGCTCTCGACATCGAGCTCTCCACCGTGAGCGTCGATGATCGCCTTCGTGATCGTCAGGCCGAGCCCGACGCCGGGCACCGCGGCGCGAGTCGCCGTGGAGGCGCGGAAGAACCGGGCGAAAAGCTGATCGAGCTCGCCCGCGGGGATGCCCATGCCGGTGTCGGTGAGGTTGACGACGATCGTGTCACCCTCGCAGTGCACCGTGATGGTCACTCGACCGCCACGCGGGGTGAACTTGATGGCGTTCGACAGGAGATTGTCGATGGCCTGTCCGATGCGCACGGGGTCACACATCACGAGCGCGACATCTTCCCCCGCGCCGGCGATGATCGAGACATCCTGAGCCATCGACGCTGGCTGAGCCGTCTCGACGGATGCGCGCACGATCGGCATGAGGTCGACCTCGGTCAGGTCGATGGAGAAACCGCTCGCACCCACCTGGGCGGTGAACAGCAGGTCGCCGACGAGCCGCAGCAGCCGGTGGGCGTTGCGTTCGGCGATGCCCAGGTACTGCAGCTGCTCCTCCGACAACGGATCATCGGCGTCGTCACGCATGAGCTCGAGGTAGCCGAGGATCGAGCTGAGCGGAGTGCGGAGTTCGTGGGAGATCAGTCCGACGAATTCGTCCTTGAGCCGTGACACCTCGAGCGCCTGCGTGACATCCGTCGCAACGAACAGGTAGCCGGATGTATCGCCCGCATCGTCCACGCGCCGAGTGACCGCCACCTCGACCGCCAGTTCGTGGCCGTCATCCCGCCGGTAGGTCCACTGCCGCACCTCCGGCGTGCCGAGTCGAGCCGACTCGACGAGGGCGGAGAAGCCGGGCGTGAGCACAGTCTCCCCCGGCGGATAGTTGAGTTCGCGTGACCAGTCTTCGAGCTCGCTGTCGAGGTGGAACTCGGAGATGTAGCGCTTGCCCTGGGTCTCGGTTGCGCCCGGGCCCAGCATGCGTTGCGCTCCAGGGTTCCACACGTCGATGCGTCCCGTCACGTCGGTGCCGATGACCGACTGCTCGGTGACGGCGTCGAGCACGCTGCGCGTGAGCTTGTGGGCCGCTCGCATCTGCGCTTCGCTCGAACGCAACCGCTTCGTGTGGTCTTCCGCGCCGCGCAGCATCGTCTGACGTTCCTCGGCGAGTTGCCGGATCGACGCCACCTGGGCTCGACCCTGCCGGGCGAGCTCGTTCACGATCGCGGCAGCCATCGCGAAGACGATCGGGGCGAAGACGGTACGGGTGAGGTCGGTCTGCGTCTGCGCGGCGCCGAAGCGGAACGGATCGGAGAGGGCGACGACTGTGCCTACCGCGGCGACGAGGACGTAGCGGCGCCCGTTCTCCGCGGCGATCCAGACGACCGGGAGGATGATCACCGCGGTGAAAGGCGAAAGGCCGCCCCCAGTTCCGGACCGGAAGAGTCCGAGAGCGACGAGGTCGAGGATGGGCACGATCAGCGCCAGGCGTGCCAGCGACGGCTGGAGGGTCAAGAGCGTGGCCAACGCCGTTGCCACGATGATTCCCCACATGCCGAGGAGGGCGGCCGGCCACACCTCGAAGTCGATCTTGGGTGAGACAACGACCGCGATCACGGCCAGAAGAAAGGCGAGCGCCAAGGGAACCTGCTTGACCAGCGGCGACGGGTCGTCGACACGGATCGTGTCCTGCAACCAGCGGAAGAGCCTCACTTCTCGGTCCAGCCGGGCACGAGCTCGGCGAGCACGCGACGCACGTCTGCTCCGGTTACGGGCTTCGGCAGCGTCGCGTGGTCGACCGGGTACTCGTGCTCGTCGAGCACCGAGGTGATCACGATGTTGCACTCCGGGCGGCGCTCCTTCATTCTCGCGGCGAGCTCCCACCCGTCCATGCCGGGGAGGAGGAGGTCGATGACGGCGAGGTCGGGAGCGGATGCGTCGAACGCGTTGATCGCGTCTTCCGCCGTGCCCACGCTCTCTACCGTGCACCCGGCACGCTCGAAGTAGGTGCGGAGAAGCAGGAGCTGGTCTTCGCTGTCATCGACGATGAGCACTCGTGTGGTGCCATTGTTGTCGCTGTCGCTCATTTAAAGACGGCCTCTCTGATGATGACGAGCCTCACGACCCACGCGATCGCGACGATTGCCCCAGCCACATGATGTCACGCGCGCAGCCCTTTCCGCGGGTCCTCCCGTCTGCGATTATCCACGCAGTGCCGCCGAGGTGCCGGAGATATTGTGGTTGGATGCATCGCCGCCCGTCGTGCTCACTCCAGTGCCAGTCGGCCTGATGTGGGTGGTATCCCGGATAATCTCCAGCAGCTCGCGCTTCTTCTCCGTGAACCCGTCGATCGACGCGAACCTCGTCGTCGGTGTCACCCCGCGCACGACACGCTCCATGATCGCCACCGTCGGTCCGGTGTTGCATGATCGGTCGGTGGTGACCACCACACCGGGAACGAAGTTCGCCACGACGCCGTGGCGAGGGCGACGTCGGCGGAGTGCCGCTCAGGAACGGAGGCGCCGCAGGGAGAGAGCCGGATTGACGACGCGGGCCTGTGCGACCCGGTCGGGCGAGAGCCAGGCGACCGCGACATCCGTGGCCTCGCCGATGGTCGCGATCTCCACGCCCATGGGGTCGACGATCATGCTGTTTCCTGCACCGATGGGGGGCGCCTGGTCGGCGGCGGCCATGTAGACGGTGTTCTCGATGGCGCGGGCGGTGACGAGCGTGCGCCAGTGGTGCTCTTTGAGCGGACCGCGCACCCACTCCGACGGCAACAGCACGAGGTCGGCACCCGCGTCGACGAGACGCCGAGTGACTTCGGGAAATCGGATGTCGTAACAGGTTTGCAGTCCCACGGTGAAGCCGCCCCAGCGGAACGTCTCTGGCACGTCGATCGGCCCCGGCACGACCCAGTCGGATTCGCGTGCGCCGAAGGCGTCGTAGAGGTGGATCTTGCGGTACCTCGCGACGAGCTCACCAGTCGGATCGACGACGACGAGCGTGTTGGAGAACCGCTCGCCCTCGTCGGCGCTCTCCACGAGCCCGGCCACGAGGTGCACTTCGAACTCGACCGCCAGGGCGATGAGCCCGGCCACGAATGCTCCGTCGAGAGGCTCGGCGGCCTCGACGAAGCCCGGCCCCAGGTCAGGTTCGAAGTACGACGAGTATTCCGGGAAGACAACGAGGGTCGCGCCGCGGGAGGCCGCCCGCTCGGTCAGGACGCGGATGCTGGCGAGGTTCGCGGCCGAGTCCGCGACCGGCGCGAACTGGGCGACGGCGATCGTGGACTCGGCGGTGTTCATTGCGTCAGCCTACTCAGGCTGCGTGCGGTCGGACCACCTCGACGACGGCGGCGAAGAGCGGATGCGTCTCCTCGAGACCCATCACCTGGGAGACGAACTCCTCAGCGCTCGAGCCGGAGAGCAGCAACCTCAGCTCAACGCTCTGCGGGTCTTCCGGCACGTCGAACTCCAGAGCGACGCCCATGGTGCGCACGAGCGCCTCGCTCGAGAGCCCGCGCTCGGCGAGTTCGGCGGCTGGGCCGACGAAACGCTCGTTGCGGCCGAGCTTGCGCAGCGGCTGGCGTCCGACGCGGTCGACGGTGTCGCTCAGCTGCGGGTTGGCGAACCGCACCATGTTTGTGTCGATGTAGCTCTGCTGCACCTCGGGGTCGAAGCCGTGCTTCGCCACGAGTAGCTCCTTTGTCTCGGCGAGCACGGCGCGCACCTCGTCGGCGATGGCGGGTGTCGAGAACGCCTCGGCCATCGAGGAGACACCGGCAGCGAAGCCGTGGTACGCGGCGGTGGCGTGCCCGGTGTTCACCGTGAAGAGCTTGCGCTCGATGTAGGGCGCGAGGTCCGCCACGAAGTGGGCGTCGCCGATGGCGGGAACAGCGCCGTCGAACGGGCCGCTCTCGATCGCCCACTCGAAGAAGGCCTCCACGGTCACGTTGAGGCCCGCGTCGGGGTCTTGCCCCGGCACGATACGGTCGACGGCAGTGTTGGCGAACACGGCGCCATTCGCCTCAGCGGCATCGGGCAGGGCCTTGACGATCTCGGCCTTGAGCAGGTCGGTCGCGTTGATGGCGTTCTCGCACGCCATCACGGTGAGGGGTGCGCGGTCTGCGGAGCGCTGGCTGATCGCCGCGGCGATCAGGGGCGCGACGAAGCGCAGGATGTTGGGGCCGACCGCAGTCGTCACGATGTCTGCCGTCGCGATCTCCGCGATGACGTCGCTCTCGTGCGTCGAGCTGTTGAGCGCACGGTAGTTGTCGACCGTCCACTCGGTGCCGCCCGCGCCGACCTCGGTCACGACATAGCTCGGGGTCGACGCCAGGGCGTCGATGAGCTCGCCGTTGACGTCGGCGAACACGACCTCGTAGCCGGCCTTGTGCAGGATGAGGCCGACGAATCCGCGCCCGATGTTGCCGGCACCGAAGTGCACGGCCTTGAGGTCGCTCACGCGTTCACGTCTCCCAGCAGCTCGAGGATCTCCTCGGGCGTCTGGGCGGCGCGCAGCTTGGCCACCTCGTCGTCGTCGCTGAACACAATCGCGATGGAGGACAGCACCTCCATGTGGCCGCCGTCCTTTCCCGCGATCCCGACGACGAAGCGCACCTCGTTGCCACCCCAGTCGATCGGATTGTCGTACCGCAGGAACGAGAGCGCAGACTTCAGGATCGTGTCTTTGCCCTCGTTCGTGCCGTGCGGAATAGCCAGGAAGTTGCCCATGTAGGTCGACACGGTCGCCTCGCGATCATGCATGAACGCGAGGTAGTCGTCGGTGACGGCGCCGGAGGCCACAAGCATGCGCCCCGCCTCGTCGATCGCTTCCGCCGGTGTCGTCGCCGACCCGTGCAGGTTGATCTGTGCAAGTTCAAGCACGTTGCTCATGGATTCCTCTTTCTTCCTGGCTATTCGGTGGTGCGGGTGGTGCTGCGGTGCTAGTTCACGTGCTTCTGGGCTTCGAGCATGCCCACGACCTCGTCGTACTTCGGGCTTCCCATGAAGTTGTCGACGGAGACGTGCACCGAGTTCGGCGATTTCTCCTGCGCACGGGGCGTCAGCTCACGCTGCGTGATCACGAGATCGGCGTTGCCCGTGAGGTTGGTGATCGACTCGTTGACGACCGTCACTCCCTCGATTCCGGCTTTCTTGATCTTGTTGCGCATCACGGTCGCGCCCATGGCGCTCGAGCCCATGCCGGCGTCGCATGCGAACACGATCGACTGGATCGGCCCGCGGGTCGCGGTGGTTCCCTGTGCGGTCGCGGTCGCCGCGGCGTTTCCACCGGACGCGCCGAGGAGGGCGCCGACGTTGCTGTCGCGGCCCTTGTTGGCGGCGTTCTTGGCCACTGCGTCGGAGAGAGCGGTGTCTTGACCCGCTTCGACGGCCTCGAGGTCGCGCTTGCGGCTCGAGCGGATGATGATGGCCGAGACGAAGAACGACACCGCCGCAGACAGCAGAACCGACAGGATGACGCCGAGGAAGCTGCCGGGAGGAGTCTGCGCGAGCACCGCGATGATCGACCCGGGCGACGCGGGAGCGCGCAGTCCGGACTGGAAGATCACGTTGGTGAGAACACCCGTTGCGCCACCGGCGATCGCCGCGACGACCAGGAGCGGCTTGGCGAGAACGTACGGGAAGTAGATCTCGTGGATACCGCCGATGAACTGGATGAGGATGGCGCCCGGAGCGCTCGCGCGCAGCAGACCGACGCCGAACACCGAGAAGGCGAGCAGGATGCCGAGGCCGGGGCCGGGGTTCGCCTCGATGAGGAAGAGGATCGACTGGCCGGTCTCCTGCGACTGGATCGTGCCGAGCGGCGTGAACACACCATGGTTGATGGCGTTGTTGAGGAACAGGATCTTGCCCGGCTCGACGAAGATGCTCGCGAGCGGAAGCAGGCTGCTGTCGACGAGGAAGCCGACGACGCCCTCGAGGAAGTCGCTGATCGCCGTCACCGCCGGGGCGATGAGGAAGAAGGCGACCACGGCGAGCGCGGCACCCACGATTCCGCCCGAGAAGTTGTCGACGAGCATCTCGAAGCCCGCCCGGATGCGGCCGGCCCAGATCTTGTCGATCTTCTTCATGATCCACGCGGCACCGGGGCCGACGATCATGGCGCCGAGGAACATCGGGATGCCCGCACCGACGATGACACCCATGGTGGCGATCGTTCCGACCACTCCACCGCGCAGCCCGTAGACCATGCGGCCACCGGTGTTCGCGATGAGGAGGGGAAGCAGGTACGTGATCATCGGGCCGACGAGGCCCGGGTACGTCGCGTCGGTGTTGCTCCAGCCGCCGAGCTGCTGCACCCAGGTGGCGTCGACGCCGAGCAGCGGCAGCCACCCGGTCTCGATGAAGAGAGCGGTGATGAGGCCCCAGGCGATGAAGGCCGCGATGTTCGGAAGCACCATTCCGCTGACGAATGTGCCGAACCGCTGAACACCTACCTTGGTCGAGCCGCGTTTGGTGGGAGACGTCGTTGTCATTTGTCTTACTCCGATTCTGTGGTGGTTGTGGTGAGGGATGTTGCCGCTGCGAGCACCGCGACGCGGGCCTCCACAGCGCTATTGGCCGACAGGGCGATGTCGGCGAATTCTCTGGCCTCGACGAGGGTGTACTTCGCCAGTTCGGCTCGCACGTCGGCGAGGGCGGCGGGCGACATCGAGAGCGAGGTCGCGCCGAGGCCGACGAGCACGACCGCGAGCAGCGGGTCGGCCGCGGCCTCCCCGCAGATGCCGACGGGCTTGCCGAGTGTAGACCCAGCCTTGCCCACCTCGCCGACGAGACGTAGCACGGCCGGGTGCCACGGGTCTTGGAAGGAGGCCACGGAGCCCAGCAGCCGGTCGGCCGCGAGAGTGTACTGGGTGAGGTCGTTGGTGCCGATGCTCGCGAAGTCGGTGTCGGGCAGGAGGCGGTCGGCAAGCAGCGCGGCCGCGGGCACTTCGATCATCACTCCGGCCGTCTTGATTCCGAGCTCGCGGGCCAGCTTGGTGAAGTACCGCGTCTCTTCGACCGTCGACACCATGGGTGCCATGACCCACAGTTCGGCGTCGGTCGCCGCGTCGGCGTTGGCGAGGGCCGTGAGCTGGTCGCGCAGGATCGGCTCGTTCGTGCGCAGGGCACGCAGGCCGCGCAGTCCGAGCGCCGGATTCTCCTCCGGCTCGTCGTTGAGGAAGCTGAGGGGCTTGTCGGCCCCGGCGTCGAGCGCGCGCACGACCACCTTCTTGCCGGAGAACGCGGTGAGCAGCTGCGTGTACTTCTCCTGCTGCTCGGCGACGGTCGGGGCACGGTCGGCGTCGAGGAAGAGGAACTCGGTGCGGAACAGGCCGACGCCCTCAGCGCCCTTCTCGATGGCGGGGCCGGCACCGTCGACTGAGCCGAGGTTGGCGAGCAGCGGCACCGCGGTGCCGTCGGCGAGCGCGCCCGGGCCGACCGGAACGTCGGCCACGGCGGCGCGGGCCGCGATGGTCTCGGTCGCGGCCGCCTGCTCGTCGACGCTCGGGGAGACCGAGACGGTGCCGGTCGCGGCATCGACGATGACGACCTGGCCGTCTTCCAGCTCGAGCGCGCCATTCGCGCCCACGACGGCGACGATCGACTTCTCTCGGGCGAGGATGGCGGTGTGCGACGTCGGTCCGCCATCGCTCGTCACGAGCGCGAGCACCTTGTCGAGGTCGAGCAGCGCCGTGTCGGCGGGAGCGAGGTCGCGGGCGACGAGGATGAACGCGTGGTCGGGGTCGGGCACGCCGGGAGCGGCGACGCCCTGCAGGTGCGCGACGACGCGCTGCGAGACGTCGTTGAGGTCGGTCGCCCGCTCCCCCATGTACCCGCCCATGCTCGTCAGCAGGTCACGGAACGCGGCGAAGGCCTCGTGCACCGCCCGCTCGGCCGTCTTGCCGTCGGCGATCCGGGCGTGGACGTCGTCTTTCAGCGTGGGGTCTTCGGCCATGAGCGCCTGGGCGTCGAGCACGTCCTTGGCAGCGCCGCCGGCGCGCTCCCCGCGCAGTCGGATGTCGGCGGCCGTCGCCGCGAGAGCGCCGGCCGCACGCACCTTCTCGGCGTCGGCGCCTACCGAGCTCGGCTCGTCGGTGGGATCGGGCAGGGGGTCGGGCATGCGAAGGATGGGACCTACGGCGAGTCCGCGACCGATCCCCACACCGGAGAGGGCAGTGGTGGTGTCACTCATGCGTCGTGGTCCGTTCCGAGGAAGGCGGCGAGGTCGTCGAGCACCGCATCGGCGTTGTCGCCCTGCGCGTGCAGCGTCACCTCGTCGCCGTGCTGCAGGCCGAGGGAGATGACGCCGAGGATGCTGCCCGCGTTGAGGGTCTTCTCGCCCTTGGAGAGCTCCACGGCCAGACCCGATCCGGTGACGGCCTGCACGAACATCGACGCCGGGCGTGCGTGCAGTCCGTTTGCGGAAGCGATTGTGACGTTGCGTTCAGCCATGGGGGTGTCCTTCATTTCGTTGCGGTGTGTGCGTGCCCGAGTGGGGCGAGCGAGGAGTACAGGTCGTATGCGGCTTCGGCGCCGGCGAGCGTGACGGCGGATGGTGCGAGAAGGCCGGCGGGAACACCGAAGCGGGCGGCGCGGGCACTGAGCTCGTCGAAGGTGCTCTCGAGGTGAGCGCCGACGAGGAGCACGTCGACAGTGTCGAGCCGGGAGTCGAGGTCGTCGTCGCTCGCGGCCTGGACGGTGACGGCTTCGCCACGGGCCTTGGCGATGGAACGCAAGCGGCTGGCGAGGAAGGTGCTCGATGCGCCGGCACCACAAACGATCAGAATGGTGGTCATGGATCGCCTCCTTGCGTTCCCTGCTGTACAGCGAATCGACGTGCTTAGGCCTCCATCCTCAACCGGAAGCCCACACCGCATCCAATAGCTTCCTTTCCGCACTCGCGGAAATAAGAGTGCGGAACGCACCGGGCCCGTGAGGAACGTGGTTAAGTTGCTTTAAATGAGCGACAAGTACGAGCGCCTGCTGGACTACCTCTCGCAGAGCGACACCCGCGTGACCGCGGCGGAGCTGGCGGAACACCTCGGTGTGACGACGCGCAGCGTGCGCAGCTATGTCACGGCGGCGAAGGCCGCGGCGCATCCTTTGAGCATCATCTCGTCGTCGACGACCGGGTACCGCCTCAACCGCGACGCGTACGCGAACTTCTCGAGCGGCGTCCGCGGACACGAGACCGACACGCCCCGCGACCGCGTGCACCACCTCGTTCGGCGTCTCACCGACGCGCCGAACGGCCTCGACATCCACGCCCTCGCCGACAGCCTCTACGTGAGCGAGTCGACCATCGAGACCGACCTGCGCAAGGTCAAGGCCCTCGGCGAAGACGCCGGCCTCACCCTCAGCCGCCACGGCAGCGTCGTGACGCTCGCGGGCACCGAGGCGCAGTACCGGCGCGTGCTCAGCAAGATCTTCCGCAGCGAGAGCGCGCAGGGCTTCCTCGAACTCGAGACCGTGCAGCGCGAGTTCGTCTCCGAAGACCTCGGGGTGTTCAAGACCTCACTCATCGCCATGCTCGACTCGCAGGGCTACTTCGTCAACGAGTACGGCATCAACAGCGTGCTGCTCCACGTCGCGATCGCCGTCGACCGCGTCATCCGCAAGTCGTCGGATGACGCCGGCGCGGGAACGGTCGACGAGCCGGACCCGGCGGCGATCGTCGACTCCCCCGTCACTGCCGCCCTTGCCGACCTCACGCGCGAGCATTTCGGCGTCGCGCTCGACCGCACCGACCTCGACTACCTCGCGAAACTGCTCACGACCCGGGTTATCACGCCCGGGCAGAACGAGCCGGTCAAGACGGTGATCGACAACTACGTCGTTCCCGAGCATCTCGACAGCGTGCGACGCATCGTGGGCCAGGTGGGCGAGGAGTACCTGCTCGACCTCGACGACGAGGCGTTCATGGTGCGGTTCGCGCTGCATGTGGGAAACCTCATCGCCCGGGCGAAGGACAACTCGTTCTCGCGCAACCCGCTCGTGCGCTCGATCAAGACGTCCTATCCGATGATCTACGACGTCGCGGTGTTCATCGCGAGCCAGATCCAGCGCGAGAAGTCGATCACGATCAACGACGACGAGATCTCCTACATCGCCATGCACTTGGGCTCCCACCTCGAGCGCCAGTCGCGCCAGGAGGAGCGGCTCACCGTCGCGATCGTGTCACCCGGCTACTACGACATGCACGACATCCTGCGCCGCCACATCGAGAAGGCACTCGGCGACGAACTCTCGGTGGAGGTAGTCGTCACGCGCACCGACGTCGACTGGACCGACTTCTCGACCGACCTCGTGCTCACCACGATCGCAGTCAAGCGTGCGAGCGACAACCTCGTCGTCATCCAGCCGTTCCTCACCGAGGGCGACATCGACAACATCCGACGCGCCATCTCGACCGTGCGAAGGCATCGCCGCCGGGCACGCATCAAGGGCGACCTGCTGCGCTACTTCGACGAGGCGCTTTTCCTGCGCAACGAGCAGGCCCCCGACGAGGCATCCATGATCCGGCGACTCGGCGACCTCATGCGCGAGCGCGGGATCATCGACGAGACCTACATCACGGGCGCAATCGAGCGGGAGGCGCTGTCGTCGACCGCGTTCACCGAGTCGCTCGCGGTGCCGCACGCCATGGCGATGAGCGCCTCCCGAACATCGATCGCGATCGCCGTCAACGAGACGGCCATGCCGTGGGGCGAGAATCGGGTCAACGTGATCGCACTCATCGCGTTCAGCGCGAGCGGACGGTCGTCGTTCCAGACGGTCTTCGACCAGTTCGTGGAGGTCTTCTCCGACCGCACCGAGGTGCTTGAGCTCATCCGTCGGTCGACCGGGTTCGCCGAGTTCATCGAAGAACTTGTCCGTGTGATCGACAAGTAGGTGCACGACGAGGGGTCTCGTGAGGCGTGCCTGAACCTGCCGGGTGCCGCCGAGACGGTCCCGATCGGGCCGGAGGCGCCCGGCCATCCCGCGCAACCGCTGAGCCGGCACGGGCTTAAACGAAGAAGTCCCGGCCTCTTGCGAGACCGGGACTTCTTCTTCTGTTGCGGGGACAGGATTTGAACCTGCGACCTCTGGGTTATGAGCCCAGCGAGCTACCGAACTGCTCCACCCCGCGCTGCAAGATCAACAATAGCACGGTATCCGGGCCGCGGGTTTCACGAGGGTTGAGCTGCCGGTTTCGATACGGCCGTGGCCGGCCTGCCCAACCGACCGGGCGGCGGTGGTCAGCCCGCTCATCCAGCTGTAGCAGGCTTGCTCGCGCCGATGCTCAGCGAGAGCGGCAGCCACTTCTCGGCCGGCCAGCCGAAGAGCCCGTCGCCGAGGGGCACGAGCGAGCCGAGCATCTTCCACGGCACTGCGTAGTGCTCGTGCAGGAAGTCGATGCGGAGGCCCGTGTCGAGCAACGCAGTGAGCGTCTCGCCGAGCGGGTGCGCCCACTCGAAGCTGCGCGTGTTGGTGAGCGTCGCGGCGTCGTCGGCGTCGCCGGTCGAGTAGTCCAGCACCTCGGGTGCACCATCCGAGTCGTATGGATGTCTCACCACGGGCACGGTGCCGTCGCCGTCCTCGAGCACCCAGGCCGACGGGTGACCGTCGGCGAAGTAGAGGCGCCCTCCGGGTTTGAGGTACCACTCGACGATGCGGGCCCATTCGGCGACGTCGGGAAGCCAGCCGATCGTGCCCCACGTCGTGTAGACGACGTCGAACGACTCGGGTTCCGGAATCGTGTGCCGCAGGTCGTAGACGTTCGCGATGACGAAACGCGCGCGGTCTGCGACGCCGATCTCGGCGGCGAGCGCGCGCGCCTGCAGGACAGCCGGCCTGGACAAGTCGACCCCGACGACGGTCGCACCCCGCTGGGCGAGCACGAGTGTGTCGGCACCGAAGTGGCACTGCAGGTGCAGCACCCGCTTGCCTTCGAACCCCTCGGGGAAGCAGCGGGGAAGCTCGTCCTCCTCGATCGCGCACAGGGCGCCGTTGCCGGCACGCAGCCTCGACTGGTCGTTGGCGTCGAGCCACTCGCCGGAGCGCAGACGCGCGTGCTCCGGCGAGTCGCTCACCCCTACTCGCCGCTCGCGGCCAGGGCCGCCGTGAGTGCCGCGGTGAGACGCTCGTCGGCCTGGGCGGCCGCGACGAGGTCGTTGGCCGCGTAGGCCGCAGTGCGGTCTGCAAAGGCCTTCTTAGCGTCGGCGAGAGCCGCGGTGAGGGCAGCCTGGTCGGTCACGCCGGTTCCGCCACCAGCATCCGGGGTCGTCGGGGTTCCCGGGTCCGTGGGCGTCGGCGTCGGCGCCGCAGGGTCCGGTGTCACCACGGTTCCACCGTCGCCGGCGTTGGCCCCCGAGTCACCGCCGAAGAGGGCGTCGAGCGCCTCGTCGAGGGTGTCTTCGAACGCGATCTGGTCTCCAAAGCCGACGAGCACCTTGCGCAGCAGTGGATAACTCGTGCCACTCGTCGACTGCACGTAGACAGGCTGCACATAGAGCAGACCTCCGCCGACGGGCAGCGTCAGCAGGTTGCCCTGGATCGCCTCCGTGTCACCGCGTTGCAGCAGCGCGAGCTGGCTGGCGACCTCCGTGTCGGAGTTGAAGCTGTTCTGCACCTGCCCGGGGCCGGGCACCGTGTCCTGGCCCGGCAGGGTCAGGAGCGTGAGTTTGCCGTAGTCCGGGCCCGCGTCGGAGTTCACCGCCAGGTATCCGCTGAGCACGCTGCTGCTCGAGGTCGCAGCGGCACGCGGAATGTATGTCGAGTAGAGGGTGAAGGCCGAGGCATCCGTCCCCGGCACCTGCATCGTCAGGTAGTACGGCGGCTGCAGTGTCGGGTTCGTCGCGGGTGATGTGGGGTCGTCCGGCGTCACCCACTGGTCGTTGCCCGAGAAGAAGGTGTTCGGGTCGGTGACGTGGTACGAACCAAGGATGGCGCGCTGTACCTTGAACAGGTCGGACGGGTACCGCACGTGGCTCAGCAGCTCGGCGTCCATGGAGTCGGACGACTTGAGAGTGGTCGGGAAGATCTTCTGCCAGGTCTTGAGGATGGGGTCTTCCGTGTCCCAGGCGTAGAGCGTCACCTTGCCGCTGTACGCGTCGACTGTCGCCTTGACCGAGTTTCGAATGTAGTTGAGGTCGTCGACCGCGTACGGCAACGGCTGCGTGTTGGTGTCGACGATCGTGTCGCTCAGCGTCTCCACCTGCGAGTACGGGTAGTTGGTCGTCGTGGTGTATCCGTCGACGATCCAGACGACCTTGCCGTCGACGACGGCGGGATAGGTGTCGGTGTCCAGCGTCAAGTACGGCGCGACCTTGCCGACGCGCTCGATCGGGTCGCGGTCGTAGAGGATCTGCGACTTGTTCGTGACGGCGTTGGACAGGAAGATCTGCTCCGACTGGAACTTGATCGCGTAGACCAGCTTGTTGAAGATGTTGTCGAGCTTCGGCCCGCCGTTCCCGTCGAATGTCGTGGTGGTGTTCGACGCGTTCTCATCCTCACCCGACGGGTAGTCGAGCTCGATCGCCTTCGCTCCCTCGGGGGCGCCGACGATGGAATACGCGGGTGACGACTCACCGAAGTAGATCCGGGGCTCGTCGATGCCGAGCGCGCCCGTCGACGGGATGCCCGACTGGAGGAACACCGGCTGGCCGTCGGTCGTGCGCTGGTTGCCGTAGGCGGCGACCACGCCGTAGCCGTGGGTGTAGACGAACGCGTTGCTGTAGGGCGTCTGCGAATCGCCGAGGCCCTCCTGGTCGAGCTCGCGCACGGCGATGACGGTGTCTTGCACCGTTCCGTCGATGTTGTAGCGGTCGACGTCGAGGTGCGGGGAGAACTGGTAGTACTGCTTGAACCGCTCGAGCTGGGCGAACGAGTCGGAGACGAGCGCGGGATCGATGATGCGGATGTTGGCGGTGGTCTCCGCGTCGGCGCGCAGTGCACCGGCCTCGGCATCCGTCGTCGCGTTGTAGGGAAGCTCCGACACCGTGTCGACGCCGTAGGCGGCCCGTGTCGCGTCGATGCTGCGCTCGATATAGGGGGCCTCGAGGCTGCGAGCGCTCGGCTCGACCTGGAAGCGCTGCACGATCCAGGGGTAGACGCCGCCGAGGATGAGGCCGGTGACGAGGAGAAGGGCCGTGCCGATGACGGGGAGGCGCCAGCGGCCGATGATCGCGGTGACGATGAAGAGCACCGCGACGAGCGCGGCGACGATGGCGAGGATGGCGCGGCCGGGAATGGTCGCCTGGGTCTCCGTGAAGCCGGCACCCGTGCGGAGGTAGCCGGCGCCGGCGGAGGTCAGCGTCGAGTACTGGTCGAGCCAGATGCTCACGGCCTGCAGGGCGATGTAGACGGCCGCAATGACGGCGACCTGGATGCGCGCGGTGCGCGAGATGCGCACCTCACGGCCGGACACGCGGATGGCGCCGTAGAGGTAGGACGTGGCGAGCGCGGCGATGCCGGCGAGGAGCACGACGGCGGAGGCGTATGCCGCGACGCCCTGGTAGAACGGCAGCTCGAAGACGTAGAACGACACGTCGAGACCGAACTGCGGGTCTTTCTCGCCGAACGGGGTGCGGTTGAGGTACTGGAGCACGACCGGCCAACGCGTCGCGGCCGAGACTCCGGTGAAGAGGCCGAGCACCGCGGGGATACCGAACATCGCGAGGCGTCGCAGCGGCTCGATCACCTGCTGGTAGCGGTCGAGCTGGGAGTTCAGCTTGGCGTAGACGGGGCGGGCGCGGAACGCGATCTCGATGCTTAGCCACACGGGCACGGCCATGGCGAGGAAGCCGACGACGAACATCGCGGCGGTCGAGAACCACTGCGTGGTCAGCACCTGGAGGAAGCCGAGCTGGTCGAACCACAGCACGTCGGCGTACAGGCCGGCCGCGATGAAGAAGATCACCACCAGTACGGCGAGAATCGCGGCGGTGATGGCGAGGGTGACCCTCGTTTTGCTGACGGGTGGATGTGCTGTGGAAGTCAAGCGACTGCTCCTGGCCTTGGTGATCGGTCAGGGCCATCTTAACCGAGCGGCCTGAGCAACCGCCGACGCGCGTCGCCCGGTTGGGGGGCTACTCTCAGGCGCACCTCGGCAGGCTCGCCGTTGAGGTGCCGTCGGCGACCGCCTCGAGGGCGGCCAGCGAGTCGGACAGCTTCGCGACGGCGAACACCGTGAGGCCATCGGGGATGTGATCGACGACCTCGTCGCAGTTGCCTGCGGGTGCGAGGAAGTACTCGGCGCCGGCACGCTCGGCCCCGTACATCTTCTGGCGGATACCGCCGATCGGGCCGACCGTCCCGTCGCCCGTGATGGTGCCCGTGCCCGCGATCTCCTTGCCACCCGTCAACTCCCCCGGGGTCAGCTTGTCGATGATTCCGAGGGCGAACATCTGGCCGGCGCTCGGACCGCCGACCTTCTCGAGTTGGATGGTCACGTCGAGGGGGAAGTCGAAGTCGCCGCTGACGGTGATGCCCAGGACGGGGACGGATGCCTGGCCGCCGCCGCTCATCACCGGGGTGATGTCGAGCGTCTGCTCGACACCGTCCCGCACCACGACGACGGCTGCCGGCTGGTCGATGCCGTTCGCGGCGATGGCCGACTTCAGGCCCGTGACATCCGTGAAGGTCTGCCCGTTGACGCTGAGGATGGTGTCGCCGACCTCGAGCTCGCCCTCGGCGGGGAGCCCCTTGCTGATGTTCGCGACCTCGAGGCTGGTCGTGAAGTCGTAGTCGAGCTCGGTGAGCGCCGCCGCCACGGCCTCCTGCTGCGAGTTCTGCATCTCGACCCGACTCTGCTCGTTGGACTGCTCAACCGTCACACCGGCGGGGTAGACCGAGTCGAGGGGCACGACCGCCTTGCTCGAGTCGAACCACGCGGTCGCGACCTGGAACCAGTTGAGGCGGTTCTCCCGGTTTCCGCTGATGGAGACGGTGAGCATGTTGAGCGAGCCGCTAGTCGGGAACGTCTCGGCGTCTCCGATATCGATGAGCGGAACCGACTCGCCACCCACCTCCACCTCGCCGAGGGTATCGAACACCGGGCCCGGCTGCTCGATCACGTACGGCGACGGCACGAGCGCGACGACGATCGTGGCGAGCATCGCGAGAACGATGAGCGACCAGCCGATGGACGAGGCGCGCGAACGGCGCGGCCGATCGATCGGGTCAGAATCCGCGAAGAGCGACACCGGAGTCCTTAGTTTGTGAAGCGAGCTGACGGAGATGTTCGCCACGGGCGCACAGCCAGGGGATCCAGCCTAGGCGAAAACCCAGTCCCACCGACCACGCAGCGGCTAGCGTAGTTCGCATGCCTGAAGATCCGCGGGACGAACCCGAAGAGCAATTCCGCGAGATGCTGCGCGCCTTCCTCGAGGGGAACACCGACATCGATCCGAGCAAGTTGGCGAGCGCCGCCGGGCTGGGCGACGACCCCGCGCTCGTCGCCCAACTCATCGCCCAGCTGCAGAATGCGCTGCGGTCGAGCGGCGAGGGGATCAACTGGGATCTCGCTCTCGAGCAGGCCAGGAACCTCGCCTCCCGCACCACGGTGGTCTCCCTGCCGTCCGAGCGCTCGCAGCTCGACCAGGCGTTCCACATCGCATCGCTGTGGCTCGCCGAGGCGACGGAGATTTCCGAATTGACGGTGCCGCCACGGCTGATGAGCCGCACGGAGTGGGTCAGCGCGACCATGCCCGTGTGGATCCAGCTCGCCGAGCCCGTCGCCTCGAGCATCGCCGACTCCCTCACTGCCGTGCTCACGGAGCAGGCGCCCGAGGAGATGACCGACATGATCGCCGGCGCGAGTCAGCTCATGCGCAACGTCGGCGGCACGCTCTTCGCCATGCAGCTCGGCCAGGTTGTCGGACAGCTCTCGAGCGAGGTCGTCTCCGGCGGAGACATCGGCATTCCGCTCCTCGGCGCCCTCGGTGGCGACGACCGGCATGCTTCCGACCAGCAGGCGGCGATGATCCCGCAGAACGTGGCCGCCTTCGCCACGGGGCTCGACGTGCCCGTCGACCAGGTGCAGCTCTACCTCGCGGTTCGCGAGCTTGCCCACGCCAGGCTCTTCCGGCACGCGAAGTGGCTCCGGCTCCAGCTCATGACGTCGATCACCGAGTTCGCCCGTGGCATCCGCATCGACACCAGCCGGCTCGAAGAGCTGGCATCCGACTTCGACCCGGCGAACCCCGAGGAGCTGCGGTCGGCACTGACGAGCGGCGCGCTCATTCCACCGAAGTCCGACGAGCAGCTCGCGGCCCTCGGCCGACTCGAGACGACGCTCGCGCTCATCGAAGGCTGGGTAGATGTCGTCACCGCGCAGGCCACCTCGCGCCTCCCCACGAGCGCGGCCATCGCCGAGACCGTGCGTCGTCGTCGGGCGTCCGGCGGCCCGGCAGAGTCGGCGTTCGCCACGCTCGTCGGACTCGAGCTGCGGCCGCGACGCCTGCGTGAAGCGGCAGCGATGTGGCAGCAGGTGACGAACGCCGTCGGGGCAGAGGCCCGCGACGACCTGTGGTCGCATCCCGACCTCGTGCCCACCGCCGAGGACATCACGGATGCCGCGGCCCTCGTCGCCCGCCTGCAGGCCGGTGCCCCCGCGCCCGACGATATCGACCAGGCCATCGAGAACCTCCTCAACGACGACACCACAGACCGGCCGCACGAGGGCTGACCGGCCGCTGGTGCGCGCCGCTATCGCCGCGTGTGGATTACTCGCGCGGCACGGCGGCGGTCGTGGCACCCTCGTGCCCATGGTGCTCAAACTCGATCCGCTGTATCCGCTCGTCTGGCGCTCCCCCACGAGCCTGCAGCTCGGTGTCGCATCCCCGGTGGTGGTGCTCGACGACGTGACCCCGTCGGACGAACGCCTTATCGCCGCGCTCAGTGTCGGGGTCAGCCGCCCCGGACTCACCATGATCGGCCGCGCCGCCGGGGCGAGCGACCCCTCGGTCGCGAGCCTGCTCGACCTGCTGGCGCCGGCCCTCGCCACCCCGTCGTCCCCGCCGGCCGCGGCGGTGACGATCGCCGGCAGCGGCATCACCGTCGACCGCACGGCCGAGGCGCTCGCGGCGGGCGGCATCAACGTGCACGTCGCGACCGACGTCGAAGCGGCGGCGCACGAGCCGTGCGACTTCGCCATCGCCGTCGGGCACTTCGTGCTCGCACCGGAACTGCACGGCCTGTGGCTGCGGCGCGACGTTCCGCACCTGCCGGTCGTCTTCAGCGACACAACGGTCGACGTCGGCCCGATCATCGAGCCGGGACACGGACCGTGCCTGTACTGCCTGCAGCGCTACCGCACCGACGCCGACCCGTCGTGGCCGGCGATCTCTGCGCAACTGTGGGGGCGCCGCGGCAGCGCGGAGACCCCGCTCGCGGCGAGCGAGGTCGCGGCACTCGTGAGCCGCATGACGCTCGCGCGGCTGAGCGCCCGGGGCCCAGCATCCGAAAGCCTGTCGACGGAGATCGACCTGGCGTCGGGCGACCGGAAATCGAATACGCATCACGCGCACCCGCGGTGCGGCTGCTCCGGCATCGACGGCGGCGAGGCGGCGGACGAGCTCAGCGCTGCAGTTCGGCGAGGAAGCGACTCGCCTGGCGCTGGCCGGGGCGGAACGAGCCGCCCGTGTTCGTCCCCGTCGCGGCCCACGACAGGCTCAGCCTCCGCCTGGCCCGCGTGATGCCGACGTAGAGCAGGCGGCGCTCCTCGTCGATCGCCTCCTCGGTCTTCGCGTAGGTGATCGGCACGAGTCCCTCGGAGAGGCCGACGAGGTGCACCGAGTCCCACTCCAGCCCCTTGGCGGAGTGCAGCGTCGCGATGGTCACGGCGGAGAGCGTCGGCTCATGCTGCGCCGCCTGTCGCTCGAACAGATCGTCGACGAAGTCTTTGAGCGTCGTGCCGGCCGGCGTCTGCTCGGCGAGGCCCATGAGCGCGTTGAGCGACTCCCAGCGGTCGCGGACGGCGCCGCGCCCCTCGGGCGCCTCCTGGGTCCACCCGAGCGAGCGCAACACGTCGCTCACCGTCTTGAACAGGGGTTCGCCGACGATCGAGACGGATGCGCCCTTGAACATCATGAGCGCCTCCTTGATCTCACGGAGCTCGAAGAAACGGGTGGCTCCGCGCACCAGGTACGGCACGCCCTGAGCGTTCAGGGCCGCCTCGATCGCCGCCGCCTGGACGTTGATGCGGAAGAGGATGGCGATGTCTTCGGGCCGGGTGCCTTCGGCGATCTCGTCGGCCACCGCCTTGGCCACCGCCCGCGCCTCGGTCGTGTCGCTGTCGAAGCCGTCGATGAGCGGGGGACGAGCGGCCGCAGACGACACGGGGGCGCCGGTCGGCGGATGCAGGGTGAGGGCGCCTGGCCTGCCCTTCATGAGCCGGTTGGCGGCGTCGATGATGCCCGGCGTCGACCGGTAGTTCTGCTCCAGCCGCACGACGACGGCGTCGTCGTAGGCGCTCGCGAAACCGAGGAGGTAATCGGGGGTGGCCCCCGCGAACGAGTAGATGGTCTGGCTCGCGTCGCCGACCACGCAGAGGTCGTTGCGCTCCCCCATCCAGAGCTTGACGAGATCGTGCTGCAACGGCGAGACGTCCTGGTACTCGTCGATGACGAAGAAGCGATACTGCTCGCGCACCTGCTGGGCGACGCGCGGCTCCTCCTCGATCATCCCCGCCGTGGCGAGCAGCACATCTTCGAAGTCGAGCTGGCGCCGCTCGTCCTTCAGATCCTCATAGGCCTGCTGCAGCGCGATCGCCTTGTCGATGGTGAACGCCGGCGGGAGGGTGCGCGACTGCGCGGCCGCCCCGTACTGCTCGATGCTCAACCGCGAGACCTTGCGCCACTCGATCTCGGCCGCGGTGTCGCGCAGCGTGGCGGTGTCGACCTTGAGCCGGATCGTCTCCGCCGCCTGGGCGAGCAGGCGTGACTTGCTGTCGATGAGCCGCGGCATCGTGCCGCCCACCACTTGCGGCCAGAAGAAGTTCAATTGCGAGAGTGCGGATGCGTGGAATGTGCGTGCGGAGACGCCGGCGGCTCCGAGATGCCGGAGGCGCGACCGCAACTCGCCTGCCGCCCGGCTCGTGAAGGTGAGGGCCATGACGCGACCTGGCGGGTACACGCCCGACGCCACACCATACGCGATGCGATGCGTGATGGCGCGGGTCTTTCCGGTACCGGCACCCGCGAGCAGGCACACCGGGCCGAGCAGGGTCTCCGCCGCCATGCGCTGCTGGTCGTCGAGGCCGGCGAGCAGGCTCTCGGCCGAGCGGGTCTCGGTCGTGCTCATGACCGCGTCACGCCGTGCCGTCGCCGATGGGCTCGCCGTACCATCGCTCGATGATCGACCTGGCGATCGAGGTGGGGCCGGGAAGCAGGATGCTGTCGAGGGAGTCGCGTAGCTGGTCGCGGCTGAACCAGCGCAACTCGAGGATCTCGTGCCCGTCGGGGGTGAGCGTGCTCTCGATGGCGGGGTCGAGCCGCGCGGTGAAGCCGAGCATGAGCGATGCCGGGAACGGCCAGGGCTGGCTTCCCAGGTAGACGGGGTCGATGACGTTCAGCCCCGACTCCTCGAACACCTCTCGCACGACCGCGGCCTCGAGCGACTCCCCCGGTTCGACGAAACCGGCGAGCAGCGAGAAGCGGTTGCTCTCCCACAACGCGTTCGACCCGAGCAGCAGCCGGTCGTGGGAGTCGGTGATGCCGACGATGATTGCGGCATCCGTGCGCGGAAAGATCTCGTTGCCCGTGGTCGGGTCGACGCGCACCCAGCCGGCCTTGCCCGGCACCGTCGCGACGCCCGTCCGCGGAGAGAAGGCGTGCGACGCATGCCAGTTGACGATGCCGAGGGCCTCGGTGAACAGGCCGGCGTCGCGGTGGCTCAGCCTGCTGCCCAGCTGGCGCAGGTTGCCCCAGTCCGCCTCGGCGAGGTGTCCGGCATCCGTCAGCACGGCGGCGACGACGGGCGTGCCGACCGGCTCCGGGCTCGTCGTCGACACGGAGCGACCTAGATAGACGTACAGCTCGGCGGGCGGGACGGCCGTGACCGGAACCAGCGCGAGCGACGCGGCACCGGAAAGCAGAGCCGTGCCCTGGAAGATGGGGAGCAGTCGTGTCGCCGGATCGGAGAGGAGACGGGGTATCGCGTCCTCGGCGTCGCGGGTGAGGTAGTCGCGGTCGACCTCGTATCGCGACAGCGGGAGTCGCGCGAGAAAAGTATTCGGCATGCGGCGACCCATCAAAAGTGCGTGGCGTTAGAGGAAAGCGGAGACCCGGCAACCTACCCTGTTGGGTATGGCCAGATCCCATCTCACTCTAGCCGCGCTCGCGACCTCCGCCGTCGACGACCTCGACCTCGTTGCCACGTCGAGCTTCGGTTCCGCCAAGGGCAACGATTTCGACGCGGCGCTCCTCACCGCGCGCGACGGCAGGCACTTCATGGTGCGCGTTCCGCGCAACGAACGCGCGGAGGCCGAGCAGTCGGCCGACCTCGTCGCGCTTCGCGCCATCAGCGCGGGAGTGCGCACGCGCCTCCCCTTCGCCGTCTCCAACTATGTCGGCCAAACGCCCGTCTCGGGCACGCGCGCGGTGGTCTACGACTTCGTCTACGGCACCAAGGTCGGTCTGGGCAGGCTGGACGCCGGGCCGTCGAGCCTCGCAGCATCCATCGGCTCCGCCATCGCCGCCATCCACGCCCTGCCGACGAGCTTCGTCGCCGACTCCGGCCTGCCCGTGCTGAGTGCGAGCGACAGCCTGCGCTCGGCGGTGAGCGTCATGGACCGCGCCGGCGCGACGAGCCTGGTGCCGCCGCAGCTGCTCGGTCGGTGGGAGCGCGCAACGGAGGAGAGCACGCTCTGGCAGTTCCAGCCGACCGTGATCAACAACGCGCTGAGCGCCGACTCGTTCCTCTCGGCCGACGGGGTCGTCACCGGCCTGCTCGGCTGGCAGGACCTGCGCGTCGGCGACCCGGCTCGCGACCTCGCGTGGCTGCTCGGTGCTCCCGAGGCCGTGGCCGACAGCGCCTTCGACGCCTACCACGCGGTGCGCGGGCAGGGCGATCGTCACGTTCGCCAGCGCGCGAAACTGTATGCCGAGCTCGAGATCGCGAAGTGGCTGCTTCACGGCACCGAGACGCGGAGCACGGAGATCGTGGATGACGCGGTCGGGATGCTCAGTGCACTCGTCGACTCGACGCTCAACGACGTGATGAACCCGCTGAACCCGCAGACCATCGAGACGATGGCCGTGTCGGATGTCGAGGCCCTCCTCGACCGCACGGAGCGCGCCGTCTAACAGCCGGGCGGTCCCTCAGCTCGCCGCGGGGAAGGCCTTTCGCCACAGTGCCACCAGCTCGTCTTCATCGAAGATGCGTTCCGGCGTGACCACGCGGTCGTCGGCCACGAAGTAGAACACCGCGTCGATGAGCGCCGGATCGATGCCCGCCCAGCGCGAGTACGCCAGACGGTAGAGCGCGAGCTGCAGCTGTTTCCGCTCCAGGTCGGCGGCGTCCTTCGGCGCCTTGCCCGTCTTCCAATCGACGACCTCGTACCGTCCGCCGTCGAAGTACACCGCGTCGATCTTGCAGATGACGATGCGGTCGTCGAACGGGAGGTGGATCTCCCGCTCGACGTCGACGGGTCGACGATCCGCCCAGACCGAGCGGCTGAACGTGTCCTGCAGTCTCGCGAAGTCGGCGTCGTTCGTGATGTCGCCCGTGGCATCCCCGTCGTCGATTTCGGTGAGCAGGCTGTCGAGCGCCTCGCTCGTGCCGCCCATCCCGTAGCGCGACTCGACCCAGGAGTGGAACAGCGTGCCGATCTGCGTCGCCTTGTACGGCCGCTCGGGCATGGGGCGTCGCAGCGCCGACGCGACGCCCGCGGGATCGGTCACGAAGTCTTTGAATCGGGATGCCGCAACCCGAACGGGCATCGCCACGAGCCCGTTCGTGCTCATGCGCCGCTCTCGCTCGCGGAGCAGGAGCGTCAGGTCGGTGCTCCACTTGCCCGGGGGCTCGACGCCGGCCTGCACAACAGAAGCGCCCGCGTCTGGCGCGACCGAGGCCGCCGCGGCCCGCACCGCGGCGGCCCCGGCCTCGACCCGGCGCCGACGCACGCCGAGCGGATCGACGGGCCACTGGATGTACTCCGGCTCACTGCCGAGCGGGTTCTCCTCGTGCTCGCTCGCGGTCGGGAGCTCGCCGACGACACCCGCCGCCTCGAGGTCGAGCAGAAACTCGCTCGGGGTGCGCGGCTTCGATTGCTTCGACCAGAACGATCCGCTGAGCAGGAGCGAATGCTTGGCCCGGGTCACCGCGACGTAGGCGAGCCGGCGTTCCTCGAAGCGGTGCCGCACCTCGAGGTCGAGCTTGAACTGCTTGCGGTTGTCGTCGAACTCCTTCTGCGAGTCGATGCCGCGCCAGCGCAGCACCGGCAGCTCTGCGGCGTCTCCGCGAAACTCGTACGGCAGCGCACCGAGCGACAGCCACCCGTTGTAGCCGTCCTTCGACGCGCCGGGCAGCTCGCCCTCCACGAGTCGCGGCACCGCGACGATGTCCCACTCGAGACCCTTCGACCCGTGAATAGTGAGAAGCTGCACCGTGCCGGGCTCTGGGTCTTCTGGCCGCGGGCCGAGGCTGTCGCGCCACTCGGCCACGGTCAGCCAGCCGAGGAATCCGCCGAGCGACGAGTTGTCGTCACTCGCGAGATAACCGCCCAGCGCGTCGAAGAAGGCTTCCAGGTTGCCGTTACCGAGCGGCAGGCGGTCGTTCGCGGAGACCTCGATGTCGAGCATGAGCTCCTGCTCGACGAGCGTCACGAAGTCGACGAGCTCGAGGTTGGCGCGCGAGCGCAACCGGGCGAAGAGCGCGCCTGCCTCACGCATCCGCGACAGTCCTGCCTCGCTGAAACCGGCGAGGGCGCCGTGTCCCGGTCGCGCGTGGGCGAGAAAGTCGAGCGCCTCGACGATCGATCCTCCCTCTGACTCGGCCACGGAGGCGCGCATCGCCTCGCGCAGCTCGTCGGCGAGCGGCTGGTGCGCGTAGTCGCGGTCGCGCAGCCATGACGCGAGACGGCTGAGAGCCTGGATGTCCTGCACCCCGATGCGCCAGCGCGAGCCGGTGAGCAGGCGGATGAGCTGCGAACCGGCCGTCGGGTCGTTGACAACCCAGAGCGCGCTCACGAGGTCGACGATCTCCGGCTCCTGCAGGAGGCCGCCGATTCCGAGCACGTGGTACGGCACGCCCGCGTCATCCAGCGCCGAGGTGAAGACCGACAAGGTCGAGCGCGTACGCAGCAGCATGGCGGCGGAGCGCTGCTCGCCCTTGCGCGAGCGCACGGCGAGCTGGGCCTTGAGCCAGGCCGCCGTGGCCGCCGCCTCCTCCGCGACGGTCTCCTCGAACACGACCGAGAGCCTCTCATCGGATGCGGCGGGGCTCGCCGTCAACGCGCCCACCTCCACCTTCGTCACGGCGTTGAGCTTCTCGACGATCGTGTTGGCGGCGGCGAGGATGCCGTGCCCGTTGCGCCAGCTCGTAGAGAGGTCGAATTTCGCGACGGCCGCGGGCGAGCCGGAGAAGTCGGCGGGGAAGCCCCCGAGGTTCGCGGCGCTCGCCCCGCGCCATCCGTAGATCGACTGGTGGGGATCGCCGACGGCCATGACCGCGTGGTCGCGGAAGAGTGTCTTGAGCAGGCGCGTCTGCACGACGCTCGTGTCCTGATATTCGTCGAGCAGCACGACGGAGTACCGCTCGCGCAGTTCTTCGGCGATGCGGGGCACGCGCTCGGTCGCCGTCAGCGCGAGGGCGACCTGGTCGGAGTACTCGACCAGCCCGCGACTCGCTTTCGCCGCCGCGAACGCGTCGGCGAGGTCGAGCAGCACCGGGAGGCCGTGCACCGCCTCGATCGACCGGCGCACGTCGGGGTAGCGCGCGTTCGACCGGCCCCCATACGGCAGGTCGAGCACCGAACCGAGCTCGGCGACCATCCGCCGAACGTCGTCGGAGTTGCGTTCGATCTCGCTGAGCTCGTGATTGAGGGCGATGACGGCCTTTGTGACGACGTCGACGCTCTTGTCCAGGTCGGCGAGCCTCACGTCGTGGCTCGCCACCACGATCGATCGAGCCAGCTGCCACGAGGATGCCTCGCTCAGTACGGCCGCGTCACTCTCCCGTCCGATGAGCGCGGCGTTGTCGCGGTAGATCGAATTGGCGAACGAGTTGTAGGTCGCGACCGTCGGGGCGTCGAACACGTCGTAGTCGCTGCCGATGAGCCCCGCGGCAGCGAGCTGCTCGATGCGGTCGCGGATGCGCCGCGCGAGCTCGCCGGCGGCCTTGCGCGTGAACGTGAGCCCGAGCACCTCGCTCGGCTTCACGAGTCCGTTGGCCAGCAGGTACAGCACCCGGTTGGCCATCGTCTCGGTCTTGCCGCTTCCGGCGCCGGCGATCACGAGGGCGGGCGCCAGGTCGGCTTCGATGACGGCCTGCTGCTGCGGTGTCGGCGGGTCGCCTGCGATGGCCTCGGCGATCTGCAGCGCGGAGACGGCGGATGGCGCGGAGACGGTCGTCATGCGCTCACCGCTTTCACGAGATGGATGCGGTACCGCGGGTCGTTGCCCGAGCCGTAGGCGTCGAGGTTGAGCACCCCCGCGAACTCGGCGGCCGCCATGCCGATGGCGGCGAGCTCGATGCGCCGGCGGAGCTCGTCGAGCTCGGCTCCGACGAGCGGAGCCTGCACGGCCTCCCGATAGAGCTTGCCGCCCTTGCCCGACGAGACGTAGAGCAGCTTCGCACCTCCCGGGGTGTGGCCCTCGGGCAGGTGCTCGAGCACGCCGTGGTCGTAGGCGAGCTGGTAGGCGCCGAGCTGCGCGTGCGCGTCGATGCGCGCCTGGTTGGTCTCGGCGCGCCCGGTCTTGAGGTCGACGATCACGATGGCTCCGTCGTCGTGCTGCTCGATGCGGTCGATCTTGCCGTTGAGCTTTCCGCGTCCGACGACGACGCTGAACGACGGCTCGGCCGCGACGAGACTCTTGCCCGCCGAGCGGAAGTCGTGCAGGTACTCGGAGAGCCCGGCCGTCAGCACGCGCGCAGCGCGGCGCTGTTTCTCGGCGAGCCAGGGCGACTCGAAGAGCAGCTCGCTCCAGCGCGACTGCACGGCGTCCCAGAGCGCGTCGATCGACGGATCGGTCGCCGTCTCCATCGCCCAGTGCACGATCGTGCCGAGCCCCATGGCCGTGCTTGTCTGCGTGCCGCTCATCACGTCGATGAACCAGTTGAGCGGAGACTCCTCGAACGCCTCGAGCTTCGACGGCGACACCCCGACGGTCACCCCCGGGTCGTCGAGGTCGTGCAGCGGTCCGGTGGTCGAGGGCTCGAGCATGCCGTGCCACTCCGCGGGGTCGGCACCGGGAACGCCGTGGTGCGCGAGCCGCGCAAGAGACGCCGCGGCATCCGCCCGGTCCGCCGCCGCGGTCGAGGCGAGGCCGTCGGGCCGGGGGCGGACGAGCTCACGCCGCAACCGGCCGGTGACGCCTCGGAGGGAGAGCGGATGCCACTCGCTCGCGTCGAGCGCGACACCGACGCCGCTCGGAACGAGCCCGAACAGCACCGACGCCGCCTCGTCTTCGTTGCTCACGCAGCTCAGGATGACCTGGGTCGTCGCGCGCGAGACGGCGAGCGCGAACATCCGCAGCTCGTCGCCCAGCACCTGCTTGCGGTCGTCGATCACAGAGGCGGCGGAGTCGTCGTGCTGGGATCGGTTGACCCGTCGTCCGGCCTTCGAGGCATCGACGAGCGCCTGCGGGTAGAGCAGCGATCCGCGGATGCGCAGGTTCGGCCAGACGCCATCTTGCAGGCCGGCGACCGCGACGACGTCGAACTCCGTGCCGACGGCTCCTGACGGGGTCGTGACGAGTACCGATTCGCCGTTCGTCTGCGGGGCGAGGGTGTCTTCGGGCACCTCGGCGCTCAGCAGGTCGTCTATGAACAGCCGCGCGCCGTCGTTGGGCCGCCGCTCGGCGAAGCGGCGGGCGGCGGTGAACAGCGCCATGACGCCGTCGAGGTTTCGATTGGCGTCGGCCGCCGTGAGACCGGTGCCCAGCGACTGCTCGAACCAGGATGTGGCGAGACCACTGCGCTCCCAGACCAGCCAGAGCAGCTGCTCGATCGAGCCGTCGTCGCGGGCCAACTCGGCGGTCGCGGCGAGCGTCTTCGCCACCCGGTCGGCGTTGCGACCGATGCGATGGTCGATCGTCGAGAAACGGCCGGGTGCGCCGAGCGCCTCGACGAGCAGCTCGTCGCTGCTGCGGTTTCCACCACCCGCCAGCTCCTCGGCCCGCAGGGCAACCCGCAGGCGTCGGAGGGCGAGGCGGTCGAAGCCGCCGAAGGGACCGAGAAGCATCTCGACGGCGAGTGACGGTGTGAGCGGCGTGCGGCCGAGCGCCACATCGACGACGGCGAGCAGGCTGCGGGCGGCATGGTCGTCACGCAGGGCGGTGCCGCCGGCGAGCGTGCGCGTGGGCACCTCGGCGAGCGCGAGGGCCCGGGAGATCGGCCGGATGAGCGACCCCGTGCGCACGATGACCGCCATGCGGCCGAACGAAACCCCGCGCATCAGGTGGTGCTCGCGGAACAGTCGGGCGATGGCGGCGACCTCGCGCGCGGGCGTCGCGGCGCTCACCGTGACGACGGGACGATCGGGGTTCGCTCCCCCGGCGACCGCTGCGTGCTGACGGCCCGCGGCGGCGGTGCCGATGCGGTTGGTGACGGAGTTGGTGAGGGCGCGCAGCTCAGCACCCTGGCGGTGTGCCGTGCCGAGGATGAGGGTGCGGAGCGCGGGCAGGCCGAGCCGGGTCGAGAGCGTGCCGAGGGCGTCGCGCTCTCCACTGCGGAACGCGTTGGTCGCGACATCCGGATCGCCGAACGCCACGATCGCGACCCCGCGGTCGGCCAGGGCCCGCAGGAGGCCGATGGTGGCCTCGGTGGTCTCCTGCAGATCGTCGACGATGACGAGCCGCACGCGGGCGAGCTTGTCTGCGATGTCGCCGCGCAACGCCTCGGCGGCGAAGGCGAGCAGCTCGGCCGCATCCAGCGCGTTCTCCTGCATCGACCCGACGACCTGCAGGTACTCGTCGATGAAGTCGGCGGCCGCGGTCCACTCGTCGTGGTCGTGTGCCGCGCCGAGCTCGCGCAGGCGCTGCGGCGACACCCCGAACTCGGTGCACCGCATCATGAGCTCTCGCAGCTCGGTGCGGAACCCGCGCAGCTGGCGCACGTCAGGCCCGAGGATGTCGGGCCATGCGGGGCCCGTGCCGTCGTCGATGTGCCCCTGCAGGAGCTCTTTGATCACCTGGTCCTGGTCGCCACCCGTGAGGAGGCTCGGTCGAGCCGACCCGGCACGCTGCGCGGCGTGCTGGACAAGCTCGAAGGCGAAGGAGTTCGTCGTGCGGGCGAGCGGGCCGTTCGTGGCGATGCCGCCGCGCGCCGTCTCCGCGCCGCCAGGCGACCCGAGTCGCAGGGCGAGGGTGTCGCGGAGCCGCGTGGCGGAACCTCGGTTGGGGGTGAGGACGACGAGCTCGTCGGCCCCCCAGCCGCGCACCAGTACGCGGTCGGCCACGAGCTCGACGAGAGTGGTGGTCTTGCCCGTTCCCGGGGCGCCGATGACCGCCGCTGAGGCGTCGTCGGCGAGGTCGATCACCGCTCGTTGTGAGGGGTCGAGCACGGTCACGGGCCGCTCGGTGGCGCGCCCCGTACCGAGTTCGAATCCCCTGATGGTCACGCTGCCACGGTACCCGCAGCCACCGACAGCACCCGCGAGGCCTGCGGCGCGTTATGCCGGTAGTGAACGCGCGGATGCGGGTGCACGACGTGTCGTAATCTTGGCTCGTGGACATTCGCATCGGTATTATCAACAGCCCCCGTGAGATCAACTTCGAGTCGTCGCAGACGGCGCAGGAGGTCGAGGCCGTCGTGTCGACCGCGCTCGACTCCGACAGCAAGTTCGTGAAGCTCGTCGACAACAAGGGGAAGCTCTACATCGTTCCCACCGCGAACATCGGCTACATCGAGGTCGGCTCCGAGTCGGCCCGACGTGTCGGCTTCGTGGCCTGACCACCATGGAGCTCCTGTTCGTGGTGCTCATCTCCGCAGGCATCGGCTTCGCGTTGCCGTTCCTGCTGCGCGGACGGGAGACGTACGGGGTAGCCGTGCCCGCCGCTGTCGCCGCCGCCGTCGCATCCGTCGTCTGGGTGGCCCTGCTCTGGCTCGGTTGGAGATTCGACGGCGGCTGGATCTGGGTCGCGAGCCTCGCCGCAGGCACGATCGCCGCGGTGTGGATGGCGCTCGCCCTCCCGCCGCGGCGCCGGTCTGCCGACCGGGCGTTGCTCACGCGGCTCTCGGGCGGCCGGGCGTAGCCGACCGCTCGACCGCGGCGCGAAGCCGGCTAGGCGGTGAGGCCGAGGCCGTCCATGCGCCGGGTGTGCGCAGCGATGAGCTCGGTGAACACCGGCTCGATGCGCGCCTCGTCCGACACCGTGTTGGAGGTGGGCGCGAGGGTGGAGCGCGCGATGAGCATCGTGTCGCCGACGAGTCGCCGGCCCCACATCGCCAGCCGCGAGGCGATCTTCTCGTCTTTGTCGATGACGACCCGGATCTCCTCAGCCAGCATCTCCGCACCGGAGTCGGCGCGGAGCACCGCGGTGACGCGGCTCGAGTAGTCGGTCGGGAGGCCCGCCGCGAGGCGGATGAAGAAGTCGTCGAGGAAGCCCGCCGTGATGTGGCAGGCGACGAGCTCCTCGAACCAGTCGCCGCCCTGGGTGCTGCGCTGGTAGGCGTCGATGGCGTCGGTGAATGGCTCCATGACCCGGCCGGGCTCTTCGCCGTGACGGCGGATCTCGGCGGTGAGACCGTGGTGCTTTGCGAGCGACAGAGCGGCGACGTGGCTCAGCAGCTCCTTCGCCTCGGTCGTCGGCGCCGACGACATGGCCCGCCCGAGGGTCTCGAACGTCGTGAGCTGGAGGTAGGCGGCCTTGCCGAGGAACGTGAGCAGGTCGGGCGTCAGGTCGGCGAGGTCGACCTTCGTGACGGGCAGCGACTCGGAGCGGGGACGGAGGCGCGGAACCTCTACGCGCTTGCCTGTGCGCGAAATCCATTTGACCACGTGCCCAGCTTAGGGGCGGCGGCGCCCACGGGGCGCGCGCGGGCCGCAATCCCGGCGCTTCTTCGGTGATCTCCAGCGGGGTTCCGCTAAACTACCCGCATGCCCCCCATCTCTGGCGGGGGCCCTGCGCCCCAGGACCAAGCGGGCGTACCTCGCAATCCGTTAGGGCACTCTCACATTGACATTCGCTGATCTGAATATCGACCAGGACATGGTCGACGCACTCGCAACAAAGGGCATCGTCGAGCCGTTCCCCATCCAGGAGCAGACGATCCCCATGGGGCTCGCCGGCCAGGACATCATCGGCCAGGCCAAGACGGGAACGGGCAAGACGCTCGGCTTCGGTCTCCCCCTCCTCCAAGAGCTCGGACTCAACCCGGAGCCCGGCGTGCAGGCACTCGTCGTCGTCCCGACGCGCGAGCTGTGCGTGCAGGTCGCCGAAGACCTCACCCTCGCCGCATCCAATCGTTCGACCCAGGTCGCCGCCATCTACGGCGGCAAGGCATACGAGGGCCAGGTCGAGCAGATCAAGGCCGGCGCGCAGGTCATCGTCGGCACGCCGGGTCGCCTGCTCGACCTCGCGAGCCAGCGGATGCTGAGCCTCAAGAACATCAAGGTGATGGTGCTCGACGAGGCCGACAAGATGCTCGACCTCGGCTTCCTCAGCGACATCGAGAAACTCTTCGCCCAGACGCCGCCGCAGCGCCACACGATGCTGTTCTCGGCCACCATGCCCGGCCCGATCGTCGCGCTCGCGCGTCGCTTCATGAACAAGCCGATCCACATCCGCGCGACCGACCCCAACGAGGGCCTGACGCAGGCGAATATCAAGCACGTCGTATACCGCGCGCACAGCCTCGACAAAGACGAGGTCATCGCCCGCATCCTCCAGGCCGAGGGCCGCGGGAAGACGGTCGTCTTCACGCGCACCAAGCGCGCGGCGGCGAAGCTCGTCGAAGAGCTCAACGACCGCGGCTTCAACGCCGCCGCCGTGCACGGCGACCTCAACCAAGACCAGCGTGAGCGCGCGATGGCGGCGTTCAAGGCCGGAAAGAAGGACATCCTCATCGCGACGGATGTCGCGGCTCGCGGTATCGACGTCAACGACGTGACGCACGTGATCAACCACACCATCCCGGAAGACCACGACACCTACCTGCATCGAGCGGGACGCACCGGCCGCGCCGGCAAGACCGGTATCGCCGTGACGTTCGTCGACTGGGACGACATGCACAAGTGGTCGCTCATCAACAAGGCGCTCGAGATGGGTATCCCGGAGCCGTTGGAAACCTACTCCTCGTCACCTCACCTCTACGACGACCTCGAGATCCCCGAGGGGTCCAAGGGACGCCTCAAGACCGCCGGTCCGCCCCGCGTCCGTGAACCGCAGCCCACCTCGGGTTCGCGCGACGGTGGCCGTGGCGGCCAGCGTTCCGGCGGCGACCGGGGCGGCCGCGGCGGCTCACAGGGCGCACCGCGCACGGCGTCGACCGGCACCGCGACGACCGGTACCGCTTCCGCTCCCGAGGCCGAGGGTGGTTCGCGCCCTCCGCGCAGCCGCAACCGTTCGCGCACGCGTCGTCCGTCCACTCCCGCCTCGGAGTAGTCACGCTCGACCCGATGGCCGGGCATCGTCAGCGACGGTGTCCGGCCATCGGCGAATCGCCTGTCGATAATTGGACAAACCCTCAGGTCTTCGGCAGACTCGGGAGATGACCGACAATAGAGCGCCTTCAGCGTCCGCGATCCAATGGCTTGCCCTCCCGCTATACGGCGCGGGCCCCGTTGCCGCGATCGGTCGCTTCTACGGCAAATACGCCACCTTCTCCGGGCGCGCCAGCCGCTCCGAATACTGGTGGGCCTCGCTCTTCCTCGTCGTCTCGTACACCGTCGTCGGCGGTCTCGCGCTACTCGTCGGAACCTCGACCGGCACCACCGACTCGCTCGGACGCCTGCAGCCTGGCGCGGCCTTCCTGCCCTTCGCGCTCCTGCTGATGATCGTGGGCTTTGGAAACGCCGTGCCGAGCATCGCGCTCACCGTGCGCCGCCTGCACGACGCCGACTTCTCCGGCTGGCTCTACCTCATCAACTTCGTGCCCTACCTCGGGGGGCTCGTGCTGACGGTGCTGAACCTGCTGCCGTCGAAACCGTCCGGCGCACGATTCGACTCGTGACTCTCAGCCGCTGAACGGCGCATGCCCCGTCGCCGTCGCCAGCAGCAGCTCGAGCACCTCGGGGGCCGTGGTGTTCTCGGCGAGCCGGTTCGGTTTTCCCGTGCCGTGGTAGTCGCTTGAGCCGGTCACGGCGAGATCGAACTTCTCGGCGAGCTCGAACAGCCGCGCCTTGCCGCTCGCGGTGTTGTCGCGGTGGTGGATCTCGAGCCCGAACAGCCCCGCGTCTTTGAGCCGCGCGATGTTCTTCTCGTCTATGACCCATTCCCTGCCGCGCGTGCCGGGGTGTGCGAGTACCGGTGCGCCCCCTGCCCCGACGATGAGCTCCACCCCGGCGAGCGGAGAGGGTGCGTAATACTTCTCGTAGTAGCCGCTGCGCCAATGCAGGATGCTTGCGAAGGCAGCACTGCGGTCGGCGACGTGACCGCGGGCAACAAGCGCATCGGCGATGTGCGGGCGGCCGATGGTGCCGCCGTCGACCGACTGCTCGAGCACGTCGTGCCAGGTGAGCGGGTAGTCCTCGGCGATGCGGTCGACAATGCGCTCGGCCCGGTGCAGCCGGCCGTCGCGGATGCGAGCGGTCTCGCGGATGATGTCGTCGTCCGTGGGATCGAAGAGGTACGCGAGCATGTGCACGCTCGCCGGCCCGTGATTGGTGCTGAGCTCCATGCCGGGAACCACGAGCAGGCCGGTTCCGGATGTCGCGGCCTCCGCCTCATCCCACCCCGCCGTCGAATCGTGGTCGGTGAGGGCCACCGTGCCGAGCCCCGCGGCGAGCGCCGCGTGCACCAGCTCGGCGGGCGTCTCGGTGCCGTCGGACACGCTGCTGTGGGTGTGCAGGTCGATGGCTCCGGTTGGCATCCTGCAACTCTATTCGGACGCGGCTCCCGCCCAGCGCCCCGGGTTAGGGTGGGGTGCCATGTTCCGCCGAATCCTCGCATCCGTCGTGCTGGTCGTCGTGGCCGGCATCCTCTTGGTACTCGCGTGGCCGCAACTCTTCGGGCTGCACCGCACCTTCGGGGTGGCCCACGTCGTGTCCCTGCGCGCCGCTGCGGCGATCATCGGCGTGGCGCTCATCCTCGTGCTTCTGCTCGTCGTGCTGATCGGGCGCGCGGTGCGCCGCTTCGCCGCGAGTCTCGCTGTGCTGGTGCTCGTCTTCGTGCTCGTCAACGCCGCCGTACTGTCTACTCGCGGTTTCGGCGACACTGCGCTCGAGACGGCAGCCGAATCCGACCTGACGGTGCTGAGCTGGAACACCCTCGGCGACGAGCCGGGCGCCGATGTCGTCGCGAAGCTGGCCATCGACGCGGGCGCCGACATCGTGACGCTGCCGGAGACCACCGAGGGCATGGCCTTCGCGATCGCCGCCCTGATGAAGGCGGCCGGCAGGCCCATGTGGCTGAAGACCACGCACTTCGACGAGATCTCCAAGTCACGGTCGACCTCCGTGCTCTGGAGCTCCGACCTCGGCGCCTACAGCATCGACGAGACCCTCGGTTCGACCTCGACCCTGCCGAGTGTGATCATGCGGCCCGACGACGGCGACGGCCCCGTCATCGTCGCGGTGCACGCCGTCGCGCCGATCACCGCCGAATTCGACAACTGGCGAGCCGACCTCGACTGGCTCGCCGGAGTGTGTGTCGGCGGCAACACCATCATGGCAGGCGACTTCAACGCGACCCTCGACCACATGACGAGACTCGGCAATGCCGAGGGCACGGCGATCGGTGACTGCAACGACGCCGCGCTGGCCACGGGAAACGGCGCTGTCGGCACGTGGCCCACGACGGTGCCGGCGCTCGTCGGCTCCCCCATCGACCACGTCATGGCCACCGCCAACTGGCGGGTGACCGGCATGCGCGTCGTGCAATCGGTCGACGGTGCCGGCAGCGACCACCGTCCGATCATCGCCCGACTGCAGCCGGCAGAGTAGTCGCGGGGGCACAATAGGGGGATGGCTGACAACACCACCGACGCCCCGCGCGCCACGTCCAACCGCTCGACCGTCCCCGTCTCGTCGTCGTTCCAAGACTTCATCTCGTCCGGCTGGGCAGACAGCGCGGATGCCGCTCCCGAGCCCCGCGAACAGGCACCGTTCGCGGCCGCTCGACGTGACCGCATCTCGCGCCTCCACCCCGGCAGGCGCCTCATCGTGCCGGCCGGCTCAGCCAAGGTGCGCTCCAACGACACCGACTACCCGTTCCGCGCCCACTCGGCCTTCGCCCACCTCACCGGTTGGGGCGCCGATGCCGTCTCCGGCAGCGTGCTCGTGATGGAGCCGACCGCCGACGGCCACGAGTCGACGCTGTACTTCCGCGAGGCCGCGGGTCGCGACTCCGACGAGTTCTACGCCAACTCCGACATCGGCGAATTCTGGACGGGTTCCCGTCCGTCGCTCGACCATGTCGCGGCCGACCTGGGTCTCGCGACCGCGAACCTCAAGGCCCTCCCCGCCGTGCTGCACGCCGTCGACGCCGACACGCTCGTCGTGCGCGACGCCGACCGCGACGTGACCGACGCCGTCGACGGCCGCCGTCTGCTCGCCGCCGAGGCCGGCAGCATCGAGAACGACGGCGACGTCGACCTCGCCCGCGACCTCAGCGAGCTGCGTCTCGTCAAGGACCCGTACGAGATCGCGCAGATGCGCCTCGCCGTCGACGCCACGAAGAAGGGATTCGACGACGTGATCGCCGACATGCCGCAGATCGTGGCGCACGAGCGGGGCGAACGCCTCGTGGAGGGCACCTTCAACCGCCGCGCGCGCGCCGACGGCAACACCGTGGGCTACGACACGATCGCGGCATCCGGACCCCACGCATGCATCCTGCACTGGACCCGCAACGACGGCGCCGTCGTGCCCGGCGACGTCATCCTGCTCGACGCGGGCATCGAGCTCGAGAGCTACTACACCGCCGACATCACGCGCACGCTGCCGATCGACGGCGCCTACACCGATGTGCAGCGTCGCGTGTACGACGCGGTGCTCGAGGCCGCGGATGCAGCGTTCGCGATCGTGCGCCCCGGCATCCTGTTCCGAGAGATCCACGCCGAGGCCATGAAGGTCATCGCGGCGCGCACCGCCGAGTGGGGCCTCCTGCCCGTGTCGGCGGAGGAGTCGCTGCAGCCCGACCACCAGTACCACCGCCGGTACATGGTGCACGGTACGAGCCACCACCTCGGCATCGACGTGCACGACTGCGCGCAAGCGCGTCGCGACCTCTACCTCGACGGCGTGCTCGAGCCGGGAATGGTGTTCACGATCGAGCCGGGCCTGTACTTCCAGCCCGACGACCTCAGCGTTCCCGAGGAGTACCGCGGAATCGGCGTGCGCATCGAAGACGACATCCTCGTCACCGAGTCGGGCGCCGAGAACCTGTCGATCGGCATCCCGCGCACGGCCGACGACGTCGAGGCGTGGCTGCGTCGCTAGGTCCCTCGCGGCCCGAGCGGCACGGGCGGCACGGGCGGCGCGGGCGGCGCGGGCGCTGTGGGCGGGCCGTATGGGCGCCATCGTGTGGCGTGGCTACAGCTCGACCTGTGGGCCACCCACCGGGATCCAGCGCGCGGTCGCGGCGAGCGTCAGGCGGTGGGCTCCTCGGGCAGGGCCAGCACCTGCTGGGCCTTCGCCGTCAGCTCGGGATCGATGATGATCTGGTAGTTCGAGGCGAGCACCTGGTGGGTCGAGGTGAAATCGCGGCGACGGCGGTTGAGCGAATAGCTCACGATGCCGAAGAGCATGCCGAATCCGGCCCCGATGAGCGCAGCCGAGAGCACGAAACCCAGTTGCGGTGTCGGCGAGAAGAGGAACAACAGGATGCCGAAGAAGAGCCCGAACCACGCGCCGCTCGCCGCACCCGCCGCCGCGGCCTTGCCGTTGGTCAGCTTGCCCGTGACCCGCTCCACGGTCTTCAGGTCGCTGCCGACGATCGACAGCTTCTTCACCTCGAATTCCGCCTTCGACAGGCGGTCGACGACGTTCTGCGCTTCGAGGTACGTCTCGTAGGTGCCGAGCACGTCGCCCTTCGGCAGGGTCGGTTGGCTCTGGGGCTTACGTGCGAATGCGCTCTGGTTGCTCACGAGTCCATTCTTTCATTGCGGCGGTAGGGTTTTACCGTGAGCGCCTCAAGAGTTTTCGCTGCCCGTTTGACCGGGTGCTCGGTTTTCGACCCCAACGGCGACAGGGTGGGCAAGGTTCGCGACGTCCTCGTCGTCTACCGCAACACCCAGTCGCCCCGCGTCATCGGCTTCATCGTCGAGGTTCCCGGCAAGCGGCAGGTGTTCCTCTCCATCGGCCGCGTGACGAGCATCGGCTCGGGACAGATCATCACCACCGGACTCATCAACCTCCGCCGCTTCGAACAGCGCGGCGGCGAGGTGCGGGTCATGGCCGAGCTCCTCGGCCGCAAGGTCACCCTCGCCGACGGCTCAGGCGAGGCCACGATCGAAGACGTCGCCATCGAGGAGACCGGGCTCGGCGAGTGGGAGATCTCCCAACTCTTCTGCCGTCGGCCGAAGCCATCCGCCTCTCCCTTCGCCAAGGGTGCCACCGTCTTCGTGCGATGGAAGGAGATCCGCGAGAAGGTCGCGACGACCGGCGAGGCGCAGTCGGCCACCCAGCTCGTGGCGAGCTACGCCGACCTGCTGCCCGCCGACCTGGCCAACGCCATGCTCGACCTCACCGAACAGCGCATGTTCGAGGTCGCCGAAGAGCTCTCCGACGACCGCCTCGCCGACGTGCTCGAGGAGATGCCGGAGAGCGAGCAGGTCGACATCCTCAACCAGCTCGACGACGACCGCGCCGCCGACGTGCTCGACCAGATGCAGCCGGATGACGCGGCCGACCTCATCGCCCACCTGAGCGACGAGCGGGGCGAGGCCCTCCTCGACCTCATGGAGCCCGAGGAGGCGGAGGACGTGCGCTTCCTGCTCGCCTATGCGCCCGACACCGCGGGTGGCCTCATGACGACCGAGCCGATCATCGTGTCCGCCGACACCACCGTGGCCGAGGGGCTTGCACTCATCAGACGCCACGAGCTCGCCCCGGCGCTCGGAGCGGCCATCTGCGTCACGCTGCCGCCCTACGAGGCGCCGACCGGCCGGTTCCTCGGCATGGTCCACTTCCAGCGGATGCTGCGCTACCCGCCGAACGAGCGACTCGGCACGCTGCTCGACCAGACCCTTGAGCCGGTGAGCGTCACCGCGAGCGCGGCGGAGGTCTCCCGCATCCTGGCCAGCTACAACCTCGTCTCCGTCCCCGTGGTCGACGAGAACCACCGACTGGTCGGGGTGGTGACCATTGACGATGTCCTCGACTACCTGCTGCCGGACGACTGGCGAAGTAGCGACAACTCCGACGACGAACAGCCGCCGGAGAGACGCGAGCTCCAGCCCGTATCCACCTCGACCGCAAGCATCCCTGTAAGGGGACGGAGGACGTCCAATGGCCCGCACTAACCGCGTCAACCGCTCCGACACGAGACTCGACTCGCCGAAGGGTCTCCGCTCCTTCGTGCCCCGGTTCGAGAGCCGCGACCGCTTCGGCCGATTCACCGAGTCGATCGCCCGAGGGATGGGCACCCCGTGGTTCCTCTTCGGGCTCACCGTCTTCGTGATCGTGTGGATGATCTACAACACGGCCGCCCCCGAGGGGCTGCGCTTCGACTCCGCCGCCATCGGATTCACCGCGCTCACCCTCATCCTCTCGCTGCAGGCCTCGTACGCCGCGCCCCTCATCCTGCTCGCCCAGAACCGGCAGGATGACCGCGACCGCGTGCAGATCGAGCAGGACCGCCAGCGCTCCGAGCGCAACCTCAACGACACCGAATACCTGGCCCGCGAGGTCGTGGCGCTGCGCCTCGCTATGCGCGACATGGCGAGCAAGGACTTCATCCGGTCGGAGTTGCGCACGCTGCTCGCCGAGCTGGACGAGCGCGACGGCTCGAGAGAGACGGCGGATTGATCGGCTCCACCCCCGGGGGGTCGGCAGAGGAGCACGTGCTCACAGCCCTTCGCCGGGTGATCGACCCGGAGATCCGGAAGCCCATCGTCGACCTCGACATGATCTCCGCGGTCGCCGTGGACGGGGGCACGGCTCGCGTCGCGCTCAAGCTCACGATCGTGGGCTGCCCGGCGGCCGCGACGATCGAGCGCGATGTGCGGGAGGCCGCGGCATCCGTACCGGGAATCACCGACGTCGCCGTCGACGTGAGCATCATGACGAGGACGGAGCGCGACGCCCTGACCGACAAGCTGCGCGGCGGGCGGGCGAAGACGTCGCAGTTCGGGCCGGACTCGCTCACGCGGATCTACGCGATCACGAGTGGAAAGGGCGGCGTCGGCAAGTCGACGCTGACCGCGAACCTCGGGGTCGCCCTCGCGACGATGGGGCTGCGCGTCGGGATCGTCGATGCCGACGTCTTCGGGTTCTCCATCCCCGGCATCGTCGGCATCCCCGACGCGAAGCCCACCCAGGTGAATGAGATGATCCTGCCTCCGATCGCGCACGACGTGAAAGTCATCTCGATCGGGATGTTCGTGCCCGCCGCGGCGCCCGGGCAGACCGCCGCGCGCGTCGTGTCGTGGCGGGGGCCCATGCTGCACCGCACCATCCAGCAGTTCCTCACCGACGTCTACTTCGGCGACCTCGACATCCTGCTGCTCGACCTGCCGCCGGGCACGGGAGACATCGCCATCTCGATCGGGCAGCTGCTGCCGCACGCGGAGATCATCGTCGTCACCACGCCGCAGCCGGCGGCGGCCGAGGTGGCGGAGCGCAGTGCACTCGTCGCTCGGCAGACCGGCCAGAGGGTGATCGGAGTCGTCGAGAACATGGCAGGACTCCCCCAGCCGGACGGCAGCGTGCTCGAGCTCTTCGGCACCGGCGGCGGCGCGGATGCTGCGGCTCGCCTCTCGACGCCCGAGGAGCCCGTGCGCGTGCTCGCGTCGATTCCACTCTCGATCGCCCTGCGTGAGGGCGGCGACACCGGCCGGCCCATCGTGCTCGCCGATCCCGACGATCCGGCCGCTCGGGCGATCGTCGGGCTCGCGGAGGAGCTCGCGTCACGCGGCCGCGGCCTGGCGGGCCGCAGGCTCGGGTTCAGCGTCACCTGAGGCGCCGCATCCGCTGCGCTACGGCGCGTCTGTCAGCTCGGGCGACCGGGCGGGCGGGTCGTCGCCGGCCGGGCGTGTGAGCGATCGACGCCGCTCAGCGTTGACGAGCCGCGTTCGGCCGTCAGATGACGAGAGTGCCGTCGCGGCCTCCTCGGAGGCGCTGGGTGCACTCTGGTGTGACGGCCGTGGGCCCGCGGAGTTACGCCCGGCGGGTCGGAACGCGGCGGTAGCCGTCACGAGCGGTGACGATGACCGATCCGACGATGGCGCTGAGGGGAAGGGCTGCGATGACGATGTAGTCGAAGATCATGGGTGGTTCTCTCTCTTGGTCTGCCTCCATTCAACAACCGACGACCTTTTAGCACAATCGCATACTTCTTGCGCATATATGTAGAGTCGCTACATGGACGTCAGGCGACTGGAACTGCTCCGCGAACTCGCCGAGCGCGGAAGCATCACGGCAGTGGCCACGGCGACAAGCCGCACCTCATCGGCAGTTTCACAGCAGCTCAAAGTGCTCGAGCGGGAGGCCGGCATCCCGCTCACCGAACGCCACGGCAGGGGCATCGTCCTCACCGGTGCGGGGCGGATGTTGGCACAGACGGCGGCGGACGTCGCCGTCGCGCTGCAGCGCGCCGAGGCCGTGTGGGAGGACTTCAAACAGGCACCCCGCGGCGACGTCACCCTCACCATCTTCCCCACCGGCGGCCAGATGCTGCTGCCAGGGCTGCTCACCGCCGTCGCCGAGATGCCCGGCCTCGTTCTGACCTGCAGTGACCAGGACCCGCTTCTCCCCGACTTCGCCGACCTCACGCCCGACTTCGACATCGTGGTCGCCGACGCCCCTTCCGTGCTCCCCTCCTGGCGGGAACGCGGCCTCGCCGTGGTGCCCCTCATGTCGGAACCGCTCGATGTCGCGCTGCCTGAGGGGCACGCCCTCGCCGAGAAGAAGACACTCTCACCCCGAGACCTCGTCGACGAGACGTGGGTGGGGGTGCCGCAGGGCTTCCCCTACGACCGCATCCTGCGCCAGATCGAGACCGCGACGGGCGTCCCGGCCCGCGTCGGCCAGCGGTTCCTCGACAACGGCATCGTCGAGGCGATCGTCGCCGCCGGCCACGGCATCGCGATTCTGCCGCGCTACACCACCCGTGACCACGAGAACGGCCTCGTCACGCGGCCGCTGTCGGGGGTGCGCGCCATGCGACAGATTTCGGCGCTCATGCGCCCCGACCGGGCGGAGCGCCCGTCCGTGCGGCTCGTCGTCGAGGCGCTGGGTGCCGAGGCGACGCGGTTCCGCACCGAGCACGAGATCCTCCCCGCGGGCTGACGCGAACCCCCGGCGTGAACGTCCTAGGCTGAGCACATGCCAGCCTCCAGCGTCGGCCATGCCGACATCCCGGACCTCGTGCACGACCTCTCGAGCAGCTCGGGTGCGACGGCACCGGTCATCGCACCCTTCACCGGCGAGGTGCTGCACGACCTCCCGCTGAGCTCCGCAGGCGACGTCGCGGATGCCGCGGCCACAGCCCGCGCCGCCCAGCGAGCCTGGCGTTCCGCCGGCCCGGCGCACCGCCGTCGTGTGCTGTTGCGCGCCCATGACCTCCTGCTCGAGCGCCGGCAGGCCCTGATGGACACCCTGCAGACCGAGACCGGCAAGACTCGCGGCCAGGCGTTCGAGGAGATCTTCAGCGGCGCGAGCGTGACGCGCTACTACGCGGTGTCGGCCGCGGGCGCCCTCGCGACGCGCGGCCGCCGCGGCGGCATCCCGCTCGTCGTGCGCACCCGCGTGAGCTACCAGCCGAAGGGCCTCATCGGGGTCATCACCCCGTGGAACTATCCGCTCAGCCTGTCGCTCATGGACGTCGTGCCTGCCCTCGCCGCGGGCAACGCCGTCATCCAGAAGGCCGACAACCAGGGCGTCCTGAGCATCCTCGCCTCCCGACGCGCGTTCATCGACGCGGGCGTGCCCGCGGCGCTCTGGGGCGTGGTCGCCGGCGACGGCACGGAGATCGGCAACGCCGTCGTCGACGCTGCCGACTACGTGTGCTTCACCGGTTCGACCGCGACCGGCACCGCGGTCGGGCTGCGGGCGGCCGCGCGCCTCGTCGGCGCGTCGCTCGAACTCGGCGGCAAGAATCCGCTCATCGTGCTCGACGACGTGCGGCCCGCCGCGGCGGCCAAGGATGCGGTCTACTCGTGTTTCTCGTCGATGGGCCAGTTGTGCGTCTCAATCGAGCGCATCTACGTGCACCGGGCCGTCGCCGACGACTTCACCACGGCCTTCGTCGAGCGCGTCGGCGCCCTGAGCATCGGCGGCGCGCTCGACTACTCTGCTGACGTCGGGTCGCTCACCTCGGCGGCCCAGCTGGGACGGGTCACCGCGCACGTCGACGACGCCGTCGCAAAGGGGGCACGCGTGCTTACCGGCGGACGGCCCCGCCCCGACCTCGGTCCGTATTTCTACGAGCCGACGGTGCTCGCCGACGTGACCGACGACATGCTGTGCGCCGCCACGGAGACCTTCGGCCCGGTGGTCGCCATCCACGTCGTGCGGAGCGAGGACGAGGCGGTCGCCGCCGCCAACGCGTCGGAGTTCGGCCTCAACGCGTCGGTCTTCAGCGGATCGCGCCGGCGCGCCCGTGCCGTCGCCGACCGGCTCGACGCGGGAAGCGTCAACATCAACGAGGGCTACCGGGCGACATTCTCGAGCATCGACGCCCCGATGGGCGGCATGAAGAGCTCTGGTCTCGGCCGACGGAACGGGCGCGAGGGACTGCTGCGTTTCGTCGAGGCACGCACCGTCGCGGAGTCGACCGGCCTGATCGCCCTTCCGCGCACCGGCAGGGAGTTCGCCGCGATGACGGGCATCATGGTGGCGGTGCTCGTCGCGCTCCGGGCGATCGGGCGGCGCTAGGGAGCGCCCCTAAGTCGCCTCGGAGTCGAAGGGTGCCGGCCTGCCCTCGCGCACCAGGCGCTGCCTCTGGGCATACGCCGACTCGATGGGCGGCTTGATCACGGTCGGCGCGGCGACGGGAGCGTCGTCGACGAGGGCCTCACGGATGATGCGACGGGGGTCGTACTGGCGCGGGTCGAGCTTCTTCCAGTCGACCTCGTCGAAGTCGGGACCCATCTCCTCGCGCATGCGGACTTTGGCGCCATCCGCCATGACCCGAAGCGACTTCGTGAGGCGCGCCAGCTGCGATGCGTAGTACGGGAGGCGCTCCGGCCCGAGCAGGAAGACGGCGATGATCCCGATGATCACCAGCTTCTCGAACGTCAACCCAAAGGACACCCGCTCAGAATAACCCCTCGTCGACGTGGGCTGGCTTACAGTGGGGACGAACAAGGAGTCGTTGGTGGCAGGAAAAGAGTCGAGCTGGAAGTTCGCCGAAGAGTTTATTGTCGAACGCCCGGAGATCGCGCTCGCGCGACAGCACTCCATCGAGGTCGGGGTGGAGGCGGTGTCGCCCGCGACCGGTGCGCAACTCGCGGTTCTCGCGGCGGCTACGGCCGCGAGGAACATCATGGAGATCGGCACCGGTCTCGGCGTGAGCGGGCTGTGGATGCTCACGGGCGCGCCGCGGGCCGTGCTCACCTCGATCGACTCGGAGATCGATCACCAGCAGCTCGCGAAGGTCACCTTCACGTCCGCCGACATCCCGGCCAACCGGATCCGGCTCATCGCCGGCCGCGCCCTCGATGTGCTTCCGCGCATGAACGACTCGAGCTATGACATGGTGCTCGTCGACGCCGATCCGCACTCCGTCATCGAGTACGTCGAACACGCACTGCGGATGGTGCGCACGGGCGGCACCGTCGTCGTAGCGCACGCGCTCTGGCGTGGTCGCGTCGCCGACCCCGCGCAGCGAGACGAGACGGTGGGCAACTTCCGCACCATCCTGCGGGAGGTGGCCGAATCCTCCGCGGTCATCAGCTCACTCTCGCCCGTGGGCGACGGCCTCCTGCAGCTGACGAAGATCGCCGACTGATCACACCGACGTGCGGCGCGCGGGCGCACAAAACCCGCGTGCCGTCCTTCGTCGAGATGAGGGATGGCACGCGGGCTGCGTGAAGATCAGGCTGGCGCGACGACGTTCTCGAGCGCGTCGTGAAGTTCTCTGGCCTCGGCGTCGTTCACCGACACTACAAGTCGGCCTCCACCCTCGAGCGGAACACGAACGATGATGAGGCGACCTTCCTTCACAGCCTCCATTGGCCCGTCGCCGGTCCTCGGTTTCATGGCTGCCATGAGAAGTCCCCTTTCATAGGTACACATCCATTATTGACTACTAATCGGCATGTGAATAACCGAGATACATTTGAGTACTCGTCACGGGGGCGTCCAGTCGTAGCCGTCCACCCACCAGCAGAAGTACACCCAAGCGAACTGGCCGGCGACGCAGAGCGCGACCAGCACCACACGAAACAGCGCGGAACGGGGAACTGCGAGGGCTCCCCAGAGCGGGAATACCGGCAGGAACAGCCGGACGGTGCTCGACTGCGGGAAGAACACGGCCAGCAGGTACAGCGAGTAGCTCGCGACCCAGAACCGCAGGTCGGGGCCGAGCCGCTTGACCCAGGGCGAGAACATGAAGGCGGCGAAACCGCCCACGAGCACGACCAGCACGACGAGCCCGAGTCCGCCGGGCAGCCAGAAGTTCGCCCCGAGGATCCACGGCGTCAGTGGGAGGAGTCCCTGGTATCCGACATACGGTGCTCTCCACGCCAGCTCGGTGTCGAGGTAGGCCGTGAGCGAGCCCGTCACGGCGGCGGCGATGAGAAGCCAGGCGAATCCGCTGACCACGCTCACCGCGACACCGATGGCGGATGCGGCGATCTCCCGCCGCGCGAAGGGGTCTACGTCGCGCGTCACCCAGCGGTGCACGACGTGCAGCCCGAGCGCGAGCGCGAAGGCCAGCCCGCTGGGGCGCGTGAGCGACATCACGACAATGACCGGCAGCAGCATCCAGTAGTCGCGCTTGAGCAGCAGGTACAACGCGAGCGTCAGCAGGAAGGCGTGCATCGACTCGGCGTACGACACCTGCAGGATGGGCGAGAGGGGCGCGAAGCAGTACAGCACGACGGCGAAGAGCGCACTGCCCTCGGGAAGCACGAGCAGCATCAGGCGGTAGAACAACAGCGCGGTCGCGAGCGCGAAGGCCACGGACACGAACACCGACAGCACGCGGAAGTCGAGGCCCGTGGCGAACATGAGCGCCCGGATGAGAGCCGGGTAGGCGGGCATGAACGCCCAGGCGCTCTCGCCGACGTGCCCGTCGTCGGTCATCGGCAGCTCGTTCGGGTAGCCGCTCAGCGCGATGATGAAGTACCAGTGGCCGTCCCAGATCTTGGCGAAGTCGAGGTACGACGGGCGAGCGCCGGTCCACGCGTTCAGCTCCTGGCGCGACGCGAACCAGAGCAGGATCGACGTCGTGACGATGCGAGAGGCGACGAACACGATGAACACCCGCGCCACCCAGTGCGTGAGCCGGTACCGCACCAACAGTCGCGTGGCCATCGACGAGCGAGCCGGCGCGGGGCGCTCGCTCATCCCGACGACCGTCGTCAGCCCGTCATGAGCCATGCGCGCAGGCCCTGCTCACACGACGTGATCTGCTCCAGCGGCACCCGCTCGTCATCGGCGTGCGCCTTGAGGGGGTCTCCCGGGCCGTAGTTCACAGCGGGGGTGCCGAGGGCGGAGAAGCGGGCGACGTCGGTCCAGCCGTACTTGGGCATGGCCGTGCCTCCGACCGCCGCGAGGAAGTTCTTGGCCAAGGGGGCGTCCAACCCGGGGCGTGCGCCCTCCGCGAGGTCGACGACGGTGACGTCGAAGCCCGCGAACAGCTCGCGGAGGTGCGCAATCGCCTCCTCGCCGCTGCGGCTGGGGGCGAAGCGGTAGTTGATGTGCACCATCGCCGCGTCGGGGATGATGTTGCCGGCGACGCCGCCGGAGATGCCCACCGCGTTGAGCCCCTCACGGTAGACGAGGCCCTCGACCTCGACCTCCCGCGGCTCGTACGCGGCGAGCGTGTTGAGGATGGGGGCGACGTCGTGGATGGCGTTGTGGCCCACCCAGGCGCGCGCGGAGTGGGAGCGGAGCCCGAAGGTGCGCACCTCGATGCGCGCGTTGCCGTTGCATCCGCCCTCGACCTCGGAGCGCGTGGGCTCGCCGAGGATGGCGAAGTCGCCGACGAGCAGTTCGGGGCGGTTGGCCGCCAGCCGGGTGAGGCCGTTGAGGTCGGCGGAGACCTCCTCGTGGTCGTACCAGATCCAGGTGACGTCGACGGCGGGGTCGGCGAGTTCGACCGCGAGCTTGAGCTGCACCGCGACGCCGGCTTTCATGTCGACGGTGCCGCGCCCCCAGAGGTAGTCGACGCCGTCCTCCGTCTCGAACCGGGTCGGCAGGTTGTCGTTGAGCGGCACCGTGTCGATGTGCCCGGCGATGACGACGCGCTTGTCGCGCCCCAGGTTCGTACGGGCGATGATCGCGTCCCCGTCGCGGATGACCTCGAGATGCGTGGCCGCCGCGAGGCTGGCCTGGATCGCGTCGGCGATCGTGCGCTCGTCGCCCGACACCGACTCGATGTCGCACAGCTGACGCGTGATGTCGATGGAGCTCGCGGCGAGGTCGAGCACGGGCAGGGTGGTGTCTGCGACAGGCATGGACCCCAGTTTAGGGTCGCTACTCTGGAGACATGAATTCTCGCGCCGCGTGGGGCTACGGTCTCGCCACCACCGCTACCGACTCGACGATCCTCGACACGTGGTTCCCCACCCCGCAGCTCGGCCCCCGGCCCGAGTCGATCGACCCGTACATCGCCCCGTCCGAGCTCGAGCCGCTCCTCGGAAGCGACGATCGCCGCGCGGTGCGCATCGACTTCCTCACGGTCGAGATCGACCTCGACGCTCCCCCGGCCTCGACGCCCGACGCCTACCTGCGGCTGCACCTGTTGAGCCACCTCCTGGTCGCCCCGAACACTCTCAACCTCGACGGGATCTTCGGCTACCTCCCGATCGTGGCGTGGACGACGGCCGGTCCGATGCACCCCGACGATTTCACCCGGCTGCGTCCGGTGCTGCAGAGGTCCGGCATCTCGGCGCACGGCATCGACAAGTTTCCGCGCCTGCTCGACTACGTGGTGCCCGCGCGCGTCCGCATCGCGGATGCGTCGCGCGTGCGGCTCGGCGCGCACCTCTCGCCGGGCACCACTGTCATGCACGAGGGCTTCGTCAACTTCAACGCCGGCACACTCGGCGTCTCGATGGTCGAGGGCCGCATCTCGCAGGGCGTCGTCGTCGGCGACGGCTCCGACATCGGCGGCGGCGCGTCCATCATGGGCACGCTCTCCGGCGGCGGCACGCAGCGGGTCACCATCGGCGAACGCGCGCTCCTCGGCGCGAACTCGGGAATCGGCATCTCGATCGGCGACGACTCGGTCGTCGAGGCGGGACTCTACGTCACGGCCGGCACCAAAGTACGCGTCGTCGACCCCTCGATCACGGCCGGCGACCCGCGCACGGTCAAGGCCGCCGAGCTGAGCGGGGTGCCCGGACTGCTGTTCCGTCGCAACTCCCTCACGGGCGCCGTCGAGGTGCTCGCCCGCTCGGGCACCGGGGTAGAGCTGAACGCGGCACTGCACGCCTGAAGCAGTCTGCCGCGAAGGGGCGGCGCCTCACGGGTCGCGAGACTATCATCGGCCCCATGCGAAGGGGCATGCTCCCGGCCGCCGCGGCGATCGGCTCGGCGCTGGTCGGCGTGGGCGCCATCACGCTCGCCTTTGCGCCGCGCGGAGGCGACTCCGAGCGACTGATCGTCGGCTACGGATCGCCCGGCCAGGAGCTCGCGCTCGGCAACCTCACGATCGAAGGCGGCCGCTACCGCGCCGGCTACGATGCCGACATCCAGTTCATCTCCTCCGACCCCTTCGGCAGAATGAGCTGCGCCCTCGTCGACACCACGGGCCGCATCGGCTACCTGGGAGACACCCTGTCCTGGTTCGACGGCGACGGCGTCTGGAGGCACATCTCGGCCTCCGCCCGCATCGACGTGCCCGACATCTCCCTGGGACTCCGCTGCGCGCCCTCGAGCACCGCCACCATCGCGGTCGCCGTGCGCGGAGTGCTCATCAACGCGGTACCGCTCGGCGAATGACCGGGCGGCGATACTGCCGGGAACAACGGATGCCGCGGCTCTCGTTCCGGTGAACACGAGCCGCGGCATCCGTCGGCCTGGAGCGACTAGCGCTCGGGCCAGGCGCGCTCGGGCTCGCCCACGTACAGCTGCTGCGGACGGCCGATCTTGGTGGCCGGGTCGAGGTTCATCTCTCGCCAGTGCGCGATCCAGCCGGGCAGGCGGCCGATCGCGAAGAGGGGGGTGAACATGCGCGACGGGAAACCCATCGCCTTGTAGATGACGCCGGTGTAGAAGTCGACGTTCGGGTAGAGCTTGCGCTCGGCGAAGTAGTCGTCGGCGAGGGCGACGGCCTCGAGCTCCTTGGCGATGTCGAGCAGGTCGTCTCTCACGCCGAGCGCCTCGAGCACCTCGTCGGCGCTCTCCTTCACGAGTGTCGCACGAGGGTCGAAGTTCTTGTACACCCGGTGGCCGAAGCCCATGAGGCGCACTCCCTCCTCCTTGTTCTTCACCCGCTCCACGAATTTGGCGACGCCGTCGCCCGACTCCTTGATCTCGCCGAGCATCTTGAGCACCGCTTCGTTGGCACCGCCGTGCAGCGGCCCGTAGAGCGCGTTGATGCCGGCGGAGACGGACGCGAAGATGTTGGCCTCGGTCGACCCGACGAGACGCACGGTCGAGGTGGAGGCATTCTGCTCGTGGTCCTCGTGCAGGATGAGCAGGCGGTCGAGCGCCTTGCTCACCACCGGGTTCACCTCGTACGGCTCCGCCATCGTGCCGAAGTTGAGCTTGAGGAAGTTGTCGACGAAGCTCAGGCTGTTGTCTGGGTAGAGGAACGCCTGTCCGAGACTCTTCTTGTGGGCGTAGGCCGCGATGACCGGCAGCTTGGCGAGCAGGCGCACGATCGACATCTCGATCTGCTCGGGGTCTTTGACGCTCAGCGAGCCCTCGTAGTAGGTCGAGAGCGCGGACACGGCACTCGAGAGCACCGACATCGGGTGTGCGTTGTGCGGCAGCGCGTCGAAGAAGCGTCGCAGGTCTTCGTGCAGGAGGGTGTGACGGCGTATGCGCTCGTCGAACGCCTCGAGCTCAGACGCCGAGGGCAGTTCACCGTAGATGAGCAGCCACGCCACCTCGAGATAGGTCGAGTTCTTCGCGACGGCCTCGATCGGGTAACCGCGGTAGCGCAGGATGCCGGCGTCACCGTCGATGTACGTGATCGCGCTCTTCGTCGAGGCGGTGTTCACGAAGCCCTGGTCGAGAGTGGTGAACCCCGTCTGCTTCATGAAAGTGGAGATATCGATGCTGTCGCGACCGTCTACGCCGCGGATGACCGGGAACTCCGCCGTTCCTCCCGGAAAATGCAGCGTGGCCTTCTCTGTACCTGGAGCCGTGTCATTCACGCCTACAGCCTATAAGGCGGCGGCGACTACGGTCGCATCGGCCAAGGCACTACAACCCGCATTGGAGATAGTCTCCAAATTCGGAACGCGTCGATCCGCGTTCACGCGCGGGCGAGGCCAGCGATCCGATCGACGGCCGCGTCGACGGCCGCGTCGCTCACGGTGAGCGCGATCCGCACGTGTTCCGGTGCGTTGTCGCCGTAGAAGGTGCCGGGCACGACGAGCACGCCCACCTCGGCGAAAGCGGCCACGGTCTCCCACGCGTCCTGCCCGCGGGTTGCCCAGAGGTACAGGCCCGCCTCGCTGTGGTCGATGCGGAAACCCGCGCCCTCCACCGCGGCGCGGAGGCGATCGCGACGCGACCGGTACAGCTCGCGCTGCGCGTCGACGTGGGCCTCGTCGCCGAGGGCGACGATCATCGCGGCCTGCACGGGAGCCGGCGGGATGAGCCCCGCGTGCTTGCGTACGCCGAGCAGCTCGGCAATGAGGGTGCGGCACCCGGCAACGAATCCGGCGCGGTAGCCCGCGAGGTTCGACTGCTTGCTGAGCGAGTAGACCGAGAGCACCGATGAGCGGTCGTCGCCGATCACCCGGGGGTCGAGGATCGAGGGCGTCGGGGCGTCCGAACCCCAGTTGAGTTCGGCGTAGCACTCGTCGTTCGCGATGACCGCCCCGAGCTCGCGGGCGCGCTCGACCATGGCACGCAATTGGTCGACGCCGAGCACGCGGCCGTCGGGGTTTCCCGGCGAGTTGACCCAGACGAGACGCGTGTTCTCCGGCCAGTCGGCCGGGTCGTCGCTGGAGACGACGGATGCTCCGGCGAGCGCCGCTCCGATGGCGTACGTGGGGTACGCGACGGTGGGCTGCACGACGACGTCGCCGGCACCCAGGCCGAGCATGAGAGGCAGCCACGCGATGAGCTCTTTCGACCCGATGGAGGGCAGCACGTTGGCCACGGTGAGGCCGGACACTCCACGGCGACGCCCGTACCACTCGACGATCGCCTCGCGGAGAGCAGGCGTGCCGGCCACCTGAGGGTAGGAGTGGGCGTCGGTCGCCGCGGTGAGTGCGTCGCGGATGAGCTGCGGGGTCGGGTCCACGGGAGAACCCACCGAGAGGTCGATGATGCCGAGTGGATGATCCCGCGCACGGTCGCCGTAGGGCACGAGGGCGTCCCAAGGGAAGTCGGGCAGGCGGAGGGGTACCCGAACGGCCGTCACGCTATTCGCCGGAACCGTTGAAGGGTTCGGCGAGCACGATCGGGTGGTCCTTGTGGATCACCCCGACCTTCGCCGCGCCGCCGGGGGAACCGACCTCGTCGAAGAACTCGACGTTGGCCTTGTAGTAGTCGGCCCACTGCTCGGGCACGTCGTCCTCGTAGTAGATCGCCTCGACAGGGCACACGGGCTCGCACGCGCCACAGTCGACGCACTCGTCGGGGTGGATGTACAGCATCCGGTCGCCCTCGTAGATGCAGTCGACGGGGCATTCATCGATGCAGGCGCGGTCTTTGATGTCGACACAGGGTTGGGCGATGACGTAGGTCACTGGGTCGAAGATCCTTTCGCGGCAAAGAGAACGAGATAATCCTACCCACGGTCATGCTGGGCGTTCACGGCGGGTGACGGGCGTCGGCTCAGATTCGGCCACGCGACGACGACGAGCACGACGACCGCGGGAGCGAAGGTCCAGACGTACCCGGCGGTATTGGCCGGCACGATCACCGAGCCGCCGAGGGTCGGCGAGGCGAGGAAGGCCGTCACACCCATGATCCCGACGGTGGCGAGTATGGGCAGGAGCCGTCCACTGGTGACGATGCGCAGCCCCACGACGAGGCCGACCACCGCTACGAGACCGAGAACCAGCCCCCAGGGCACCGCGATGCCGCCGACCGGGGTCGTCGACTGGTGTACGGCGGTCATGAGCGCACCGACTATGGCGCCGAAACACAAGGCGATGACCGCGGCGACGCCCTTGGTGCCGAGCGACTGGTCGCGGAACGGCAGAGGCTCCTCGTCGCGCGCCACCGGGACGCGGCGGTACGTCTCGACGAGGTCGATCGGATGCACCGAGCCGTTCGACAGCGCAAAGGAGTCGCCGTCGATCGTGAGCTGGCTGCGATGGGCGGCGAGAGCGGCACGCTTGCGCTGCGCGACGGCCGACACGTCGATGGCGATCGGCCCCGCCGCATCCGGCACTATCTCGAAGAAGGGCACACCCATGACCTCGGCGGCCCGCCGGGATGCCTCCCGGGCCCGCACATGGTCGGGGTGGCCATAGCCGCCCCGGGCGTCGTAGCTCACGACCGCCGTCGGCTTGACATGCGCGATCACCGCGGCCACGTCGGCGGCGACGTTGCTGAGCCCGGCCGCCGAGAGCGACTCTGCGCCCAGGCTGGCGACGGCCTCCGCTCCCGAGTCGCCCCAGCGCATGCCGGAGTCGAGGTAGCGGCGTGGCGACAGGTCGACCCAGCGTGCGTCGTCGTCTCCGAGGTAGCGCTGATCGGTGACGCCGAGCGCCGCCATCGCCGCCGCGAGCTCGGTCTGCCGGTAGGCGCCGAGCGCCTCGGGCGACTGGAGCAGGTGCTGCAGGTCGGCGGGGATCACCTCTCCGAGCTCTCCGCGCGTGCAGGTGAGCACCGTGACGTGGACGCCGGAGTCGACGAGGGTCGCGATCGTTCCGCCGGTCGTGATGCTCTCATCGTCGGGGTGCGCATGCACGAAGAGCACCCGCTCCGCGGCATCCGCGCCGTCCGCCGTCGCTGCCGCCGGACCTGTCGGATCCGTCGGATCTGTCGGATCTGTCGCTTGTGTGGTGAATGGCATTACTGGACAGCTTAGACAAACGACATTAGGGTGGAGGGGCTTAGGTAAGCCTTACCAACTCCCCGCATATCTTCCGGAAAAGACCCGTGCTCGCAAATTTTCTGATCGGCCTCCGTGAGGGCCTCGAGGCAGCGCTCGTCGTGGGCATCCTGATCGCGTACGTGGTCAAGATCGGCAGGCGCGACGTTCTGCCCCGAATCTGGCTCGGCGTCGGGCTCGCAACGCTGCTGGCACTCGGCATCGGCTGCGTGCTCACCTTCGGCGCCTATGGCCTGTCGTTCGAGGCGAAGGAGCTCATCGGCGGCCTGCTCTCCATCGTCGCGGCCGGTTTCGTCACCTGGATGATCTTCTGGATGCTGCGCACCGCCCGTGGGCTGTCGCGCGAGTTGCGCACCGAGGTCGACAATCACCTCACCGGTGCCGGCTGGGGACTCGTGCTCGTCGCGTTTCTCGCGGTCGGCCGTGAGGGCATCGAGACCGCCCTCTTCATCTGGGCGGCCGTGAAGGCCACCGGCACGACGGCGCTCCCGCTCGCGGGCGCCGGCATCGGCATCGCCGTGGCGATCGTGCTCGGCTACCTCATCTACCGTGGCGCGATCTCGATCGACCTCACCAAGTTCTTCACCTACTCGGGTGCGTTCCTCATCATCGTCGCGGGCGGCATCGTCGCCTACGGCGTGCACGACCTCCAGGAGGCCGGATTCCTCCCCGGGCTGCAGACGCTGTTGTTCGACGTGAGCGCAGCCATCCCGCCCGACTCCTGGTACGGCACGCTACTCAAGGGCGTCTTCAACTTCTCACCGGCCACGACGGTGCTCGAGGGCCTCGCGTGGATCGCCTATGTCGCGACCGTGCTCACGGTCTTCGTGCGCACCGTGCGCGGCCAGCGTGATTCCCGATCGGTGTCGCCGACATCCCCCGCAACAGCAACAGGAGTTCTATGACCACGCGCCGCACGCGCATCACGGCGGCACTGGGCACGGGCGTCATCGCCGCGCTCGCACTCGCCGGATGCGTGCCCAACAACGTCGAACCCGCCGCCGGATCCGCCGCACTCGCGGTCGACAGCAGTTCGACCGACTGCGCCGTCTCCGACACGACCGCACCGAGCGGCAACGTCGTCTTCACCGTGAAGAACTCGGGCGACCAGGTGACGGAGTTCTACCTGCTCGCCGACGACGGGCTCCGCATCGTCGGCGAGGTCGAAAACATCGGCCCGGGCATCGAGCGCGACCTCGTCGTGCGCGCCAAGCCCGGCGACTACTACACGATCTGCAAGCCAGGGATGATCGGTGCCGGAGTCGGCAAGACCGCCTTCACCGTGACCGACTCGGGAGCAGACGTCGAGCTCGACGGCGACCTCGCCGCCCAGGTCGACGCCGCGAACGCCAACTACAAGTCGTACGTCAAAGACCAGGTCGAGAACCTCGTCACGGGCACCGAGGCCTTCGCCGACGCCTACTCCTCCGGCGACGACGACCTCGCCCGCTCGCTGTACGCCCCCACGCGCGTCTACTGGGAGCGGATCGAGACGGTCGCCGAGTCGTTCGGCGACCTCGACCCGAGCATGGACGCCCGCGAGGCCGACCTCGAGGAAGGCCAGGACTGGACCGGATGGCACGCCATCGAGAAGGACCTCTGGCCGGCTGACGCGGAGGCCGGTTTCACCGCCTATCCGCAGGAGAAGCGCGACTCGCTCGCCGAGCGACTCGTCGCCGACACCTACACCCTCTATGCCGACGTGCAGGGCCTCGAGTTCACGCTCGACCAGCAGGCCAACGGTGCCATCGGGCTGCTCGACGAAGTCGCGACCGGGAAGGTCACCGGCGAGGAGGAGTTCTGGTCGCACACCGACCTCTGGGACTTCCAGGGCAACATCGACGGCGCGACCGTGCTCTACACGGGCATCCGCGACATCCTCGTCGAGAAGGATGCCGACCTCGCCAGCAAGCTCGACGAGGAGTTCGACCAGCTCCAGGCGCTGCTCGACGCGCAGCGCGTCGGCGACGGATTCGCGCTCTACACCGAACTCTCGCCCGAGGAGATCCGTGCCTTCTCCGACCAGGTCAACGCGCTCGCGGAGCCGCTCTCGGAGCTGACCGGCGTGCTGGTCCTCTAGGAGCAAACTCGATGAACGACTCCACCGCGGCTGAACGGCCCGGACTGTCCCGAAGGGGGCTGCTCGGGCTCGTCGGCGTGGGCGTCGCCGGCAGCGCGATCGGCTTCGGCGTCGACCGCGTGCTCACCCCGGAGGCCGCCTCCGCGTCGGGAGCCGCGGCGCTGTATCCCTTCTTCGGCGAGCACCAGGCGGGAATCGTGACACCGGCGCAGGACCGGCTGCACTTCGCCGCCTTCGATGTGAGCGACATCTCCCGCGAGGAGCTCGCGGAGCTGCTCTCCGACTGGACCTACGCGGCAGACCGGATGACCTCCGGGCTCGGCGCCGGCGAGTTCGGGGCGACGAGCGGGCCCTACGACTCACCGCCCGACGACACCGGCGAGGCGCTCGACCTGCCGCCCGCGGGCCTCACCATCACCTTCGGCTTCGGCCCGTCCCTCTTCGACGACCGCTTCGGGCTCGCGTCGAAGCGGCCCGACGCCCTCATCGACCTCCCGCATTTCCCCGGCGACGCGCTCGTCGACACGCTCGTCGGCGGTGACCTCTGCATCCAGGCGTGCAGCGACGACCCGCAGGTCGCGGTGCACGCCATCCGCAATCTCTCCCGCATCGCCTTCGGGCGCGCCACCCTCCGCTGGTCGCAGCTCGGCTTCGGGCGCACCTCGTCGACGACTCGCGCGCAGGCGACGCCGCGCAACCTCTTCGGTTTCAAAGACGGCACGGCCAACCTACGAGCCGAAGACACCGCGGCGGTCGAGCACGACGTCTGGGTCGGGCAGGATGGCGGCTGGATGGCGGGCGGCTCGTACCTCGTGTCGCGCAAGATCCGCATGATGGTCGAGACGTGGGACCGCGCCTCGCTGCGCGAGCAGGAGCGCGTCGTCGGACGCACCAAGGGCGAGGGCGCGCCCCTCAGCGGCGGCACCGAATTCACGAAACCCGATTTCGCGCTCAAGGGCCGCGGTGAGAAGCCGCTCATCGACGAGGCATCTCACGTTCGCCTCTCCCACCCCTCGTCGAACAACGGGGCAGCGATGCTACGCCGCGGCTACAACTTCGTCGACGGCAACGACGACCTCGGCCGACTCAACGCCGGCCTGTTCTTCATCTGCTTCCAGAGCGACCCGCGCGAGCAATTCGTGCCCATCCAGCTACGGCTGGCGAAGCACGACGCCATGGGCGAGTATCTTCGCCACGTCGGGTCGGGCATATTCGCCGTGCCTCCCGGAGCGCGCAAGGGCCGGTCGATCGGCGCGGGCCTTTTCGCCTGACTGTCGCCCGCCGGTCGAGCGGGCCGTCGAGGGGCCGTATCGGAAGCCGTCGCTGGGCGGCGAATGGTCGCTGAGTGCGCCTCCGGGGCCGCGCGGACCGCCGCACCTAGCCGCAACTGCCCGCAACGCCACGCATCCGGGTATCGACAGGGTCGCTGGGCGACTTGCTCAACCAGCCGTCACGCGATCGTCACGATGTAGGTCGCGGTCGCGATGCCGCCGGAATCCGCCGCGACGGTGAGCGCAACCGTGTACGGCGCGAGTGCGAACGAGCCGAAGCCGCTGTCGGCGTCGGCATTGACGGCGCTCGAGGCAAAACCGGCGGCCTCGAGGGCGGCCTGGGCGGTCGCGAACGACTCGCCCGCGGCGAGCCTGGTCCGCACGACCCATCCGCTCGCGTCCGGCCCGGCACCACCACCCTGGACGGTGCCCACGAGCGGCACGGCCGCGGCGGGGAATCCCGGAGGAAGCTCCCCGTCCGTGCTGATGCCGGCGCCGCCGAGTGCGTCGCTCACGGCGTCACCGAGCGCGTCCGCCGCCTGGGACTTCGCCTCATCGACGACTCCTCCGACGATGTTCTCGGCGGCGCTGCATCCGACGAGCACCGGTGAGACGGCGAGGAGGAGCGCCAGTGCGAGCGGACGGGCGGAGCGGAGTGGGGATGTCGACATGGCGCCGAGCTTATCCGGACAAACGCAAAGCCCCCTCCAAGACGGATCTCGAAGGGGGCTTTCGCGTGCTGCGTGAGCGTTACGCGTTCTGCTTCTTCAGGCGAGCGGTGCTGCGCTGGCGCGCGTTCGCGTCGAGCTCGACCTTGCGGATGCGTACGAACTCGGGCGTCACCTCGACGCACTCGTCTTCGCGAGCGAACTCGAGCGCCTCCTCGAGCGTCAGCTTGCGCGACGGGGTCATGCGCTCGAACGTGTCAGACGTCGACTGGCGCATGTTCGTGAGCTGCTTCTCCTTGGTGATGTTCACGTCCATGTCGTCGGCGCGCGAGTTCTCGCCGACGACCATGCCCTCGTAGACCTCCTGGGTGGGCTCCACGAAGAACGACATGCGCTCCTGCAGGGCAACCATGGCGAACGGGGTGGCGACACCGGCGCGGTCGGCCACGATCGAGCCGTTGGTGCGGGTCTCGATCGATCCGGCCCAGGGCTCGTAGCCGTGCGAGACGGCGTTGGCGATGCCCGAACCGCGCGTGATGGTGAGAAACTCGGTGCGGAAGCCGATGAGGCCTCGCGACGGCACCACGAACTCCATGCGCACCCAGCCGGTGCCGTGGTTGCTCATGCCCTCCATGCGGCCCTTGCGGGCGGCGAGGAGCTGCGTGATTGCGCCGAGGTACTCCTCCGGTGCGTCGGTCGTGAGGTGCTCGAACGGCTCGTGCAGCTTGCCGTCGACGCGCTTGGTGACCACCTGCGGCTTGCCGACGGTGAGCTCGAAGCCCTCGCGACGCATCTGCTCGACGAGGATGGCGAGAGCAAGCTCGCCACGGCCCTGGATTTCCCAGGCGTCGGGGCGTCCCACGTCGACGAGCTTGATAGAGACGTTACCGACGAGCTCGCGGTCGAGGCGGTCCTTGACCATGCGGGCGGTGAGCTTGTGTCCCTTGACCTTGCCGATCATCGGGCTCGTGTTGGTGCCGATGGTCATCGAGATGGCGGGGTCGTCGACCGTGATGGTCGGCAGCGGCCGCACGTCGTTCGGGTCGGCGAGGGTCTCACCGATGGTGATGTCTTCGAAGCCGGCGACGGCGACGATGTCACCGGGGCCCGCCGACTCGGTCGGGTAGCGGTCGAGCGCCTTCGTGATGAGCAGCTCGGTGACCTTCACGTTCGAGACGCTGCCGTCATGCTTGACCCACGCGACGGTCTGGCCCTTCTTGATCGTGCCGTTGAAGACACGGAGCAGGGCGAGGCGGCCGAGGAACGGGCTGGCGTCGAGGTTGGTGACGTGCGCCTGGAGCGGGTGCTGGTCATCATACGACGGGGCCGGGACGTGCTTCAGGATGGCGTCGAACAGGGGCTCGAGGTCTTCGTTGTCGGGCAGCGTGCCGTTCTCGGGCTTGTTCCAGCTCGCGGCGCCGTTGCGGCCCGAGGCGTAGACGACGGGCACGTCGAGGATCGCGTCGAGGTCGAGGTCGGGGTGCTCGTCGGACATGTCGGACGCGAGACCGAGGAGGAGGTCCTGGCTCTCGGCGACGACCTCGTCGATGCGGGCGTCGGGACGGTCGGTCTTGTTGACCAGGAGAATCACCGGCAGCTTCGCCTCGAGCGCCTTGCGCAGCACGAAGCGCGTCTGGGGCAGCGGGCCCTCCGACGCGTCGACGAGAAGGACGACGCCATCCACCATGGACAGGCCGCGCTCGACCTCTCCACCGAAGTCGGCGTGACCCGGGGTGTCGATGACGTTGATCGTGATGTTTCCGCCGGAGTGGTTCTCCTCGGAGTGCTTGCCGTTGTAGAGCACCGCGGTGTTCTTGGCGAGGATGGTGATGCCCTTTTCGCGCTCGAGCTCGTTGGAGTCCATGGCGCGGTCTTCGAGGTGCGCGTGTGCGTCGAACGAGTTCGTCTGGCGCAGCATGGCGTCGACCAGCGTGGTCTTGCCGTGGTCGACGTGGGCGACGATTGCGACGTTGCGCAGGTCGGTACGGGTGGCGATTGCCATAGGTGTTTTCCTTGACTGCTTCTAGCGGTGACGGGCGCGCGCGTTGCGCTTTCGCGGCATGGGCACGACCACGCACAAACGCGGGAGTGGTTTGTGGGGATCTCAGGATCACGTCGATGGTGCCCTGCACATAACAGTGTAACGGCTTAAGATGCGGTGTTCGCTGAGGGCAGACGGATGCGTCGGCCGACGGGCCGCTACGCCCCCGCTTCTCAGGCCTTCGGCGAGTCGCGTTCCGCGACCTTGCGGTCGATGCGGGCGAGGCGCCGCTCCTCGCGCGAGTGGGCCGGTTGTCGTCGCGCGCCCGTCGGCGCGGGCGCGATCGGCGCCGCCCCGTCGAGCCGGAGTGTGAGGTCGGGCGGCAGGGGCGGGGTGACGGGCTTCCGCTCGTCGCCCCGCCCCTGCTGCCGGAACATCAGATGCCGAGCGCCAGGTCGGCGCCGGGGATGGCGGCGAGGAGGTCGCGTGTGTACTGCTCACGGGGATTGTCGAACACCTCGTCGACCGAGGCGGCCTCGACGATGCGGCCGGCCTGCATGACGCAGACGTTGTCGGCGATCACCCGCACGACGGCGAGGTCGTGAGTGATGAACAGGTAGGTGAGCCCGAGCTCCGCCTGCAGATCGGCGAGCAGCTTGAGCACCTGCGCCTGCACGAGCACGTCGAGAGCGGATACCGCCTCGTCGAGCACGACGATCTCCGGCTTGAGCGCGAGCGCACGGGCGATGGCGACGCGCTGGCGCTGTCCTCCCGAGAGCTCGTTCGGGTACCGCGTCGCGAGGCTCTGCGGCAACGCAACCTGGTCGAGCAGCTCGAGCACGCGCGCCGTGCGGGCGGCCTTCGTGCCGACGTGGTGCACGTGCAGCGGCTCGGCGATCGTCGCTCCGATGTTGCGCAGCGGGTCGAGCGAGCCGTACGGGTCTTGGAAGACGGGCTGCATCTTGCGACGGTATCCGAGCAGCTCGCGACCCTTGAGAGTCGTGATGTCGGTTCCGTCGACGCTGATCTTCCCGGTCGTCGCATCCTCGAGTTTGAGCAGGAGCTTGGCGACGGTCGACTTGCCCGACCCGGACTCCCCCACGAGTGCCATGGTCGTGCCGCGCGGGATGCTGAACGAGACGTCGTCGACGGCCTTGAACTCGCGCGCGGTCAGCCTGTCGCCGCGGATCTTGAAGATCTTCGTCAGGTTCTCCACCACAATGACGGGCGCGTCGTGCGCGGCGTGGGTCCCCGCCTCGGCTCGAACCCCCGCTGCCTCTATGAGGTCGAACCCCTCCGCGCTCTTCGGCACGGTGCGGTCGAACTCCGCGAGCGGCAGGTCTGCCGATTGGATGCGGCGCGAGGCGAGGCTCGGCGCCGCGGCCACGAGACGCTGCGTGTAGGGGTGGAGCGGGTTCTCGAGCAGCTCCCGCGACGGCCCCGACTCGACGATCTTGCCCTTGTACATCACCACAAGCTGCTCCGCGCGCTCGGCCGCGAGGCCGAGGTCGTGCGTGATGAACAGCACCGCGGTGCCGAGGTCGCGCGTGAGAGTGGCGAGGTGGTCGAGGATGACCCTCTGCACCGTGACGTCGAGGGCGGATGTCGGCTCGTCGGCGATGAGCAGCCGCGGGTTCGCGGCAAGGCCCATGCCGATCAGCACTCGCTGGCGCATTCCGCCGGAGAACTGGTGCGGGAACTGGCGGAGGCGTCGGTCGGCGTCGCCCAGTCCCGCCTGCTGCAGCACCTCGATCGCGCGACGCTTGACGTCCTTGCGGTTCGAGGCGATGCCGTTGGCCCGGATGGCCTCCTCCACCTGGAACCCGATGCTCCACACGGGGTTGAGGTTGGCCATCGGGTCTTGCGGCACGAAGCCGATCTGCTTGCCGCGCACGTCCTCGAGCTGCTTTGAGGTGAGCTTGGTCATGTCGCGGCCCTCGAAGAGCACCTCGCCGCCCGTGATGACGCCGGAGCCGGGGAGCAGGTTGATGATCGCGTGCGCGGTCGTCGACTTGCCGGATCCGGATTCTCCGACGATGGCGACGGTCTGGCCGGGCATGATCGTCAGGTCGATGCCGTTGACCGCAGGCACGATTCCGCGCTGGTTGCGGAATCCGACCTGGAGGTTCTTGATCTCGAGCAGGGGGGAGACGCCAGACGGCGTTCTCGCGGTCTGGTCCAGTGCGTTCAACGCAGTGCCCTCGCCTTCGGGTCGAGTGCGTCTCGCACGAGCTCGCTCAACATGATGAAGGCGAACACCGTGATCGACAGGGCGAGGGACGGGTAGATCAGGGTCTGCGGTGCGACGCGCAGATCTTTCTGGGCCTGGCCGATGTCGTTACCCCACGACATCACCGAGCCACCGAGACCGACGCCGAGGAACGACAGCGATGCCTCGGCGACGATGGCCGCCGCGAGCGAGACCGCCGTGATGACGATGACCGGCGCGATCGAGTTCGGCAGAACGTGCTTCAGGAGGATCTTGAACCGCGAGACGCCGAGGGCCGTCGAGGCCATGACGAAGTCGTTGTTCTTCACGCGCAGGATCTCCGAGCGCAGCACGCGGGCCGTGGACGGCCACGCGAAGAGCCCGATCGCGAGCGAGATCGTCCACACGTTGCGGTATTGCGAGAGCACCGACATGATGACGACGGCCGCGAGGATGTAGGGAATCGAGAAGAAGATGTCGCCGATGCGTGAGAGCACGGAGTCGACCCATCCGCCGTAGAAACCGGCGAAGGCGCCGAAGAGGAGGCCCAGCACCGTGGTCAGCACGATCACGATGAAGCCGACCGACACCGAGGTCGACGTGCCGTTGATTATGCGCGAGTAGATGTCACAGCCCTGCTTGGTGAACCCGAGCGGGTGACCGGCCACCGGGCCCGCGTTGCTGACCGACAACTGGCAGTTGTCCGTCGGCGAGACCGACGTGAACAGAAAGGGGAAGAGGGCGACGAGCGCGACCAGCACGATGAGGAACGACGAGATCCAGAAGAGCGGTCGCCGACGGAGGTCGCGCCACGCGTCGATCCAGAGGTTGCTCGTCTGCTCGGCGACCTTGACGGTGTCGACACCGACGAGAGGGGTCTCCTCGAGCGGCGCGACGTAGTGATTGGCCGAACGCGCGGGGGTGACCGCGCCGTCCGGACTGACGTTATTTGACATAGCGGATCCTTGGGTCGAGCAGGCCGTACAGGAGGTCGACGACGAGGTTGACGACGAGGTAGAGGATCACCATGACCGTCACGAACGACACGACGGTGGGCGCCTGGCCCCCGATGATCGCGCGGTACAGCGTGTTTCCGACGCCGGGCACGTTGAAGATTCCCTCGGTGATCGTCGCACCGACGAGCAGCACACCGAAGTCGGTGGCCAGATAGGTGACTACGGGGATGAGGGAGTTGCGCAGGATGTGGACGGGAATGATGCGGTTCTTCGAGAGGCCCTTGCTGTAGGCGGTGCGCACGAAGTCGAGCCCGGAGGTCTCGATGACCGAAGAACGCGTCAGGCGCACGATCTGGGCGAAGCTGACGCTGGCCAGCACGATCGCCGGGAGGATGAGGTCCTGGATCGGAGCGCCAGATCCCACCGTGGTCCGCGCCCACCCGAGCTGCACGCCGAAGACGTACTGGGCGACGAAGGCGATGACGAAGATCGGCAGCGAGATGAGCACGAGACTCACGACGAGGGCGCTCGAGTCGAAGAGCTTGCCCTTACGCAGTCCCGACACGAGTCCGACCGCGATACCCGCCACCGCCTGGAAGATGAGGGCGAGGATGGCGAGGCGAGCAGTCACGGGGAAGGTGCGGGCGAGGATCTCGCCGACCGGTTCGCCGTTGAAGGCCGTGCCGAAGTCGCCTCGGAAGATTCCACCGATGTACAGGAAGTACTGCACGATGAACGGCTGGTCGAGGTGGAACTGCGCCCGCAACTGGGCGACGACCGCCGGGTTGGGCGTCTTGTCTCCGAACATGGCGACGATGGGGTCGCCAGGCATGGCGAAGACCATGAAGTAGATGAGGAGCGTGGTTCCGAAGAAGACCGGAATCGCCTGAAGAACGCGCCTGATTATGTAACCGGTCATCAGGCGACGGCGCCTGCCGGAGAGGTGCTTCTGTGCATAAGAACGGTGAAACCTAACTGCGAGCGAACCACGAGCGGTGTCCCCAGAGTACTCGCGTGGTACGCCAGCCATGGGTCGGGGGTGGCGGCTTGTGGCCGCCACCCCCGACTGGGTTATGGGTTAGCTACTTCTTGGTGATTTCGTAGTACAACGGAACGGAGTTCCAGCCGAACTCGACATTGGAGACGGACTCGCCGTATCCACCCGTCACGTTCGAGTACCACAGCGGGATCGCCGGGAGGTCCTTGAGCAGGATCTCCTGTGCCTTCTGGAAGTCGGCGTTCGCCTTGTCGACGTCGGTTTCCGCGGCACCGCTCTGGAGGACCTTGTCGAACTCCTTGCTCGAGTAGTCACCATCGTTGGAACCGGCGTTGGTCGCGTAGATCGGGCCGAGGAAGTTGAACAGGCCCGGGTAGTCGGCCTGCCATCCGGTGCGGAACGCGGTCTCGATCGTGCGGTCGGTGATGAGCGTACGAACTTCCTTGAACGTCGGATACGGGGCGCCGGCGGCGTCGATTCCGAGAGTGTTCTTGATGCTGTTGCTCACGGCGTCGACCCAGCCCTGGTGGCCACCATCGGCGTTGTAGGCGATCGAGAAGGTTCCGCTCCAGGGCGAGATCTTGTCGGCCTCGGCCCACAGCTTCTTGGCCTGCTTCTCGTTGAAGTCGAGCACGTCTGCGCCCTCGAGCTTGTCGGAGTAGCCCGCGATGACCGGAGACGTGAAGTCGGTCGCCGGGGTGCGGGTGCCCTCGAAGATGACGCTGGTGATCTCGTCGCGGTTGATGGCCATGGAGATGGCCTGGCGACGCAACTGTCCTTCTTCGCCACCGAAGTGGGCGAGACGGTCCGGGATGGTGAACGACTGGAAGATCGCCGCCGCCTGATTCACGGCACGGTCGCCGAGGTCGGACTCGAAGGTCGAGTACGCGCTGTCCGGGATCGCGTCGAGGACGTCGAGGTTGTTGGCGAGGAGGTCGGAGTACGCGGCACCCTGGTCGAGGTAGAAGACGATGGAGAGTCCACCGTTCTTCGGCTTGCGGCCGCCCTCGTAGTCGGGGTTCACGACGAGGTCGATCTTCTCTTCGTGCTTCCAGGCACCCTCGCCGTCGAGCATGTACGGACCGTTTCCGATCGGGTTCTCACCGAAGGCCTCGAGGTCGTCCCACGCCGCTGCGGGCAGCGGGAAGTAGGCCGAGTAGCCGAGGCGCAGAGGGAAGTCGGAACGGGGCTCCTTGAGAGTCACGGTGAACGTCGTCGCGTCGACCTCCTTGAGGCCGGTGAGCTCGCTGTCCTCCTCGTAGCTGAAGCCCTCGATGTCTTCGAAGAAGTAGCTGTTCAGCTGGGCGTTGGATAGCAGTGCGCCGTAGTTCCACGCCTTGATGAAGCTCTGCGAGTCGACCGGGTCACCGTTGGTGAACGTGAGGTCGGGCTTGATCTTGATCGTGAAGGTGGTTGCGTCGTCGGTCTCGATGGATTCGGCGACCTCGTTCACGGGCTTGCCGGTTGCGTCGTAGTAGACCAGCCCGGAGAAGATGGAATCGAGGATCTTTCCACCACCGACCTCATTGGTGTTGGTCGGGATCAGCGGGTTCTGCGGCTCGGAGCCGTTGGCCGTGATGATCGCCGTGCTGTTCGCGCTGGCGTCTTCCTTGGGGGCGGACTCAGCTGCGCAGCCGGACAGTGCGAGTGCACTCGCGACCGCCACCGCGACTGCGGTGACGCCCATAGACCTGATTTTCAATTTTCCTCCTGATGCGAAGTGTGCAAACGGCACGACGGAATTGCTGCGGCTTGCCGTAGTGGATAGATGTACCCTAAATCGGCGCTCGCCGATCAACAAACCAGTGGCCGCAAACGTTACACGCTGGTGACTCGATCTCCACTTTCTTGCGCATGCCACACGATTCTTGCGCTCGCGCCCGACTTTTCACACCGTTGTTGCGTCACGGCCTGTGGACGGAGACGTGCTCGGGTGAACAGTTGGGGCGTAGCATCGACAAGTGACCGAACCCGCAGCCCGCTCAGCCACCTCGTCTCCACTCCTCGTCTTCCATGGCGATCACGGCCTCCGCAGCGGTTGGATGGAGGGGCTTCGGCGACTGCTTCCACGTTTCCCCCGCGCCATCCGGTCGCAGTGGGCCGGCCCGACGTCTCTCGGCCTGATCGAGCACGATGTTCCCCTCGACCGGCACCGGCTGCCCGGCGGCGCACCGGTGCGCCGGATGCCGCGGCCGACCGGCGACTGACCATGGCCCTCATCCCGCGTTCGCGCCCGGGCGTATCGGCCGAGCCGACCCTCTCGCGACGCCGCATCACGGCCGAGGTCGCCATCGTGCTCGGGCTGTCGCTCGGGGCATCCGCGGTGTACTCGATCGTCGCGATCGTCAACCGGCTCACGAAGGAGCAGGCGCTCGGCGACCAGCAGGCGACGCTCAACAACTCGTTGAGCTCGCGGCCGGCGTTCGACCTCGTCTACCAACTGCTCGCCGTCGCATTCGACCTCGTGCCGGTGGCCCTTGTGGTGTTCCTGCTGTGGAGCTCCACGAGGCCGCGGCTGCAACGGCTCGGAATCGACGGGCGCGGCCTCGGCCGCCAGGCTCTCGGCGGCATCGGTCTCGCCGCGGCGATCGGCATCCCGGGCATCGGCGTCTACCTCGGCGGTCGCGCGCTCGGCATCTCTGTCGACGTGGTCGCTAATGCGCTCGACACCTACTGGTGGACGGTTCCGGTGCTGCTGCTCTCGGCCTTGCGCTCGGCCCTCACCGAGGAAGTCATCGTGGTCGGCTACCTCTACGCGCGGCTCGCCGACCTCGGTTGGGGACGATGGAAGATCATCGTCGGCAGCGCGCTCCTGCGCGGCAGCTACCACCTCTACCAGGGCTTCGGGGCCTTCGTCGGCAATGCCGCGATGGGGGTCGTCTTCGGTTGGCTGTATCTGCGCTTCGGTCGTCTGCTGCCGCTCGTAATCGCCCATTTCGTGCTCGACGCTGCGATCTTCGTGGGGTATCCGTGGGCGGCATCGACGTTCCCCGCGCTGTTCGGCTCCGGCTCGTAGAGAGGGCGACGAAGCCTCCCTCCTCTTGACACCGGTTCGGGGGTGAAGGAGTGTTGTGCCAGCACACACCGTCGTGTGCCGCGTCTTCGGGCGTTGAGGGAAGAGGGGAACCCATGAGCAACGACGTCCCCGGTGCCGCCACGAGCGAACCGGCCACCGATTTCGAACAGGCCCACGCATCCGAACCGTTCCAACGGTTGAAGAGGACGCACCGCGGCTTCGTCTTTCCCCTCGGTATCGCGTTCCTCGTCTGGTATTTCGCCTACGTGCTCCTCGCCGACTACGCCCACGAGTTCATGTCGACGCCCGTTGTCGGCAACGTGAACGTCGGACTGCTGCTGGGCCTCGCCCAATTCGTGACGACCTTCGCCATCACGACCTGGTACGTCTCGTATTCCAACCGCAAGCTCGACCCGGTGGCGGATGAGATCCGCGGCCATCTGGCCGCTGGCGGTCACACCGGCACCGAGCGGGGCACCCGATGATCGCCGTCAGTCTCGCCGCCGCGACCGAGAAGGTCACCAGGGTCGGCGACCCGCTGCTCAACATCAGCATCTTCGGTGCCTTCGTGGCCGTCACACTCATCGTCGTGCTCCGGGCGAGCCGAAACAACAAGACCGCCGCCGACTACTACGCCGCCGGCCGCTCGTTCACCGGCCCGCAGAACGGCACGGCGATCGCGGGCGACTACCTGTCAGCCGCATCCTTCCTCGGCATTTGCGGGGCCATCGCCATCAACGGCTACGACGGCTTCCTCTACTCCATCGGGTTCCTCGTTGCGTGGCTCGTCGCACTGCTCTTCGTCGCCGAGCTCATGCGCAACACGGGAAAGTTCACAATGGCCGACGTGCTGTCGTTCCGGCTCAAGCAGCGCCCGGTGCGTCTCGCGGCCGCGACGACAACACTCGCCGTGTGCTTCTTCTACCTCCTCGCCCAGATGGCCGGTGCCGGCGGGCTCGTCTCGCTGCTGTTGGGCATCGACGACAAGGTCGGGCAGTCCATCGTCGTCGCCGTGGTGGGCGCGCTCATGATCATCTACGTGCTCATCGGCGGCATGAAGGGCACGACCTGGGTGCAGATCATCAAGGCTGCGCTGCTCATCGCCGGGGCCTTCATCATGACGATCTGGGTGCTGGCCATCTACGGCTTCAACCTCTCGGGCCTGCTCGGCGCGGCCGCGGAGAAGGGCGGCGACGCCGTGCTGAGCCCGGGGCTGCAATACGGGCTCACCGGCATCACGCGACTCGACTTCATCTCGCTCGCCCTCGCACTGGTGCTCGGAACCGCCGGACTGCCGCACGTGCTCATGCGGTTCTACACCGTGCCGACCGCGCGCGAGGCCCGCCGCTCGGTGGTATGGGCGATCTGGCTGATCGGCATCTTCTACCTGTTCACGCTCGTGCTGGGTTACGGCGCCGGCGCGCTCATCGGCAAGGACACCATCCTCGCCGCCCCCGGAGGCGTCAACTCGGCGGCTCCCCTGCTCGCGTTCGAGCTGGGTGGGCCGCTGTTGCTCGGCATCATCTCGGCGGTGGCGTTCGCCACGATTCTCGCCGTAGTGGCCGGGCTCACCATCACGGCCGCGACCTCGTTCGCGCACGACGTCTACGCGAGCGTCATCAAGAAGGGCAAGGCGTCACCCGGCACCGAGGTGAAGGTCGCGCGCATCACCGTGGTGGTCATCGGCATCCTCGCGATCCTCGGCGGCATCGGCGTGCAGGGCCAGAACGTGGCGTTCCTGGTCGCGCTGGCGTTCGCGGTGGCGGCATCCGCCAACCTGCCGACGATCCTGTACTCGCTGTACTGGAAGCGGTTCAACACCCGCGGCGCGCTGTGGAGCATGTACGGCGGGCTCGGGTCGGCGATCTTCCTGATCGCGTTCTCGCCGGTCGTCTCGGGCGGGGCGACGCCGATGATCCAGGGCGTCGACTTCCACTGGTTCCCTCTCAGCAACCCGGGAATCGTGTCGATACCGCTCGGCTTCCTGCTCGGCTTCCTCGGCACGATCACGAGCCGCACGCTCGAGAACCCGATGGTCGCCGCCGAGATGGAGGTGCGCTCGCTCACCGGCTACGGCGCCGAGGAGGCCACGAAGCACTGAGGCACGCGACCCGCCCGCACCACCCCGGAGTGCGTGCGCGACCCCGGCCTGCACGACCGCGATGCCCGCACGACGCTGAGCGACGTCGACCGCGCGGAGGTCCGTGGCGGGCGCGGATGGTGAAACCGCAGCGTGCTCGACAGGGGTGCGCACGCTCACGGGGCGAGGCGAAACGCTGCGTCCGACGATGCAGGCGAGCGGATGCCGCGGCCGAAAGTGACGCTCGCGCCTGAACTTTCGGGCGCGAACGTCACGAACGGGCGCGAACGAACCGCCCGCCCGGCTCGGCCCGAGCCGCTCAGCTCTCGAACGCCTCCGGCGGCGGGCAGTTGCAGAACAGGTTGCGGTCGCCCCAGGCCTGGTCGATGCGGCGCACGGGCGGCCAGTACTTCCCGCTGATGAGCGAGGGAAGCGGGTAGACGGCGGTCTCGCGGGAGTACGGGTGCTGCCACTCCCCCACGATGACGCTCTCCGCGGTGTGCGGCGCGTTGTGCAGCGGGTTGTCCTCCGCCGACCAGGAGCCCGCGGCGAGTGCATCGGCCTCGGCCTTTATCGCGATCATCGCGTCGATGAACCGGTCGATCTCGCCGAGGTCTTCGCTCTCGGTCGGCTCGACCATGAGGGTGCCCACCACGGGGAACGACATTGTCGGCGCGTGGAATCCGTAGTCGACGAGGCGCTTGGCGACGTCGTCATTCGAGATTCCGGTCGACTCCTTGAGCGGACGCAGGTCGAGGATGCACTCGTGCGCGACGAGCCCGTTGTCGCCCGCGTACAGCACGGGGTAGTGGTCGCGCAGGCGCGCAGCGACGTAGTTCGCCGCGAGCACGGCGGCGCCGGTCGCTTCCTTGAGCCCCTCGGATCCCATCATGCGCACGTACGCCCACGAGATGGGCAGGATGCTGGGGCTGCCGAACGGCGCCGCGCTTACGATGTTCGCGTGGCCGGTGTCGGACGCGTCGTCGCGGTGCGCGATCGTGTCGCGCTGCGCCATCGGGTGCCCGGGCAGGAATGGCGCGAGGTGAGCCTTGGCCGCGACCGGACCCACGCCCGGCCCCCCACCGCCGTGCGGGATGCAGAACGTCTTGTGCAGGTTGAGGTGCGAGACGTCTCCACCGAAGTCGCCGAAGCGCGCGTAGCCGAGGAGGGCGTTCAGGTTGGCGCCGTCGACGTAGACCTGTCCTCCGGCCTCGTGCACGGCGTCGGTGATCTGCCGCACCTCGTGCTCGTACACACCGTGCGTCGACGGGTAGGTGATCATGAGCGCGGCGAGCTCGTGCGCGTGCTGCTCGACCTTGGCATGCAGGTCGGCGACGTCCACGTTGCCGAGCTCGTCGCACGCGACGACGACGACCTTCATACCGGCAAGCACTGCGCTGGCCGCGTTGGTGCCGTGGGCGCTCGACGGGATGAGGCAGATGGTGCGCCCGAGATCGCCGTTCGAACGGTGGAATCCGCGGATGGCGAGAAGCCCGGCGAGCTCACCCTGGCTTCCGGCGTTCGGCTGCAGCGACACGGAGTCGTACCCGGTCACCTCGGCGAGCCAGCTCTGCAGCTGCTCGATGAGCGTGAGGTAGCCCTCGACGTCTGCCTCGGGGGCGAACGGGTGGATTCCGGCGAACTCCGGCCACGTGACGGCTTCCATCTCGCTCGCCGCGTTGAGCTTCATGGTGCAGGAGCCGAGCGGGATCATTCCGCGGTCCAGCGCGTAGTCCTTGTCGGCGAGGTACTTCAGGTAACGCATCATGCTCGTCTCCGAGCGGTGCGTGTTGAAGACCGGATGCGTCAGGTAGGCGCTCGACCGCTCGAGCTCGACGGGGATCGAGTCGACCGTCTCGTCGTACACCGAGAGGCTGCGCGGCACGGCGTCGAAGACGGTGGCGAGCCCGAGCACGTCTTCGGCGGTCGTCGTCTCGTCGAGGGCGATCTGCACGGTGTCGGCGTCGGCCGCGTAGAGGTTGATGTTCGACAGGCGGGCGCGAGCGACGGTCGCCTCGGCCTCGCCCGGCACGCTCACGCTCAGCGTGTCGAAGAAGGCCTCGTTCCTGACGCCGAGACCGGCGGAGCGCAGCAGGGCCGCGAGCTCGCGCGCGTGCAGGTGCACGCGGGTCGCGATCCGCTTCAGCCCGTCGGGGCCGTGGTACACCGCGTACATGCCGGCCATGACGGCGAGCAGCACCTGCGCGGTGCAGATGTTCGATGTCGCCTTCTCTCGGCGGATGTGCTGCTCGCGGGTCTGCAGCGAGAGGCGGTACGCCTGCTTTCCCGCGGCATCCTGAGAAACGCCCACGAGGCGGCCGGGCAGTTGGCGCTCGAGCCCCTTGCGCACGGCCATGTAGCCGGCGTGCGGGCCGCCGAAGCCCATGGGCACGCCGAAGCGCTGCGAGGTTCCGACCGCGACATCCGCGCCCATCTCGCCGGGCGAGGTGAGCAGCGTCAGGGCGAGCAGATCGGCGCCGACGACGGCGAGGCCGCCCGCGTCTTTGACCGCTGCGATGACGGATGTCGGGTTCCAGACGCGACCGGATGCGCCCGGGTACTGCACGAAGACGCCGAAGGCGTCGGGCACGCTGGAGCTATTGTCGAAACCCCGCGCGGCGAGGTCGATCTCGACGAGCTCGATGCCCACGGCCTCGGCGCGATTGGCGAGGAGCGCCTTCGTCTGCGGCAGCGCGTCGGCGTCGACGATGAAGACGTTCGACGTCGATGCGGAGCCACGACGGGCCAGCAGCATCCCCTCGACGACCGCGGTGCCCTCGTCGAGCATCGACGCGTTGGCGGTCGTGAGCCCCGTGAGGTCGGCCACCATGGTCTGGAAGTTGATGAGCGCCTCGAGGCGGCCCTGGCTGATCTCCGGCTGGTACGGCGTATAGGCCGTGTACCAGCTGGGATTCTCGAGCACGTTGCGCTTGATGACCGCCGGGGTGACGGTGTCGTAGTACCCCAGCCCGATCATCGACCGGCGCACGACGTTGCGGTTCGCGAGCAGGCGCAGTTCGGCGAGCGCCTCACGCTCGGTCGCTGCGGCGGGGATGCTGGAGCCGACGACGGGCAGCACGTGGATCGACTCGGGCACGGCGGCCGTGACGAGCGCGTCGACAGACTCGTACCCGACGGCCTCGAGCATGCGCGCCTGGGCGTCGGCGGTGGTACCGATGTGGCGTTCGGAGAACGTGTACGGCATGCGGCTGCCCTACTCGGCCACGAGGGCGGAGTAGTCCGCGTAGCTGAGCAGCGGCGGGAGCGCGGTGAAGCTCACCTTGATGAGCCAGCCGGCGCCGAAGGGGTCGCTGTTGACGAGGCTCGGGTCGGCGTCGACCGCGGAGTTCGACTCGATGATCGTGCCATCGATCGGGGCGAAGAGCTCGCCGACCGACTTCGTCGACTCGATCTCGCCGACGACGGTTCCACCCGAGACGACCGAGCCGGCCGTGGGGAGATCGACGTAGACGACGTCACCGAGCTTGTCGGCGGCGTAGGCGGTGATGCCGACGGTGGCGGTGTCACCCGACACGAGCACCCACTCGTGCTCGGCGGTGTACTGCAGGGAGGTCTGGTCGGTCATTTACTTGTCTCTCTTGTAGAAGGGGAGGTCGACGACGGATGCCGCGATGCGGGTTCCGCGCACGTCGATGAACAGGGGCTCGCTCGACTCGAGCACGTCGGGGTCGACGTAGGCCATCGCTATGGGGTGACCGAGCGTCGGAGACAGGGCGCCGGACGTGATCGTGCCGACGATCGCGCCCTCGGTGACGACGGGGTACCCGGCTCGACCGGCGCGCTTGCCCTCGGTCACGAGTCCGACGAGAACTCGCGCGCCCTCGGGAGGTCCGGCCGCGACGGCCGCCCGACCGACGAAGTCGCCCTCCTTCTTGAGGTTGACGACGCGTCCGAGCCCGGCCTGGGCGGGGAAGGTGTCGAGCCCGAGCTCGTGTCCGTAGAGCGGCATGCCGGCCTCCAGGCGGAGAGTGTCGCGACTCGCGAGACCGGCAGGCACGAGCCCGAGATCGGCGCCCGCGGCGGAGAGGGCCGCCCAGAGCCGCGCCGCGGCATCCGTCTGCACATAGAACTCGAAGCCGTCTTCGCCCGTGTAGCCGGTGCGGCCGATGAGCAACGGCTTGCCCTCGAAGAAGGCGTCGGTGCTCCAGTAGTACTTCAGGTCGTCGAGCGACACACCGAGGTCGGTGATACCGTCGGTCGCCTTGGCGATCTCACGGGCGTTCGGCCCCTGCACCGCGATGAGGGCGAAGTTGTCGCTCAGGTCGGTGACGCGCACGTCGAAGCCGGCGGCGCGCTCCTTGAGGGCGGATGCTACGGCGAAGCGGTTGCTCGCGTTCGCGACCACGAGGAAGGAGTCGGCCGTGAGCCGGTAGGCGACGAGGTCGTCGATGATCCCGCCGTCGACGTTCAGCAGCAGGCTGTACTTGGCCTGGCCGGTCGAGATCGCCGAGAGCCGCCCGGCGAGGGCGAAGTCGAGGAACTCCCCGGCCCGGGCGCCGTCGACGAGGATCTCGGCCATGTGCGAGATGTCGAAGATGCCTGCCGTGGTGCGCACCGCGTGGTGCTCGGCGAGGTCGGAGCCGTAGCTGACGGGCATCTGCCAGCCCGCGAAGTCGGTGAAGCTCGCTCCGCCGGAGACGTGAATCTGATGGAGGGGCGAGAAGCGCTCGTCGGTCTGGGGTTCGTCGGTCTGGGTCGGCTGGTCGGTCAAGAGTTCTCCTCGGCGCGATGGTGAGGCACGGAACTCCCCCTCTGTCATGGACCTGAGAGCTTCACCGACTGTGGTCGGTTTTCACCTTGGGTGGGGTTTGATTCGGTCGCTGGCGCGACCTGCTCAACCCTCTTTTCAGAGTGGCCTGGTCGATGCGGTACTGAACCTGAGAGATTGGCAGGGAGGCTTGCTCCTTCGGTGTCCACCGCGGTGGACTCTCCCGCATCGCGTAGTTGTGATTCTGCGGCCGGATATTCGGTTGTCCGCCCAGCTTATCGTGGCGATGTTTCTGGCGGGTGACGAAAGGCACTGCCCTTCGCGGCCCGCCGGGGATACGGTGGCAGAAGAAGCACGGGCAGAGCGGCACGGGCAGAGCGGAGAGGGCAGCGCAATGGAGCGAGGTTTCGTGGCTGACACCGTCGAGGAGTACCTCGCCGCGGTGCCGCCCGCGCAGGGCAAGGCTATCGACGCGGTGCGCCAGGTGATCCTCTCAGCGGTGCCGGGGTGCACCGAGCACATTGGATACGGCGTTCCGATCTTCGACTATCGCAAGCGCGGTCTCGTCGGCCTCTCGGTCGCCGAGGACTACTGCAGCCTCCACCTCATGAGCCCGCCGCTCGCCCGGGAGCTGAAGCCGGAGATCACCGAGGGCGACCTCGTCGGGGCGACGCTGCACTTCACGCCCGACGAGCCGCTCAGCGAGTCGACGGTGTTGCTCATCGTCGAGCGACGCATGGCGGAGGTCGACGCGCACAGCTGAACCGCCCCGGCCTCATGCCGGTGAGACCCCTCCCGGCGCGAAGAACGCTGCGATCTCGTCGAGGGCCGTGGGGTTCGCGATCGAGCCGACGTTCGGAACGGTGCGCCCGGATGCCGCGGCCTTCGCCGCTGTCTCGACCTTCTTGCCGTTGGCGGTGTACGGGATCTGTGTCACCGCGAAGAGGTACTTGGGCACGTGTCGGGGGCTCGCCGCCTCGCGGAGGTCGCGGCGGATGGCGTCGGCGAGCTCGGCCGTCAAGGTGAAGCCGGGCGCGGGCACGACACACAAAGCGACCTCCTCGGTGCCGCCGGCGACGAACCCGAAGGCGATCGAGTCGGCGATCTCCGGGCGGGCCTCGACCACGCGGTAGAGCTCCGCGGTTCCGATGCGCACGCCACTCGGGTTCAGGGTCGCGTCGGTTCGCCCGTAGACGATCACCGTGCCGCGGTCGGTCACCTCGATGAGATCGCCGTGCGTCCAGACGTCGTCGCGGGCCGAGAAGTAGGCGTCGTGGAAGCGCCGCTGACCGTCGGGGCCGAGAAAGGTGAGCGGCATGCTCGGAAACGGCTCGGTGCACACCAGCTCGCCCTTCGCGCCGACGACCCGCAGGCCGCGCTCGTCCGCGGCTGCGACCGCCATTCCGAGCGCGATACACGAGATCTCGCCGGCATACACCGGATGCAGCGGAGACCCGAGCATGAAGCATCCGTGGATGTCGGTGCCGCCGCTGATGGACGCCACGACGATATCGGGCTTGATGGCGTCGTACGCCCAGCGGTACTGCTCGGCCGCCAGCGGTGCGCCGGAGGAGAGCAGCCAGCGGAGGCGCTCGAGGCCGAAGTGCTCGCGCGGCCGATACCCGGCGTCGGCGAGGCTCGCGAGGTAGCGCGGGCTCGTTCCGAAATGCGTCACGCCCGCGCCATCCGCGACCCGCCAGAGGTGTCGATTCTCTCCGCCCGGCGATGGGGAACCGTCGATGAGCAGCACGGATGCCTCGGACGCGAGCGCCGAGACGAGCCAGCCGTACATCATCCAGCCCGTCGAGGTGTACCAGGAGACCAGGTCGCCCGCCCGAACATCGCCGTGCAGCCGGTGCTCCTTGAGATGCTGGAGCAGCACGCCTCCCGTGCGGTGCACGATGCACTTCGGCAGCCCTGTCGTGCCCGAGGTGAACATGATGAGGAGCGGGTTGTCGAACGCGAATCGTTCGAACCGCAGTTCGGCGCCGGTCGACTCGAAGTGCTCCACCCACGACGGCCCGCCGGAGACGATCAGCGTGGGCCGCTCGGGCAGGCCGTCGACGACCGCGGCCACCCGGTCGGAGATGTCGAACCGCTTGCCGTTGTAGACGTAGTGGTCGACGGTGACGAGCACGCTCGGTGCCACCTGGCCGATGCGGTCGCGGATTCCGGCCGCCCCGAAGTCGGGTGAGCACCCCGCCCACGCGGCACCGAGCGATACCGTGGCCAGGTAGGCGACGAGGTTGTCGATGCCGTTCGGCATGATGCCCGCGACCACGCCGCCCTCGCCGACGCCGAGCGCGCGCAACCCGTGCTGCGCTCCCGCCACCCTCCGCTTGAGTTCGCCGAGGGTGAAGCGCGCGGTGACGCCCGTCTCGTCTGCGACGACGACCGCTTGCCGCTCGTCGTCACCGCGCAACAGGTTCTCGGCGAAGTTCAGTCGCGCCCCCGGAAACCAGCGCGCGCCGAACATGTGCGCCGGTGGCGGGGGCGGCACCTCGGCGACCGCCCCTCGCTCCCCGATGACCCCCGCGAACTCCCACACGGCGCTCCAGAAGTCGCCGCGCTCCGTCACCGACCAATCGTGCAGGGCCGCGTAATCGTGGGGGTCGAACCCGTAGTCGAGCGCGAACCGGGCGAGACCGGATTCGTCGAAGGCACTCTCGTGCGGATGCCACAGCGCTGAGGTCATGCGGCAATTCTGTCATTGCGCGGTCGCGCGGAAGGCCCGGGCGCTTGCGCGCCCGGGCCCCGTGTCGTGCTCAGTCGCGCGTCGGCAGCTGGACCTGCGTCGGCGATTCCTCGCGACGCTGCCGGCGACGACGCACCAGCAGCAGTATGAGCCCGGCCGCCACGGCGAGCCCGCCGATGAGGGCCGCCGGTCGTGCGTCGAGTCCGGTCATCGACAGCCGCTTGACCGCCGACGGGTCGGTCGGACCGCTCGCCGAGGTGCTGCCGTCACCGGGCAGCGCGACGGGAAGCACCCGGAAGGCCAGCGATACCGGCGCCGCCGAGACAGATCCCGCCAGGTTCACGGTGTGGTCTCCGACCTCGGCGCCCGCGGGGACCGCGAACGAGAAGTCGAGTGCACCGAGCCGGTCGGCTGCCGGCGTGCCGAGCACGACGGGCACCGAGTTGAACGTCACAGTGACCGTCTCGTCCGGCGCGAAGCCCGTGCCGCTCAGCGTGATGGTGTCTCCGGGGCGGCCGGCGTCGCCCGACATGCGCACGTGGGGTTCGTAGACCGGCATCACCGGCTCCGGAATCACCTTCACGTTCGCGGTCGCGGGCATGGCCGACGTGTCGCCGGTCGCCGTCACCGAGACGAGGCCGGGCGGCGTGCCGTCGGGAACGGTCATGGGCGTGGCGATGGTGCCGTCCGCGCCCGCCGTGACACTCACCGTGACCGCCGGCGTCGTCTGGAGCACGACCTTAACCGTCTCGCCCGCGGCGTACCCGTCACCGCTGACGGAGAACGTCTTGCCCGCGAGCACGCCGTCGGCCGGCGAGACCGCGAGCGTGGTGTGGAACACGGGCGGCGCCTCGACCGTTGCCTTCAGCGTGAGTTGGGTCGTCGCCGATCCGTTGCCGACCGTCACCGACACCGTGTAGGTGCCCGCGTCCGCATACGTGTGGGTGCCCCCGAGGATGAGGTGCCCGGCTCCGTCGACCGTGACCGTCGCGTCTTCGGTGTTCGAGGCGTCGCCCCACTGCACCCGGGCCTGCGGCATCGGCGCCGAAGCATCCGCCATCGTCGCTTCCGCCAGCTCGGCCGTGACGCTCTTGCCTGCGACCACGCCGAAGTCAGCGCCCACCGTGGCCGCGAAGGCCAGGTCGGTGCGCACTCCGTCGCTCGCGATGGCGAACACGTGCACGCGGCCCTCGACCCCTGGCTCACCGGGTTGCACCGGCATCGTGATGCTCACGACGGTGCGTCCCTGCGGGATGACGTAGGGAACCGTGGAGAAGAAGTACGACGCCGTGTTGCTGGGGTCTGCGCCGACGAGCCGGTAGCTCGACTTCACGACCTCGATGTTGCCGTAGAGCGGTGTCGCGGCCTGGTTCCCTCCCTTGGTCCAGTCGGAGAACTGCAGCGGGATGGTCTCCGACGAACCGTCCGCGAAGTTGACCGTCGCCGTGGTGTCCTGGTTCTTCTCCGTCGCCGCACCGATGAAGGAGAAGCTCGTCGCTCCGTCACCGAGGTCGGCGGCGATGGTCTGTCCCGCGCCCGTCGCGTTGTCGGGCTCACCAGCGGGGACGACGGGGAGGGTGAAGGTGAGGGCCGTGCCGGGCACGCCGTGCTCGACGCCCTGCTCGAGGCCGCCGGCCTTGAGCCCCGCGCGCGGGAACGAGATGCCCTTGGCGTCGCAGTTGCCGCCCACGCCGTCATCCGCGATGCACGTGCTGTTGAACGCGGCGCGCAGCCCGTCGGCGTCGATGTAGTCGACGGTCACGACGACCGGCGTCGTGGTCGTCGCCACGCCGTCGCTCACCGTCACGGTCGCCCGGTAGACGCCCGCCTTGTCGAAGGTGTGGGTCGCGCTCACCGCGGAGTTGCCGAGCGTGGGTGCTCCCACCGTCGCGGGGGCGACGGCCGAGCCATCCGCCCAGTCGACCGACGCGGTGTAGGCGCCCGACCCGCCGGAGATGATGCCGAGGTCGAATCCGGCCTCGATCCCGGATGACGCGGTCAGCCCCTGCGCGGCCGAGAACGTGAGCTCGCCCGCCTGGCTGCCCGCGCCGTTGGTGAGCAGTTCGAGCTCCGACAGCGCGAGCGTCGATGCGCCAGCCGTCACCGTGAGGCGGAACTGCCCGAACGTGCCGGGGCTCGCCACCTTGAACGGCGTGAGCTCGCCTCGGTTGGCGAAGGACACACCGCTGCGCGAGTCGACCGTGGTCCACGCGACGCCGTCGTTGCTTCCCTCGAGGGTCCACGCCGAGGGGTCCGCGCCGGGCGTGGCTCCCGCCGTCAGGGTGTAGAAGGTCGGCTTCTGCTTCGCCCCCTTGTAGGCGACGGTGACCGCGGGCGTCGGGGTCGCGAAGGTCACCGCGGTGGCCGAGGAGTTGTCGACGAGCGCCGCCAGATTCTCGCCTCCCGCGCTCGAGACGGTCGCTATGGCGGCATCCGTCGTGTCGCGGAGCGGCGTCGCCACGGCGGTGCCGGTGGTGAGCGACGCCGGAGCGTCGTCGGCACCCGTTCCCCATGCGGAGGGGGTGGCTCCCATCGTGAAGTCGAGGGTGCCTCCCGACGTGAGCACCGTCGAGTCGATCGACGTGCTGGTGTGGGCGACGCCGTTGACCTTGAGCGCCTGCACGTAGACGTTGGTCGACGAGTTCTGCGGAGCGTTGATCACGAGCGACTTGCCGCCCGCGAGTCGCACGGTCGCCTTGGTGAAGAGCGGCGAGCCGAGAACGAGCTGGTCGGAACCGGTCTGGAGCGGGTAGAAACCGAGCGCGTTGAACACATACCAGGCGCTCATCTCACCATTGTCTTCGTCGCCCGCATAGCCCTGGCCGATGTCGGAGCCGGCATACGAGCGCTGCAGCGCCTCGCGCACGATCTTCTGTGCCTTGGCCGGGGCGCCTGCCGCGTTGTAGATGAAGGGTATGTGGTGGCTGACCTGGTTGCTGACGCCCCATTGGCCATAGCGGCCGTCACGGGCCTCCGCCTCCTCGTGGATGCCGCCGAGCGACGTCTCCGGCGTCGCGAAGAACTCGTCGAGCTTCGCCTCGAGCCCGGCCTTGCCGCCGTACAGGTTGGCGAGTCCATTCGGGTCGTGGGGCGCGTGGAACGCGAAGTTCCAGCCGTTGGTCTCGGTGTAGGGCCCCCACCACGTCTTCGGGTCGTACTGGTCGGCGGGCACGACGAACGAACCGTCGGCGTTGCGCGCCTGGAAGAAGTCGACAGCGGGGTCGAACATGTTGACGTAGTTGGTGGCGCGGTCGAGGAAGTACTCGGAGTCCTCCAGCAGCTGGGCGCGACGCGACTCGGGCGTCTTCGGGTCGACGGCGAGCTTCGCCGCCATGTTGCCGATTCCGAAGTCGTTGATGTAGCCCTCCGTCGCCCACGACACGCTTTCGCCCTGGGTCGCGGGGGTGAAGCCGAGGTAGGCCGACGACCTGAGGCTCTTCCGCCCGACGTCGTCGTTGCCGGAGGCGGTCGTGGCGTTCTTGAGGGCGGCGTCGTAGGTGGCGAGCGCGTCGGGGAGCTCGACGCCGCGCAGGTACGCGTCGGCGAAGCTCACGTCGGAGCTCGTCCCCGTCATGATGTTGGCGTAGCCGGGCGACGACCAGCGGGCGATCCAGCCCCCGTCGCGGTACTGGTCGGTGAATCCGTCGACGAGTTCGGCGGCGACCTTCGGGTAGAGCATCGCGTAGGCCGGCCACACCGTACGGTACGTGTCCCAGAAGCCGTTGTTGACGTACATCTTGCCGGTCGAGATCTTCGCGTTGGTCTGGGTCGCCGTGCTGGCACCCGTCTTCGCGGCGACGGGACTCGCGTACTTGTAGACCGGCGCGTTGGCCGATCCCGTGTTCTCGAACTGCGCGTTCGGGTAGACGTTGAGGCGGTAGAGGTTGCTGTACAGCGTCTGCAGCTCCGTCTCGCTCGCGCCCTCGACCGCGATCACGCCGAGGCGGTCGTTCCACAGCGCGCGAGCGCCGTCGCGCACCTGCGTGAAGGTGTCGGCTCCCACCTCGAGGTCGAGGTTGTGCGCCGCCTGGTCGAGGCTGATGAGGGAGGTGGCGAGGCGCAGGGTCACGGTCTTCGACGCGGACGTGTCGAACGTGGCGTAGGTCGTGAGTGGGCGCCCTCCCGCGGCCGTGCCGACGGCGTTCGGAGCCCGGTCGAACGTGCCGGAGACGAACATCCGGCTCTGTCCGGCGACGAAGCCCGCGCCGTGGTCGATCCAGCCCGACACCGCGCCGGTCGCCTGGTCGACGCTGAACGCGCCGTCGCCGGTCGGCGAGTCGAGCACGGCACTGCCCGTGGCGCCAGTGAAGGTGAACTGCATCACCATGCCGCGGTTGGTCGGCGTCATCTCGGCCTTGACTCCGTTGTCGAGGGTCACGCCGTAGTAGTCGGGCTGCGCCACCTCGTTGTCGTGGCTGAAGGTCTGGGCACGGGCGCGCGAGTCTCCGCTCGGAACGCCCGCGCCGTCCACGGGCATGACGGAGAACTGGTTGCGGTCTCCCATCCACGGGCTCGGCTCGTGCGAGACGGCGAGGCCCTCGAACCGGGTCCGGTTCTCGTCGTTGTTGTCCTGCTGGTAGGAGTACTCGCGACTCGTCGCCATGGCGTCGGTGACGGGCACGAGGAAGTTGAATCCGTTGGGAACAGCGGTGATGGCCTCGTTGGATCCGCGGGAGAACGATCCGGAGGAGTTGGTGCCGCGACGCGTGTCGACGTAGTTCGTCAGGCTCGAGCCGTCGATGCCGACGGGCGCGGCCTCGATCTTCACATCGTCGATCCAGCCCTGGAAGGCGGTCGTGGCCGACGCACCGGGGTTGTCGTACGAGAGCAGCACGCCGTCGATGGTCTTGCCCGCGGCGACGGTGCCGACGTCGATCTTCACGCTGTTCCACTGGTTGGTGTACAGGATCTTGCCCGCGCCCTGACCCGTTGCGGTGGCGGCGATTCCGTACGCGTCGATGGGCGCCAGCTGCGAGAGCGACGTGCCGTCGGTGAAGTGGAGGTTCACCGCGATGTAGGTGGACGGGTACTGCAGGTCGTTGCCGGTGAACTCGGGAAACACCTTGTACGAGAGGCGGGTCGTCGGAGTCACGGGGATGCTCGCATCGAAGAGCCGGTTGGTGGCGTACCCTCGGCCCGCCGCGGTGTGCTCACCCGCGTACTTGAGCGAGTGCGTGCCGGTGAAGCCCATGCGGGCCTTCATGTTGTAGCCGCTCGACGGGCCGGAGCCCACGGTGGTCGTGATGGGAGCGGCCCCCGTGCCGGCACCCTCGCTCGAGTAGGGCTTCCAATCGGCGAGCTGGATGATGCCGCCGGAGTGGTTCGCGGCGATGTCGAGCCGATAGAAGGCGAAGGTGCCGGGCGTGGCCACGGTGTATTCCTTCTTGACGCCGCGCTGGCTGTCGGCCCAGGTCTGGTCGGTCTGCGTGTCGACGACGGTCCACGTGGCACCGTCGGTCGAGCCGCTCACGGTCCAGTTCTTAGGGTCGCGTTCGGGGGCATCGCCGCCCGAGGTCATGGAGTAGCTGACCACGGTGAGGCTCTGGGTCAGCTCGTACTGCAACCACGCGGCCGAGCTGAAGACGAGCCACTTGCTGCCGCTGTCGCCGTCGGCGGCGAAGATGGCCGCCTCGTTGGGCGTGTTCTCCCCGCTCGCCGTGACGGTCTTGATGCTCGGCAGCACACTCCCGCGCGCCTCACCCTTCACGTTCTGCTGGATCGACCCCGAAGCATCCTGCTCCACCCGGCTGGCGAACGGCGTTCCGGCGTCCGTCGGCTCGAACGAGTTCGAGAAGTCGGTCGGCGCCGCGGCCGATGCCGACTGCGCGAACCCGAGCGGGGCGAATGCTCCGACCACGAGCGCGAGTGCGACGGCGAGGGCCGCCGGCCTTCGAGTCGCCGCCGAGAGCCGGGTGAACGAACGGGAGGGGTATGGCAGCGCCGACATACGGGCCTTTCGACAGTGAATGGCAAGGAAGATGACCGGCGAGAGCCCCGTACGGGGGTCGCCGTCGTTTGCGAATCTACTGCGGATGGCATCAGTATGTCAACGTTGTCTTTTCAGCGTTCCCCGCGAGATCCGCCGAATTGCGCCCGACCGGAGCCTCGTTTCCGGCCGGGCCAGCCCCATTTTGCGACAACGCTGTCATTGAGCCGTCGGCGGGCGCTTCCGGCCGCTACCCTGTACCGCATGACCGGTATCCCGCCCCAGCACCGTGCGCGGCCGACGATGAACGACGTCGCGCTCGCCGCCGGAGTGAGCCTCAAGACGGTCTCGCGAGTCGTGAACGGCGTCGACTATGTGAGTTCCGACAAGCTCGAGAGGGTGAATGTCGCGATCGAGGCCCTCGGATTTCGCCGCAACGAGTACGCGAGGCAGCTGCGGCAGGGCACCACAGCGACCATCGGGCTCGTGCTCGAAGACGTCGCCGACCCCTTCTATTCCACGCTCACCCGCGCCGTCGAAGACGTCGCACTCGGCCACAACCACATGCTGCTCACCGCTTCGTCGGCCGAAGACCCGGCGAGGTCGAGAGAGCTCATCACGGCGCTCGGCGCGCGGGGAGTCGGCGGGCTCATCGTCACACCGGCCAAGGGAATGGATGCGGCCTTCCTCCGCGCGGAGCTGGCGTCCGGCTGCTCCCTGATCTTCGTCGACCGGCCCGTCGCGGGCGTCGACGCCGACACCGTCCTCGTCGACAACCGCGGCGGCGCGGAGACCGGTGCCGCACACCTGTTCGCCCACGGACACACGCGGGTCGCTTTCTTCGGAGACGACGAGCGCGTCTACACCGCGACCGAACGGCTGGAGGGCTACCGCTCCGCTCTCGCCGCGGCGGGCATTCCCTTCGACCCGAAGCTGGTGATCATGGCCGCACCCTCGGGAGACGACGTGGCGGGGTCGATCGACCGGGTACTCGCCCTGCCCGATCCGCCCACGGCGATACTGAGCGGCAACAACCGGTGGAGCGTGCGGCTGCTGCGTCACCTCCGCAACCGGCACGCGGCATCCGACCCCGCCATCGTCGGCTTTGACGACTTCGAGCTCAGCGACGTGCTGTCGCCCGGCATCACGGTCGTCGCGCAAGACCCGGCGGCCATGGGGCACATCGCCGCCGAGCTGCTGTTTCGCCGGATGTCGGGCGACACGACGCCGTCGCAGCGGGTGCAACTCGCCACGACGCTGATCGAGCGCGGGTCGGGCGAGAGGCGCCGACCGTAGGGAGCACTCACGCCTCGGTGACGCGGCCGGCCTCGACGTGCCAGTGCCGATCGATGCGCACGTTGGCCAGCATGCGCCGGTCGTGCGTCACGAGCAGAAGCGTGCCCTCGTAGCTCTCGAGGGCCTGCTCGAGTTGCTCGATCGCAGCGAGGTCGAGGTGGTTCGTCGGTTCGTCGAGCACGAGCAGGTTCACGCCGCGAGCCTGCAGGAGGGCGAGGCCCGCGCGGGTGCGCTCACCGGGTGACAGCTCGTCGAGGGGCCGGTTGACGTGGTCGGCCTTCAAGCCGAACTTGGCGAGCAGGGTGCGCACCTCGGCGACCGGCCAGTCGGGCACGAGCCGCTCGAACGCGGTGGTGAGCGGGGTGGTTCCCGTGAGCACCGAGCGCGCCTGGTCGATCTCGCCGACCTGGACGCTCGCGCCGAGACTCGCCGTGCCCTCGTCGGCGGCCTGTCGGCCGAGCAGGCCGCGCAGCAGGGTCGATTTGCCGGCGCCGTTCGGGCCGGTGATGCCGATGCGCTCGCCCGCGTTGACCTGCAGCGACACCGGGCCGAGGGTGAACGCCCCCTGCCGGAAGACGGCCTGGGCGAGCGTCGAGACGACCGTGCTCGATCGGGGCGCCGAGCCGATGGTGAACTCGAGCTGCCACTCCTTGCGTGGCTCGTCGACCTCCTCGAGCCGCGCGATGCGGCTCTCCATCTGGCGCACCTTCTGGCCCTGCTTCTCGCTCGACTCCATCGACGCCTTGCGGCGGATCTTGTCGTTGTCTGGCGACTTCTTCATCGCGTTGCGCACGCCCTGGCTCGACCACTCGCGCTGCACCCGCATGCGACCGACGAGGTCGGCCTTCTTGTCGGCGAACTCGTCGTACTCCTCGCGCTTGTGGCGACGCGCTGTCTCACGCTCCTCGAGGTAGGCGTCATAGCCGCCCCCGAACACGCGATTGGCACCCTGCGCCAGGTCGAGCTCGAGCACCCGGGTGACGCACCGGGCGAGAAACTCGCGATCGTGGCTGACCAGCACGACACCGCCGCGCAGGCCCTCGACGAACGACTCGAGGCGCCGGAGCCCGTCGAGGTCGAGGTCGTTTGTCGGCTCGTCGAGCAGCACGATGTCGAACCGGCTCAGCAGCAGCGCGGCGAGCGCGACCCTCGCGGCCTGTCCACCCGAGAGACCGGACATGAGGGCGCCGGGGCCGATCGTGAGCCCGAGGTCGGCGAGCTGGGCAGGCAGCCGCTCATCGAGATCCGCGGCGCCGCTCGCGAGCCAGCGGTCGAGCGCAACCGAGTAGACGTCGGCGGGATCGACGGGCGCCGGGGCTGTCGAAGGTGGGTCTGCGAGGGCGGCGGCCGCGTCATCCATCTGTCGTGTCGCCTCGCTGCACCCGGTGCGACGTCCGATGTAGTCGGCGACGGTCTCGCCGGGCAGGCGTTCGTGCTCCTGGGGAAGCCAGCCGACGAAGGCGTCGGCCGGCGACAGGGTCACCGTGCCGGCCTGGGCCTCGGTCGCGCCGGCGAGAATGCGCAGCAAGGTCGACTTGCCTGCCCCATTGACGCCGACCACTCCCACGACGTCACCGGGTGCGACCGTGAGATCCAGCGAGTCGAACAGCGTGCGGTGGGCGTACCCGCCGGCTACGCCCTTGGCGACGAGTGTTGCGGTCATCCCCCCATGATGTCATCGTCGTCGGTTCCATCGTCGTCGGTTCCGTCGTCGTCGGTTCCGTCGTCGTCGAAGACGCCGTGGCCGTCGGGCCACGGTTGCCCGAGCGAGTCGGCCGCGGCATCCACGAGTCGCACCGTCGCCGTGAGCAGCTGCACCATCGTCGTCGAGCCGAGCAGCTCGAGCTGGTCGACGGGGCCGAGGGGTGCGATCGCGGCGAGCTGCCACGCCGCCTCGACCGGGTCGTCGGAGATCTCGACCGACGACGCCCACGGCACATCGGCGAACTCGCTCGCGAGGGCCAGGGCGCGCCGCACCTCGTGCTCGGCTCGTTCGCGCAGCGGAAGAAGGGAGTCGTCCCAGGTCAACTCGGGCAGCTCGCGGATCACGGCTTGCGGAAAAGGTTCGTCGGCGAGCCAGCGCTCGACCGCTATGCGACGTTCGCCCTGCGCGACGACGGCGATGAAGCCCTCCGCACCCTCCAGCTGCAGGATGCGGGCGACCGTGCCGATCGCGAACCGGTGCTCTCCCCCGCCGACCTCCTGGCCGCGCTCGATGAGCACGACCCCGAACTCGGCCGGCTCCACCTCAAGGATCTCGGCGAGCATCACGACGTAGCGGCTCTCGAAGACGCGCAGCTGCAGTGGCATGTGCGGGAAGAGCACCGAACCGAGCGGGAACATCGCTATGGTCGTCATGCTTCCAGCGAATCACGCGCTCCGCCGCAACGCTAGCTGCTCGCGCGATACCGAAAGGGCGGGTACGGGTCGGGGCTCCGGTGGCGGATCGGGGGCCGGTCTCGGGTGTCGCTCTCGGCTCTCGGGTGTCGGCTCTCCGCTCTCGGGTGTCGAGCCCCGGGTCCGGGCCTCAGGCTGCGGAGGTTCTTGCGGGTAGCCTGTCTACCGTCGCGCTTTCCGTGCGGCGCAAGGAAAGGCACAACCGTGGACTCCACCCTCTTGCGGCACTTCGAAGCCGCCGCCGAGGAGTTGCACTTCGCGCACGCCGCGAAACGCCTCGGAATCCCCCGCTCCTCGCTGCTGCTCTCCATCCGCGCGATCGAGGACGAGCTCGGCTACGACCTCTTCGACCGCACCGCGCAGTCCACCGTGCTGACGGCCGAGGGCGAGGCGTTTCTCGTCGACGCGCAGCGGCAGCTGAAGGCCATGGCCGCGTCGTCGCGCGCCAACGTCGCTGCGCCGGGCGGCAAAGCGAAGGCCTCGAAAGGCAAGGGTCGCGCGCCCGCCGTCAAGGGCGAGCGCAAGCCAGGCAAACGCCGCCAGTCGCGCTGAGCCGACGCCCCGGTCGCGCCCCCTGGTCGTCGCTCAGCGCCGTTCCTGGCGCCGAGGCCTGAGCCGAGTCGGAAGCCGTCGCTGTGAGCTGCGCAACTGGCAGCGCCCAGCGCCGGATCGGTGCGATTCACCGCATCGGGCGCCTACTCGACGACAGGCAACTCGATGAGCCTGTTCGGCGCCATCGGCGCCATCCATCCCGACCTGCATCTCGCCCTCGGCGACCTGTCGTACAGCACGTCCCTCGACGAACAGGGATGGTGCGATCTGGTCACCGCCCGGGTCGGTGCCGGTTTCCCGTTCGAACTGATTGCAGGCAACCACGAGAGCAACGGCCTCAACGAGAGCATCGACGACTTCTCCTCCTGCCGGCCCAACCAGCTACCCCGGCGCGGTCGGAACGTACGGCCGGCAATTCTACGTCGACGTGCCGGCGGGCGCACCCCTCGTGCACCCGCGCTGCGACTGGACCGCGGCGGCCATCGACGGCGCCCGAACCGCCGGCGTGCCCTGGGTCGTCGTCGGGATGCACAAGCCGTGCCTCTCGATGGGCGCCTACAACTGCGACCCCGGCGCGGCCTTCATCAACATGCTCATCGACAAGCGGGTCGACCTCGTGCTCAGCGGCCATGAGCACCTCTACCAGCGCAGCCACCAGATCGCGACATCCGGAGCCTGCACGGCGATCGTGCCCGGCTCCTACTCGGCCGGCTGCGTCGCCGACTCCGACTCCGACTCGACAATGACCACGGAGGCGGGCACGGTCTTCGCCGGCGCCGGAACGGGTGGCACGCCGTTCCGCGACATCAACACCTCCGACACGGAGGCCGGCTACTTCGCCGCGTTCTCGGCGCTCAATGCCAATCCCACGTGGGGCTCGCTCGACGTCGCCGCGACCGCGACCCAGCTCACGGCGAACTTCGCGCGCGCGGCGGAAGGCAACTTCACGCTCGGGCCGCCCACGACCCCGAACAACCACCCCCCGACCGCGGCGTTCACGCCGACCTGCTCGGCGTCATCGTGCAGCTTCACCGGCGTCGCCTCCAGCGACTCGGATGGCCCGATCGCCTCGTACGCGTGGATTTCGGTGACTCGGACACCGGCACCGGGGGCGTCAGCCTGCCCGCGGGGTGGACCCGCATGGCCGATCTCAATGCCGTGGCCTCCGCCGCCCCCGATAGTGACCTGAGCCGCGGCATCCGCCTGCTCTTCGAGCCGCTTCTCGCGCTCTGGGCGCTGTGGTCGACCGCGGCCTGGCGCGACCGGCCCCGCCGCAAGCGCTAGAGCGCGGCCCCGGCGGCAACGGGCGCGATGCCCATCGCCCGTGCCGTCAAATCGACAGAGCGCAACCTGTCGTCGACGGCGGATGACGCGTGCGCGACGATGAGCTCGTCGGCACCGGTCGCCTCGGCGAGCTCCTCGAGGAAGCCACGCACCGCCGGTGCATCGCCGACGGCCGTGTACCGCATCATGTCGGCCAGTTGACGACCCTGCGGCGTTGTAAGGAAGCTGTCGATCTGCTCGTCGCTGTATTCGGGAGCCGAGGGCCCGCGGGTGATCATCGACTTCACCCGGCTGCGACGCATGATCGTGAACTGCTCGGCCGCATCGTCGGGGTCGTCGGCCGCGATGACATTCGCCGCGACGATGAGGTGGGGCTTGTCGCTCTGTGTCGACGGGGTGAAGTCGCGGCGGTAGAGAGCCACAGCCTCGTGCAGGGCGTCGGGGGCGAAATGCGACGCGAAGGCGTAGGGCAGGCCGAAGGCCGCGGCGAGCTTCGCCCCGAAGAGCGACGAGCCGAGAATGTAGAGGGGCACGTTGGTGCCGGCCCCCGGCACGGCCTGCACGCCCTCGATGACGGAGTCGCCGCTGAGGTAGCCCTGCAGCTCGATGATGTCCTGCGGAAACGAGTCGGCCGACGACGGGTCACGGCGCATCGCGCGCATGGTCGCCTGGTCGCTGCCGGGCGCCCGGCCGAGACCCAGGTCGATTCGCCCGGGGTAGAGGGTCGCGAGTGTCCCGAACTGCTCGGCGATAGTGAGCGGGGCGTGGTTCGGCAGCATGACGCCGCCCGAGCCCAGACGGATTGTCGACGTCTGCCCGGCCACATGACCGATGAGCACGCTCGTCGCCGACGACGCGATAGACGCCATGTTGTGGTGTTCCGCGTACCAGACCCGCGTGTAGCCCGTGCGTTCGCCTGCCTGGGCGAGGGCGACACTCGCCGCGAAGCTCTCCCTGGCCGTGGATCCGGGAGCTATGGGGGCGAGGTCGAGGAGGGACAGCGGAATGGTCATACAGGGTTCAACGCTCACGCCGCGAGAACCTTCCCGTCTGCGCGTCATCGGTCACGCCCTCACGCCTCCCGGTCCAGTCGCTCAGAAGGGTGCGGTGACACTGCGCCAGATCAGCACCTTCTCGCGCGGCGCCGCTGATTTCGCCCCGCGGGATCGGTCAGGCCGCGCTCACCTCGACGTCGCCGGGCGTGTTCGCGTCGAACACCAACCGCCGGGTGGCGATCTTGTCGGTGAAGAACCGGTCGTGGCTCACGACGATCACCGCGCCCGGGAAGTGCGCGAGCGCGCGCTCCATGATTTGCGTGCTGGGCATGTCGAGGTGGTTGGTCGGTTCGTCGAGGAGCAGGACCGACGCGCCTGACAGCAGGCACTGCGCCATGGCGACCCGCGCCCGCTGGCCGCCCGACAGGTTTCCGATCCGGTTCTTGAGGTCGGCCTCGGAGAATTGGAACATCGACAGAAACCGCCCCACCGACTTGCGTGTGGCGGTGAGCGCGAGGCTGTCGGGCAGCGCGTTGACGGCGTGCGTCACCGTGTCGTCGAGGTCGAGCTCGTCGAGCATGGTGTTGTACGACACCACCTTCGCGCCGGAGGCCCAGTCGGCGCGACCGGCGTCGGGCTTCTCCTCGCCGGTGAGCACGCGCAACAGCGTGCTCTTGCCGCTTCCGTTGGATCCGACGACCGCGATGCGGTTGCCTCGACGCACCTCGAGCGTGAGGTCGCTGAACAGCACCTTGTCGCCGTACGACTTGCTGAGACCCTCGACGCGGCAGAGCACGTCTTTCACGTGCAGCCCACGGTAGATCTCGGTGATGATCTCGTCGACGGGCCTCGGTGCCCGCGACTTCTTGATGCCGGCGAGCTGCTTGCCGAGCTTTCCGCTCGCCGCCTTCGCCGCCTCCCGCCGGTCGGCGATACCCTCCGCCTCGAAGGCGAGCAGCTCCGACTCGTGCACGAACTGCGCCTCGAGCGTCTTGAGGCGGAACTGCTTCTGCACCACGTACTCGCCGAAGTTGCCGGGGTACTCGTGCAGGTGGAAGTTCTCCACCTCGACGATGCGTGTGACGACGGAGTCGAGGAAGCGCCGGTCGTGCGACACGATGATCGCGGCACCACGAAAGTCGCGGAACCACGCCTCGAGCCACTCGACGCCCGCCACGTCGAGGAAGTTCGTCGGCTCGTCGAGCAACAGCACATCGGGCCCCTCGAGCACGATCTTCGCGAGAGCGGCCCGGTTGCGCCATCCGCCCGACAGGTCGTCGATGGGGCAGACGCGGTGCGCCGCGGTGAAGCCGAGCGTCGTGAGCGCCGTGTCGATGCGGCGCGTGTAGTCCCAGCCGTCGAGATGATCCATGCGTTCGAAGAGTTCCGACTGGCGCAGAATGAGGGCGTCGAGGTCTGCGGACGGGTCGGTCGCGATCGTCGCGTCGATGGAGGCGAGCTCCGCCTCGGTCTCGTGGATGTCGGCGAACAGTCCCTCGAGCACCTCGGTGATGCTCGCCTCGCCGTCCAGCTCGGAGAACTGGGAGAAGTAGCCGAACGTCACGCCGGGCTCGATCGTGACCGTGCCGACATCCGGACTCACCTGCTCGAGTGCGAGCTTGAGCAGGGTGGACTTGCCCGAGCCGTTGCGGCCGATGAGTCCGACGCGGTCTCGCTGTTCGAGACGGAAGAACGCCTCTCGCAGCACGGGAGCCTTGTCGAAGGTCACGTGGACGTCGTTCAGACGGATGAGGCTCATGCCAGGTTCCTCTCGAGGGCGATGCGCCTCGACGGGCCCAGCGATCTACAGGATACCCCGGCTCGGCTACCTGGCCGGGTTCGTCGGATCTCCCTGCGACGGCGGATTGATCTTCGGAGCGTTGGTCGTTCCAGGACTCACAGCAGACGAGGAGCTGGCCTGCCCGACCTCCGGCAAGTCGCTGGCCACCGAGCCGCTCGGCTCCGCCCCACCCCGCAGCGCCTCGAGCCGGTGCTCGAGGACGACGAGCACCGGCAGGCGATTGCCGTGCTCGTGTTCGTAGTCGACCAGCACCTGCACCTGCTCGGCTTCGAGCGGGGCGATGCGGGCGGGCAGGTGGCCGATCGGAATGTGGTCGTACTCCGGCAGCGGAAGGTCGGAGTGGTCTGGTGAGTCGTTCATGGTCTCTCCTGGTATCGGGTGCGGCCGGTGGTGGTCGGGTCAGACGCCCGGCACGGGAGGGCCGGTGCGCCACCGCAGGATGGCGGCCGCGCTCGCGCCGCGGGGCAGCGTGACGTCGCGGTCGTCGCTCTCCGGATCACCGGCATCCGCGCCGGGGAAGGTGTCGGTGAAGAGCACCGTGGCGTCGGTCAGCAGGGCAGCCCGGGTGAGCGCGAGTTGTGCGGGCACGGACGCGATCACCGTCACCCCGAGCGCCTCCTCGGGAGCGCTCGCGACCCACGGCTCGGCGTCCAGGGCGAGAGCCTCGCGGTCGCTCAGCTTGGCTGAGTCGAGGATGAGGGTGTCGACCTGAGCGCTCGCGAGGGCGACCACGATGGCGCCGTAGCTCAGCTCGACGAGGTTGTCGCCGCGGCCCTCGTGCAGGTTCAGCCTGTCGAGGAGCGCCGCCTTGTCGCTGGCGAGCACCCGTTCGATCTCGGCGTTGACCCGCTCGGGCAGCGCCTCGTCGGTCGACCCGTCGGCACGGGTGTTGGTCGGCTCCACGGCGAGGATCGCCCGTGCCGCCTCCGACAGTTCGTCGGCGAGCAACTGGCGCGCCCGGATGTCGCCCGCCACGACGATGAGGCGGGGCGACCGTTGGCGCACGATCTCATCGATGGTGGTCGCGAGCTGCGACTGCGTCTGGCGCCAGATCTCCTCCGCGTGGTTTTGGAAGTGATTGTGGTCCCAGCCGCCGCCCTTCACCTTGTGCAGGGTGTCGGTACGCCCCTGCACGTGCTCGAGCGACTCCGGCAGTGCCGACCCCGCCCGGAAGAGGCGCACCTCGCCGCCATCCCGTGCCGTCTCGACCACGAGGTAGCAGAACTCGAGGGGCTGCATCTTGAGGAGCGGCGCGAGGTCGGGCAGCGGACCGAACGACACCGTCTCCTGCTCTCCCGCGATGCCGGGGAGCACCTCCTCGATGAGGATCTCGCCGTCTTTCACGAGCACGTACAGGCAGGAGGGGCTGGGGCCGGTCGCGCCTGTGGCGAGCACATCGGTGACGGCATCCACGTCTGGTTCGGGCGCGCCCGCGCGGGCCAACGCATCGAGCACGGACTTGCGGCGTTCCTCGCGCACACCGGGAGGGTCGCTCGTGTCCACCGACATGTCGAGGTACACCTGCGAGTAATCGCCGCCGGCCCGGTAGATGCCGGCCAGATCGTGGAGTCTACTCGTGGAGATTGCAGCCATGGGATCATCCCTCCGCAGTCGGACAGTTCGATGCATCCATTCTTCGGCCGTCGGCAGAGGCGCCACGAGGGGTTGATTTCGGTTGACGATCCGGCCCGGCGAGGCTCGGCAGCGCTCACGCACGACGGCGGGTCAATGACCACAGGGTGACGCTGACGACCGCAGCGACGGTGATCGCGCCGAGCGGGATGCCCGATGCGCTCTCGCCATACCGCGTCGATTCGTCCTCGCCTCGGCGCATGATGGGCAGACTCTCGACACGGCGCGACGCCCGGCCGAGGCCTCTGCTGACCGCGGTGAGAGGCGCCTTCATTCCGGCCTGCCCTCGACTCGCGGCGAAGTCGGCGAGGTCGCGCAAGCGGTCGATGACCGAGAGCGGCAGCGCGGCGAGCACGTTGCCGGGCGGGCGACGGGCCACGATCGGGTGAGCGCGAGTGGGCGCGGTGCGCCGCAGCACCTCCCACGCCACCCCGAGCGCGCGCAACTGGTTCTCGCTCACTCGGTCTTGCAGGCGTGGGAAGAGCTCGTCCTCCTCGTCGCGCACGTCTTCGCGAAGCACCGCGACGAGTCGGCCGAGCACCGCCTCGCGATCCGGGGCGTCGTGGCCCATCCCGTCGAGGCGCTCGACGAGCTGGTTGACCTCCTGGTGCTCGCGCTCGACCTCGAGGGTCAGCTCCTCGCCGTCGGCGAGCACCCGGCGCATGACCGGCCACAGAACCGCCTCCTCCGCGAAGGCGTGCGGGAAGACGAGGCGGTAGATGCGCACCAGCACCTCGTCCTGGGCGGCGCCGGTCGCCGAGTCGAGCTCCTCGAGCAGGGCGTTGAGGGTCACGTGGTCTTTCTTCTGCCTGACGAGCACGCTCACGGGGCCGCCGAGCTGGGCCACGCTCTGGTGGGCTACGGATGTGGGCATCTGTTCCTCCTGAGGGTCGACGTGTGGGGCTGCAGACAGTGAAACACCGACGCATCCGGTTCGTCACGGCGGTTGCTCAGCCGGGGAGGATGTGCAATCGTCGCGGGATGATCGAGGTGAGGCCGCCCACGACGTCGAGGGCATGGCGACGATGGTCGGCCCGAGGAAGCCCGAGTCGTCGGTGTGCTGGTGCTTGTGGTGGCGCATCCGGCACGTCGACGATCTCCCCGTCTGGTCGCTGTGGCGCCTGCGTGCGGCCCGGGCGCCGCGGGAGGGCGCTTCTCGACGGCGCCGTCTACCATGCCCGCGAGAACGACGCACCGGTCGTGGAGAGCTACCCGGTCGACAATCGGGGAGAGACGGTCGACACGACGATGGCGTTCGTCGGCACCCGGGCGATGTTCGAGCGCGCCGGCTTCGCGACGGTCGCCGACACGGACTGCCTTGTGGTGCCCCTACTCCCGGCCGTCCTCGAGCGGGATGAGCATCGTGCGGAACGGACCGCCGTCGGCGTGGAGCCCCCAGATGCGATCGGCGACATCGTCGATGCCGTGGGGAAGCTGGAGCTGCGGGATGCCTCCGGGAATCACGAGCTGGCTGACTCGGACGCCCTCTTCCTCGAGCGCGTCGTGGAGCATCTCGCCGTAGGCGCTCTCGGCCGGGAACGCGACCGATGTGCCCGCGAAGCCTGCGCGTGCCTTCACCGAGGTTCCGCCGTTGATCAGGATGATGCTGCCGTCGCCTGCCTCACGCATCGCGGGGAGCACCGCACGCACCGCATGGATGAGCCCGAGGGCCGAGAACCGCAGCGCTTCGAGCGCCAACTCCGGAGTGAGGTCGAGCACCGGCTTCAGGTAGTCGCGGGACGGCAGCGGGCTGTACTGCAGCACGGTGATCGAGCCGAGCTCTGCCGCGGCACGCGCGAGTGCGTCTTCGAGCGCCGCCGGCTCGCGAACGTCTGCGGCGAAAGCGCGCGCGGTCAGGCCGGCGGAGGTGAGCTCCGCAGCCATGGCGTCGAGCTTCGACTGGTCCCGTGAGATGAGGGCGATCGAGAACCCCTCGCGCCCGAATCTCCGCGCGACGGCCGCGCCGAGTCCCGGTCCGGCTCCGATGATGGCGATGACCGGCATGGTCTGCTCCTCTGGTTGTCAGTGCTGCAGGGGTGACAACACTAACCCGCCGCCGGGCCTGCCTCCGAACGGGCGAGAAGGCCGCCTTTTTGACGAGCGAACGCAGCCTATCCTCGACGGCCTCGGTCATCGCGATGACCGCGAAAGCGGCCGGCCACATGTCGCCGTCGTCGAGCGCCGCGTTCTCCTCGAATCCGACCGAGCCGTATCGCGCACCGCACTTCGATGCGGCGTGCGGCGATCATGCGATCGGCGCCGTCGAGAACCTCGATTGCGGCGAGGCACACCTCGAGTTCCTTCGCCTTCTTGGCCGCTCCCTTCACGCCCGTCATCGCCGTGAGCTCGACCGCGCAGCAGCACGAGGGTTCCGAGGGCTTGTCCCGTGCCGGCCCGGGGAGCGGCCGGGCGGACGTCGATGCCGGCTATACCGGAATGCCTCTGTTGTCACCCGGCTTCTCCAGGAGCAACTCGTCGTGCTCGTGCCGTCGCCACTTCTCGTCGAACGCTGACGCGAGGGCCCCGTCGGCCATGAATCGCCGGTGTTGGTCGGCGGTCAGCTCGTAATACTTCTCGCAGGCGAGGGCGTTGCTGTTGACTGGAAAGAACGCGTAGAGGCGCCCGGATTCCTCGTCGACGCCGAGTGCATAGCGCGTGGGCGGGAGAGGAACTCGTCGCGTGGCTTCATCGCAGGCTCCCCGGCCTATGGCGGTGTCGATACGGCCGGGGCGGCCTACTCAACCGGCGACGCGGCTAGTTGTTGAAACGGAACTCCACCACGTCGCCATCCTGCATCACGTACTCCTTGCCCTCGATACGCGCCTTGCCCTTGGCACGAGCCTCGGCGATGGAACCGGTCTCGACGAGGTCGTCGAAGCCGATGATCTCCGCCTTGATGAAGCCCTTCTCGAAGTCGGTGTGGATGACTCCCGCCGCCTGCGGCGCCTTGGCACCTTTCGGGATGGTCCAGGCGCGCGTCTCCTTCGGCCCGGCGGTGAGGTAGGTCTGCAGCCCGAGCGTGTCGAAGCCGATGCGGGCGAGCTGGTCGAGCCCGCTCTCCTCCTGGCCGGTCGACTCGAGCAGCTCGGCGGCGTCGGCGGGGTCGAGGTCGATGAGCTCGCTCTCGAGCTTCGCGTCGAGGAATACGGCCTGCGCGGGGGCGACGAGGGCGGCGAGCGCGGCCTTGCGGGCGTCGTCGGTCAGCACCGCCTCATCCACGTTGAAGACATAGATGAACGGCTTGACGGTGAGAAGGCCCAGCTCGGCGATGAGCGAGAGGTCGAGCTTGGCGTTGGCGGAGAGCGGCTTGCCCTCGTTGAGCCACTCCATCGCGGCCTTCGCGGTGTCGACCGTCGCCTGCGTCACCTTCTTAGCGCGCAGCTCCTTCTCGTAGCGCGCTTCTGCCTTCTCGAGCGTCTGCATGTCGGCGAGGATGAGCTCGGTGTTGATGGTCTCCATGTCGGACGCGGCATCCACCTTGCCGTCGACGTGCACGACGTCGGGGTCTTCAAAACCGCGGACGACCTGCGCGATGGCATCGGCCTCACGGATGTTGGCGAGAAACTTGTTACCGAGGCCCTCGCCCACCGACGCGCCCTTGACGATTCCGGCGATGTCGACGAACGACACCGCGGCCGGCAGGATCTTGTCGCTGCCGAAGATGTCCGCGAGCACGGCGAGGCGAGAGTCGGGAAGGCTCACGATCCCCGTGTTCGGCTCGATGGTGGCGAACGGATAGTTCGCCGCGAGCACCGAGCTCTTGGTCAGGGCGTTGAAGAGAGTTGACTTGCCCACATTGGGGAGTCCGACGATTGCAATAGTGAGAGCCACGAGAGTCAAGGGTACCGGGCGGAGCAGCATCCGCACCGCCGTGGCGCCGCGACGCCTCCCGTGCATGACCCATATCGAGGGCACCGTCACCGGCGCAGCGTCATCGCACAGCGCTACCTCCACTCGAGGAGACACCGTGAGCGACGAGGAACCACACCTGCCCGAGTCGCCGCGGGCGGTCGTGATCGGCGCCGGGCCGGCCGCAGCTGCACACCGCTCGACGTCTGAGTTCGCTGCCGGGCAGCGCTACTCCACGGGCCGCACGGCAGCTCGGCGACGCGTCGGTGCTCGCGGTCAGACCAGGCACCAGCGGCGCGGAGTCGCCGGTTCGGGCTGCCCGCATCCCCGCGCGCAATCGTGACCCGGTTGGAGCGTAACGACGTGACGCCGACGATCGACGTCGGCCCCCTCAGCGCCCTGCGAGCTGCACGGGTGCAGGTCGTCCCGGCGGTCGCGGCGCCCGACAACGACGCGGCGCAGCCGCGCGACGGTGCGGAGCTGCGACCCGACGCCAGCGTCGCCGCCACCGGCTACCAGCGCGACCTCGAAGGTCTCGCGGGGCATCTCGGTGTTCTGGCTGCGAATGCGCGGCCCGCCATCACACTCCGGCAGGTCGGCATCGACGCGCGCGATCTTCCGACCGGTCGGGCTCAGGGGGGGTGACGCAGCGAGCAGCTGCACCGGGTCGGTCACGACCTGACGGTCCGTCAGGACGGTGAACCGCGGGCGCGTACCGGTGCGACGTCGCCGGCGCATGAGACGATCGGCTCGTGCCCCTCAACTTCACCGCCATCGACTTCGAGACCGCCAACTCCTCGAGCGCGAGCGCCTGCTCGGTCGGGCTCGTCAAGGTGGTCGACGGCCGGGTGGTCGACACGGCGAGCTGGTTCATCCGCCCGCCGGCGGGCCATGACTACTTCAACGAGTGGAACACGCGCATCCACGGCATCGTCGAGAACGATGTGATCGGCGCGCTGTTCTGGCACGAGCAGCTCGACGACATCGTGTCGTTCGCCGACGGCGACCACCTCGTCGCCCACAACGCGCGCTTCGACATGGGAGTGATCAACGGCGCCTGCGCCGCGAGCTTCATCGACACGCCGAGCTTCGCCTACGCCTGCAGCCTGCAGATCGCGCGCAAGACGTACAACCTCGACTCCTACCGGCTGCCCGTCGCGGCGATGGCGGCGGGGTTCGAAGGCTTCGCGCACCACGACGCCCTCGCCGACGCCGAGGCCTGCGCGGCCATCGTCGTGCACGCGGCTAAGCGCCACGAGGCGAGCGACGTGCAGCACCTCGCGATGATCACCGGAACGAAGATCGGCCGCATCGGCGCGGTTGCGCTGGCCGGTTGACGCCAACCGCCGGTTGAGTAGGGCCGCCTGCAGCCCCTATCGAAACCCCGAGAGTGCTACGAGGGTTTCGACACGGCCTCACTCAACCAGCAGCGTGACCTACGAGCGGCGCTGGCGCTTCTCGCGCACGCGCATGTTGACGTTGATCGGGCTGCCCTCGAAGCCGAAGATCTCGCGCAGGCGGCGCGTGATGAACCGGCGGTACTGCGGGTCGAGGAATCCGGTGGTGAAGAGCACGAACGTCGGCGGGCGCGAGGCGGCCTGGGTGCCGAAGAGGATGCGTGGCTGCTTGCCGCCGCGCACCGGGTGCGGGTGCTCCGCCGTGAGCTCCGCGAGCAGCGCGTTGAACTTGCCCGTCGCGATGCGGGTGTCCCACGAGGCGAGCGCGGTCTCGAGGGCCGGCACCAGCTTCTCCATGTGACGACCGGTCTTCGCCGAGATGTTCACGCGCGGCGCCCAGGATACGTGGCTGAGGTCTTGCTCGATCTCGCGCTCGAGCATCTCGCGGCGCTCGTCGTCGAGGATGTCCCACTTGTTGAATGCGAGCACGAGCGCGCGGCCCGACTCGAGCACGAGGTCGACGATCTTGAGGTCTTGCACGCTGATCGGCTCGGAGACGTCGATGACGACGACCGCCACTTCGGCCTTCTCGAGTGCGGCGCTCGTGCGGAGGGTCGCGTAGAAGTCGGCGCCCTGGGCGAGGTGCACGCGGCGACGGATGCCAGCGGTGTCGACGAAGCGCCAGAACTTGCCGGCGATCTCCACCTGCTCGTCCACCGGGTCGCGCGTGGTACCGGCGAGGTCGTTGACGACGACACGCTCTTCGCCCGCGGTCTTGTTCAGCAGGCTCGACTTTCCGACGTTCGGGCGGCCAATGATGGCGACGCGGCGCGGTCCACCGACCTCTTCCTTAGCGACGGCCGAGACCTCGGGCAGCACGGTGAGCACCTTGTCGAGCAGGTCGGCGACGCCGCGGCCGTGCACGGCGGAGACCGCCCACGGCTCGCCGAGTCCGAGCGACCAGAGGGATGCAGCATCCGCTTCCTGGCGCACGTCGTCGACCTTGTTGGCGACGAGGATGACGGGCTTCTTGGTGGCGCGCAGCATGCGGACGACGTGCTCGTCTGTCGACGTCGCCCCGACCGTGGCATCCACGACGAAGAGCACGGCGTCGGCGAGGTCGACGGCGATCTCGGCTTGGGCGGCGACCGACGCGTTGATGCCGCGGGCGTCTGGCTCCCAGCCGCCGGTGTCAACGATGGTGAACTTGCGTCCGGCCCACTCGCCCTTGTAGTTCACCCGGTCGCGCGTGACGCCGGGGGTGTCTTCAACGACGGCCTCGCGGCGGCCGATGATGCGGTTGACGAGCGCGGACTTGCCGACGTTCGGTCGGCCGACGATCGCGAGCACAGGCAGCGCCGGAAGGTAGACGATCGCGTCGGGGTCATCGCTGAGACCGTCGAGCAGGCCGAGGTCTTCGTCGTCGAGGTCGTAGTCACCGAGACCGGCACGCAGGCTCGCGGCGCGCTGTGCGGCATCCGCGTCGTCCATCGAGGTGATGCGGTCGGCGAGGTCGCCGTCGATCGCGGGAAAGTCGTCGTTCTCGGCCATGTCGCAAAGTCCTCTTTAGTCAGTGTTCGTGTGCTCTCGCACGAGATCGACAACCGCTGAGACGGTCTGGTCGAAATCAAGTTCGGTGGAATCGATGGTCACAACGCCATCGGCGGCGTTCATGAAGTCGACGACCTTGGAGTCCTGGGCATCGCGCGAGCTGAGCTGCTGCGCGGTCTTCGCGGCCGATTCTGTGGAGAGTTCGGCTGAACGCCTAGCCATTCTAGCCTCTTCGGTCGCCGTGAGGAGAATTCGCACGATAGCATCCGGGGCGACGACCGTGGTGATGTCGCGCCCCTCGACGATGATCCCCGCGCGATCCGACGAACGGATGATGCTCCGGAACAGTTCGACGAGGTAGCTGCGCACCTCGGGCACCCGCGCGACCGCGCTCACGACAGCGGTGACGCGCGGTTCACGGATGGCCTCCGTGACATCGGTCGCGCCGACGCGCACGAAGTAGTCGTCGGGGTGCACACCGATCGAGTAGTTGAACTCGCCGAGCAGGGCGATGAGCTGCTCGGGGTCGCTCGTGTCGATGCCCGCCTCGAGCGCGGTCCAGGCCAGGGCTCGGTAGGCGGCACCGGTGTCCTGGTAGGCGAAACCGAGCGCTCGTGCCGCGGCGCGACTGACGCTCGACTTGCCGCTGCCCGCGGGCCCGTCGATGGCGACGACGGTGCCTTGCCCTGAGCTCGTCAGATGGGTCATGCGAGTGCCTCCGAGATCTTCCATCCCCGCGACTCGAGCTCACTGACGAGCCGGCTCTCCACGGAGGGCAGCACGGAGATCTCCGCGAGCCCGATCTGTGCGCCGGGCGAGTGCTCGAGTCGGAGGTCTTCCATGTTGACGCCGAGCTCACCGATCTCGGTGAGCAGTCGGGCGAGTTCACCCGGCTTGTCGTCCACGAGGACGACGATGCGGCTGAAGTGCTTGGCCTGCCCGTGCTTGCCGGGCAGGCGCGCGACACCGGCGTTACCGCCCGCGATGAGCTCCGCGATCGCACGACGGGCGCCGGTGGCGCGGGGTGCGTCGAGGGCCACGATCGCCCGGTCGAGGTCGTCACGGTACGAGTGCAGGATACCGGCGATGGCCGGGGCGTTCGCGCCGAGTATCTGCACCCACAGCTCGGGATCGCTCGCGGCGATACGCGTCGTGTCGCGCAGTCCCTGGCCGGCGAGCGCGGTCGCCGCGTCGGTGGCATCGGTCAGTCTGGCGGCGAGAAGAGAGGAGATCACCTGCGGGGCGTGGGAGACGAGCGCGACGTTGCGGTCGTGGTCCTCCACGGTCATCTCGATCGGGAGAGCGCCGAGGTCGAGCGCGAGTTGCTCGACGGCGAGCGCGCCGGCATAGCTGATGCGGTCGTGCCCGGCAAGAACCCAGGGTCGGCCCATGAACAGGTCGGCGCGCGCGGCGACCGCTCCGTTGCGTTCGCGGCCGGCCATCGGGTGCGAGCCTATGTAGCGGCTCACGTCGGCACCCAGCGCGACGAGCTCGCGCAGCGGTGCCTCCTTGACGCTCGCGACGTCCGTCACGAGCGCGTGCGGAAAGGCGGCGAGTTCGTCGGCGACGATGCGCGCGGTGACATCGGGCGGCACGCACACCACGATGAGCTGCGGCGCGTCACCCGCGCCGGCCGCTCGGCCGGCACCGTAGTCGATCGCGAGCGCGAGGCCGGACGGCGATATGTCGGCAAGGCTGACGTCGACCCCACGTGCCACGAGGGCCAGGCCGATGCTCGTGCCGAGCAGGCCGGTGCCGACGATGCGCACCGGTCCGGCGAGACGCCGATCAGTCATCGGTGTCGTCTTCCCCGGCATCCCGCTCGGACGCGTCATCCCGATCGGCGGTGCGGGCTGAGTCGCCCTTCGCTCCCCGGGCGATGGTCAGCAACTCGCCGACCTCCTCCTTGGTCAGGTCACGCATGGCGTCGGGTGCGAGGCTGCCGAGGTGCAGCGGACCGAACTGTCGACGCACCAGGTCGATCACCGGGTGGCCCACCTCTTCGAGCATGCGGCGCACGATGCGGTTGCGGCCGGAGTGCAGCGTGACCTCGACGACGGTCTCGTCGTTCGACGGCGTGCCGATGATGCGTGCCTTGTCGGCCTCGATGAGGCCGTCTTCCAGCTCGATGCCACCGACGAGCTTGTTGACTGTGTGCTGGTTCACCACGCCCTCGACCTTGGCGATGTAGGTCTTGAGCACGCCGAACGAGGGGTGGGCGAGCACGTGCGCGAGCTCGCCGTCGTTGGTGAGCAGCAGCAGACCCGACGTCTCGGCGTCGAGGCGACCGACGTTGAACAGTCGCTCGTGGAACATGCTCGTGTAGCGGCGCAGGTCGGGGCGGCCGCGGTCGTCGTTGAGGGATGAGACGATGCCCACCGGCTTGTTGAGCATGATGTAGAGCTTGGTGGTGTCGAGTTGGATCGCCTTGCCGTCGACGGAGACGAGGTCGGTCGGCAGCACGCGTCGGCCCGGCTCCTCGACACGCAGGCCGTTGACGGCGACACGACCCGCGGCGATGAGGTCTTCGCACACCCGGCGCGAGGCGACGCCCGCGGCGGCCATGACCTTCTGGAGGCGTTCGCCCTCGGGGTTTCCGGTGGTTCCGGCGTTCTCGGTGGGGCTATGGTCGTTCATCGAATCCGTCCGATCCATCGGCGAGCAGCGGCGAGAGGTGCGGCAGTTCGTCGATGCTGTTGATTCCGAGCTGGCTGAGCATCAGGTCGGTTGTGGCGTAGTGAATCGCACCGGTCTCACTGTCGGTGAAGCTCTCGGTAATGAGTCCCCGGCCGAGCAGCGTGCGGACGACCGAGTCGACATTGACTGCGCGGATGGAGGCTACCGCGCCGCGGCTGATCGGCTGCTTGTAGGCGATCACGGCCAGTGTCTCAAGCGCCGCCTGGCTGAGCCTGGTCGGGTTCTGCGTGAGCACGAAGTCTCGCACGACATCGTCGAATTCCGGGCGCACGTAGACGCGCCATCCACCCGCGACCTCGCGCAGCTCGAAACCCCGGCGCACTCCCCCGTCGGCACCGTCGAAGTCGGCGACGAGGCGGGCGATCGCCTTCCTCACCTCCGAGACGGGGATGCCGAGAGACGTGGCGAGGGAGATCAGGCTCTGCGGTTCGTCGGCGACCATGAAGATGGCCTCGAGCGCGCGGTCGACCGCGATGGGGGCTGGTTCGGTTGCGACATCCACGTTATGCATCGTAATCAGACCCCAGGTTGGCGAGGCTGTCTTCCGACCAGTGTTCGGCCGTCCAGCGGATGCTGAGCTCGCCGAGCGGCTCGAGCTGCTCGAACCCGATGGCCGCGTGCCGGTAGAGCTCGAGCACGGCCAGGAAGCGCGCGACGATGACGCCCTTGACGTCCGCGCCGGCGATGAGCTCGCGGAACGTCAGGGTGCCGTGCCGCCGCAGCAGGGCGACGACGTGCGACGCCTGCTCGCGGATGCTCACGAGCGGGGCGTGGAGGTGGTCGAGGCCGACGGTGGGGATCTCCCGCGGAGCGAGCGCCAGGGCGGCGAGGGCGGCGAAGTCGTCGGGCGTCAGGGTCCAGACGAGCTCTGGTGTCTGCTGCCGGTACTTCTCCTCGAGCCGCACCGAGCGGTAGTGGCGCGTGGCCTCGTCGTCGAGGCGCGAGGAGAACCATCGCGTCGCCTCTTTGAAGGCGCGGTACTGCAGCAGGCGGGCGAAGAGCAGGTCGCGCGCCTCGAAGAGCGCGACGTCTTCGGCGTCGACGAGCTCGCCCTGCGGCAGGAGCCCCGCCACCTTGAGGTCGAGGAGGGTCGCCGCCACGATGAGGAATTCGGATGCCTGGTCGAGCTCTCCCGCGTCTGAGCTGTCGAGCTCCCGCAGATAGGCGATGAACTCCCCCGTGACCACGCTGAGTGAGATGTCGGTGATGTCCATCTCGTGCTTCGCGATGAGCGAGAGGAGCAGGTCGAACGGGCCGTCGAAGTTGCCGATGCTGACGGAGAATCTCGCCGTCGTCTCCTCGGCGGGGGCAGCGGTCGTCTCGCTAGGCGGCTGCGCCACGGAAGATCAACTCTCGGGCGAGCTGACGGTACGCCTCGGCCGCCGGGTGCTCCGGGGCGAATGTCGTGATCGGGGCCCCGGCCACGCTCGCGTCGGGGAACTTCACCGTGCGGCCGATCACCGTGTGGAAGACACTGTCGCCGAAGGTGTCGACGACGCGCTCGAGCACCTCGCGAGAGTGGAGGGTGCGCGAGTCGTACATGGTGGCGAGGATGCCGTCGAGCTCGAGCGCCGGGTTGAGGCGGTCGCGCACCTTGTCGATCGTCTCGACGAGCAGTGCGACACCGCGCAGCGCGAAATACTCGCATTCGAGCGGGATGAGCACGCCGTGCGCTGCGGTCAGGGCGTTGACGGTGAGGAGGCCCAGCGACGGCTGGCAGTCGATGAGGATGACGTCGTACTTGTCGCTCACCTTGGCGAGCACGCGGGCGAGGATGTTCTCGCGGGCGACCTCGTTGACGAGGTGCACCTCGGCGGCGGAGAGGTCGATGTTGGCGGGGATGATGTGCAGGCCGGGGAAGGCCGTCTCCACGATGGCCTCGGACGGGTTCTTCAGGGTGCCGAGCATGAGGTCGTAGATGGTCGGCACGTCGTGGTTCGGCACGCCGAGCCCCGCCGAGAGTGCGCCCTGCGGGTCGAAGTCGATCGCAAGCACCTTGCGGCCGTACTCGGCGAGCGCGGCGGCCAGGTTGATGGTCGTCGTCGTCTTGCCGACGCCGCCCTTCTGGTTGCACAGGGTGATGATGCGCGCCGGCCCGTGTTCGGCGAGCGGCTTCGGCACGGGGAAGACGGTGATCGGGCGACCCGTCGCACCCATGCGCGGCGTCTCCAGCCCGGGGAGTTCTCCACCCGCAATCTTCTTGGCCGTCACGCGTGCTGCTCCCGTTCCTGCCAGCCACCATGAGGCCGAGCGTTACCACTGTAACCGCTCGCCGCCCGGCCCCAGCGTAGGCCCGCCGCAGGTTCGCCGTGTCGCTCCGGCAGGCGCGCTTCCCCCGACCAGAGGGGCGAACTTCGACCCTCACGGCAACCCTGAGCAGCGGATGACTGCCCCGCTGGTCTCGAGGCGCGGTCAGCGCGCCCGCGGGTGCGCCGTCGTGTACATGTCGCGCAACGTGTCGGCGGTCACCTGGGTGTAGATCTGCGTCGTGGCGACCGACGAGTGCCCGAGCAGTTCCTGCACGACGCGCACGTCGGCGCCTCCCGCGAGGAGGTGCGTCGCGAACGAGTGACGGAAGGTGTGCGGCGAGATTTCGAAGCCGAGGTCCGCCCGCTCCGCGGCGGCCCGGATGATGAGCCAGGCGTTCTGGCGGGAGACACGCTGCCCTCGCGAACCGAGGAAGAGCGCGGGGGTGGACGGGCCGCGCAGCGAGAAGCCGGGGCGGGCCCGCACGAGGTAGGTGTCGATGGCCGCGCGGGCAAAACTGCCGACGGGAACGATCCGCTGTTTGTTGCCCTTACCGAAGAGCCGAACCACGTCGCCGTCGATGACATCGTCGACGTTGAGCGCGACCGCCTCCGACACGCGGGCCCCCGTCGCATAGAGCAGCTCGAGCAGGGCCTTGTCGCGCATCCGCTGCGGGTCGTCGCCGTCGGTCGCGGCGAGCACCGCGGCCATCTGATCGATCGTGATCGCCTTCGGCAGCCGCGAACCGAGCTTCGGCGGTTTGGTGTCGGTCGCGGCATCCGTCGGCACGAGCCCCTCGCCGACCAGGAATCGATGCAGCCCGCGCACCGACGACAGCGTGCGCGCCATCGACGACGCGACGAGCGCGCCCTCCGGCCGCGATCCGAGGTAGCGCGCGAACGCCGAGACGTGCGCGGGCGAGATGCCCTCGGGGGTCGCGACGTCGTTGTCGGCGAGGAACGCGACGTACGCGTCGAGGTCGCGCCGGTAGGCGGCGAGGGTGTTGGCCGCGAGGCCGCGCTCGATCGCGAGGTGGCGCAGGTATCGGTCGATCGCGAGGGCGAGCGAGCCGCGCGCCGGAGGCGTCATTCCGAGCGGGCGCGCCGACGGGCCACGGGATGCTGCGGCCACGGCGACTCCGCGTCGGCGAGGGTCGCCCAGCCGCGCGCGCGTGACGTGTCGGCGGCCAGCACCCCGATGGCGAGGATCGAGTTCTGCACTCGTCGCTCGAGCACGGCGTCGACGACCTCGTCGAGCGGCACCCAGCGCTTCTCGATCTCCGACTCCTCGTCGGTGCGCGCGAACTCCTCCGGCGCCTCCGCGACGCCGCGGGCGAGGTAGATGCGCAGCGCCTCGTTGTTGCCGCCCGGGGAGGTGTGGAAGTCGCTCAGCACCGACCAGTCGGCGGCGACGAGGTCGACCTCCTCCGCGAGCTCACGCTTCGCGGCGTCGAGGGCCGACTCGCCGTCGAAGTCGAGCAGTCCGGCGGGCAGCTCCCACTCGCGCGTCGCGACGGGGTGGCGGTACTGCTTGATGAGGCAGACCCGCCCCTCGTCGTCGAGCGCGAGGACGGCGACCGCGCCCGTGTGGTCGACGTACTCGCGCACGATGTCGTTGCCGGCGTACGAGAAGGTGTCGCGACGGATGTTCCAGATCTTGCCCTCGAACACCACGTCGCTTGAGAGCAGCGGGAGGTCGACGAGCTCGTCGTGGAGCGGAGCATCGGGCCCGTCGACGGCCTCGGGTGCCGACGTGTCAGGCACTCGCGGCCTCCGCCACCTCGAAGAGGCGGCTCGCCTGCTGGCGCTCGAGCGCGGCGCCGATGAGGCCCTTGAACAGCGGGTGGGCGTGGCCGGGGCGCGAACGCAGCTCCGGGTGGGCCTGGGTGCCGACGTAGAACGGGTGCACCTCACGCGGCAGCTCGACGAACTCGACGAGGTGCCCATTCGGCGAGACACCGGAGAACTGCAGGCCGGCCTCGGCGATCTGGGCTCGGTACGCGTTGTTCACCTCGTAGCGGTGGCGGTGACGCTCGGAGATTTTCGACGCGGCATAGACCTCCGCCACGATGGAGCCGGGGGCGAGTTCGGCCTCGTACAGGCCGAGCCGCATGGTTCCACCGAGGTCGCCGCCGGCGATGATGTCGACCTGCTCGGCGATGGTCGCTATGACGGGGTACAGGGTGTCGGGGTCGAACTCCGACGACGAGGCCCCCTCGAGCCCCACGACGTCGCGCGCGTACTCGATGACCATGCACTGCAGGCCGAGGCAGAGGCCGAGCACGGGGATGCCGTTCTCCCGCGCGAACTGCAGGGCGCCGAGTTTGCCCTCTATGCCTCGCACGCCGAAGCCGCCCGGGACGCAGATGCCGTCGAGCTCCGAGAGCTGCTTGGCCGCGCCATCCGGTGTCTCGCAGGTGTCGGATGCCACCCAGCGGATGTTGACCTTGGACTGGTGGGCGAACCCGCCCGCCTTGAGCGCCTCGGTGACCGAGAGGTAGGCGTCGGGGAGGTCGATGTATTTGCCGACGAGGCCGATCGTGATCTCGTGCTTGGGGCCGTGCACCGCGTCGAGCACGATGTTCCAGCCGTCCCAGTTGACGTCGTCGGCGACGAGACCGAGCTGGTCGATGATGTACGCGTCGAGGCCCTGGTCGTGCAGCATCGTCGGGATGTCGTAGATGCTCGGCACGTCGATCGCGTTGACCACCGCGGCCTCGTCGACGTCGCACATGAGGGCGATCTTGCGCTTGTTGCTCTCCGACACGGGCCGGTCTGAGCGCAGCACGAGCGCGTCGGGCTGGATGCCGATCGAGCGGAGGGCTGCGACGGAGTGCTGGGTCGGCTTGGTCTTCTGTTCGCCCGAGGCGTTCATGAACGGCACGAGCGACACGTGCACGAAGAAGACGTTCTTGCGTCCGAGCTCGTGACGCACCTGGCGCGCCGACTCGATGAACGGCTGGCTCTCGATGTCGCCCACCGTGCCACCAATCTCGGTGATGATGACGTCGGGCCGCGCACTCCCGTCCGCGGGCTCCTCGGCCTGCAGCCGCATCCGTCGCTTGATCTCGTCGGTGATGTGCGGGATGACCTGTACGGTGTCTCCGAGGTACTCGCCGCGGCGCTCCCTGGCGATGACGGTCGAGTAGATCTGCCCCGTCGTGACGTTGGCCGCCTGGTCGAGGTTGATGTCGAGGAAGCGCTCGTAGTGCCCGATGTCGAGGTCGGTCTCCGCACCGTCGTCGGTCACGAACACCTCGCCGTGCTGAAACGGGTTCATCGTCCCCGGATCCACGTTGAGATAGGGGTCGAGCTTCTGCATGACGACGCGGAGACCGCGCGCCGTCAGGAGGTTGCCCAGACTGGCCGCAGTCAGTCCCTTGCCGAGGGAAGACACCACCCCGCCAGTAACGAAAATGTGCTTTGTCACGCCCGCTTCAGAATTGTTCACCACGGGGTTCTAGCGTATCTCACGATCGGGGTCGCCCGCGCGTGTTGCGTGAAACTGGCACACGCCCGAAACATGGCGGGCCACGTCGGGCGGATGGCGCCCGCCGTCGCGAGCCGCACGCGCGCCCGGTCGCGGCGGATCAGGCGTCGAGCGCGCGAGCCGTGTCGATGAGCTCGCGTGCGTGCGCCAGTGCGCTCTCCGACTCCTCGAGGCCGGAGAGCAGTCGCGCCATCTCGGCGATGCGGTCGTCTCCGTCGAGCTGCTCGACGCTCGACGCGGTGACGGCACCATCGCTGTCCTTCAGCACGCGCAGGTGGTTGGTCGCGAAGGCGGCGACCTGGGCGAGGTGGGTCACCACGATCACCTGGGCGCTGTGGCTCAGCTGCGCGAGACGTCGACCGATCTCGATCGCCGCCGCTCCGCCGACGCCCGCGTCGACCTCGTCGAAGATGAAGGTGGGCACCGGGTCGTTGCCCGCGATGACGACCTCGATGGCGAGCATGACGCGCGAGAGCTCGCCACCGGAGGCGCCACGCCCGAGCGCCCGCGGCTCGGCGCCGGAGTGCGGCTGCAGCAACAGCGACACCTGGTCTTTGCCGCTGAGGGAGTACTCGGTGCGGTCTTCCACCTCGACGGTGAGGCGGGCGTTCGGCATGGCGAGCGCGCCCAGCTCGTCGGTGACGCGCTCCGCGAGGCGCGCGGCGTAGGCGCGTCGTACGACGGTCAGGCGTTCGGCCAGCTCCACGACGAGCGCCTGGTCGGCGGCGACCTCGGCCACGAGCGACTGGATACGCTCGGAGTCGGTGTCGAGCTCGAGCAGGCGCCCGCTGCCGATGTCGAGGTAGTCGATCACGTCGTCGAGCGTCGCGCCGTACTTGCGCACGAGGGAGTGCAGCTCGGCGCGGCGTTCCTGCAGCGCCTCGAGTTCACGCGAACCGTCTGCGTCGAGCGCGCCGAGGTAGCTCGACAGCTGACCCGAGATCTCGGAGACGGCGATCGAGGCGCTCGCGAGTGCCTCGACGATCGGCGGCAGCTGCGGATCGTGCTGCGCGACGCGCTCGAGCTGGCGCCGCGCCGTGTCGAGCAGGCTCAGCGCGTCGGCGACCTCGTCGGAGTTCTGTCCGGACACGAGGTCGACGGCGTGGGATGCGGCGATCCGCAGGTCTTCGAGGTTGGTGAGCCGCTCGACCCGCTCCGCGAGCTCCTCGTCCTCGCCGCGGCGCGGGGCGGCCGCCTCGATCTCGGCGGTCGCGACGCGCAGGTCTTCGGCCTCCCGGGCACGCCGGTCGCTCTCGGCGATGAGCACGTCGAGCTCGCCCTGGGTGGCCTGCCAGCGCCGGAACACCTCGTGGTAGGTGCCGACGAGGGCGGCGAGTTCGGGGCCCGCGAACCGGTCGAGCGCCTCGCGCTGCGCCGTCGCCGAACGCAGCCGGATCTGGTCGGACTGCCCGTGCACGACGACGAGCTGTTCGCCGAGCTCTCCGAGCACGCTCACGGGGGTGGTGCGACCGCCCACCGTGGCGCGGCTGCGTCCCTCCGCCGAGATGGAACGACCGATGATGAGCTCGCCGCCGTCGACATCGCCGCCCGCGTCACGCACGCGCTCCGCGACGGCGCCGGCGGGGTCGATGAGCCAGTGCCCCTCGACGACGGCCTGTGCACTGCCCGAACGGATGGCGGCGGCATCCGACCGCTCACCCAGAAGGAGGCCGAGAGCACTCACGACCATGGTCTTGCCCGCTCCGGTCTCGCCGGTGATGGCGGTGAAGCCGGGGCCGAGCGGCAACCTCGCCTCGCCGATGACACCGAGGTTGCGGATGGAGATCTCTTCGATCACTTGGAGCGTCCCTCGTCGAGCGGCCCGCGCCAGCCCGACACCGGCAGGTTGAACTTGCGCACGATGCGGTCGGTGAACGGCCCTTGCGACAGCCGGGCGAGCCGCACCGGCTCGGGCGAGCGGCGAACCACGACGCGGGCGCCGCGGGGAAGGTCGTGGGCGCGCCTGCCGTCGCACCAGAGCACGCCCGTGCCCTGCGTGCGGTCGAGCACCTCGACGGCGAACGACGAGTCCGGCCCGACCACGAGCGGGCGCGCGAAGAGAGCGTGCGGGCTCAGCGGGACGAGCAGCAGGGCGTCGACGCTCGGCCAGATGACCGGCCCGCCCGCGGAGAAGGCGTAGGCGGTCGATCCGGTGGGCGTCGACATGACGACGCCGTCGCAGCCGAAGGAGCTGAGCGGCCTGCCGTCGACCTCGATGACGACCTCGAGCATCCGCTCGCGGCTCGCCTTCTCGACGGTCGCCTCGTTGAGCGCCCACGATTCGTAGACGACGCGCGAGTCGACCTTGACGCGCACGCTCAGCGTCAAGCGCTCTTCGACGGTGTAGTCGCGGGCGAGTGCGCGCGTGACGGTCTCGGTGAGGTCTTCACGCTCGCTCTCGGCGAGGAAGCCGACATGCCCGAGGTTGACGCCGAGGAGGGGAACGGGGCACCCACGCGTGAGTTCGGCAGCACGCAGGATGGTGCCGTCTCCACCCAACACGATGACGAGTTCGAGCTCATCGATCTGCACCGTCTCGCCCAGCAGGTCGACGGGCGCGAGCTCAGGGTCGGCCTCGAGCACTTCGGCGTACTCGTTGCCATGCAGCACGGGACGGATACCCGCGTTCGCGAGCTGGCGACAGACGCGCACGGCGGCATCGAGCGAATCAGCCCGACCCGTGTGCGCGACGATGAGAATGTGTCGTGCCTGGGTCACGTACGCAATCCTTTCGCCCTGCTGGTCATGTCGGCTGCGGCACGGCTTTCAGGTGATCGCAGAAACGTGCTCCAACCATTCTGTCGGATTAGTGCCCGCGCTCGTGCTCAACCAGACCAGATACTCATGATTACCGGAGCCGCCGGCGATTGGGGAGGGGACGACGCCCGCGGTGGACAGCCCGAGGTCCCACGCGGCCCAGAGCACACCCGTCACGGCATCGGCGCGCAGGCCCGCGTTCTTGACGATGCCCTCACGGATGCCCGTCCTGCCGACCTCGAACTGCGGTTTGACCAGCAGCACGAACTCCGCGGAGGTGCCGACGGTCGCGACGAGCGCGGGCAGCACGGTCGGCAAGGAGATGAACGAGAGGTCGGCGACCACGAGGGTCGGAGACTCCGCGACAGCCGCGGCCCCGGCCAGCGCCTCCGCGGTCATGAACCGGGCGTTGAAGCCCTCGACCACGGTCACGCGAACGTCGGAGCGGATGGCGGGCACCAGTTGGGCGTGACCGACGTCGAGGGCGATCACGTGGCGCACCCCACGCTCGAGCAGCACCTGGGTGAAACCACCCGTCGAGGCCCCCACGTCGAGCGCGCGCCTGCCTTCGACCTCCACGTCGAAGGCGTCGAGCGCGGCGATGAGCTTGTGCGCAGCGCGGCTCACGTAGTGGTCGGTCTGCGCCACGGCGATGACCTGGCTGTCGCGCACCCGGGCCGACGCCTTCACGACGGGAGCGTCGTCTACCGTGACGAGCCCGTCGGCGATGAGCCGGGCGGCGTGCGTGCGCGAACGGGCGAGCCCGCGGTCGGCCAGTGCCGCGTCGAGCCGCGAATCAGCGATGGCGGGTGTCCCCGCCCTCAAGCTCGGCCTGCAGCTGCTCGTGCACGTGCGCGTAGGCGTCGGCGCGCGATGCGAGCGGCTGGTCCTCGATCACGCGCAGGCGCGACAGCAGCGCGTCGGTCTCGAGCGTGCTCACGGTGTCCGATCCGGTCTCGTCAGTCATGGTCACGAATATAGCTCCGCGGGCACACGCAGCCCGTAGATCGCGACACCCGAATTCCAGATGGCCGCCGCACCGGCGCGCAGCAGGTCGATCGACGACCCGGCGCTCACGACGGAGATCTTCTCGCCCTCGCGGCGCACGACCGCGTCCCCGACGGTGATGACCGTCGCCGCGCCGTCCGTCGTCTCGACAACCGCGGGATACGGCATGGAGAGTTGGCGCAGGTCGTCGAGGATGAAGGTGGGGCGCTGCTCGGGTTCGGCGGCGAGCACCTGCTTGGCCTGGTCGATGCCGGTGAGCACGAGCACCGACGACAGCCCGGCGCGGTTGGCGCCGAGGATGTCGGTGTCGAGCCGGTCGCCGATGACCAGCGTGGATGAGGCGCCGAAGCGCTCCGTCGCGACATCGAACATCGGCACCTCGGGCTTGCCTGCGACGACGGGCAGTCGGCCGACGGCGGTGTGCACGGCGGAGACGAGTGTTCCATTGCCCGGCGCGGTGCCACGCGCCTGCGGGATCGTCCAGTCGGTGTTCGTCGCGACCCACGGGATGCCGGTGCCGCCCTTCGGGGCGTGCAGGGCGAATGCGGCCTCCGCGAGCTCCGTCCAGCCCACATCGGGCGCGAATCCCTGCACGACGGCCGCGGGCGCATCGAGTGCCGAGCGCGTCACCACGAAGCCGGCCTTCTCGACCTCGTCGACGAGCCCGGCCCCTCCCACCACGAAGACGGTCGAGCCGGCGGGCAGCAGCCCCGCGAGAACCCGGGTCGCGGCCTGCGGCGACGTCACGACGTCTTCCGGCGCGACGGTCAGCCCCAGCGACGACAGGTGTTCGGCGACGGAGGCGTCGGTGCGCGACGCGTTGTTCGTCAGGTATCCGACGCGGTGCGAGCGCGAGGCGTCGTTGAGCGCCTCGATGGCGAACGGGATGGCGTCGGGCCCTCGGTAGACGACCCCGTCGAGGTCGGCGAGCACGAGGTCGATGCCATCGAGCGGTGTCGCGTTCGTTGCAGCGTCAGCCATCGCGCCGGTCGTCGTCTTCGGTCGCCTGCTGAACGGGCTCTTCCACGCCACGGGCACTCGTCTCCTCGTCGTTGATGCCGGCCGGGGCATCGGCCGGGGCGTCGCCCGCCGGGTACAGCGAGGGGTCGAACTCCTCCTCGATGATCTCCATCGTCGCGTCCTCTCCCCCGTTGCCGGCGAATTCGAGCGCGTCCGCGGCGGCGTCCGCGTTGTTGTACCAGGTCTCCGCCTCGTCGTCGCGGCCGAGCTCCTCGAGCACGGTCGCGTACGCCGCGAACAGCGCGGGGCTGTACGAGAACGCGGTCTTCGGGTCGAGCTGCGGAATGGCGAGCTCGGTGAGCGCGAGGTCCGGCTGCCCCTGGTCGAGGCGTGCCCCCGACATGGCTATCGCCAGTTCGACTTGCACGGGCACGGGCAGCGACGCACGAGGCACCGACCGGCCGAGCTCGAGAGCGCGGTCGGGGCGCCCGATTCCGCGCTCGCTGTCCACCATCATCGGCAGCTGGTCGTCGCGACCCGTGATGCGCCGGTAGGTACGAAGCTCGCGCAGCGCGAGGGCGAAATCGCCGATCGCGTACGCCGTAATCGCGAGCGTCTCGCGCACGACACCGATGCGTCCGGCACGACGTGCGGCCGAGAGTGCGTGGCGGTGTGCCAACTGCGGGTCGTCCTCGATGAACCGGGCGGCGAGCACGAGGTGCTGCGCCACCCCCTCGGCATTGTCTTTCGCGAGGGTCTTGAGCTCGTTGAGCGCGATGCGGTCGAGCTCTTTGGGGTTCGTGTCTTCGGGGATCTCCGGGTCGTCATGACGAGCACGGACCGAGCGGATGTTGAAGGGATCGCGATCCTCCTCGGGCTCGCGGGCGCTCGCATCGCGGTCGCCGCGCGCGGGCTTGCCGCCGCTCGTCCAGAGACGCTTCTCGCCGTCTGGCTTGCCGCGGCCCGCGCCCGCACGATCGGAATGTCCGCGCTGGGGTCGGTCGCCGTCGCGCTGGGGTCGATCGCCGTCCCGCTGGGGTCGATCGGATGACCGCGCCGGGCGGTCTCCCGAGGGCCGGCCGCTCGCCGGGCGTCCCTTCGCGGGGCCGGCGTTGCGGTCAGACCGCCCACCCGTATTGCCGCCGCCTGGCCGCCGTGGCTCTTGGCCTGGGCCGCCTTGGCCTCGGCCGCGGTCTCCGGAATCGCTCACTGGGTCTCCTGTGTACTTGTTTGTGACTGTCGACGAGTTCGCACTCATGGCCGACAGTTCATTGTCGCAGTTAAAGCAGAATAGCCAGCCCCGAAGGGCTGGCTATTCTTCAAATTATGTCCGGCGGTGTCCTACTCTCCCACAAGGTCCCCCTTGCAGTACCATCGGCGCAGAGAGTCTTAGCTTCCGGGTTCG
>JAODMO010000032.1 GCA_025464995.1 Microbacteriaceae bacterium
CAAGGCGCGAGGTAAAATCACGAATCGGTCATCGCGGTGACGAGTCCTAAAGCAGGTTGAGGCAATCATCCACACAAAGTTGCTATTCGAGAGTTCGTTACTCACCCGACGAGACTCCTCGTAACGGAAGAACGACACATCGTAAATCGTGCGTAGCGGGCGCGAACCGGGACGATGTTTCCGAAGAGCCGAGCGCGATTCGTGCGGGCTCGGTGCCGTATGTTCGCTTCCTGACCCTAGGTCGAAGGTTCTCGGCGCGCAGAGTCCATGGCACACGATTTGCTCGGTGATCTGTGCCCTCGCTGCGTTCTCGGTGGCGCGGTTCAACCAAAGCGTTGACGCGGCGACGGCATCGTTGGGGTTGACCGTTCGGCAACGCGAAGGCGCGGCCGGGAAACCTGCCGTGGCAACAGAATGGCAACACTTCGCGGAAAACGAGTCGTTTCGAGGCGATCCACGCTGACCGAAAAACATCGAAATTACGCGGAGGTTGCCGTTTTTTGGCACCATTCCAGCAGAGGCTTTCGCCCTCCGGAGGCAGGGGCGGCAGATCGAATCTGACTTCGATGCCACGACGAGCGGGAGAATCCCGGCCTCCGCCGAGCTCATCCGATACGGCGGCCTCGCCGGTCGCCGGTAGCCTCGCCTCGTGTTCGCACGCTATGTCGCCCATGAGCCGTTCGCCGCGCTCGAGGACGCCGGCCACAACATCCTCATCGAGCAGGCAGATCTGTGCTGCGCCCTGATCTCCGACTGGCTCACGAGCATCCGCGGCTCGGCGTTCCCGGTGGCCGCGGCAAGACCCACATGTGCCCCCGCGCCGTCTCAGGTGGCTCGATATAGGCTTGTCGAAAATTTGTGAGGAGTTGCTATGAAGAGACATTCGGTAGAGGTTGCGGGCACCAGTTTCACCCTGGCTCAAGGACGCGATATCCACGACACGAAGAACGCCGTGGTCTCCGCGATCCGGGCCGGCGGCGACCTCGTCGACCTGGTGGTCTTCGGCAACGTCGAGGTCTCAGTGCTGGTCACGCCCGGTGTTGCGGTGATCTTCCGCTCCGAGGAGGTCGAGACCGACGGGCGCGACACGGGCGATCTCGCCCGGCCGTTCCATCCATTCGCCTCGATGGAGGCCTTCGAGGCGTTGATCTAGCCCTCGGGTGAGCCATGATGGTGGCGTGACCAAACCTACCGTTCTCTTCGTCTGCATCCACAACGCCGGCCGCTCCCAGATGGCGGCCGGGTACATGCGCGCCCTCTCCGGCGGCGCCGTCGAGGTACGCTCCGGCGGCTCCGAGCCTGGCGACCAGATCAACCCGATGGCGATCGCCGCGATGGCCGAAGAGGGCATCGACATCAGCCAAGGCATCCCCCAACTCATGACCACTGAGCAGGTGCGCGACTCCGACGTCGTCATCACGATGGGATGCGGCGACGTGTGCCCCATCTTCCCGGGCAAGCGGTACGAAGACTGGGAGCTCGTCGACCCGAAGGGCAAGAGCATCGAAGAGGTGCGCCCCATCCGCGACGACATCAAGGCCCGCATCGAGAAGCTGCTCGCCGAGTTGCTTCCCACACCGGCGTAACGGTCGCTGAGGGCGGCCCCGTGTTCGACGTGGTTGCGGCTTCACGACGTGGACGTTCTGGTGCTGGAGAGGGACGCCGAGCCAAGCCTCCTCGTTCGTTCGCTCGGCCTGCACGCGCGCATCGTCGAGATCCTCGACCAGCGTGGCCTGCTCGAAGGGTTTCTTGCGCAGGGGAAGCAGTGCCCGACGACGAAACCCGCCCAGACCGAGTGGATCCTGAGCGAGATCGAGGTGACCGCCCCGCCCACTCTCGAAGAATTGCGTGTACAGCTGATGGCCTACGCGGGCACGGACCTCGGCGCCCATCCGCCGCGCTGGCCCTCTCGATTCGCCGACGCGACCCGGCTCGCCGAGCGGTACCGCTCCCGGCGTGTGTCTCTCGCCGGCGACGCGGCCCACGTCCACCCGCCGCTCGGCGGCCAGGGCCTCAACCCGAGCATGCAGGACGCGTTCAATCTCGGCTGGAAGCTCGCCGCCGAGGCGAACGGCTGGGCACCGGGTGGCCGCTGGTCGGCAGGCGGCTGCGCGACATCCGGTTGTCGAGCGGCCGGCTCTACGAGCTGAGGCGGCGTTTCTCGCGGTGCTGCCGCGATGGTTCGACACCGCGACGACGCCCGAGACGCCGACGCATGGGGTCTTTCGGCTCTGGTGCCGCACGGCAAAAGGCCCTTGACTAGGCCCATGACCCAGACCCACGCCTCCACCGGCCCGATCAACGACCTCACCGTGGACGAGTGCTGGGACGCGCTCGGGTCGACCGACCTGGGGCGACTCGCGGTACGCGACGGCGACGACATCGACATCTTTCCGATCAACTTCGTCGTCACCGACCACATCGTCTACTTCCGCAGCGCCCCCGGCTCGAAGATGATCGACGTGACCCGGTCACCCCGCGTCGCCTTCGAGGCGGACGGCACCACGGCGACGCACTGGTGGAGCGTCGTCATCAAGGGCGACGCGGCACGACTCACGTTCGACACCGAGATCGAGGAGTCCGGCGTCTCGCGGCTGCGTTCCGACGCACCCACGACCAAGTGGAACTACGTGCGCATCACCCCCGGAGACATCACTGGCCGGCGATTTCCCCGGGCACGCTAGGCATCCGCTACCAGGGCTCCGCCTCGGTCAACTCGCCCCGCTGCGCAGGTCGACAGGGTCGCGCCACGCGCCGTACGCCCCGCCGAACACCGCCAGCTCGTCAGCGTCGCCCGCGCCTCGAGGTCGGGATTGTTGGTGGGTTCGTCGAGGAGCGTGATCGGCGTGCGCCGGGCGCGGGGCCTCGGTCGAAATGGCGCTCGTCGACGTTGAGGGACGACCGAGCGAGAAGGCGGTGGAACGCCGCATCGGCGCGGGCTACGTGTTGCGCGTGACGCGATCCAGGGGAATCGAATACATCCAGCGTTTCCCGGGGAATTCGGAGACCGCCCAGAGCTCGTTGCGCTCCGCCCACACGGCTATGTCCTCCGGCCCGGGCGGCAGCGCCCCCGCGTGCCTCGTCATGTCACCCGGCGTGCCGACCCACAGGTCGCCGCCCTCCGTGTCGCCACGGCTCGCGTTGACGAACCAGGTTCCGTCGTGCAGCACCGCGCCCTGCATCTCCGCGATGCGCGGAACGTGTACCTCGTCGACCACCGTGCGGTCGCCCGTGAGCCGCACCCGCGCGAGGCGCAGGTCGTCACCCTTGCCGTACTCGCCCGAGATGAGTCGCACCTCGTCGTCGGGCCCGGCCGACCCGCTCTCGCTCGCGATGAACGAGTAACGCATGCGCGCAGCGCCCTTCTGCTCCGCCGGCGTGTAGCTCGCGAACTGCGGCAGGAGGTACCGGTATCCGAAGGGTCCGCCCGACCGGCGCAGCATGCCGCGGGACGGCACCCGCACGATGTCGCTGAGCCGGAACTCCCGGATGCCGCCGTACGTGGCGGAGACGAACAGGCGGTCGGCCGCCCACGCGATGCCGCCGGCGTGCACCTTCACGGGATCGAAGGCGACCGAGTCCTCCCGGCGCTGCGGGGAGACGAGCAGCACGTGGTGGTATCGCGGTCGCGCCCAGTCGCGAAGGTCGACGATGGTGATGCGGCATCCCATCTCCCGCCCTCGCCGCGGCTGGGCGAACCAGCTCGCCATGGCGAGGGGTGTTCCCTCGTGCTCCCCCACCGCGACGCCCTGCGGCCACCACGTCGGCGACCACGTGTCGCGCAGGCGCCACCGGAAACCCTCGGCGACCTTCGAACCGGGCACACGCCTGCGTCGCGCGCGGTGCCCGCGGGCAGCGAGAATCCCGGAGAGGCCGACGACCTCGGCGCCGGCGGTCGCGTCGGAGAACAGCGTGCGGTCGGCGAAGGAACCGTGCAGGTCTGGGGGGTGGCCGGCGTCCATGCGACGAGCATGCCACAGCCGGCGGGGCGGGACCGCTCGGTTCAGCCAGCCCGCACGAGCGCGTCGCTGCGGAAGGCCTCGACCACCTGGCGCGCGCGACGGCGATCGGCGGCGATGATGGTGAACCGGTCGCCCCTGTGCAGCAGCATGTCGGTCGGGCCGAGCCGGCGGTTGGTGCCGCCGGTGTGGGCGAACCCGCGAGACACCGACCAGTGCGGTCTTCGAGTGCCCGTAGCGGAGCTGCGCGGTGATCGCCGGCTACCCGGCGGTGCGCGCGACCGCGTAGCGGAACGCGTTGCTGAGGTGGTAGCCGCCGTCGCCGGTTCGGAACGGAGCGGCCGCGGCGAGCACCGTGGCCCGAGCGCGTTCCATGCCGTCCCGGTCTTCGCCCAGAAGCACCCCGCGCACGAGGGTGTCGTCGTCGGGTGCCTCCCAGGGCACCGTCACAAGAGCGGATCGCTCCAGCTCGAGCCCGCCGTCGGCGAACAGCCGCTCGAGACCGCCGGCCACGCGCAGGTCGCCATCGGGTCGGGGCTCGTCGCCCGCGGCATCCGCAAGTGCCGTCTCGATCGTGTCGAGGTCGTTGAGCTCTCTCTCCGCCCAGTTGCTCACCGCCACGAGACCGCCCGGCACGACCACGCGTGCCAGCTCGGCGAGAGCCTCATCCGTGTCTTCCGCGAACTGGAGGGAGTTGAACGCCGTGACGACGTCGAAGGCGTGCGCCGGCCACGGCAGGCTCTCGGCGCAACCGTGTCGCAGGTCGGCTCGCGGTGCGCGGGCACGGGCGATGGCGAGCATGCGCCGCGAGGGGTCGGTGCCGGAGCCGACTGCGCCTAAGGCGTCGACCATCGCCAGCAGCTCGCCGCTGCCGCAACCGACGTCGAGAACCCGCGAGCCCGTCGAGACGCCGGCGGCCGCAATCACCGCGCGACGTGCGGAATCGGCGAAGTCTCCCCACAACTCCGCCCACTCCGCGGCGACCGCCGACCAGACCTCGTCGTCGTCGTCGGTCATACGGCCGATCGTGAGGCAGCCGCTCCGGCCGGTGTCAACGCCGCCGCCACGGCCAGCAGTTCGGCCTGCTCCGGGTCGTCGAGCGTGCTCCCCGAGACGCCCCGCGGGTCGTGGGTGACCAGGGTGAAGCGGTCGGTGAGCGCGTCGGCGAACCGCGAGAAGGGAGCGGCCCCCGTGGGAGCGCCCGCGACGATGAGCACTGGGCCGGCTCCGCGCGCCTCGGAGTAGAGCCGCACTCCGGGCAGTCCGAGGGTGTGGGATGCAACGGACATGGGGAGCCCTTTCGTTGTGGCCGATGCGCTCGACGCTATGAGCCATCGGGAGGGCGCGCAAGAGGCGCAGCGGTGGCAGAATCGCACGGTGACCTTCTCCGCCGCCGAACCCATCAGCGCGACGGCGTTCGCGTTGCCCGGGCAGTCGGTCGCGAGTCAACGCTGGTCGCACCTCGTTTTCCTCCACTGGCGGGTGCCGGCCGTCGAGATCGCGCCGCTGCTGCCGGAAGGCCTGCGCCCCGACGAGTACGACGGCACGAGCTGGGTCGGGCTCGTTCCGTTCGTGCTCGACCGAGCCACGATCTTCGGCAGTCCCGCCATCCCGTACTTCGGCGAATTCGTCGAGGTGAACGTGCGGCTCTACGCGGTCGACGAACGGGGCCGCCGCGGGGTGGTGTTCCTCTCGCTCGAGGCGTCACGCCTCGCTGCCGTGCTCGCCGCCCGCGTCGTCTTCTCGCTGCCCTACGTCTGGTCGAGCACCCGGCTCGAGCGGCGGGGTACCGACCTCGACTTCTCGTCGCGTCGGCACTTCGACGGCGGGGCGTCGTCACGCATCGTCGCCCGGACCTCGACCAGCGAGGTCGTCGGCGACCCGCTCGCCGACTTCCTGACGGCGCGGTGGGCGCTCTTCACACGGGTGCGCGGACGCACGCTCTACCTGCGCAACCACCACGACCGGTGGGCGCTCTTCAGGGCGCAGCTGCTGCTGCTCGACGACGCGCTGCTCGACAGGGCCGGCTTCGGCACGCTCGCCGAGCGGCCGCCCGACTCGGTGCTCTACTCGCCGGGGGTCACCACGCGATTCGGCCGCTGACGGCGCTCGCTCACTGCGCGTGCCGCCGTTCGACGAACTCGACGACGAGCTCGGTCGTCGGAGCGAAGCCCAGGATGCGGAAATGGCCGCCCACGTCCATCTGCTTGTTGTGCGCACCGGGGAGCACGCTGCTCTCGGGGATGTGCGGATCGAACTTGCCGAAAATAGACAGGATGCGGCTGTTGACGCGCTGTTCCTTCGAGAGCGCAAGCATGCCGGGATCGGTGAGCGAGAACGCCCGCAGGCTCGGGATGACGAGGAACCGGGCGTACCTCGAGCCGGAGAAGGGCGAGCTGATCGCCACCATGCCGACGATGCGCCCCTCCATCCCCGGAAGCGTCATGAGGTACTTGCCGATGAGCCCGCCCTTGCTGTGCGCGACGATCGTCACCTCGCCGAGGCCCTCCCTGTCGAGATACTCCGCAACGAGTTCGGCCGAGCGCGCGACGGGTCGGCTGTTGCGCCGCAGGGCCGGAACGACGTGCACAGGGTGGCCCCGCTCATGCAGCGCTTCGATGAGCGGACGCATGAACTGCCACGTCTCGTAGATTCCGGGCAGGATGAGCACCGGGGCGAGATCTCCGTCGGCGAAATCGCCCGGCTTCGCGCGAGAGAGCGCTCCGCGCAGCTGCCACCTGACGACGTAGATGTAGTCGAGACACCACCACCAGCCCCGGCGGACCAGGAGGATCATGCCCGCGGGTTCGCCGTCGGCACCCGCCTGGCGACGAATTCGGAGATGGCCTTCGCGGTCTCCCCGGGGGCGCTGTACTGCACGAGGTGGCGCCGATCACCGATCTCGACGAGCGAGCCGACGGATGCCTGGGAGGCGAGCACCGCGCACCACCCGGCCGAGGCGACCGGATCGCTTCCGCCGCGGATGACGAGCACGGGTGCGACGACCCGGCGGAGCGCCAGGTCGGTGCGGTAGTCGAGCATGGGTGCGAGTGTGGTGAGGTACCACCGGATGCCGGAGCGGATGTAGTCGGCGAAGATCAGGACGTTGCCCGAGGCCGGCTCTTTCAGGGAGTCCCTGGCCAGCGCGAGCCCCTGCTGCACGGCAGTGGCCCGCTTCGGATCGGTGACCGGACCGATGAGCACGACGTGCGAGACGAGAGCCGGCCGGGCGACGGCGAGTTCCGTGGCGAATTGTGCGCCCATCGAGTGGCCGATCAGCACCACCTCTGCGAGGCCGAGCTCGTCGAGGATGCGCCCGATGAAGGCGGCGTAGTCCTCGACCGACCACGGCCTGCCGGGTTTCGGAGACGCGCCGAAACCGGGCAGGTCGAACGTCAGCGTGTCCCCGGCGCCGCGGATCGCGTCGCGCAGGGGCCTGAAGTAGCGGTGCGAGACGCCGATGCCGTGCACCATCACGAACGTCGGGGCCTCGGCCGCGGCATCCCGCGCGAAGGTACGCCACAGCGTCACCGGCTGCCCGTCGACGACGATGACACTGTTCCTGTCGTTCACCCTAGGTCTCGTCGCTCGGCACCCGCACGGTCAGCCCGCCGGCGTCGAGCCAGGTCTTGAACGCGATCGCCTTGCCGAAGCCGTCGCCGTCGAGCTCGATCTCCTCCGGGCGGTTGAGCCGGAGCGAGAGCTCCGAGCCGGTCTTGTACTTGAGCGCGTCGACGTCTTTCGACGGCAGCTTGCGGCCCAGCTTGGTGCGGCGTACGACACCGTTCTCCCAGAAGACCTTGGCGGCGATCTGCACCCAGCCGAGCGGGCTCTTGGGCTTGAGAATGAGCACATCGAAGACGCCGTCGTCGACGGCCGCCTCCGGCATGAGCAGGATGTTGGCGGGCAGCGACCCGCAGTTGCCGATCATGATGGTGTGCGCCCGCACGCTGCGGATGTGCGACTCGTCGAGACGGTACCGGAAGTGCAGGGAATTCTTGTCGCGGAAGACGAGGGCGATGGCCTTGACGTAGGCGAGCCAGCCGGCCTTCGCCTTGAGGTCGTCGTCGGTGTTCGCGATCATCTTCGCGTCGATGCCCAGGCCCGCCATGACGAGGTAGGCATGCTGGTCGACGCTGTCGTCTTCGCGCCGGATCTTGATGAGAGCGACGTCGATATCGCGGTCCTTACCCGTGAAGGCGGAGCGGATGGAGTGGTCGAGGTCGTCGAGCGTCAACTTGAGGTTGCGGGCGAGCAGGTTGCCCGTGCCCGACGGCAGGAGAGCGAGAGTGACGTCGGAGCCGTGGATGGCCTCGGCCACCGCCCGCACCGTGCCGTCGCCTCCGGCGGCGATGATCAGGGTCGCGCCGGCCTCGAGTGCCTCCTTCGCCGGACCCTGGCCCGGATCCTCGGCGGAGGTCTCGAAGAAGAGAGTATGCTCCCAGCCCGCCTCCGATTCCTCGCGGGCGACGGCGGCGCGGATGGCGTCGATGTCGACCTTGATGGGGTTGTAGACGACGGCCGCGAGGCGACGCTTGGTCGCCACGGTGCCGGTCGACTGCTCGTCGTCTGCGTGCTGGGTTTCCGCTGTCAAGCGCCAACCTCCTCCTGAAGTCGCAAAGCCGTACTCCGCGATGGTGAATGTAGTCGGAATACGTTACCGGGAATGGCGATTCGGCCTCGCCCCTTGCAAACGGAGCGGTAATACGCATCCCGTTCGACGGCACCCCGCGCCGCCTATAACTCCTCGATGTCGTTTAAGCGAGAGGATGCACGCGCCCGACGCCGTGGGTAGCGTCGATGACCATGAGCACCGACACCGCCACATCCGACGCGCCCGACACCAAGTTGCGCAGGTCGATCACCGGCCCGCTGCTGTTCCTCTTCATCCTCGGCGACGTGCTCGGGGCCGGCATCTACGCGCTCATGGGTGTGCTCGCCGGCCAGGTGGGCGGTGCGCTCTGGGCCCCGCTCGGCCTCGCGCTTCTGCTCGCCCTGCTCACCGCGGGCTCCTACGCCGAACTCGTCACCAAGTACCCGAAGGCGGGGGGCGCCGCCATCTTCGCCGAGCGGGCCTTCAAGCTGCCACTCGTCTCCTTCCTCGTGGGCTTCAGCATGCTCGCGGCCGGTGTCGTGAGCGCGGCAGGCCTGTCGCTCGCGTTTGCGGGCGACTACCTCGCGACCTTCGTCGACGTGCCGACGGTGCCCGCGGCGATCGTCTTCCTCGCCCTCATCGGCCTCCTCAACGCACGCGGCATCCGCGAGTCGATGGGCAGCAACGTCGTGATGACGATCATCGAGGTGAGCGGCCTCGTCATCGTGATCGTGGTGGTCGCGGTCATGCTCGGAGGGGGCGGGGGGAATGTCTCGCGGGTCGGATCATTCCCGACCGACGTGAATCCAGCGCTCGCCACCCTCGGCGCCGCCATCATCGCCTACTACTCCTTCGTCGGCTTCGAGACGTCGGCGAACATCGCTGAAGAGGTGCGCGAGCCGAGCAGGGTGTATCCGAAGGCGCTGTTCGGAGCGCTCGCGACGGCCGGAGTGGTCTACATCCTCGTGGGGCTGGCGAGCTCGACCGCCCTGCCCGCGGACGAGCTCGCCGAATCATCCGGCCCCCTCCTCTCCGTCGTGGCGGCATCGGGCGTCGGCATCCCGGAATGGATCTTCTCGCTGATCGCCCTCATCGCCGTGGCGAATGGCGCACTGCTCACGATGATCATGGCGAGCCGCGTCACGTTCGGCATGGCGGAGCAGGGGCTGCTGCCGGCGACTCTCGGCACGGTGCTCGAGAGGCGGCGCACGCCCTGGGTCGCCATCATCGTCACGACGGTCGTCGCGATGATCCTCACGACCATCGGCGACCTGTCGACGCTCGCCGAGACCGTCGTGCTGTTGCTGCTGTTCGTCTTCATCAGCACGAACGTCGCGGTGCTCGTGCTGCGGCGCGACACCGTCGAGCACAAGCACTTCCGGGTGTGGACCGCGGTTCCGGTGCTCGGGGTGCTGTCGTGCATCCTGCTGCTGACACAGCAGAGCGCACAGGTGTGGCTCTTCGGCGCCATCCTGCTGGCGGTCGGCGGCGTGCTCTATGCGGCGGCCCGGTTCGCGCGTCGGCGGGCCGAGCGCACGGCAGCGTAGCGGATCGCCCGCCGCGTGGCGAGCGCACACGGCACATTGGTGGTGCGCAGCGCCCCGCGTAATCTGGCAATCCGGCAGTGCCCCGACCCCGGGATGGCGAGTGCCCCCCACCAACAGTTAGCTGGAACCCCGATGTCGGGCAAGAAGAACCGCGACAAGTCGCACAAGCGCGTGCCGAAGGACCTCTACGAGGCCGAGCTCAAGCGCCTGCAGATCGAGCTGGTCAGCATGCAGCAGTGGGTGGCGGCCACCGGCACCCGAGTGCTCGTCGTCTTCGAGGGCAGGGATGCGGCGGGCAAGGGCGGCGCCATCAAGCGGATCGCGCAGTACCTCAACCCGCGCACCGCCCGCGTCGTCGCGCTGCCGACTCCGAGCGAGCGCGAGAAGGGCCAGTGGTACTTCCAGCGCTACATCGAACGCCTGCCGACCGCCGGCGAGATCGTGCTGATGGACCGTTCCTGGTACAACCGCGCCGGAGTCGAGCGGGTGATGGAGTACTGCACCCCGGAACAGCACAGCCTCTTCCTGAAGCAGACCCCTGTCTTCGAACGGATGCTCGTCGAAGACGGCATCATCCTGATCAAGTACTGGTTCTCCGTCTCCGACAAGGAGCAATCGAAGCGGTTCGCGTCGCGCCTCGACGACCCGATGCGCCGCTGGAAGCTGTCGTCGACCGACCTCCAGTCGATAACGCGGTGGGAAGACTATTCGCGCGCCAAGGACGAGATGTTCGCACACACCGACATCGACGAGGCGCCGTGGTGGACCATCGAGAGCGACGACAAGCGCGCCTCGCGTCTCAACACGATCGCGCATCTGCTCTCGCAGGTGCCGTACGAGCCGATCTCTCCCGAAGACGTCACCATCCCCGAGCGGCCGACGGCGGACGACTACGAGCGCCCTCCGCGCGACTCTCAGAACCTCGTACCCGACCTCGCCTCCAGATTGGGCCGATGAACACCATCCAGCAAACAGGAGCGCCTCACGTGACCTCCACGACGGCAGCGAAGCCGACGTACTCCCGGCTCAACGGCCGATACCAGATCACGTCCCTCCTCGGTCGAGGCGGGATGGCGTCCGTCTACGAGGCCCGCGACGAGTTCCTGGGGCGGGATGTCGCCGTCAAGCTGTTCGAGGCGCCCGCCGCGGCGCGCCAGGATGTCGCGGCGCAGGAGCGCGAACTGCAGATCCTCGCGCGACTCAACCACCACAGCCTGGTCTCGCTGCTCGACGCCGGCGTCCACGAGCGCTCCGACCCGGCCATGTCGCGCATGTTCCTCGTCATGGAGCTCGTGCGCGGCTCGACGCTCAAGCAGCTCGTCGCGTCGAAGCAGCTCACCGGCAGGGACATCGGCCACATCGGTGCCGATCTCGCCGAAGGCCTCCGCTACATCCACAAGAACGGCATCATCCACCGCGACATCAAGCCCGCCAACGTGCTCATGGTCGAGTACACGGCCCTCGACGACGACCGTCCCCGAGCCAAGCTCGCCGACTTCGGAATCGCGCTCATCACCGACACCGTCGTCACATCGGCACCGTCCCATACCACCACCGGCACCGCCGCCTACCTGAGCCCCGAGCAGGCGCTCGGCGAGGAGGTCGGCGCTCCGTCCGACATCTACTCGCTCGGCCTCGTGCTACTCGAGTGCTTCACCCGCACCATGGCCTTCCCCGGCGGCGCCATCGAGTCTGCCGTCGCGAGACTGAGCCGCAACCCGGCCATCCCCGCGACGCTTCCCGAGGGATGGGCGGGCCTCCTCGCGGCGATGACCTCCCGTCTGCCCGCGGATCGACCGGAGATCGGCGAGGTCATCAAGTCGCTCCACCACCTCGCACGCCAGGGGTACGCACGGCACGGAGCGGTCGAACCCGCACTCCTGGCCGCCGACGAGGACGCCCGCATGGCGGCCGTGGCGCGCTACGAGGTGCTCGACTCACCGCGCGACGGCGCCTTCGATCGCATCACCGGCCTCGCCGCCCGCTTGTTCGACGTGCCGATCAGCATCGTCAGCATCGTCGACTTCGACCGGATCTGGTTCAAGTCGCACTTCGGCGTCGACGACGACGAGATCGGGCGGGATGGCGGACTCTGCGCCTCCGCCGTGCTCCACGACGAGCCCTGGGTCGTGACCGATGCACGCACCGACGTCCGCGCGATGGCCAATCCCCTCGTGGCGGGCGAGATGGGCATCCAGTTCTATGCCGGGGTTCCGCTGCGCACATCCGATGGTCACAACCTCGGCACACTGTGCGTGCTCGACTACAAGCCGCGCCCCATCACCGAGACGGAGACGCGCAACCTCGAAGACCTCGCCGCCATGGTGATGAGCGAGCTGGAGCTGCGGCTGGCGACGAGGCGCGCGCTGCGCTGACGACGGCAAGCACTCCGCCGGCGGGCAGGTCGCTCGTCGGGTGCCGCAGCGATCTCGACCTCGCGCGTCACCGGCTTCGCGGCATCGGTTTCCACGAACGAGCAGCCCGCGACCGCGGGGAGAAGCGCCATGGCGAGGCCGTCGCGAGACGCGCGTCGAACCTGCATGGACACATGCATATCGACGCTGGATATGGTCCGCTCGGGCCGCTCGCCTAGGGTGGGACGGGTGACCACCGAGACGACCACAGAGATCACCGCAGAGGGCACCCGATTCGTCGAGGAGCGGCATCTCGCCATCCTGTCGACCATGAGTCGCACCGGCGCCATCCACGCGGTCGCCGTCGGGTTCACCCTGCATGAGGGGGTCGCGCGCATCATCACGACCGACGGCAGCCAGAAGGTGCGCAACATCGAGCGCGACGAGCGCGCCACGGTCGCTCAGGTCGACGGTGCGCGGTGGATCAGTCTCGTCGGATCGGCGGTCATCGAACGCGAGCGCGACGCGGTGGAACTCGCCGAGAACCTCTACGCCACGCGCTATCGACGGCCCGGGCCCAACCCCAAGCGCGTCGTCATCCGCATCACCGTCGAGCAGGTGCTCGGATCGAGCGGGATGCGCGCGCGATAGCCCCTCGCGACGGCGGCGCACAGACCGTTGCATGCGGTCGAGCGGCGTGCTTATCGTGAGGTCACCGCCCGTGCGGTGTTGCGCGGGGCAACGGAGAGCGGGGTCTGGCAATGCTCGAACGGGAACTGGCCGCAGTGGCCGACGCGGTCGAGGGGAACCTGGTGCTCCCCGGAGACGACGACTACGAGACGGCGCGTCGGGTCTGGAACGGGGTGATCGACCGCCATCCCATCGCCGTGTTGCGCTGCGCGTCGGTCGACGACGTGCAGGCCGGGGTGACGTTTGCGCGCGAGCACGGCGTCCCCGTCGCCGTGCGCGGCGGCGGTCACAACGTGGCCGGGCACGGCACCGTCGAGGCGGGGATCGTGCTCGACCTCGCCGCGCTGAACGAGATGGTCGTCGACCCGGCCGCGGGCACGGTGAGCGTCGGGGCGGGCGCCACCTGGGGGCAGTTGGATGAGGCGACCCAGCGATTCGGGCTCGCGGTACCGGGCGGCATGTCGTCGCGCACGGGGGTCTCCGGACTCGCGCTGGGCGGCGGCTACGGGTGGGTACGCAACGCGTTCGGCCTCTCTAGTTCCAGCATCCTCGCCGCCGAGCTCGTCACCGCCGATTCCTCCGTCGTCGTGACCGACGGCGAGAGGCACCCCGACCTCTTGTGGGCGCTCCGCGGCGGTGGCGGCAATGTCGGCGTCGTCACCCGCTTCGACTTCCGGTTGCATCGCGTGGGGCCCGAGGTCTACTTCCTTCTCGTCTACCACGACGCCCGTCACAGCGGCGCAACCCGGGCGATGCGCACGTTCCGCCAGTTCTGCGGCAAGGCGCCCTACAGCGTGAGCCTCATGGCACGGCTCGGCGTGATCGCGGAGGACGCCGGAGGATTTCCTCCCGGATCTGCCGGCGTACCGTTCGTGGCCTTCGCCGGTGTGTTCCTCGGAGACCCGGAGGAGGGCGAGCGCCTTCTCGGCCCGTTGCGGAGGCTCTCCTCCGACCCCCTCCGCGACGAATCCGGCCCCGTACAGTACGTCGAAGCGCAGCGGGCGTTCGACGACGAGTACCCCGAGGGCGGCCGATACTACTGGAAGTCGACGAACGTCGTGGAGTTGAGCGACTCGGCGATCGACCTCATCACGGCGACGGGCGCGTCACCGGCGTCGAGGCGCAGCTCCGTGGACGTCTGGCACATCGGAGGCGCCGCGGCCCAGCCCGTCGACGGAGCATTCACCGCGAGACCGGGATTCCTCGTGCACCCGGCGGCCAGCTGGGAGGATGCCCATCACGACGCGAAGAACATCGCCTGGGTGCGCGGCCTCGTCACCGCCCTCGCGCCATATTCCGACCATTCGCGGTATCCCAACTTCGCCGGGTTCGAGGAGGAAGGAGACCGGATGCTGCGCGCCTCCTACGGCCCGAACTACGACCGCCTCGCGGCGATCAAAGACGAGTGGGATCCGCACAATCTCTTCCACCTCAACCAGAACGTGCTTCCCCTCGTGGGGCCGTTCGACGAGACGGCGGCGCGAGCCCGCTGACGCCGAGTCGCCCACGGCCGACAGGCTCGTTAACGCGAGAACTGCCCGGAACCCCGCGCGAGCGGTGGTTCCGGGCAGTGCCTCGGCTAGCGGTCCTTCGAGCTGGCCTTCGCCTTCTTGTCGGCGCGCTTTTCCTTCAGCGACTTGCCGGCAGCGGTCTTGGCCGTCGACTTCTTGGGTGATTTGTCAGCCATGGTGACTCCCTCGGTTGGTGTTGCGTTAGCCGTCAATACGCTTCAGCACGTGAATGGGAAGCGCGACACCGGCGCTCGTGACGAGGATGCCGGCGAAGAAGCTCAGCAGCTCGAAACCCTCAATCGTGAAGGAATAGCCCATCAGCAGGATTCCTCCGACGAAGAGACCCAGGGATACGACGAAGGCGATGACGTTCATGGTGTGATTCTAGCCAACCATCGGGCGTCGTCGGGCCCATTCCGTCGCAAACGGCGGGCCGCGCCAGAATCGCCCCGCCCGGCGCTCGGATACGCTGGCGAGCATGTCACCGTCGATAGTCATCGCCCCCGATTCGTTCAAGGGGTCCCTCTCCGCCCGCGAGGTCGCCGACGCGATAGCCGCGGGCTGGCGCACCATCCGCCCCGGCGATTCGATCACGCTCGTGCCGCAGGCCGACGGCGGCGAGGGCACGCTCGACGCGATCGAGACGGCGGTGGCGGGAGCCGTGCGCCGCGACGCCGGCGCGGTCACCGGCCCCGACGGAACGCCGACGCGCGGCGAATGGCTCCAGCTGCCCGACGGCGTCGCGGTGATCGAGCTCGCCCAGTCGAGCGGACTCCCGCTCATGCGCACCCTCGACCCGTTGGGCGCGACGTCGCGCGGCGTCGGCGAGGTCGTCGCCGCCGCGCTCGACGCCGGCGCGACATCCATCGTGATCGGCCTCGGCGGTTCGGCGTCGACCGACGGCGGGGCCGGAGCGCTCTGTGCCCTCGGACTGCGACTCACGGATGCGGCGGGCGCGACGCTCGCCGACGGCGGCGCTGCGCTCGCCTCGCTCGAGGCGGTCGACGCGACCGACCTGCGGCCCGCGCCCCCCGGTGGTGTGCAGCTGCTGAGCGACGTGACCGCTCCCCTGCTCGGAGACACGGGCGCCGCCGCGGTATTCGGCCCGCAGAAGGGCGCGACGCCCGAGCAGGTGGCGGTGCTGGATGCGGCGTTGGCACGGTTCACGCAGGTGCTCGGCGGCGACCCGGCGCAGGCGGGCGCGGGCGCGGCCGGCGGCACCGGCTTCGGTTTCGCCTCGGCGTGGGGCGCGACCGTGCACTCCGGCGCCGACTACCTCGCGAGGCTGAGCGGGCTCGCCGACGCGATCGACGACGCGGACGTGCTGGTCCTGGGCGAGGGCCGGTTCGACAGCCAGTCGCTCGGCGGCAAGGTGGTCGGCCAGCTGCTGCAGCGCGCGGAGGCGAGCGGGGTTCGCGCCGCGGTCATCGCCGGGCAGGTCACGACGACGGCGATGATCGCCGGCGAACCGGTATGGACGTGCGCGCTCGTCGACCTCGCGGGTTCGGTCGAGGCCGCGATAGCCGAGCCCGTGGTCTGGCTGCGCGCGGCCGGCGCGGACGCGGCCCGTCGCTTCGACGCGGTGCTCGCCGGCCCCTGAGCCTGTCGAAGGCTGACCGCGCGGGATGCTTCTCCGACAGGCTCAGGGGGCGTCGGTCGTCGAGGCGTGCCGGTCGAGGAACTCGTACAGCTCCTGGTCGTCGACGCCGGGAAACGTCCCCGAGGGCAGGGGCGACAGGATGTGCGCGTGCAGCTTCGCGCTCGACCATGCCCGTCCGCGCCAGCGCTCCGACAGGTCGGCGGCCGGGCGGCGACAGCAGGCCGCATCCGGGCACGTCGACACGAGGCGATCCGTCGTCTCCCGCCCCCGGAACCACGTCGAGTGCACGAACGGCACACCGACGGTTATCGAGAACTCGCCCGCGCTCGTCGTGCCGGTCTGCGTCGAGTCGAAGAAGGTGCCCTCCGGCGTGTCGGTGTACTGGTAGAACTCGGTCGTGCGATTGGTGCGGGTGAAGGCGACCCTGGCGCTCCAGTGCCTGCACACCAGTTGGCCCTCCGTCGACCCCGTCACATCCACGGGCAGTCGGAGTCCGTCGTTCTCGTAGGCCTTGTAGACGGCGCCGTCGTCGCCGACCCGGAGGAAGTGCACGGTCGTGTCGAGGTACGGCGTGGCCAGGTTCGTCAAGCGGAGCGCCGCGCTCTCGTGGGTCGTTCCGAACGCGTCTCGGAAGTCCTCGACGGCGATGTCGTGCCGCGCCTTCGCCTCGCGCAGGAAGTCGACCGCCTGCCGCCGCGGCATGAGGCACGCTGCCGCGAAGTAGTTGATCTCGAGACGCTGTTGCAGGAAGTCGGCATAGCTCGCGGGCTCGCTGTGTCCGAGCACCCGGTGCGCCATCGCCTGCAATGCCATGGAGCGCAGGCCGTGCCCGCCGGGGATGGAGGCCGGCGGCAGGTAGATGCGGCCGTTGTCGAGGTCGGTCACCGAGCGCGCCGAGTGGGGAAGGTCGTTGACGTGCACCAGCTCGAACCCGAGCCGCTCGGCCATGCGCGTGACCGAGCGGTGCGTCAGCGCCCCGGCGACGTGGCCGACGGCGTCGACCTCGCTCTGCCCGAGCGCCTCGATCTCCTCGAGGTGGTTGTCGAGCGAACGCATCCGCTGCCGCAACTCCGTGTTCGCCCGGCGTGCCTCCTCGGGAGTGGCGATCGCCTCGCGCGACCGGCGAGCCAGCTCGCGGTGCAGCCCGACCAGCGCGGTGAGCGTCTCGTCGGCCACGCCCTTGCCCGGCCGCACCGCCGGAAGGCCGAGGGAGGCGTAGACCGTTCCGCGCTGAAGGCGCTCGAGCTCGATCTCGAGCCCCGCGCGTTCACTCGGCGGGGCGTCGTCGAGCAGGTCGGAGACGGAGACCCCCAACGCGGTCGCGATCGTGCCGATGAGGCTCAACCGCGGCTCACGACGACCGTTCTCGATGAGCGAGAGCTGGCTGCCGGCGATGCCGACGGCGAGCCCGAGCTGGTCGAGCGTCAGGCCAGCCGTCGCGCGAAAGTGCCGGATGCGGTGGCCGAGAGTCGCAAGATCCATCATTCTCTGACCCTAGCGAAAGAACGGGCGATCTTTCTAGCGAACTGCCCTACCGGAGCGCTTCGTACGGCTTCACGCTGTAAGTACGAGCGAACTTACGAATGGAGAATCGGATGAGCATCCTGACCCGCACGGCACCCGCGTCCGCGATCCGGCAGGCGCCGGCGGCGGCCGCCGCGGGAGCGCCCGCCTCGGCCGCGGCATCCGTCGTCGCCTGGGTGGAGTCGATCGCCGCCGTCACGACACCCGACGCCGTCGTCTGGTGCGACGGGTCGTTGCGCGAGAACGACGCGCTCACGAAGCTCATGATCGAGCAGGGCACTCTGATCCGGCTGAACCCCGAGTTCCGCCCCAACAGCTTTCTCGCGCGCGGTGATGCGAGCGACGTCGCCCGCGTCGAAGACCGCACGTTCATCTGCTCCCCGCACGAGGCGGACGCCGGTCCGACCAACAACTGGCGCGACCCCGCGGAGATGCGCGCGACCCTCGCACCGCTCTTCGCCGGCAGCATGCGGGGCCGCACGATGTACGTCGTTCCGTTCTCGATGGGGCCCATCGGATCGCCCCTCGCCAAGCTCGGCGTGCAGCTGACCGACTCCCCCTACGTCGTGGTGTCCACCGGCATCATGACGCGCATGGGCGCCCCGGCACTCGAGCAGATCACCGACGAGACCGAGTGGGTGCCCGCTGTGCACTCCGTCGGGGCGCCGCTCGCCGCGGGGCAGGCGGATGTCGCGTGGCCCTGCAACCCGACGAAGTACATCTCGCACTTCCCGGAGACGCGGGAGATCTGGTCGTACGGCTCCGCCTACGGGGGCAACGCCCTGCTCGCGAAGAAGGCGTTCGCGCTGCGAATAGCCTCGGTGATGGCGCGCGACGAGGGCTGGCTCGCCGAGCACATGCTCATCATCAGGGTCACGAACCCGCGCGGCCGGGTCTTCCACGTGGCAGCCGCGTTTCCGAGCGCGTGCGGCAAGACCAACCTCGCGATGCTGCAGTCCAGCGTTCCCGGCTGGAGGGTCGAGACGGTGGGCGACGACATCGCCTGGCTGCGACCGGATGCCGACGGGCGGCTGCGCGCCATCAACCCGGAGGCCGGCTTCTTCGGCGTCGCGCCCGGAACCGGCGTCTCGACGAACCCGGTGGCGATCGACACCGTGTGGGGAAACACGATCTTCACCAACGTCGCGCTGCGTGACGACGGCGACGTCTGGTGGGAGGGAATGACCGACCGGGTTCCCGACCACCTGATCGACTGGCGCGGCGAGGAGTGGACCCCGTCGTCGGGTACGCCGGCGGCGCATCCGAACTCCCGCTTCACCGTGGCGGCGAGGCAGTGCCCCACCATCGCGGACACCTGGGACGACCCGGACGGCGTCGTCATCGACGCGATAATCTTCGGCGGTCGCCGGGCGAGCACCGTGCCGCTAGTGGTGGAGGCACGGGATTGGGAGCACGGCGTCTACATGGGCGCCACGATCTCGAGTGAGCGCACGGCGGCCGCCGAGGGCACCATCGGGGAGCTGCGCCGCGACCCCTTCGCGATGGCGCCGTTCTGCGGCTACAACATGGCCGACCACTGGTCGCACTGGCTCGAGGTGGGCGCAGGGCTCGAGAATGCGCCTGCCGTGTTCCAGGTCAACTGGTTTCGCACAGACGAGGGCGGCCGGTTCCTCTGGCCCGGCTTCGGCGAGAACGCTCGCGTGCTCGCGTGGATCCTCGACCGCGTCGACGGCTCCGCTCCCGCAATGGACACCGCGCTCGGGATGCTGCCCGCGCCCGACGCGATCGACGTCACGGGCCTCGACCTCGCCGACGGCGACTGGGAGAAGCTCTTCGCGATCGACCGGGACGCCTGGACGCGAGAGGTGGAGGGCGTCGGCGATTTCTTCGACACGTTCGGCAGCCGCGTGCCGCCGGCGCTGACGGAGCAGCTGCGCGGGCTGCGGCAGCGGCTGGGGTAGGCGCGGCCTCTCCCGACAGCTGCCGTAGTCGCGTCTCCCGGCGCGACCACGGAATGGCGCGGCTCGGCTTGCGATAGGCCCCGCCCTCGCGGCATCCTGCCTGAATTACGAACACGGCAGCTGCCTGAGGTGCGAACACGCGAGCCCTCCACGGCGCCCCAACGTTCCGCCTCCGCCGCGCGTCTTAGATGATAGGAGCTCAATCCGGGAAGCAATCCGTGTCGCAGGCAGCAGACGACCCTCGGCGTTGAAGCAGGTGGTGTCTCGACTCGTCGCCTCGACACACGAGGGAGCTCGCAATGGCAAGTGAACCGAACCTGCGCGACATGTTCCGAGCCGACGACCAGCCGAACGGCGAGGGCAACCGCATCGACACCGCGGCGGTCATCCGTCGCGCGAAGCTCCGCCGGCTTCCGGCGCAGATCGGCGTCGGTGGTGTATTCGCGCTCGCGATCGGCGGCCTCGGCGTCGCCGGCCTGCAGGGACTGAACTCCGCGCAGCCTTCGAGCCTCGCCGTGGGGTCAGCCGCGTCGGACGCGCCCGGCTCCGACTCGCCGAGGCCCGAGAAGGCGCCCTCCTCCGACGACTCGGTGACGGGAGCTTCCGAGGGGCCCGGCGTCAAGCGGGCGCCCGCCGACCGCATCAACCTGTGCGGCGGAGAGCTCGCCGAGGTCGCTCCGAGCAGCACCGGACTCACCCTCACGGTCGACTTTCCCGACGTCGCGCGGGAGCGCCGAGTGTCGCCGGAACCGTGACCCTGACCAACACGGGCTCGCAGCCGGTCACGGGCTACACGTCGGCGAGGATGATGCGGCGGAGGCGTTCCGCGCCCATCTGCCCCCCGTTCCGGCCGGCGCGTACCAGGTGTCGCACCGCTCAGGTTGCGAGCCTCGTCTCATCGCTAGAATCGCCTCATTAGCTGGTAGCGGCGAGGAATGTGAGTCGATGAAGTCGAGAATCATGCTGGGTGCCGCGCTCGTGGTGGCTCTGTCCGTCGGCGCGCCGCTCGCCGCCCAGGCGCAAGACCCGGTCGACCTACGGGGCGCCTACGTGCTCGACCAGGCGGGCGTCGTCACCGGGTCGGAAGACCGCATCAAGGCGTCGCTCGACCAGTTGTTCAACGACACCGGGATGCAGCTGTTCGTCGTCTACGTCGACTCCTTCACGGGAGCGGCGAGCGCGGAGGAGTGGGCGGACGACACGGCGGTGATGAGCCAGCTCGGCGACAAGGACGCGCTGCTCGCAATCGCCACCGACGACCGGCTCTACCAGGTGTCGGTGGCGGCCGACTTCCCGCTCAGCGACGGCGACCTCGCGCAGATCGAGGAGAACGCCCTCGTTCCGCAGTTGCGTGACGACAAGTGGGCCGACGCCGCCGTGGCTTTTGCCGACGGGCTGCGCGGCGAGGGCAACGACTCCGGCAGCCTGCCCCTGTGGCCCATCGTGCTCATCATCGTCGCGGCGGTGGGCGGCGCGGTGGTCTATCTCCTCGTGCGGCTGGCACGTCGTCGGCGCGGCGGCGCCGGATCCGTGCCCGCCGGGCAGCCGAGCCAGGAGCAGCTCGACCAGCGCGCGGCAACCCTCCTCGTGCAGATCGACGACTCTCTCCGCACGAGTGAGCAGGAGCTGGGCTTCGCGGTCGCGCAGTTCGGCGACGACGCGACCACGTCGTTCACTGCCGCGGTCGCGAGCGCGAAGCAGAACGTCGCCGAGGCCTTCGGCATCAGGCAGAAGCTCGACGACGCATTTCCCGAGACGGCCGAGGCGAAGCGGGCGCTCACCCTCCGGCTCATCGAGTTGTGCGAGACGGCGGATGCCACCCTCGACGCCCAAGCGGACGCCTTCGACGCGCTGCGCGAACTCGAGAAGAACGCCCCGGCCATCCTCGACGCGGTGGATGCCTCCGTCGCCGCGCTGACCGGTCGCCTCGCCAGGACCGAGGCGACCGTCGTCGGGCTCGCTCGTGCCTATGCGCCGGAGACGATCGCGACCGTCGCCAACAACCTGCCTCAGGCGCGCACACTCATCGACCTCGCGTCCACGACGGCGGCGAAGGCGCGCACCGACCTCGGCACCGGCGCGACGAGCCGTGCGGCGGTCTCCGTGCAGGCGGCGCAGGCCGGCGTCGGGCAGGCGACCCGCCTCCTCGACGCGGTAGACGCGCTCGCCGCGAGCCTCGCCGACGCCCAGCGCCTGCTCGAGGCAGCCGTCGCGGAGACCAATCGCGACCTCGCCGAGGCCCGCGCTGTCGCCGGCACCGCGGCGGCCGGCACCGCTGCAGCCGGCACCGACCTCGCCGACACGATCGCGAGCACATCGGCCGGCCTTGCGGCCGTGCTGCCGGGCAGCGAGAAGAACCCCATCGACGCGCTCGCCCGCGTCGAGCGCCTCGACGCGGCACTCGGACAGGCGCTCAGCGCGGTGCGCGACCGCAAGGCACAGCAGGCCAGCGCTCGCTCGTCGCTCGACCGCCTCGTCGCGAGCACGGTCGCGCAGATCTCCGCGGGCGAGGAGTTTCTCACCACGCGGCGCGGCGGCGTGGGCACGGATGCCCGCACCCGGCTCTCTGCGGCGCGGCAGGCGCTCGACGAGGCCGTCGCTCTCGGGGCGACCGACGCCGTCGCCGCCCTCCCGGTGGCGCAGCGCGCCGCCAGCCTCGCCCAGCAGGGCACCGAACTCGCGCAGGGAGACGTCGACTACTTCTCGCGGTCGTCGGGCTACGGCGGCATGGGCCGCTCCGGCCCGGGCGGCATCGGCGGCGGAATCAGCACCGACGCCATCATCGGCGGCATCCTCGGCGGCCTGCTCTCCGGGGGCGGCGGCGGATGGTCGGGAGGTGGCGGCTTCGGCGGGGGTGGTTTCGGCGGCGGCGGCTTGGGCGGATCGAGCCGCCGCTCCGGCGGCGGCGGCTTCGGCGGCGGCGGCTTTGGCGGCAGCTCGCGGCGCAGCAGCGGTGGCGGCTCCCGCGGCGGGCGCCGCGGCGGCGGCGGCAGGTTCTAACTCGTGTTCATCCCCTCATCCCACAACTGAAAGGCAGTCTCCATGGCTAAGCAATCGATCCTCGGACGCATCACCCAGCTCGCGAAGGCCAACATCAACGCGATGCTCGACCAGGCGGAAGACCCCGCGCTCATGCTCGACCAGATGGTGCGCGACTACACCAACAGCATCGCCGAGGCCGAGAGCGCGGTCGCCCAGACCATCGGCAATCTCCGCCTGATCGAGCAGGACTACGACGAGGATGTCGCGGCCGCGAACGACTGGGGACGCAAGGCCCTCGCCGCCAGCAGCAAGGCCGACGAACTGCGGGCCGGCGGCAACGCCGTCGACGCCGACAAGTTCGACAACCTCGCGAAGGTCGCGCTCGGCAAGCAGTTCCAGGCCGAGAAGGAGGCGAAGGACGCGCAGCCCACGATCACGTCGCAGACGGCCGTCGTCGACAAGCTCAAGAGCGGCCTCGACGCCATGCGCGGCAAGCTCGGCGAGCTCACGTCCAAGCGTGACGAGCTCATCGCACGCTCGAAGACGGTCGACGCACAGCGCCAGGTGCAGGACGCGATGGGCTCGATCGACATGCTCGACCCGACGAGCGAGATCAGCCGCTTCGAAGACAAGATCCGTCGCGAGGAGGCCAAGGTGCTCGGGCAGCAGGAGCTCGCGGCATCCAGCCTCGACGCCCAGTTCGAGAGCCTCGAAGACCTCGACAAGCAGACCGAGATCGAGGCGCGGCTCGCGGCCCTCAAGCTCGGCGCGGGCGGGGGCGCGCAGGGCCAGCTCGGCCAGTAGGCCTCCGCTCGGTTTGGGAATTCTCCGCCGCGGCACCCCGTTGCCCCTACCATGACAACTATCGGAATCATCGGTGCAGGACACATCGGCAGCCAGCTCGCTCGCGGGGCGGTGAAGCTCGGCTACCACGTGGTGATCGCGAACTCGCGCGGGCCCGAGACGCTCGAGGAGCTCATCGCGGAGCTCGGACCGAACGCGCGCGCCGCCAGCGCCCCCGATGCCGCGGCAGCGGCGGATGTCGCCGTCGTCACGGTTCCGCTCAAGAACTACACGCAGGTGCCGGTCGGCGAACTCGCGGGCAAGATCGTCGTCGACACGAACAACTACTACTTCGAGCGCGACGGCCACATGGCCGAGCTCGACGACGGAACGGCCACCGTCTCGGGACTCCTCCAGGCGCACCTCCCCGAGAGCCGCGTCGCGAAGGGGTTCAACTCCATCGAGGCAGCGAGCATCACCACCCAGGGCACCGCGGCGGGCACACCCGGGCGCCGCGCCCTCGTCACGGCGAGCGACCACCCCGACGCGGCGGAGTTCGTCACGAGGTTCTACAACGACCTCGGCTTCGACACCGTGAACGCGGGCACGTTGGACGACAGCTGGCGCACCGACCGCGGCCAGCCCGCCTACGGGGCCAAGGGCGACGTCGAGGAAATCACGCGTCTTCTCGCCTTGGCGAAGCGGAACGGCGATACTGAGTAGGTGCCGGTCACCTTTCTCGTCGTCCCCCAGTGGCAGGGCTCCGGCTCGTCACGTGCCCTCCGACTCCAGGACGGGGCCGAGGCGATCCGGGGCGACCTGCCCGCGACATCCACCCGCACCGTCGACGTTCCGATGGAGGCCGGCGACGAAGTGGCCTCCGGTCTCCCCCGGTTCGGGTCGCTGCGGCTCGTGCGCGAGCGCACGCTGGCCGAGCTCGAGACCATCGAAGGTGCCGCGATCACCATCGGTGGTGAGTGCGGAGTCGCCCTCGCGGCGATCGAGCATGCGGTCGGCAGCTCCGACGAGACAGTCGCCGTCGTCTGGTTCGACGCCCACCCCGACCTCAACACCGTCGAGACCTCGCCGTCGGGAGCGTTCTCGGGGATGGTGCTGCGCACGCTCCTCGGAGACGGCGTCGCCGGTCTCGTGCCCGACGCACCGCTCTCGCCCGAGCAGGTCGTGCTCGCGGGGGTGCGGTCGACGGATGACGGCGAGCAGGCGTTTCTCGCCGACTCGGGCGTGCGGAGCGTGAGCGTCGAGGAGCTCGCCGACCCCGCTCCGCTGCTCGCCGCCGTCGCCGCGACGGGTGCGACATCCGTGTACGTCCTCGTCGACCTCGACGTCATCGACCCCGCCGAGCTCGCCGGCGTGGCCGACCCCGTGCCCTTCGGCGTGAGCGCCCTCGCTCTCGTGCAGGCGATCCGTGCGCTCACGACCCGGTACCCGCTCGCGGGTGCGTGCATCGCCGGCTTCTCGCCGTCGTCGCCCGAGGCGGCGACCGACGACCTGCCGACCATCCTCCGGGTCATCGGTGCGCTCACCGCCTGAACCTCCCCCGTAGGCTGTCGGCATGACGCAGAGCACGACGCAGGGCAGCGACGCCCCCGCCCGGATCACGGTCGAACGCGACGGTCACGTGCTGCTCATCGGGCTGAACCGCCCGGAGAAGCGCAACGCCGCCGACCTGCAGCTGCTGCGCGAGCTCTCCGCCGTGTACGGCCGGCTCGAGAGCGACCCCGAGCTGCGCGTCGGCCTCGTCTTCGCCCATGGCGACCACTTCACCGGTGGCCTCGACCTCGCCGACGTCGCCCCGCGGATCGGCACGGACGGCCTCGACATCACGGCCGACGACGGCATCAACCCCTGGCAGGTGTCGGGTGTCGCGCTCAGCAAGCCCGTCGTCATCGCCGTGCAGGGCACGTGCCTCACCCTCGGCATCGAGCTCATCCTCGCGTCCGACATCGCGGTCGCTGCGGAGTCGACGCGGTTCGGCCAGATCGAGGTCGCCCGCGGCATCCTGCCTTTCGGCGGCGCCACCATCCGCTTCCCCCGCGCCGTCGGCTGGGGCAACGCCATGCGCTGGATCCTCACCGGCGACCTCTTCGATGCCGCCGAGGCCCTGCGGATCGGTCTCGTGCAGGAGGTCGTGCCCGATGGCGAGCAGTACGCGCGCGGGCTCGAGCTCGCGCGCCGCATCGCCGCCCAGGCACCCCTCGCCGTGCAGGCGGCCCTCGCCAACGCCCGCCTCGCGGTGCGGGAGTCGGATGCCGCGGCCGAGGCCCAGCTCCAGCCCGCCCTGGTGCGGCTCGCCGCGAGCGAGGACGCGGCCATCGGGATGCGCGCGTTCGCGTCGAGGCAGCCGGCCGAATTCTTCGGGCGCTGACGACCGCCCGCGAGGTAGCCTCGGTTCATGACCGAGACCGAGTATGACCTCATCGTGATCGGCGGCGGCGCCGTCGCCGAGAACGTCGCCGACCGCGCTGTGCAGGGCGGGTTGACCGCCATCCTCGTCGAGAGCGAACTCGTGGGTGGTGAGTGCTCCTACTGGGCATGCATGCCCTCGAAGGCGCTCCTCCGCAGCGGCATCGCGCTCAGGGCAGCCCAGCACGTCGGCGGCACGCGCGAGGCGGTGACCGGAGCGCTCGACGTCGCGGCAACCCTCAAGCGTCGTGACTCGTTCACCCACGACTGGAACGACCAGAGCCAGGTCGACTGGGTCGAGGGCGCGGGCATCGACCTGCTGCGCGGCCACGGCCGCATCACCGGCGTCAAGACGGTGTCCGTCGAGGCATCCGACGGCTCGATGACCCAGCTCACCGCGCGCCACGCCGTCGTCGTGAGCACCGGATCAGAGCCACTCATCCCCGACATCGACGGACTCGCCGGTGTGTCGCCGTGGACTCCCCGCGAGGCCACAAGCGCGGAGACGATTCCGGCCAGCCTCGCCATCATCGGCGGCGGCGTTGTCGCCGTCGAGATGGCGACCGCCTACGCGAGCTTCGGATGCGACGTCACCGTCGTCGCACGCAGCGGACTGCTGCGCGGCCAGGAGGACTTCGCGGCCGAGCTCGTCGGCGCGTCACTCGAGGCGCTCGGCGTGACTCTCCGCACCGGGGTCTCCCCCGCTTCCGCGACCCGCGACGACACCGGGGTGACGCTGACGCTCGACGACGGCAGCTCGGTCACCGCCGCCGAAGTGCTCGTCGCGACCGGCCGCCGGCCGCGCACGACCGACATCGGCGTCGACACCGTCGGCCTCGAGGCGGGCGCGTGGCTCACCACCGACGACACCCTGCTCGTGCGGGGCGAGACCAACGGCGAGCGCCCGTGGCTCTACGCGACGGGCGACGTGAACCACCGCGCCCTGCTCACGCACCAGGGCAAGTACCAGGCGCGGGCCGCGGGCGACGTGATCGCCGCGCGAGCGCTCGGCACGCCGGTGCACGACGGCCCGTGGGGCGCCCACACCGCCACTGCCGACCACGCCGCAGTTCCGCAGGTGACGTTCAGCGACCCGGAGGTGGCCTCGGTCGGGCTCACCTCCGACGCGGCACGGAAGGCGGGCTACGAGATCCGCGTGGTCGACTACGACCTCGGCGGGGTCGCCGGCGCGAGCCTGCAGGCCGACGACTACACCGGCAGGGCGCGCATGGTCGTCGACGAGAAGCGCAAGGTCGTGCTCGGCGTCACCTTCGTCGGCCAGGACGTGAGCGAGATGCTCCACGCCGCCACGATCGCGATCGTCGGCGAGGTGCCCATCGACCGGTTGTGGCACGCGGTGCCCGCCTACCCCACGATGAACGAGATCTGGCTACGGCTGCTCGAGGAGTACGGCCGCCCCTGACAGCGCCGAGCTACTCCTCGACGAGCGATCCGTAGACGTCGAGGAGCACCGAGACGGATGCCGCCCAGCTGAAGCCCTCGGCGAAGCGGCGGGCCGATGCCGAGAAATCGGCGTAGAGCAACGGGTCGTCGAGCAGCAGGCTCACGGCGCGCGCCCACTCGGCGGGGTCGCGCGAGTCGACGAGGAGGCCGGATTCGCCGTCGGACACCGACTCGGTCAGTCCGCCCACGCGCTGCGCGACGACGGGCGTTCCGGACGCCGCCGACTCGAGCGCCACGAGGCCGAAGGTCTCCGAGTGCGAGGGCACGAGCGTGACGGCAGCGGCCGAGAGCAGCTCGGCGACACCCTCTCTCGACAGCGCGCCGACGAAGCGCACGTCGCCGTCGACGCCGAGTTCGCGAGCGAGGTCGCGCACCTCCGCCCCGTACTCCTCGGCGCCGGGCGTCGGCTCCCCGGCGATCACCAGAACGGGGCGCGGCGCGGGCAGCGCGGCGAGCACCCGCACCGCGAGGCCTTGCGCCTTGAGCGGCTGCACCCGCCCCACGACGGCGAGCAGTGCGCGGTCGGGCTCGACCGCCAGGCGGCGGCGCACGGCATCGCCCGCGGTGGCCCGCGGCGTGAACAGGGTGGTGTCGACGCCGGGCGGCATGATCCACACCCGGTCGGGTTCCGCGCCCACGAGCTCGATGAGGCTCTCGACCTCGGCCGTGGAACTCGCGATCACGGCATCGGCCTGGGTCGCGAGGTACGACTCGGTGCGGGCCCTGCGCTCGGAGTCGCCGAGGCTGCCGCCCGGCATCGCGCGGTGCTTCATGTCGCCGAGCGTGTGGAAGCTCTGCACAAAGGGGATGCCGAGCTCAATCGCCACGGGCAGGGTGGCGAGCCCGCTGAGCCAGTAGTGCGCGTGCACGATGTCGTAAGGGCTCGACTCCCGGCCAGCGAGCAGCGCGACCGCCTCGCCGAACTCGTCGGCGACGGTCGAGAGGTCGTCTTTCGCCACGACGCCTGGTGACGCTGCATCCAGCTCGAACAGGGTGACTCCCGGAGCGATGATCGTCGCGGCGGGCAGTCCCGTGGCACGGGTGAGCAGGTCGACGGCCACGCCCCGGCCGGCGAGTTCACTCGCGAGCCCGAGGATGGCGACGTTCATCCCCCCTGCGTCCGCCGATCCGGGCACGGCAGAGGGTGAGGTGTGCATCGACACCATTGCCACACGCCGTACCGCTCGACCCATGAAGCCACTGTATTCTGCGATGTATGCAGCCGGTGCCGCCGAGCCTCTCGCGAGGCGCCTCTCGCGTCGCACTCCGGTGGGTGGATGCCGCGGCTCGGGCCCCGCGGCTCAGGGCCGCCCTGCTGCATCCTGTCGTCGCACGATCGGGGTACTGGCTGGCGACCGCGGCGGGCCTCGTCTGGGGCGCCGCACTGAGCGTCGGGCACATCGGGGTCGACCACGGCCTGATCGTGACGCGGGGTTGCCCCGGCTGGGCCTACGGTCGCGGCGGCACGACCATCGGCGCCGTCTACCTCACCGGTGACACCGTGTCGCCCGCCGTGCTCGAGCACGAGGCGGTGCACCGGGCGCAGTGGAGGAGATACGGGCTGGCCTTCATCCCGCTGTACGTCGCGGCCGGTGCCGACGCCAGAACCAACCGCTTCGAGGTCGAGGCGGACCTGACAAAGGGCGGGTATTCATGAGCGAGACGATCGTGATCACGGGAGCGAGCTCCGGGCTGGGGGCGAAGGCCGCCGAACGGCTCGCGAGCGAGGGCTGGCACGTCGCGGTCGTGGGACGCGACCCCGAACGCACGGCGAGGGTCGCCGCATCCGTCGACGGCTCGCCGTTCGTCGCCGACTTCGACCGCCTCGACGACGTGCGCGAACTCGCGGCCGCGCTGCTCGAGCGGTATCCGAGCATCGACGTGCTCGCGAACAACGCGGGCGGTCTCGTGAGCAAGCGCGGCCTCAGCGCCGACGGGCACGAGCGCACCCTCCAGCACAATCACCTCGCGCCCTTCCTGCTCACGAACCTCCTGCTCCCCCGGCTCGTCGAGAGCGGCGCGCGCGTGATCTCCACCGCGAGCCTCGCGAACCTCTCCGGCAACGTGCGCATGGACGACCTGGAATGGTCGAAGAGGCAGTGGTTCGGCGGCTGGCCGGCCTACGGCACGAGCAAGCTCGCGACCATCCTGTTCATTCGCGAGCTCGCGAGGCGCGCGCCGCTCGACGCCTACTCGTTCCACCCCGGCTACGTGTCGACGAGCTTCGGCGCCGACGACACGATGCTCAAGCTCTCGCAGCTGGTCAAGCCGGGCGGCTTCGGCATCTCGGCCGCCCAGGGTGCCGAGCCGCTTGTGCTGCTCGCGACGGGCCAGGCGGCTCCCGCGCCGAGCGGAACCTACTACGACCAGCTGGCGCCGTACGGGCGCACGCGCAGGCAGGCCGACGACCCCGGGCTCGCGGGGGCCCTGTGGGACCGCAGCGCGCAGCTCGTGGGTATGGTCGCCGCGGCCTAGTTCGAGGTGAGGACGCGTGCGGCGCCGTCCGGCGCGATCCACGCGTACACGCGGTGGTCGTCGAACGCGCTCACCGGGAGCATCTCGCTCAACCAGGCGTCGACGCTGCGGCGCAGCGCCTGTCCGTGATCGCGGACGAGCCAGCAGACGGCGAAGCGTCCCGGGGCGACGAGGTCGACGATGTCGCTCTCGCGCTGCACCTCGACGAAGACCTGGCCCCGCGACTTCGCGGGCAGCGTGGCGAGGATCGTCTCGATGACGGGGAGCGCGGCCTCGTCACCCGCCAGCAGGATGCGATCGCTCGTCTCGGGGTTCCAACCGATCGAGGCTGTGCTCTCGTCGATGTGGGTCATGGGCCCAGTATAGGCATGCCTTACCTAATGCCACGAGGAGTATTCGCCGCTCCGGGAATACTCCCAGCGCCGCAACTGTATGCATAACTATGGAATTCGGAATCTACAGCTTCGGTGACATCCACCAAGACCCCAGGAGTGGCGCGCGCGTCTCGGTCGAGCAGAACCTCGCCGACACGATCGAGAGAATCACACTCGCGGATGCCTCGGGCCTCGACTACTTCGGACTCGGGGAGCACCACCGCCCCGACTACTCCATCTCCGCCCCGGCCACGGTGCTCGCCGCTGCCGCGACGGTGACCTCGCGCATCAAGCTCGGCAGCGCCGTCACGGTGCTCAGCACGGAGGACCCGGTGCGGGTGTTCCAGCAGTTCGCGACCATCGACCTGCTGTCGCACGGTCGCGCCGAGGTCGTCGCCGGCCGCGGCTCGTTCATCGAGTCGTTCCCCATCTTCGGAGCGAGCCTCGGCGACTACGACGAGCTCTACGCGGAGAAGCTCGACCTCCTGCTCGCGCTCAACGAGAACGAGGTCGTCACGTGGCGCGGGCGGTTCCGCCCCGCGCTCGACAACCAGCGGATCCTCCCGCGGCCGAGCGAGAGCGGCGACCACCCCGGCACGCTCGACATCTGGATCGCGACCGGCGGCAACCCCGAATCATCCGCTCGCGCCGGCGCCCTCGGTGTTCCGATCAGCTACGCCATCATCGGCGGCTACCCGGAGCGCTTCGCGCCGCTCTTCGACCTGTACCGCCGCTCCGCCGCCGCGGCCGGCCACGACGCCGCGTCCCTCCGAACCGCCGTTGCGGCGCCCGGGTTCATCGGCAGCGACTCGCGCGAGGCCAAGGACGCCTTCTTCGAGTACTGGGTCGACTCGATGGCCCGCATCTCGGCCGAGCGGGGCTTTCCGACGCCCACGCGCGAGACCTACGAAGACATGACCGGCCCGCGGGGCGCGATCTTCGCCGGCGGCCCGCAGGAGGTGGCCGACAAGATCGTCTACGTGCACGGCCATCTCGGCATGGACCGCGTCGGCCTGCAGATGGACTGGTCGGGCGTGCCGCAGCCGCTCATGCTCGAGTCCATCGGCCTCTACGCGAACGAGGTCGCGCCGCGCGTGCGCAAGGCGCTCGCCGCGAAGTAGCCCGCTACTTCCGGCCCGTTCAGACCGGCCTCTCCTTCCCGCCCATGATCGGCTCGGTGCCGCTCATGATCTTCGGATCCGCGCACTGACTATCCGTGGCCGGATCGTGAGGTCGGGTCACTCGAGTCGGCTGTAGCCTGTGGCCATGCCAATCAGGGGTGCGGTAGTCATCGGGATAGGGTTCGCGATCGCCCTCTCGGGGTGTGCGCCGACGAGCTCACCGGCGGCCGTGCGGTCGCCGAGCGCAGCGCCCCGTCCGACGGCCGTGTCGCCGTCTCCCACACCGACCCCTGCTGCCGGCCCGGTGGCGTGCGACACCCTCGTCGACGACGCCGACGAAGCGAAGTACGCGGCCGCGGGTTGGGTGGCCAGCCCCGACTACGAGCAGCGTGCCGCGGAAGAGACGTGGCCGACGCTCGCATTCGTGACCTACGGCGGGGTGCTCTGCCAGTGGGGGCAGCCGAACAGCGACGCCGCCGACATGTACGGCTACTCGCCCATCACCCCCGCGCAGGCGGAGGCGGAGAAGGCACGGCTCACGAGCGCCGGGTACACCGTAACGGAGGCGCTCGGCGGCATCGTCTTCGAGGCGCACGGGGAGTACCTCAACGAGTACTTCCTCTTCCTCGACGACTCGTGGTACTACTCGACGCTCGACACGGCGACCCTCGAAAAGGCCGTCCGCACTGTCGAGACACACTAGTCGCGAGCGACGGCTGGGGCGTCACCCAATCGTGACCCCGCCGCGGAATCACCGTAGATACTCTCTCATCTATGACGCGTTCATCCCCCGCCTCCGCGATCGGCGCACTCCTGCTCACCGCCGTTGTTCTCACCGGCTGCACAGACACCGGCGATTCCGGAGCCGACTCGGTGCCGAGCACCCCCACGGGCGCGGCGCCCAGCGCGCCATCCCCGCCGCCCACCGTAGGCCCGGCGGCTGAGCCCGTGACGTGCGAGACGCTGCTCGACGATGCGGACGAGGCCGAGTACGCCGCCGCCGGCTGGACGCTCAGCGCCGACTATGAGCAACGCGCCGCCGACCAGTCGTTTCCGACCCTCCCCTTCGTGACCTACGGCGGGGCGCTCTGCCAGTGGGGGCTGCAGGGCACCGACGCGGGCGACGTCTACGCCTATTCGCTCATTACCCCCGCGCAGGCAGGAGAACAGCAGGCGAGGCTCACAGACGAGGGCTACACCGCCTCGACCGACCTCGGCGGGACCCTCTTCGAGGGGCATGGCGACGTGAACCTCGGTGAAGACGCCGACCTGTTCTACCTCTTCCTGGGCGACTCGTGGTTCCACACCACCGTCAACCGTGAGGCCATGGAGAAGGCTGTGCGCACCGTCGAAGCGCTCTAGCCCGACCTCACCACTGGGGCGGGTGCCTGCGCTGCCATGCGAAGCGGCGCTCGAGCTGCGCGCCGATCGCGAGCAGGGTGTGCTCGCCGCCCGGCCGGCCGATGAGCTGCACGCCCATCGGCAGGCCGCCGTCGGTCACCGACACCGGCAGGCTGATGGCGGGCAGGCCGCTCACGTTGGCGAACGACGTGTAGGGCGTGTACTGCACCTGCTGTTCGAAGTTGCGCTCCGGGTCGACGGCGTCGTACCAGCCGACCGGGCGCGGGGTCATCGCGAGCGCCGGGGTCAGCACGGCGTCGACGTGGGCGAACTGGCGGATGATGCTGCGCTCGAACTGCGTCAACGTGACGAGCGCCTCGCCGAGCTGCCGCGCACCCAGCTGTCGCCCGCGTTCGACGAGCCAGCGCGTGAGGGGTTCGAGCAGCTCGAGCTGCTCGCCCTCCGCCGGGATGTTCGCCGCCCCGGCCTGCCAGATCGTGCGGAACGCCGGGCCGTAGGTGTCGTCTGCGTCGAGCGCCAACTCCTCGAGCCCGTGGCCGAGCACGCCCAGTCCGGCGACGGCGACGTCGAGCGCCGCGCGCGCCTCGACGGACAGCGAGATGTCGTAGGCGCTGTCCCACGGGGAGGTGGTCATCACGCCGATCTCGAACCTTCCCTCGCCGCGCACGGCGGCGTTGAGCAGCGCACCGCCGTCCCACGACGGCGCGCGCGTGGCGTACTGGTACTCGCCGCCCTCGACCATCGCGTCGAGCAGCATCGCGGCGTCGGCGACGGTGCGGGCGATCGGGCCGGGGGCGACGAGCCCGCCGAGCGACGTGAAGCCGGCGTGCGACGGCACCCGGCCGCGCGACGGCTTGAGCCCCACCAGTCCGGTCGCCGCCGCGGGGATGCGGATGGAGCCGCCGCCGTCCGACCCCGGCGCGACGGGCAGCAGCCCGGCGGAGACCGCGACGGCCGCTCCCCCGCTGCTGCCGCCCGCGCCGAGCGACACGTCCCACGGGTTGCGCGCGGGCGGCGCGACGAGCGATTCGGTGTAGCTCGGCATGCCGAACTCCGGCGCGTTGGTCTTGCCGAGGCTGATCGCTCCGGCGTCATCCAGCACGCCCACGATCTCGTCCGACCGCTCCGGCACGAAGTGCTCGAACAGTCGCGACCCGTAGGTCGTGCGCACTCCGGCGCGGGCGTTGAGATCCTTGTCGCCGAGCGGGAGGCCCCACAGGGCGAGGGCCCGGGAGATCGACGACTCCACGACCGCCGCCCGTGCCAGCGCGGCATCCGGCGTCACTGTCGTGAAGGCGCCGAGACCCGGGTCGAGCCTCTCGATGCGCTCGAGGTAGTGCGTCACGAGCTCGGTGGGGCTGATCTCGCCGCGGCGCAACCAGTCGACCTGCTCTTGCGCGCTGAGGTGATGGAGTTCGAACATCCTCCGAGCCTAGGTCTTGACAGCACCGAGCGGATCGAGAACGACATCCTCTGCGGCGCTCTGCCCGAGGGGAGAGCAACCTGCTCGAACACGCGCTCGTGATCGACGAGGCCGCGATTCTCATCGACGAGACGGCCGCCGAACCGCGCGGCTCGGCGACGAGCGTCGTGGGTTGGCCGACGACTGTCGACGAGTTCGTCGGCGGCCGGATGTTCACGTCGATCTACTACGCCAACGGCGAGCGGTGCGTGCGCTTCCTTCTCTTCCTGGCCGTCTTCCTGCTCTTCGTCATGGGCGCGGCGACGGCCACGATCTTCCTCCGCCGGCGCGCCAACGGCGTCATCGCCTGGACCCTGCTGCCGACCCTCCTGGCGGCCGTCGCGGGGTACTTCGTACTCCGTCGCGCGACGCCCCGGAACTGAGACCCCTCCCGGTGCTGTTAGGTTTTTCTCACGGAAGGGGCACGAATGAGCTCATGGAAATCGCTGGTGGTGCTGCCGCTGGCCCTCGCGCTCGCGCTGCCCCTCACCGCATGCTCGACCGGCGGTGACGCCCAGGAGATCACGCCTCCCGACAAGCCGACACCCGTAGAGACGCCGTCGGCCTCGCCCGGCGCGTCGGATCTCAGCTTCACCATGCCGGAGGAGTGCGCGACGATCGTGCCGCGGGCTCGCCTCGACGCCTTCGCCGCCTCCGGACTCGTGCTGCTCGGCGGCCCCGACGGCAAGTACGGCAACGACTACCTCGCCGACGCGACGCCCGAGGAACAGGCCGGCGGCATCAGTTGCATCTGGGGATTCGCCGACAGCGAGGTGAGCAGCGTGACCATCTCCGTCGCCCCCCTCAGCCCCGCCACCCGTCCCGACGTGGTCGACAGCTTCAGCGAACAGGGCCTCAACGAGGACGTCGTGGATGGCGCCGCCACGTTCGGTGTGCAGGGTGACAAGCAGCTCAACCCCGCCGTCTTCAACGTGCTGCGCGCCGAGAGCTGGATCTCCGTCATCGAGACCATCGGTGGGCCTGTGGCCTACACCGAGGCGGTCGCGATCGCGGGCGAGATCTACTCCACCGTGTACCGCGAGCACTAGCGCCTCGCGGGGTCGCCCTACTTGAGGCTCTTCTGCATCATGTAGGTGCCGAGCCAGCGCCCGAACTTGAAGCCGACCCTCCCCATGTGACCCGCGTCTTTGAAACCGAAGTCCTTGTGGATCTTGATCGAGCCCTCTGCTCCCTTGTCGGCGATCACGGCGATGATCTCCTTGATGCCCACGGCCTTCGAGCGCGTGATGAGCTCTCCGAGCAGCACCTTGCCGAGTCCCTTGCCGGTCGAGGCTGGCCCCAGGTAGATCGAGTTCTCGACCGTGAACCGGTAGGCGGCCTTCTCCTTCCACGGGTACACGTACGCGTAGCCGAGGATCTGGCCGCTCGGGCTCACGGCGACGATGTAGGGGAAGCCGAGCTTCTGCACGCTCGCGAACTTGCGGCGGAAGGCCGCGATGGTCATCGGCGTCTCGTCGAAGGTGACGGTGGAGTTCAACACGTAGTGGTTGTAGATCTCGCGGATGTGCGGAAGGTCGTCGGCGACAGCATCCCGGATCGTGTACTCGAAGACCGGCTGCGGTTCCGGAGCCTTCTTGAGGTGGGCCGGGAGAACGCGTCGCGGCTGGTATTCCTCTTCGAGCATGGGGCGCCCTCCATTCGCTACAAGTCAACCAGACTTCAGGGCGGTCACTCGGCGATCGTCGACACGACGAGCATCGCGACGAGCTGCGGGGTGGTGAACAGGCGGATCAGGAAGACGGTGCCGCACGCGACGACCGGGCAGCGCTTTCGGAGCAGCAGCCGACTGGTTCGTTCCAGTGCCGGCTGGTCCGCTTCAGGTCAGGTGACGTCGCGGTTCCATGTGGTGAGGTAGCCCACCGCCGCGGTCAGGACGGCGATCGCGAGAAGCACGAGACCGCCCTGCCACCACTCGAGGGTGATCGCCTGGGTGGTGCCGGCGCCGAGCGAGGTGAACACGCTCCAGCCGACGAGGGCGTCGCTCGCCGAGCCGGGCAGGAACTTGCCGACCTGGGCCGTCCACTCCCAGATGAAGGAGACCGACCGCAGGATCGGCTCGACGAACTGCGTGAACGCGAGCACGATCACCAGGGCGGCGACCTGGTTGCGCACGAGTGTGCCGAGGGCCACACCGATCACGGCCCACACCGCCATCGCGAGCACGACGCGCGCCGACATCAACCAGGTGTCCGAGTCGCCGATCTGCGGATCCTTGCCTAGGGCACCGAGCACGATGGCGCCGACGCCGATGGCTCCGGCGAGAGAGACGACCCCGTAGAGCGCCCCGACGAGAGCCATCGAGACGACCTTGGCGAGCAGCACCTGCGCCCGGCGCGGGTTCGCGAGGAAGGTCGGGGTGAGTGTCTGGTGCCGGAACTCGGATGTCGCGGACAGCGCGCCGAGGAGCACCGGGAAGACGTAGCCGATGGATGACGCCGAGCTGTAGACGATGAGGTGCAGGTCACCGAGGTCGACGGGGGGTGCCGACGCACCGGTCGCGGTGTCGAGGCCGCCGAAGACGCCGGCGAGGGTTCCGGCCACGAAACCGACGTAGACGAACATGACGAGCGCGAGCACCCACCACAGCCGCACGGTGAACAGCTTGCCCAGCTCGGCGCGGGTCGCGTTGATGAGGCTCATGCGCGCATCCCGCCCTCGGTCGGCGCGGCGTGGGCGCCGGTTCGGGGAGCCTCATCCGCCCCGGTCAACTCCATGAAGGCACTCTCCAGGCCCTCCTGTTGCGCGGCCAGCAGGCTCAGCGGAATGCCGGCCTCATGCGCGATCGCGCCGATCCTCGTCGCATCGAGCTCCTTGACGAGCAGCCCGCCGTCGGTCTGCTCGACGCGGGCTCCCGCCGCCCGCAGCACGGCGAGCAGGGTCGCACGGTCGGGCGCATCGACCATGACTCGCGCCGTCGACTCGAGCCCCGTGAGCGTTCCGTCGTAGACGAGACGCCCGCGGGTGATGATGATCGCGCGGTCTACGCTCTGTTGCACCTCGCTCAGGAGATGCGACGACACGAGCACGGTGCGCCCCTCGCCGGCAAGCTCCCGCAGGAAGCCGCGGATCCAGCGAATGCCCTCGGGGTCGAGCCCGTTGATCGGCTCGTCGAGCACGAGCACGTGCGGGTCGCCGAGCAGGGCGAAGGCGAGCCCGAGCCGCTGGCGCATGCCGAGCGAGTAGCCGCCGACCCGGCGGTCGGCGTGCTGCGCGAGGCCGACCTGGGTGAGCACGCGGTCGACCCGCGTCTTGTCGATCGCTGCCGCCGTGGCGTAGATGCCCAGGTGCGCGCGGGCGGTGCGCCCGGGATGGAAGCTCGACGCCTCGAGCGCCGTGCCGACGGTGGCCAGCGGTCGCGGCAGGTCGCGGTAGCCCACCCCGCCGAACGTGGCGGAACCGGAGGTGGGCGAGACGAGGCCGAGCAGCATCCGCAGCGTCGTGGTCTTGCCCGCGCCGTTCGGCCCGAGGAAGCCGGTGACGCTGCCCGGTTCCACGGTGAAGCTGAGATCGGAGACCGCCGCGACGTCCCCGAAGGACTTGGTGAGGTTCACGACGTCGATCGTCGTAGCGAGTGCCATACCCCGACGCTACCGGAACGTGTGTCACGTTCAGGGAATATTCAGTCGAGAGCCCAGTCCACCGGATGGGCCCCCAGGCGTTCGAGATGCCGGTTCGCGAGCGAGAACGGCCGCGAGCCGAAGAAGCCACGCGATGCGGAGAGCGGACTCGGGTGAGCCGACGCGATGACCGGCGTGGCACCGAGCGCCGACTCGAGCGACTGGGCGTCGCGACCCCACAGGATGGCCACGAGCGGCACCGGCCGGTCGACGAGCGCGCGGATGGCGGCATCCGTCACCTGCTCCCACCCCTTGCCGCGGTGTGATCCCGCGTCGCCCGGGCGCACCGTGAGCACGCGATTGAGCAGCAGCACGCCGTTGTCGGCCCACGCCGAGAGGTCGCCGTGCTCGGGCGTCTGCACGCCGAGGTCGTCGCGCAGCTCGCGGTAGATGTTCGTGAGGCTGCGCGGGACGGGGCGCACGTGCCGGTCTACGGCGAACGACAAGCCGATGGGGTGGCCGGGGGTCGGGTAGGGGTCCTGCCCCACGATGAGCACGCGCACGTCGGCCAGCGGTCGGGTGAATGCGCGCAGCACGTTCTCCCCCGACGGCAGGTATCCGCGGCCACTCGCGGCCTCCTCACGCAGGAAGTCGCCCATCCGCGCGATCTGCGGCGCGACGGGAGCGAGTGCCGCCGCCCAGCCGGGATCGAGCAGCTCGGTCAGCGGCTTCGGTGTCATGCCTCGAGCGTGCTCACGAGCACGCCGTCGTCGTGCTGGTTGACCTGCCAGACGTTGCCCGTGCCGACGACGCGCGGCGCCACGGCGTCGAGGTAGGCGGGGTGAGCCCGCCCCCGATCAAGAGCCCGTCCGTCACGACCGGCTCGCACCCGGCGACACGGAGAAGCTGGCGCCGGTGCGGTCCGAGCGCAGCGCGACGGCCTCCTCGCCCTCACGCACCCAGCCGCCGCCCACGAGGTGGATGCTCATGCGTCTGCTCCGTGCGTCGGAACATAGCCCTCGACCTGGACGACGGGCAGCACCGACCAGGGGAAGTTGATCCAGCGGTCGGTGTCCTTCCAGGTGTAGTGGGGAACGTGAACCGTGCCCGGCTTCGTGTAGAGCACCACGGTGCGCACATCGGCGCCGCTGGCCTTGAGAAGCTGATCGACCATCGCGAGGGTGCGGCCGGAGTCGGAGACGTCGTCGACGAGCAGCACGCGCTTGCCGTCGAGCGTCGAGTCGTCGAACATCGGGGGCAGCATGACGGGCTCCGGCAACCGCTCGCCGACACCGGTGTAGAACTCGATGTTCATCGCGCCGCAGCTCTTCACCCCGAGGGCATAGGAGATGGAGCCCGCGAGCAGCAGGCCTCCGCGGGCGATCGCGACGACGACATCCGGAACGAAACCGCTGCGCAGCACCTCGCGAGCCAGTTCGCGGGAGGCGACTCCGAACTGGTCCCAGGTGAGCACCTCGCGGTCGGGGGTCAGCTCGGGCGCGGGGGGCACATCGGTGTCAGAGAAAGTCATACAGACACGCTATCCCGCCGCGCGAGGGCCCGGGACTGCCGGACCAGTAGCATCCGTTCATGACACTTCTTCGAGGCAAGTCGGGCGCGATCACGTTCGGCCTCATCGGGTATCTCTTTCTGGTCGAGATCGTCAGCGGCGTACTGCAGGGGTTCTACGTGCCGCTCATCCCCGACCTCGTCGACCACCTCGGCATCCGCGACGCGGACTTCAACTGGTTCGAGGCGGCGCAGCTTCTCGTCGCCGCGCTCTCGGTGCCGGTGCTCGCCAAGCTCGGCGACATGTACGGGCACAAGCGCATCCTGCTCGTCTCCACCGTGCTCACCGCGGGAGCCACCTGGTGGCTCGCGTTCACCGGCGACTTCACGAGCTTCCTCCTCGCCTGGGCCCTGCAGGGCTTCTACACCGTCTGGCTTCCGCTCGAGGTGGCCCTCATCTTCGACCGCGGCCGTCGCTCGGCAACGGCCGCGTCGGCGACCCGGTCGGCGGCGGGCTTCCTCGTGGTCGCCCTGCAGTCGGGTGCCATCATCGGCGCGCTTGCGGGTGGACGCATCTTCACGGCTCTCGGCGGAGACGTCACCGCCACGCTCATCATCCCGGCCGTCGCCGTGACTCTGGTCTTCTTCGCCATTCTGTTCGGAGTGCCGGAGTCGCAACCCCTGCCCGGCCGACGGCTCGACGTCGTCGGCTTCACGCTGCTCAGTCTCGGCCTGTTGCTCATCACCTCCGGCCTCACCTTCCTGCGCATCAACGGCGCCGACACCTGGTGGGTCTACGCGCTCATGGTCGCGGGTGTGCTCGTCTTCGTTCCGTGGGCCCGATTCGAGCTGCGCCAGTCCGACCCGGCCATCGACCTCCGCGTGCTACGGCAGCCGAACATGTGGCCGGTGCAGCTCACGGCCGGCCTCATCGGCATCAGCCTCCTCGGCGCCCAGGCCCCCCTCGCGACGTTCGCGGGCACGGACCGCGACGAGGTCGGCTACGGCCTGTCTCTCGACGCGTCGAAGATCTCGTACCTCATCGGGGCCTACCTCGTGTCGCTCATCGTCGGCGCGCTCCTGTTCCCGGTGCTCTCGCGCCTCGCGACGCCGCGCATCGCGCTCATCGTCGCCGCGTTTCTCGTCGCCGGCGGCTACTTCCTCTTCCTTCCCTTCCACGACTCGGCCCTGCAGGTGTTCACCAACATGATCGTCGCCGGCATCGGTGCGGGCGCGCTCGTCGGAGCCATGCCGGCCGCCGCCGCGGCCGCCGCACCGCGAGGCCAGACTGGTCTGGCCGCCGCCCTCACCAACACGACGAAGACAATCGGCGGGTCGTTCGCGTCGTCCGTGTTCGCGGTGCTGCTCGCGGTCGGCGTCGCCCAGGTCGCGGGAAGCACGGCGTCGAGCCTGTTCGGCTACCTGACCGTGTTCGCCGTCTGCGGCGCGGGCGCGCTCGTCGCCGCCGTGCTGCTCTTCCTCGTGCCGAAGCTCGCCTTCGCCGACGCCGACGTGGCGCCGCTCCCAGCCGTCGAAGCCGGCACGGGGCCGGACGCCGCCGGTACGGGCATCAGCGGGGCTTCAGTTCCCCGCGGATGACCTTGTGCGGCGCGGCCTGCGCCACGGGCTTGATGGTGACGAGGTCGAGGTTGACGTAGAACGGCAGCTCGACGGCGTGCACGATCGCCTCGGCGATGTCCTCGGCGACGAGCGGGTTGGCCACGTCGCTGTAGACGGCGTCGGCCCTCTCGCGGTCGCCGCCGAAGCGGACGAGCGAGAACTCCTCCGTCTTCACCATGCCGGGCGCGACCTCGAGCACGCGGATCGGCTCCCCCGCGAGCTCGAGGCGCAGCACCTCCATGAGGGAGTGCGCCGCGAACTTCGCCGCGTTGTAGCCGCCGCCACCCTCGTATGCGACGTGCCCGGCGATGGACGTGACGGTGAGGATGTCGGCACCGCCGCCGTCCGCGGCCGCGAGCCTGAGCAGCGGAAGGAGCGCCGACGTCACGCGCTTGACCGCGACGACGTTGACGTCGAACATGCGGATCCAGTCATCCGCGTCGCTGTTTTCGACCGAGTCGAGCCCGAAGGCCCCTCCCGCGTTGTTGACGAGTGCGTGCACAGGCCCGGTGGCGGCGAGGTGGTCTCGCAGAGCGTTGACGTCGGCCTGATCGGTGACGTCGGCGACGAAGACGTCGGCGCCCGTCTCCGCGGCGAGCGCCTCGAGCCGGTCGGCGCGGCGGGCCACACCCACCACGTGCCAGCCGCGCTCACGGAAGAGGCGCGCCGTTGCCGCCCCGATTCCCGAACTGGCACCGGTGACTACAACGCGTCGAGGGGTCATGCGTTAAAAGTACCGCCGGTACACTGGCACCGATGACAGCCGTGACTTCACCTCCGGACGCGGAACCGGGCGCTGCGAAGGCCGCCGAGAAGGAACGCATGCCGTTCTGGGACAATGCGCGGTTCTTGTGTGTGACCCTCGTGGTCATCGGCCACGGCATCCAGCGGCTCATCTCCGACTCGGACAACGCCCTCATCGTCTACCTGTTCATCTACGCCTTCCACATGCCGGCGTTCGCCATCATCAGCGGCTACTTCTCCAAGCCCGGGGCGCCCAACGCGCGCCAGATGAGACGGGTGATCACCGACATCATCCTGCCGTACGTCATCATGGAGACGATCTGGACCCTCGTGCAGTTCCTCGTCGAGGGCAAGAAAGAGTTCAACCCCACGCAACCGAGCTGGACACTGTGGTTCCTGCTCGCCCTCGGCATCTTCCGGCTCATCCTGCCCTACCTCGCGCTGCTGCGGTGGCCGCTGCTCATCGCGGTCGGGATGTCGGTGGGGGTCGGCTACTTCGGAAACGTCGACAGCACCTTCTCGCTCTCCCGCGCCATCGGCATCCTGCCGTTCTTCATCCTGGGATGGCGGGCGCGGGAGTGGGGTGTCGTCGACCGCTGGCGCCGCTTGGCCACACACGGCTGGATCGTGCGGGGCATAGCCGTCGCGGTGCTCGTCGTGTGGCTGGCGGTCGTCGCGACGTGGATCGGGTACTGGCGCGCCATCGACCTGCGCTACTGGTTCTTCTACGACGAGTCGTACCGCGCGCTCGGCGACGGCGAGTGGTGGTCGGGCCTCGTACGGCTCGCGCTCATCGCACTCGCGGCGCTGCTCACGGCGGCGTTCTTCGTGCTCATCCCCCGCGGCACGCTCTGGATCACCAGTTTCGGCGGCAGCACGATGTACGTGTACCTGCTCCACTCCTTCATCCTCTACCCGCTGCGCGAGACCGGGATCCTCAAGGACGAGCACAGCTCGGCCGTCTGGCTCGTCAGCATGGTTTTCGCCTGCATCGCGATCTCCATCCTGCTGTCGGCGCCGGGAATCCACCGCATCTTCCGGCCGCTCATCGAGCCGAAACCGCGCTGGCTGTTCGCCGAGACGACGGAGGGGCCGATGCGATCCTCGCGCACCGACCCCACCGGTTCTCGTCGGGCCCGTCGAGACCGCTGACGCCCTCAGCCGGTCACGTCGTCCGACCGCTGCTAGTCGATCGTCGAGTCGACGGGTCGGCCGGCAGGGGCCGCGACCGGATTCTGCGGGCCGTGGCCCGTCGAGACGCGCTTCGGCAGGGCGAAGACGAGAGCCAGCGCGACCACGCTGAGCCCGGCGCTCAAGGCGAGCGCACCGGCCGCGGCGTCGGTGAACGCCTGGGGCACGTCTTCCGGTGCGCTGATGTTCGCGTTCGCGATGCCGGAGAACAACACGCTTCCGACCACAGCGATGCCGACCGCGCTGCCGATGCGCTGCATCACGCCGATGACACCGCTCGCGCCGCCGGCCTCGGAACGGTCGACCGTTGCGACGATGAACTGCGCGTTGGGGGCGATGAAGAGGCCGTTGCCGAGGCCCGCGATGAGCAGCGGCAGCAGCAGCATCCAGTTGGTCAGGTCAACGCCGTCGACCGTCAGCAGCAGCACGAAGACGGCGATGAGGCCGACGGAGAGAAGGGTGGCACCGATCGTCAGCACGCCGCGACCGAGGCGCTGCGTGAGGCGGTTGCTCTGCGACGAACCGACGATCGAGCCGATCGCGAACGGGATGGACACGAGGCCCGACTCGAGCGCGCTATGGCCGAGCCCCGACTGCCAGAGGATCGAGATGGTGAAGAAGATGCTGGTGAAGGCCGCGAAATAGACGAGGGCGAGGATGGTGCCGCCGGTGAAGGCCGGGTGACTGAACAGGTGCGGCGGAACCAGCGGGCTTTTGCCGCGCTTCGAGTAGCCGATCTCCCAGAACGCGAAGGCGACGACGAGCAGCGCGCCCACCACGAGGGTGACGTAGGTCCACAGCGGCCAGCCCTGATCCTCCCCCTCGATGAGAGGGACGAGCAGAGCGACGAGCGCCGCCGAGAGGAGCACGAGCCCGAAGACGTCGATGCCCGATCGCGCGCCCTTCGCCGCTTTGACGTCTGCACCGTTCGGCAGAATCATCGCGGTGGCGATGAGGGCGACGACGCCGATGGGCAGGTTGACGCCGAAGACGAGGCGCCATCCGCTCTCCTCACCGAAGGCCTCGATGATGAGGCCGCCGACGATCGGGCCGAGTGCCGACGAGACGCCGATGACGGCGCCCATGATCGCGAACGCCTTGCCGCGCGACTGGGCGGGGAACAGCAGCTGGATGAACGCGGTGACGGCGGGCACGAAGATTCCGCCAGCCAGGCCCTGCACGACCCGCGCGACGATGAGCTGCGTGTCGTCCTGTGCGAGACCGCACGCGGCGCTCGCGAGGGTGAAGAGGGCGAGCCCGGCGAAGAACACCCACTTGTGGCCGATGCGGTCACCGAGGCGGCCGGCCGGGATGAGCGCGAGGCCGAAGGCGAGGGCGTACCCGGAGATGATCCACGAGAGCGTCGCCTCCGAGGCGTCAAGAGAGGTGCGGATGCTCGGCAGAGCGACGTTCACGATGGTGGTGTCGAGCAGGGCGATGAACATGCCGGCGAGCAGCACGATGAGCGCGAGCCAGGCCTGGCGGGTAATGGGTGGAGCCGCGGGTCGCGCGGGGGCGGTTTCAGACATCAGGATGCTTTCGTTCGAGCCGACTCGTCGGCGATGATCAGCGGGAGTTCGGTGAGTAGGTCTCTGTGCCACGCGATGTCGGCGCGCAGACGGTACGACTTGTGGGTCATCACCACCCGTTCGCCGACGGTGAGAAAGGAGTGGATTCGCACGAGGTCGGCCTCTGACGCGGCGAGGAGCTCCTCGAGCGTCGCGATGCGCCGCTCGACCACCCCGGCCAGCTCGTGCAGTCGATCCGGGTCGAGCCGCGTCATGGCCAGGTCGAACGGGTCGGGTCTCACGACGATGTCGGTCAGGCCGGCGAGCCGCAGCTCGGCGAGCGCCGTACGGCCCGCGGCCGTGATGTCGAAGACCTGACGCTCGGGATAGCTGCCCTCGCGCTCGACGCGGGTCTCGGCGATCAGCCCGTCGGCCGCGAGGCGCTTAATTGCGCCGTACAACGCACCGACCGTGACGTCGGTCCACTTGTGCACGTGCTCCTCCTCGGCGAGCAGGCGCAGCTGGTGTCCATGCATGCCCCCGCGCTCGTCGAGCGTGCCGAGGATGAAGAGGCGGATGGAAGACACTGCGATACTCTCGCACGAGTAGTCTTGCGAGGCAAATCAGCGTCCGGGGTGTGCCAAGAGGCTTCGCCGGGCGGCTGCGACCGCCGTGTCGTCGGCGCCGGCCGACTCCAGCGCGAGCAGAGCGGCACCGACTATCGGGGCTTCGAGCACGACGACCGGGCGGGCGAGCGGCGCCACTCCGGCGAGTCGCTCGGCGACGGTTGCGAGCAGCCGCTCGTCTCCCGAGCGGATGACTCCCCCGCCGAGCACGACGGGAACCGGGCGCCGCAGCAGGTCGAGCCGCCGCAGCACGGTGCCCGCCATGATGGCGATCTCGCCGGCCTGCCGGTCGACGATGCCCGCGGCCACCTCGTCGCCCGCCCGCGCCGTCTCGAAGACGAGCGGGCTCAGCGAGGCGAGCGCCGTGTGCGCGATCCGCTTGAGATGCAGCGCCTCTGTGACGGCGGCGATGGAGCCGAGGCCGAAGTGCGCCGCGACGGCGGGCGCCAACTCCGTCGATCGGCCCCGGCCGTCCTCGTCGCGTGCGGCGTGCCACAGGGCCGCCTCGCCGATGCCGCCGCCTCCGCCCCAGTCGCCGGAGATGCCGCCGAGTGCCGCGAATCGCGCGGTCGCGCCATCCGCCCTCACGCCGATGGCGTTGATCCCGGTGCCGCACACCACGGCCGCGGCGTCGCGTTCCTCGGTGCCCGCGCGCAGCAGCGCGAACAGGTCGTTCTCGACGACGGTCGAGGCCGACGCCCAGGGCCGCGCCCCGACCGCCGCGGCGTACTCCGCGACCTCCGCCGGCAGGTCCAGGCCCGAGACATAGACGCTCACCTGGCTCGGGCGTGCGTCGCCCACGAGACGCGTCATGAGCGAGTCGACCACATCGACCGACGCGTCCAGTCCGACGACGTGAGGGCTCGACGTCGGCCCCGTCGCACTCGCGAGCACCGTGCCGTCGATCGTCACCGCGACGGCATCCGTCTTGGATCCCCCGCCGTCGAAGGCGACGACGAAGGGCGTCACTGCGCCCACGGCAGGTACTCGCGGTTGCCGGCGATGAGCAGGTCGCCGAGGCGTTCCGCCTTCTCGT
>JAODMO010000061.1 GCA_025464995.1 Microbacteriaceae bacterium
GTCGTACATCGAGCGCCGCCAGCGCCAGAAGTCGCCGCCCTCGTTGTGGGTGCGGCCACGCAGCATCCGGTGGAATGCGTGCGAGTGGGCGTTCGCCATGCCGGGCACGACCGTGCCGAGCACGAGGTCGTCGGGCTTCGGTGCCACCCCGCGCGTGACGGAGTCGATGCGGCCATCTGCGGAGCAACCGAGGCGCACCCCCTCGACGACCGCGCCGTCGACGAGGAGCGTCGCGCACCAGAGGCTCACGGTACGGTCTCGCGCGGCACCGGCACGGCCAACACCGACCTCAGCACACGCTCGAGCGCCGTGACGCCGGCGAGACAGTCCGCCGTCTCCGCGAACTCCGCGGGGGAGTGCGACACCCCGGTGGGATTGCGGACGAAGAGCATGGCGCTCGGCACGAGGCCCGCGAGGATCCCGGCGTCGTGGCCGGCCCCGCTCGCGAGCGATGGAAGGCCGCCGAGGGTGGTCGCGAGGGGGGTGGAGACGCCGGGATCGAACTCGACGACACCGCTCCACGACTCCTCGCTGATGGTGACCGCGCAGCCCGAGCCGACGAGGCACTCCTCGACGCGCTCGGCGACGTCTGCGACGAGGGCCCGCGTCGCCGCGTCGGTCGCGGCTCGCGCGTCGAGCCAGGCGACGACGGATGATGCGATCGCGTTCGTCGCGCCGGGCACGACCGAGATGCGGCCCACCGTGGCCCGCGCACCGTCCGAGGCGACGGCGGCGTCGTTCACGGCCACGATGGCGCGCGCGGCGGCGAGCACGGGGTCGCGGCGGTCGCTCATCGCGGTGGCTCCGGCGTGGTTGCCCTCGCCGGTGAAGGTCAACCGCCAGCGGCCGTGCGCGAGGATCGACGACGCGAGCGCGAGCGGACGTCCGAGGTCGACGAGCCCCCGCCCTTGCTCGACGTGCAGCTCGACGAACAGGCCGATGCGGTCGAGCGCCTCGCGGTCGACGCCGAGGCGTGCGGCCTCGATCCCCGCGGCGCTCGCCGCCTCCGCGAGGGTGATGCCGCCCGCATCCGTGAGACCTCTCGCCCGGTCGGCATCGATGGCGCCGGTCATGAGCCGCGAGCCGAGGCAGGCGACGCCGAATCGCGACCCCTCCTCTTCGGCGAAGACGACGACGGCGAGCGGCCTCGACGCTCGGAAGCCGTCGGCCGTGAGCGCGGCGACGGCGTCGAGAGCAGACACGACACCGAGCGGTCCGTCGAATGCGCCGCCGCCCGGCACCGAGTCGAGGTGGCTCCCCGTCACTACGGCGTTCGGGCCGGGCCGGCCCCACCACGCCCACAGGTTGCCGTTGCGGTCGGTCTCCACGGCAAGCCCGATCCGGGTCGCACGCTCGACGAACCACGATCGCAGCTCGAAATCGGCCGGTTGCCAGAGGTGGCGCGAATAGCCGCCGGCACGAGAATCCCGCCCCACCGCGTCGATCTCGTCGAGGCCGGCGAGCATGCCGTGTGCGACGGTGGCCGTCACTCCGACTCCCACATCGGCACGCGCAGCCCACGCTCGCGGGCGACCTCGGCGGCGCGCTCGTAGCCCGCGTCGACGTGCCGCATCACCCCGGTGCCCGGGTCGTTGGTGAGCACGCGCTCGATCTTCTCCGCCGCGAGCGTGGTGCCGTCGGCGACGACGACCTGGCCGGAATGGATGCTGCGCCCGATGCCCACACCCCCGCCGTGGTGGATCGACACCCACGTCGCGCCCGACGCCGTGTTGAGCAGCGCGTTGAGCAGCGGCCAGTCGGCGATCGCGTCCGAGCCGTCGGCCATCCCCTCCGTCTCGCGGTAGGGCGAGGCGACCGACCCCGAGTCGAGGTGATCGCGCCCGATCACGAGGGGAGCACTCAGCTCGCCCGACGCGACCATCTCGTTGAAGCGCAGGCCAGCGAGGTGGCGTTCCTTGTAGCCGAGCCAGCAGATGCGCGCGGGCAGGCCCTCGAACGCGATCTTGTCTCCCGCGGCGGTGATCCAACGGCGCAGCTTCTCGTCGTGCGGGAACAGCTCGAGAATGGCACGGTCGGTCGCCGCGATGTCGGCCGGGTCGCCGGAGAGCGCCGCCCAGCGGAACGGCCCCTTTCCCTCGGCGAAAAGCGGACGGATGTAGGCGGGCACGAAGCCGGGGAAGTCGAACGCGCGCTCGCAGCCGCCCAGGAGCGCCTCGGCCCGGATCGAGTTGCCGTAGTCGAAGACCTCGGCGCCGCCGTCGTGGAAGTCGACCATCGCCTGCACGTGCTTCGCCATCGAGGCGCGTGAACGCTCGGTGAAGGCGTCGGGGTCGGCGGCGGCGAGCGCGTGCCACTCCTCCACCGTGACCCCCTCGGGCAGGTAGCTGAGCGGGTCGTGGGCGGATGTCTGGTCGGTGACGATATCGATGGCGACGCCCCGCGCGAGCAACTCCGGGAACACCGTGGCGGCGTTGCCCACGAGCCCGACGGAGAGCGCCTCGCCCGCGTCCTTCGCGGCGAGCACCCGGGCGACCGCCTCGTCTATGTCGTGCGTCATCTCGTCGAGGTACCCGTGGTCGACGCGTCGCCGCAGCCGGGCGGGGTCGACGTCGACGATGAGCACGGCACCCTCGTTGAGTGTGACGGCGAGTGGCTGAGCGCCGCCCATGCCGCCGGCGCCGCCCGTGAGGGTGAGCGTGCCGCGGAGGGTGCCGCCGCTGTGCTTGCCGGGCCCGAACCTGCGGTCGGCGAACTTGTCGGCGATCGCGGCGAAGGTCTCGAATGTTCCCTGCAGGATGCCCTGTGTGCCGATGTAAATCCATGATCCGGCGGTCATCTGGCCGTACATGGTGAGTCCGAGCGCCTCGAGCCGGCGGAACTCTGGCCACGTCGCCCAGTCGCCGACGAGGTTGGAGTTGGCGATGAGCACGCGGGGTGCCCACTCGTGGGTACGGAACACCCCGACGGGCTTGCCCGACTGCACGAGCAGGGTCTCGTCGTCGGCGAGCGTCGTGAGCGTGCGCACGATCGCGTCGTACGCCTCCCAGTTGCGCGCGGCCTTGCCGGTTCCGCCGTACACGACGAGGTCTTCGGGCCGCTCGGCCACGTCGGGGTCGAGATTGTTCATGAGCATGCGCAGCGGCCCCTCGGTCTGCCAGCTGCGAGCGGTGAGGGTCGAGCCGCGAGGGGCTCGGACCGTGCGTGCGGCGTGTGCGTCGGTCATGTTTCTCCGGGTCGTCGTCGAGCGGGTAGCGGGAGTCAGTCGAGGTCGCCGAGGCGGAGGGCGGCCGCATCGCGCAGCGTGCCCGACTCGACGAGCGCGACGACCGCCTCGATCTCGGGGGAGAGGAAGCGGTCGGGGCCGGGACCGTCGACGACGCGTCGCACGCGCTCGAGCACGGCGGAGGTCCCCGGTGCGGGTTCGAGCGGCGCACGGAGGTCGAGCGCACGGGCGGCCGTCATGATCTCGATAGCCAGCACGCGACCGAGGCCGTCGATCGCCGCGCGCAGCTTGCGGGCGCCGGCCCAGCCCATCGAGACGTGGTCTTCCTGCATCGCCGAGGAGGGGATGGAGTCGACGGATGCCGGCACCGCGAGTCTCTTCAACTCGGAGACGATCCCCGCCGCCGTGTACTGCGCGATCATCAGGCCGCTGTCCACCCCGGCGTCGTGCGCCAGGAACGCGGGCAGTCCGTGGCTGCGGGCGGGATCGAGCATCCGGTCTGTGCGGCGCTCCGACATGCTCGCGACATCCGCCACCACGATCGCGAGGAAGTCGAGCACGTAGGCGACGGGGGCGCCGTGGAAGTTGCCGTTCGACTCCACGCGTCCGTCGAGCGTCACGACGGGGTTGTCGACCGCTGAGGCGAGCTCGCTGTCGGCGACCGCGGCGGCATGGTCGACGGTGTCGCGCGCCGCGCCGTGCACCTGGGGTGCACAGCGCAGGGAGTAGGCGTCTTGCACGACCGTGTGGTCGGGGCTGCGATGGCTCGCGACGATGGGGGAGTCGGCGAGCAGTCGGCGCAGGTTGCTCGCCGAGAGGGCCTGGCCGGGCTGGGGGCGCAGCGCGGCCAGGTCGGCGGCGAAGACGGCGTCGGTGCCGAGCAGCGCCTCGACCGACATGGCGGCGGCGATGTCGGCCGAGGTCAGGAGCATCCGCAGGTCGTGGATGGCGAGGCTCAGCTGGCCGAGCATGCCGTCGGTGCCGTTGACGAGAGCGAGTCCCTCCTTCTCGGCGAGAAGCACCGGCTCGAGGCCCGCGGCCGCGAGGGCCTGCGCGGCGGGCATGAGCGTGCCCGCCGCATCCCGCACCTCGCCCTCGCCCATGAGGGCGAGCGCGCAGTGCGAGAGCGGCGCGAGATCGCCCGAGCAGCCGAGTGAGCCGTACTCGCGCACGACGGGCGTGATGCCGGCGTTGAGCAGGCCGACGTACGCCTCCACGGTCGAGAGCCGGATGCCGGTGCGCCCGGTCAGGAGCGTCGAGATGCGCAGCAGCATGAGCGACCGGATCGACTCCCGCTCGATTTCGGGGCCGGACCCGGCCGCATGTGACCGGATGAGGCTGCGCTGGAGCTGCGTGCGCTGTTCCGCGGCGATGAACGTCGTCGCGAGCGCACCGAATCCGGTCGAGATTCCGTAGTGCGGGCGCGAGTCGGCGGCCAGCTCGTCGATGGTGTCGCGGCTCGCCGTGACCGCGGCGCGGGCGTCGTCGTCCACCGCCACGAGCGCGTCGAAGCGCGCGACCGAGACGACGTCGGCGAGCGTGACCGGTCCGGTACCGATCGTGACGACGCCGGGAGCGACAACGGTCGCGGTCTCGGTGTCGGTATCGGCGGGAAGCGTCGCGGAGGTCATGACCCCATTCGACTCCCGACGAGACTCCCGTGTCTGCTCGCTGTTGTGCCTCGTGTCTCGTATACGAGACAGTTGGCGAATGCGAAACCCGACGGATGCGACGCGAGCCGATGTGCCGGCGGCCCGCAACACCCTGCGCATCCTCACCCACCTCGCCGCCCAGCGTGGCCCGATCGCCGCATCCACCCTGGCGACGGCCCTCGGGTTGCCCCGCTCCACGGTCTACCGCCTGCTCGGCGTGCTCGAAGACGGCGGCTTCGTGCTGCACTTCCCCGAGGCGCGGCGGTACGGCATCGGCATCGCCGCCTTCGAGCTGAGCTCGGGCTACTCACGGCAGGAGCCGCTCGCGCGCCTCGGCCGGCCGGTGCTGGCGTCGCTCGTCGACCGCGTCGGTGAGAGCGCCCACCTCGCGGTGCTGCACGGCCGTGACGTGCTGTACCTGATCGAGGAGCGGGCGCCACGGCGACCGGCCCTCGTGACGGATGTCGGCGTGCGGCTGCCGAGTCACCTGACGGCGAGCGGTCGGGCCATGCTCGCAGCGCTGCCCGCCGCGCAGGTGCGTGCGCTCTTTCCCAACCGGGAGGCGTTCGCGGTGCGCGGCGAGGCCAGCGAGCCTGCCGGGTACGGCGAGTTGCGACGCCTGCTGCAACGCTCGACCGCGCAGGGGTTCGCGGCGGAAGACGGCGCCATCACTCCCGGGATCGCGTCGGTGGCTGTCGCGGTGCTCGACCACTCGGGGTGGCCGGCGGCGGCCATCGCCGTCACCTTCTCGCGCGACACCGTCACGCCCGAGCGCTGGGTCGGCATCGCCGAACAGACGCGCCACTACGCGGCCGAGCTCACCCGTCGCATCAGCGGTCGAGCCGACTGAGCGCCGCTCCGGTTGCGCCCGCCCGGGGCCGCGTCAACCACTGTGGCGAACGGATGCGTCGATCTAGCATCGGCTGCGTGACCTCGACGACAGCCGCC